>NZ_JBHUFR010000021.1:0-331589 GCF_042680985.1 Paraburkholderia dipogonis | reverse complement strand
ACTGCGCGTCGCGCATCAAGCGCCCACACTTATCGGCTGTTAATTTTTAAAGATCGATTCCGCATTCACCACCAAACCGGCACCGCGCGCTGTCGACTTCCCAACCACCCGGCACCGCTTCGTTCTGCGTCGCTGCATCAGCAGCAGAGAAACGAGATTATGAAGGCTCTTTTTCGTTTCGTCAACAACATTTTTTCGCTTTCGCTTAAAACCTTGTTGACGCTACGCCCGCTGGTTTCTGCCGCGGCCTCGTTCTGCAACGAGGAGGCGAATCTTAGGTGAACATCGGCCATATGACAAGGGTTTGACCGAAATCTTTTTGGCGGCTCACTTGCGGGTCGATTTCACTACCGCGTCCATCGGGACTACTTCCGCCATTGCTGCATAACCCGCGTCGCTTGGATGGATGTGATCGCCACTGTCGAAGTTGCGCTGCAGGCGCTCCACTTGTGCCGGGTCACGCAACGCTGCGTCGAAGTCCACGACGCCATCGAAAGCATGACTAGTCCGAATCCACTGGTTGACAGCGAGCCGAATGCTTTCTCGCTGCGGCGCAAGCGACGCCGGCGTCAGCGTCGCACCGAACACCTTCACGCCGGCATGCCGGGCCGTAGCGATCAACCGCTGGTAGCCGGCAATCAGATCGGCGGCGGTCACCGAGGTGTGCGGAAAGTCGCAATCGAGACCATTGCGCGGCGGCATTGCCGCGAAGTTGATGTCGTTTATTCCGATCAGCAGAATCGCCGTCTTGACGTCCGGGCGCGCGAGCACGTCATGCTCGAAGCGCGTCGCGAGCGCGTCGCCGTAGCAAGGGGAGTCGCTCAGCAAGCGGTTGCCGCTGATTCCCAGATTGACGATCGCGGTCGACCGGTCGCCGCTAGCGGCAAACCGGCGCGCCAACACATCAGGCCAGCGGCGATTCTGATTCAGACTGGAGCGCATGCCGTCGGTGATCGAGTCACCGATCGCGGCAACGGCGGCGGATGCAGGCGCCGCGTCCACCGACAATCCGGTCATCCACACATATTGCGTAAACCGGCCGCGAAACTCTTCCGCGGAAGCGTCCGCCGTGTGATTACCCGGCGTCGAAACGTAGTTCACCTGGTTCGAAACGCGATGCCACGCCACGATGCGCTGCTCGGGCCCCACATACACGCTGACAGAGTAAGGCGCACCTTCGGCGATATCGATTGCGACTGGGTCGCTGTCCAACTCGCCACCCGGCGGAATTGAGACTGTGCCGTTGCCGCCGAAGGTCACGCGCGTCCCGCCACCACTTGCTGCCGCGCCGCCCGCCGAGCGTGCGATGCGCAGATCTTCGATAACGAGCGGAGTTTTGCCGTACCGGTTGCTCAGGTGGACGCGCGCCGATTTTCCGGACAACGTCGGATAGACAATCTGGCGCACCGTGCGGCCAGCTACTTCCGGTGCGCGGTAGAGCGGCGGCAAGTCCGCCCGCTGTGGGATAGGTTGCAGCGCCGTCGCCCAGGCGGTGACCCAATGTGCCGGAGCGTCGGCGGCAAAAACGGTGGAGGAAACGGCAAACTGGGCAAGCAGCGCCGCGCCGCAAGCAGCAGCCAGGGTGCGAATGGTCATTCGGGTCGTCGGTTCGAGGCAAAACGTGCATTGTGCCCGATCGCACCAGCCGTCGCGGATCTGCACGACGGCGTTCCCGCGCTCTGCCGACTCAGGCCGTCTGCGCCCCGGCCATCTTCAACGCGAGCGCCTCGGCGACTTCGATCCCGTCGATGGCCGCCGAGTAGATCCCACCAGCATAGCCAGCGCCTTCGCCGGCCGGATACAGGCCCTCGACATTCATGCTCTGATAGTCGTCCCGCCGACGCACGCGAATCGGCGACGACGTTCTCGTCTCGACGCCCGTCAGCACGGCATCGTGCATCGCGAACCCGGCGATCTTCTTGTCCATTTGCGGCAAGGCTTCGCGAATGGCCTCGATCACGTAGTCGGGAAGCGCCGTGCTGAGATCGGTCGGATGCACGCCCGGCTTGTACGACGGCACCACCGAACCCAGCGTCGTGGACGGCCGCCCGGCGATAAAGTCGCCGACCAGCTGGCCCGGCGCCATATAGTTACCGCCGCCGAGCTCGAAAGCCCGCTCTTCCCATTTGCGCTGGAAAGCAATGCCGGCGAGCGGCCCGCCCGGATAGTCGTCCGGCGTAATGCCGACCACGATCCCGGCATTGGCATTTCGCTCGGCCCGCGAATACTGGCTCATACCGTTGGTCACGACGCGGCCCGGCTCGGAGGTCGCTGCCACCACGGTGCCGCCCGGGCACATGCAGAAACTGTAGACGGCGCGGCCATTGCTGCAGTGATGCACCACCTTATAGTCGGCGGCGCCAAGCTGTTTGTGACCGGCAAATTTGCCGAACCGGCTGCGGTCGATCAACCCCTGCGGATGCTCGATCCGGAAACCGAGTGAAAACGGCTTCGCTTCAATATAGACGCCGCGGTCGTTCAACATCTGGAAGGTATCGCGCGCGCTATGGCCGACCGCCAGCACGACATGGTCGCAGCGCAGCGTTTCGCCGGTCGACAGCTTCAGCCCGCGCACCTTGCCCTGATCGATCTCGATATCGTCGACGCGGCTTTCAAAACGCACCTCGCCTCCAAGCTCGTGAATGGTCGCTCGCATCTTTTCAACCATGCTCACCAGCCGGAAAGTTCCGATATGGGGCCGGCTCAGAAACAGAATGTCTTCCGGGGCGCCGGCTCGCACGAATTCGTCGAGCACCTTGCGGCCGTAATGCTTCGGATCCTTGATCTGGCTGTATAGCTTGCCGTCGGAGAAAGTGCCCGCGCCGCCTTCGCCGAACTGCACATTCGACTCAGGATTGAGCACCGATTTGCGCCACAGGCCAAAGGTGTCCTTGGTGCGTTCGCGCACAGCCTTGCCGCGCTCGAGGATGATCGGCCGGAAGCCCATCTGCGCGAGGATCAGCCCGGCAAACAGGCCGCACGGCCCCATGCCGATTACGACGGGGCGCAGCGCGGTCATCTGCGCGGGCGCCTTGGCGACGAACTGGTAAGTCATGTCGGGCGTCACGCCGCAATGCGGCACGTCGGCGAGCCGCTTGAGCGCCGCCGCTTCATCCGTAACCTCGACATCGACGATGTACGTGAGCTTGATGTCGGCGCGCTTGCGCGCATCATGCGCGCGGCGGAACACGGTGTATCGGATGAGCCCATCCGCAGCCACGCCGAGTTCCGCGAGGCGCGCGCGTACGGCGGCTTCGAGAGCGCTCTCGGGATGATCGAGCGGGAGTTTGATTTCGCTTAGACGTAACATGAGTACCGGGGGATGCAGGAAGGCCGCAAATCGCGGCCAATTCGCAATTTTATAGGTTTAGTGTAGGGACGGGGCGGCGGCCGGACGAAACCCTTGCAAAGGAAGCCGCGCAAGCCCCTATCGGCCCGATCGACTCATCTCAAAAAATTTATTAACCGACCGGTCGGTTGGCTTATACTGTGCGCACACAGACAACTTCCGCAGAGAGCGTCCCCATGTACACGCAATCCCTGGATATTCCCGGCAATGTCGCTCCGCTGGACGCGGGCGCAGATTCGTCCGAGCAGGTGCAGTTCGACGCGGTCATGGCCGCCGACGGCAAGATCGAAGCTCAAGACTGGATGCCGGAGGCCTACCGCAAGACGCTGGTCCGGCAAATCTCGCAGCACGCGCATTCGGAAATCGTCGGCATGCTGCCGGAGGGTAACTGGATCACGCGCGCGCCCAGCCTGAAGCGCAAGGCGATTCTGCTCGCCAAGGTGCAGGACGAGGCCGGCCACGGCCTCTATCTATATAGCGCAGCGGAAACGCTCGGCGTGTCGCGCGATCAGCTGATCGCCGCGCTGCACTCGGGCAAAGCCAAATATTCGAGCATCTTCAATTACCCGACGCCGACCTGGGCGGACGTCGGCGTGATCGGCTGGCTGGTGGACGGCGCGGCGATCATGAATCAGATTCCGCTGTGCCGCTGCACGTATGGCCCGTACGCACGCGCCATGATCCGCATCTGCAAGGAGGAGTCGTTCCATCAGCGCCAGGGTTTCGACGCGCTCATGTCGATGATGGCCGGCACCGAAGCGCAACGCGAACTGGTCCAGCAGGCCGTGAACCGCTGGTGGTGGCCGGTGCTGATGATGTTCGGCCCGAGCGACAAGGATTCGATCCACAGCAACCAGTCGTCGAAATGGGGCATCAAGCGCATCTCGAACGACGACCTGCGCCAGAAATTCGTCGACGCCACCGTCGACCAGGCCAAGGTGCTCGGCGTCACGCTGCCCGACCCGGACCTGAAATGGAACGAAGCGCGCGGCCATCACGACTACGGCGACATCGACTGGGAAGAGTTCTGGCGCGTGGTGAACGGCGACGGCCCGTGCAACCGCGAGCGTCTCGCCACCCGTGTCAAAGCCCACGACGACGGCGCCTGGGTCCGCGAAGCCGCCCTCGCCCACGCCGAAAAACAGCGCCAGCGCGCACAACAGCACGCCGCCTAACCGCGCGGTTTGCCGGACAAAGAATCAGGAGATTTGCAATGAACAAGGAATGGCCGATTTGGGAAGTCTTCGTGCGTAGCAAGCAGGGACTCGACCACAAACACTGCGGCAGCCTGCACGCCGCCGACGCGCCGATGGCGCTGCGCATGGCGCGCGACGTCTACACGCGCCGCCAGGAAGGCGTGAGCATCTGGGTGGTGCCGTCGTCGGCGATTACGGCGTCCGCGCCGGAAGACAAGGCGGAACTGTTCGAACCGGCTGGCGACAAGATCTACCGCCACCCGACGTTCTACACGCTCCCCGACGAAGTCAACCACATGTAAGCGCGGCCATGACCATCACGCCCCAACATCTCCAGTACGTGCTGCGCCTCGCGGACACCGCGCTGATCCTCGGTCAGCGCAATACCGAATGGTGCGGCCACGGCCCGATCCTCGAAGAAGATATCGCGCTGTCGAACATGAGCCTCGACCTGATTGGCCAGGCGCGGCTGCTGTACACGCACGCGGCGTCGCTCGAACAGCAACTCACCGGCAAAAACCGCACGGAAGACGACTACGCGTACTTTCGCGCCGAGCGCGAGTTCGCCAACTTCACGCTCGCCGAGTTGCCGCATGTCGGCCCGCTGTCGGCCACGGCGAAAGCCGAAAAGGATTACGCGGTCACGATCGTCCGCAATTTCCTCTACTCGACGCTGATGGCGCATCTGTGGACTGCCCTCATGGCATCCAGCGACGAGCAGTTGGCGGCGATTGCCTCCAAGTCGATCAAGGAAACCAGTTATCACGCGCACCACGCACGCGAGTGGTTGATCCGTTTCGGCGACGGCACGGAAGAATCGCACCGCCGCGCGCAAGCCGCGCTGGACTATCTGGTGCCGTATACGCGGGAGTTCTTCAGCACGGATGCCGTCGAGGAAAGCATCGCGGCAGCCGGCATCGGCCCGTTGACGTCGGACCTCGAAACAGCATGGCTCGACGACGTGCGCGCCACGCTCGACGAAGCCACCTTGACGTTGCCCGAACCGGTCAAGCACGTCACGACCGGCAAGCACGGCGAACATTCCGAGCACATGGGCTTCGTGCTGGCTGAAATGCAGAGCCTTGCACGCCAACACCCCGGCGCCACCTGGTAATCCGACGATGACGACTTCGACAGCCCTCCGCACGACCGAAACAATCGACGCCACCCTCGCCCGCGCATGGGCCGTGCTCGAAACGGTGCCGGACCCGGAGATTCCGGTGGTGTCGATTCGCGAACTCGGCATTTTGCGCGATGTGCGGCGCGACGCCGACGGCACGCTCGAAGTCGTGATCACGCCGACCTACTCCGGTTGCCCGGCTATGTCGCAGATCGCCGAGGACGTCTCGCATGCGCTCGACGCGGCCGAACTCAAGCCCTATCGGATCGCCACGGTGCTCGCGCCGGCCTGGACGACCGACTGGATGACCGCCGATGCCCGCGAAAAGCTGCGCGCCTACGGCATTGCGCCGCCCACGGGCAATTGCGGTTCGCCCGCGCCCGTGCAGGAAAAAGTGATGCGCTTTGTGCCCCGCGCGCTGCCCGCGCCGTCGTGTCCGCGTTGCGGCTCGGCGCACACCGAGCGTCTCGCGCAATTCGGCTCGACTGCCTGCAAAGCCCTGTACCGCTGCCTCGACTGCCGCGAACCCTTCGACTACTTCAAACCATACTGATATGGCCACTCCGCAATTTCACCCGCTGCGTATCCGCGAAGTGCGGCCCGAAACCGCCGATTCGGTTTCGGTCGCCTTCGAAGTCCCCGCCGAACTGCGCGACCACTATCGTTTCACGCAAGGCCAGTTCGTCACGTTGAAGACGCATATCGACGGTGAGGAAACGCGCCGTTCGTATTCGATCTGCGTCGGCGTCACCGATTACGACCGCGACGGCGAACTGCGCATCGGCATCAAGCGGGTACGCGGCGGACGTTTCTCGAACTTTGCGTTCGACACGCTGCAGCCCGGCCACACGATCGACGTGATGACGCCGGACGGACGCTTCTTCACCCATCTGAACGCCGATCAGGGTCAGCAATATCTGGCGTTTTCGGGCGGTTCGGGCATCACGCCGGTGCTGGCCATCATCAAGACGACGCTCGAAGTCGAACCGCGCAGCACCTTCACGCTCGTGTACGGCAACCGTAGCGTCGATCAGATCATGTTCGCGGAAGAGCTCGAAGATCTGAAGAACCGCTTCATGAACCGCTTCGTGCTCTATCACGTGCTGTCCGACGATCTGCAGGACGTCGAGTTGTTCAACGGCGTGCTCGATCAGGATAAGTGCGCGGCCTTCATCGAGAATCTGTTGCCGGCCGACGCGATCGACGAAGCCTTCATCTGCGGCCCCGCTCCGATGATGGACGCCGCCGAAGCCGCGCTGAAAGCCGCCGGCGTGCCATCGGAAAAGGTGCATGTGGAGCGCTTCGGTTCGCCGCTGCCGCAAGCGGGCGTGCCGCCGCTCGAAATCACCGAAGATACGCCGGCTGCCGACCTCGAAATCGTGCTCGACGGAAAGCGCCGCAAGCTGCGCCTGCCGTATCAGGGCGTGAGCGTGCTCGACGTCGGCCTGCGCGCCGGCCTCGCGCTGCCTTATGCGTGCAAGGGCGGCGTCTGCTGCACCTGTCGCGCGAAGGTGCTGGAAGGCGAAGTGAAGATGGAAAAGAACTACACGCTCGAAGAACACGAAATCCGCGACGGTTTCGTGCTGACGTGTCAATGCCATCCGATCAGCGACCGCGTGGTGGTGAGCTACGACGAACGTTGAGCCGCGTGCGAAGGCGGGCCCGCAAGACGCCCGTCGCGCTTTCAGCAGGTCCGCGATCCGCTTACACTAGGGGCCGCTCGCGACCGGACACCTGTTCCGGTCGGTGAGCGGCCCCTAATGTTGTCAACCGCCCTACGCCACTGCCGATGAGCACGATCCACCTCACCAACGGCGATGTCGCCGCCGAGTCACTGCGCACCGCTTTGCGCGATGCGGGCCGCGACGAGCGCGTGCACGCACTGCGCGACGATCTCGCGGTCGGCCCGCTGCGCGGCGTCGACGACTCGCCCGACGTGCGCGCGGACTTCTGGGATCGCGTGAGCGCCGACACGAAGCGCGATTTCCTGCGGGAATTCCGCGAGCAGGCCGCGGCGCTGGACAATATCGCGCGCGGCGAAGCGAATCTGGTGGTCTGGCACGGCGAAAGCGCATCGGATCAATTGATGCTGCGCCGCGTCTGCTATCACCTGCGCAACAACCCGCAGCGTCTGAACGAAGTGCGTCTGTCGATTCGTGACCTCACCGATCCGGGCGCGTGGGCGCACAGCCGCAAAGACCGCGCGACGTCGGTCGGCATGTTCGCGCCGGCCGTTCTGCAATCCCGTCTGCCGGACGCCGCGCCGATTTCCGTGCTGCGCATCAGCCGGCTCGCGCTCGAATGGCAGGAAGTCAAACACGCGAACGGCGAAACCCGGCGCTGGCGCGACAATACTTTTACGAGCGGCAGCTTCGCGGAACTCGATGCGCTGATTCTCGAGCATGTGACTGAAGACTGGCAGCCCGCCGCGCGCGTCGCCGCCGAATTAATGGCCGCCGAGCTCGGCTTCCTGGTCAGCGACACTGTTGTGCTGTGGCGCTTCCGTGAAATGGCCGCAACCCGGCGCATCAAGCTGCGCGGCGACGCAAGCGCCTGGCGCACGCTCGAATTGTGCGCGGCGTTCGCCCCCTGTCCACATTAATAGAACAGACGACTATGGCCCGCACCCGAGCGCCCGACCACGAAACCCAGCGCGAACAGATTCTCGAACTCGCCGCGGCGAAGTTCGCCCAGACCAGCTATCCCAGTACCTCGATGGCCGACCTCGCCGCCGCGAGCGGCACCTCGAAAGCGCGCCTCTACCACTACTACGCCAGCAAGGAAGCGATCCTGTTCGATCTGCTGGACCGTTACACCAAGCGGCTGATGCTGATCATCGCGGAGGTGGAAGGAGCGAGCCAGCGGCGCGGCTTATCGGAGCGCGAAACCTTCGCCGAGCTGATCCGGGCGTTTCTGTCGGAGTATGAGACATCGCACAGCCGGCACGTCGCGCTGTTGAACGACGTGAAGTATCTGGTCGACACCCAGCGCGAAGTGATCCTGAACCGTCAGCGTGACGTGGTGGCGGCTTTTGCGCGGCAGTTGGCTCGCGCCTATCCAGAGCGCGCCACGCGCGACAACCAGACGGCGCTCACCATGATGGTGTTCGGCATGATCAACTGGACCTTCACTTGGCTGAAGCCGGATGGCCGGATGGGTTACCGTGAATTTGCCGAACAAGTGGTCGGCATGGTGGACCACGGATTGGGCTCAAACCCGGCCTGATCCCGCACCGCAACAATATTCATACGAAATAATGACTGAAAGCGACCGACGTGCGACATCGTGTTTCGAACGCTCGTCTCATTTATTTATTATTTAAAATCAATTACATAAAAATAGGGTGCAAGCTTTTTAGGCAACCTCTTCAAATATTGATACGGGTTTTCCCTAGTGCGTAGTGTCGATCTCCGCTAAAATTGCTTTTGCGGTGCACCACGCCGCTCGACCAAAAGGAGAACCCGACCATGAACTTGACAACACCCCGCGCCGCTGAGCCGATCGTCGCGCACGATCGCTTGATGCAGCCAGCCGGTCGTGCGCCTGCTCTGGTCCGCGAGCTCACTGTAGTCGACCGCGAACGCCTGCTCACCCACTTCCTGGCGCTCGACGAAGACGACCGGCTTCTGCGCTTCGGCCAGATCGTGCCGGACCACGTCATCGAAAACTATGTTCGCGCGATCGACTTCAAGCGCGACACCGTCTTCGGCGTCTTCAACGACCAATTGCAGTTGACCGGCGTTGGCCACCTGGCTTACCTGCCGGCCGAAGGCGACAAGCGTACGGCTGAGTTCGGCGTGTCCGTGCTGGAAAGCGTCCGCGGCCAGGGCATAGGCTCGAAGCTGTTCGAGCGTGCCGCCATTCGCAGCCGCAATACGCACGTCACCATGCTGTACATGCACTGCCTGTCGCGCAATTCGACCATGATGCATATCGCGAAGAAGGCCGGCATGAAGATCGAATACGCGTACGGCGAGGCAGACGCTTACCTCACGCTGCCGCCGGCGGATCAATCGAGCATCATCACGGAAATGCTGCAGGAACAGGCCGCCGTGTTCGACTACGCGCTCAAGCGGCAGGCGCGTCAGGCGTCGAAGCTGTTCGAGTCGTTCATGCCGGCGGCTGTCGCAGCCTGAGAGCATTGAGCTTCAGCAAGAACAAAGGGCAGCCCTGTGGCTGCCCTTTTTGTTTGCTTTTCTTCTCACCCCGCAGTTCGCCTCACAAGATCGGCAGCGCGGTCGTCTCCTTAAACTTTTCCAGCGAGAAGCTCGATTTCACGTCGATGACCGACGGATGATGTAGCAACTGGTCCTGCACGAAGCGCGAAAAGTGCGCCATGTCTTTCACCTGGACGCGCAACAAATAATCCATGTCGCCGGTCATCGCGTGGCATGCCACCACTTCCGGCCAGGTTTGCACCGCCGCGCGAAACAGATCCGCATGCGTGGCGTCGCCTCGCGAACTGAGCGCCGGACCGCCGCGCTTTTCGAGTCGCACATTCACATAGGCAAGCAAATCGAGACCAAGCTGTTGAGCATCGAGCAGCGCCACATAGCCGCGAATCACGCCGCTCTCTTCCAGCCGACGGATCCGCCGAAGACACGGACTCGGCGAAAGATTGATGCGCTCGGCGATTTCCTGATTCGACAGCCGGCCGTTCTCCTGAAGAATCGCCAGAATTCGCCTGTCGATGGCGTCTATCTCTATACTGGCCATTTTCTGCCGTCCATTCGAAACGTTGAGCTAGAAACTAGCGTCAGCGTAGCGACGCGCGAT
The DNA here is from genome assembly GCF_042680985.1 of Paraburkholderia dipogonis. NCBI lineage: Bacteria > Pseudomonadati > Pseudomonadota > Betaproteobacteria > Burkholderiales > Burkholderiaceae > Paraburkholderia > Paraburkholderia dipogonis. The sequence continues at coordinate 321,148 of NZ_JBHUFR010000021.1, read as the reverse complement.
TAACTTCGCAAGTTTTCGCCGCAGATAGGCCTTTACACTGGCGTCATTCAGTCGCGCAATCGCCCAACCGGCTCGCGCCCATCAGGAGACAGACAATGCAGGTTTCAACTTGGGAAAATCCGCTCGGCACCGACGGCTTCGAGTTCATCGAATACACCGCGCCGGATCCGAAGGCACTCGGCAAGCTCTTCGAACAGATGGGCTTCACCGCCGTGGCCCGGCATCGTCATAAGGACGTGACGCTGTACCGCCAGGGGGAAATCAACTTCATCGTCAACGGCGAGCCGGATTCGTTCGCGCAACGCTTCACGCGTTTGCATGGCCCTTCGATCTGCGCGATCGCTTTCCGCGTTCAGGACGCCGCCAAGGCATACAAAGAAGCGCTGGAAAAAGGCGCTTGGGGCTTCGACAACAAAACCGGCCCGATGGAATTGAACATTCCGGCGATCAAGGGCATTGGCGACTCGCTGATCTATTTCGTCGATCGGTGGCGTGGCAAGAACGGCGCAGAGCCGAACAGCATTGGCAACATCGACATTTACGATGTCGACTTCGAACCGATTCCCGGCGCAAACCCGAACCCGCTCGGCCACGGCCTGACCTACATCGACCACCTGACGCACAACGTGCATCGCGGCCGGATGCAGGAATGGGCGGAGTTCTACGAGCGTCTGTTCAACTTCCGCGAAGTGCGTTATTTCGACATCGAAGGCAAGGTGACGGGCGTGAAGTCGAAGGCGATGACCTCGCCGTGCGGCAAGATCCGCATCCCGATCAATGAAGAAGGTTCGGAAACCGCCGGCCAGATTCAGGAATATCTCGACGCGTATCACGGCGAAGGCATTCAGCACATTGCCCTCGGCAGCAACGACATCTATCGCACGGTGGACGGCTTGCGCGCATCGAAAATCTCGCTGCTCGACACGATCGACACGTATTACGAGCTGGTCGATCGCCGCGTGCCGAATCACGGCGAGCCTCTCGACGAACTGCGCAAACGCAAGATTTTGATCGACGGAGCGCCCGAAGATCTGCTGCTGCAGATTTTCACGGAAAACCAGATCGGCCCGATCTTCTTCGAGATCATTCAGCGCAAGGGCAATCAGGGCTTCGGCGAGGGCAACTTCAAGGCACTGTTCGAATCGATCGAACTGGATCAGATTCGCCGTGGCGTGGTGCAAGACAAGGTCTGACGGCTTGGGCCGCTTCACGAGAGCGGCTGTGTAGATCCAAATGAAAAAGGGCGAAGATCTCACGATCTTCGCCCTTTTTCATGGCGCCGTTATCTCAAGCGAAACCTAGGTAGGACAACGGCAGGTTATTCAACCGACACACCGCATGCGCGGCGCATCACGAATTCTGGTCTTCCTCGCCGGGCTTAACGGATCGCGTGACGCGGTTCATGGCAATGCGTGCCGGTGCGACCTGCGCCGTACGGGTGACCGCGTTCGACAGCGCCCCTGCACTGCCCGAATTCGAGCGCACCGGTGCGCTCATGGCGAAAAATGCTGCCGAGACCATCAGGAAGGTCTGGATGTTTCTAGTGTTCATGCGTACTCCTTTTCTAACTGCCCTGTTGTCGTGAAGCTCCGCCGAATGCGGAGCGTTGCGCGGACATTGCTCACAGGTGGGGGTTAGACAGACATTTCGAGCGCGGTTCCGCAGATTTGTAGTTTTTACAGCTTGTTACAGGCTGTCGCCAGAGCGATGCGCGGCGAGGAGCGCGCATGCGCGCCGACATTCGCGACAAACGCGGAAGCCTCGTTCTTCCTAGGCTGCGGCGGGTTTCCACCAGTGCTACCATCACTTAAAACACGTCAATATGACGGCCCCGGCCCTACGCATTCACAAGATGCTGCGGCCCAAAAAAGTTTTGGTGATCCCAAACTGGTTGGAGGAGTACACATAATGAACGCCCCGCTAGACGCAGGTCAGCGAGCCTCGCTCGAAGCCGCGCTATCTTCCGTCACGCTCGACGACAAATACACCCTCGAACGCGGCCGCGCGTACATGAGCGGTATCCAGGCGCTAGTGCGTCTGCCGATGCTGCAGCAGGAACGCGACCGGGCCGCCGGGCTCAACACCGCCGGCTTTATCTCCGGTTACCGCGGATCGCCACTCGGCGGACTCGACCAATCCCTGTGGAAGGCGAAACAACATCTCGCCGCGCATCAGGTCGTGTTCCAGCCAGGCGTCAACGAAGACCTCGCGGCTACCGCCGTCTGGGGTTCGCAGCAAGTCAATCTGTACCCGAGCGCCAAATACGACGGCGTGTTCTCGATGTGGTACGGCAAAGGCCCCGGTGTCGACCGTTCCGGCGACGTCTTCAAGCACGGCAACTCGGCCGGTTCGGCGCGCAACGGCGGCGTTCTCGTCCTTGCCGGCGACGACCACGCCGCGAAATCGTCCACGCTCGCGCACCAGTCCGAACACATTTTCAAGGCGTGCGGCCTGCCGGTTCTGTTCCCGTCGAACGTGCAGGAATATCTCGACTTCGGTCTGCACGGCTGGGCGATGAGCCGCTATTCCGGCCTGTGGGTCGCAATGAAATGCGTGACCGATGTGGTCGAGTCGTCGGCATCGGTCGACATCGACCCGCATCGCACGAAGATCATTCTGCCGGAAGACTTCGCGATGCCCGAGGGCGGCCTGAATATCCGCTGGCCGGATCCGCCGCTGGTGCAGGAAGCGCGTCTGCTCGACTACAAATGGTATGCCGCGCTCGCCTACGTGCGGGCCAACAAACTCGACCGCGTCGAAATCGATTCGCCGCATGCGCGCTTCGGCATCATGACCGGCGGCAAGGCGTATCTCGACGTGCGCCAGGCACTGACCGACCTCGGTCTCGACGACGAAACCTGTTCGCGCATCGGCATCCGTCTGTACAAGGTCGGCTGTGTGTGGCCGCTCGAAGCGCAAGGCGCGCAGGCCTTCGCGCGTGGCCTCGACGAAATTCTGGTGGTCGAGGAAAAGCGCCAGATTCTCGAATACGCGATCAAGGAAGAACTGTACAACTGGCCCGACGCGCAACGTCCGCGCGTGTTTGGCAAGTTCGACGAGAAAGACGGCGCGGGCGGCGAATGGTCGGTGCCGATGGGCAACTGGCTGCTGCCGGCGCACTACGAACTTTCGCCGGCGATCATCGCCAAGGCGATCGCCACGCGGCTCGACAAGTTCGACTTGCCGTCGGATGTGCGCGCGCGCATCGCCACGCGCATCGCCGTGATCGAAGCAAAGGAAAAAGCGCTGGCACGCCCGCGCGTCGAAGCCGAACGCAAGCCGTGGTTCTGCTCGGGCTGTCCGCACAACACGTCGACCAACGTGCCGGAAGGCTCGCGCGCGATGGCCGGCATCGGCTGCCATTACATGACGGTGTGGATGGACCGCAGCACCAGCACCTTCAGCCAGATGGGCGGCGAAGGCGTGGCGTGGATCGGCCAGGCGCCGTTCAGCAACGACAAACACGTGTTCGCCAATCTCGGCGACGGAACCTACTTCCACTCCGGGCTGCTGGCGATTCGCGCGGCGATCGCGTCGAAGGCCAACATCACGTACAAGATTCTCTATAACGACGCGGTCGCCATGACCGGCGGCCAACCGGTCGACGGCGTGCTGACGGTGCCGCAGATCACACATCAACTCGCCGCCGAAGGCGCGACGAAAATCGTGATCGTCACCGACGAGCCGGAGAAGTACTCGGCGAATGTCGGCCTCGCGCCGGGCATCGACATTCATCATCGCGACAAGCTCGACGAGGTACAACGCGCGCTGCGCGAAGTGTCCGGCACCACGATCCTGATTTACGACCAGACCTGCGCAACGGAGAAACGCCGCCGCAGGAAACGCGGCACGTATCCGGACCCGGCACGCCGCGTCGTGATCAACGAGGCCGTGTGCGAAGGCTGCGGCGATTGCTCGGTGAAGTCGAACTGCCTGTCGGTCGAGCCGCTCGACACCGAGTACGGCACGAAGCGCCAGATCAATCAGTCCACCTGCAACAAGGACTTCTCGTGCGTGAACGGTTTCTGCCCGAGCTTCGTCTCGGTTGAAGGTGGTCAGTTGCGCAAGCCGAAGGCCGCTTCCGGTCTCGCCGGCGACGCGATGCCGCCGGTGCCGGAACCCGACCTGCCGTCCATGGAGCGGCCGTATGGCGTGCTGGTGACAGGCGTCGGCGGCACGGGTGTCGTGACGATCGGCGCGCTGCTCGGCATGGCCGCGCATCTGGAGAACAAGGGCGTTACCGTGCTCGACGTCACCGGCCTCGCGCAGAAAGGCGGCGCCGTGATGAGCCACGTGCAGATCGCGAAGAATCCGGCCGACATTCATGCGACCCGCATCGCCATGGGCGAAGCGAGTCTCGTGATCGGCTGCGATGCGATCGTCACGGCAAGCGACGAATGCGTGTCGCGTATGCAGGCGGGCCGCACACGTGTCGTGTTGAACAGCGCGCATACGCCGACCGCCGAACTCATCAAGAACCCGAACTGGCGCTTCCCGGGCAGCAGCACGGAAGCCGACGTGCGCGCCGCCGCCGGCGACGACGGTGTCGATACGGTCGACGCGAATCACTTCGCGGTCGCGCTGCTTGGCGACGCGATCTATACGAATCCGTTCGTGCTCGGCTATGCATGGCAACGCGGCTGGGTGCCGCTCACGTATCAGTCGCTGATGCGCGCCATCGAGTTGAACAACGTACAGGTCGAGAAGAACCGTGCGGCGTTCGAGTGGGGCCGCCGCGCCGCGCACGATCTGGCCGGCGTGCGCAAGCTCGCGCAATCGCAAGGACGCGGCGCCGCGGCGGAAACGGCGAGCAGCAAGATCATCTCGCTGCACACGCCGAAGGCGCTCGACACGCTGATCGACAAACGCGCCGAGTATCTGACCGCGTGGCAGAACAGCGCGTATGCCGACCGCTATCGCGCGCTGGTGTCGCAAGTGCGTGCAGCGGAGTCGGCGCTCGATTCGATCGACAGCCAGTTGCCGTTGACCGAAGCCGTCGCGAAGAACCTGCACAAGCTGATGGCCTACAAGGACGAGTACGAAGTCGCGCGTCTGTATAGCGATCCGGCGTTCATCGAAAAGCTGAAGGCGAATTTTGAAGGCGACTGGAAGCTGCACATTCACCTCGCGCCGCCGACGTTCTCGAAGAAAGATGCCAAGGGTCATCTGGTGAAGAAGAAGTACGGCCCGTGGGTTTTCAGCGCGATGCACGTGCTGGCACGCTTCAAGTTCCTGCGCGGCACCGCGCTCGATGTGTTCGGCAAGACGGAAGAGCGCCGCACCGAACGTGCATTGATCGGCGAGTACGAAGCGCTGGTGCGCGAACTGATCGCCGGCCTGACTACGCAAAAGCGTGAGTTGGCAGTCGAACTGGCGAATCTGCCGGACGGCATTCGCGGCTACGGTCACGTGAAGGAAAACAACCTGAAGGGCGTGCGCGTCAAATGGAACGAGTTGCTTGCGCGGTGGCGGTCGCCGGAGGCCGGCAAGACGCAACACGCGGCGTGATCGGGATGGCTTGACCGGCTCGCCGGTCTGAAAACAGAAAGGCGGCGGTCCTCGCGGACAGTCGCCTTTTTTACGTGCTGTGCTGCGCTGTGAAAAGTGACGTGCGATGCTGTTGCAAAGACAGCGCGCCAACAAAAAAGCCACGGAAACGACATCCGTGGCTTTTTTCGCAGACTCGTCGCGCGCGCCTCGACGACGCGCCGCTCCGATTCTCAAAGCATCCGCATTACTTCGCGTTCACTGCCTTGCGTGCGTTGGCCGAAGCCACTGCCGTCATGTTGATGATCCGGCGCACGGTCGCAGCCGGCGTCAGGATGTGCACCGGCTTTTCCGCGCCCAGCAGGAACGGGCCGACCGTCACGCCTTCGCCGCCGATCATCTTCAGCAGGTTGTACGTGATGTTCGCCGCTTCCACGTTCGGCATGATCAGCAGGTTGGCTTCGCCAGTCAGCGTCGTGCCCGGGAACGCAGCCTTGCGCACCACTTCCGACAGCGCGGCATCGCCATGCATCTCACCGTCGATTTCGAGCGAGGGCGCACGTTCGACAATCAGCTTGCGAGCTGCGGCCATGCGTTGCGACGACGACGACGGCGCGCTGCCGAAGTTCGAGTTCGACAGCAACGCCACCTTCGGCGTGATACCGAACTTCTCCATCTCACCCGCAGCCAGCATCGTCATGTCGGCGAGTTGCTCGGCGGTCGGCGTTTCGTTCACGTACGTATCGCAGATGAACAGATTGCGGCCGGGCAGCATGAGCAGGTTCATGGCAGCGAAGTTCTGCACGTTGTCCGCCTTGCCCAGCACCTGCTCGATGAACTTCAGATGCGCGTGGTACTGGCCAATCATGCCGCAGATCATGCCGTCCGCTTCGCCGAGGCGCACGAGGATCGCGCCGATCAGCGTGTTGAACTTGCGCATCGCAGCCTTCGCCACGTCCGGCGTCACGCCTTCGCGCGCGCCGAGTTCGTGGTAAGCCTGCCAGGATTTCTGATAGCGCGGATCGTCTTCCGGATCGACGATTTCGAAGTCGTCTCCGCACTTGAGCTTCGAGCCCATCTTCTTCAGACGCATCTCGATCACCGACGGACGGCCGACCAGAATCGGCTTTGCGATCTTTTCCAGCAGCACGAATTGCGCGGCGCGCAGCACGCGCTCGTCTTCACCTTCGGCGAACACGATACGCGCCGGCTCCGCCTTCGCGGCCGCGAACACCGGACGCATCACCATGCCCGTGCGATACACCGTCGTGCCGAGTTCTTCGCGATACGCGTCCATGTCCTTGATCGGACGGGTCGCCACGCCCGAATCCATCGCGGCTTGCGCGACAGCCGGCGCGATCTTGATGATCAGACGCGGATCGAACGGCTTCGGAATCAGATACTCGGGGCCGAATTCCAGCGAGTGGCCTTCGTAGGCCTTCGCGACTTCGTCGCCCTGATCGGTTTCTTCAGCCAGCTCGGCGATGGCGCGCACGCAGGCGAGCTTCATTTCTTCCGTGATGGTGGTCGCGCCGACATCCAGCGCGCCGCGGAAGATGAACGGGAAGCACAGCACGTTGTTGACCTGGTTCGGATAGTCCGAACGGCCGGTCGCGATGATGCAGTCCGGGCGAACCTTCTTGGCGTCTTCCGGGCGGATTTCCGGTTCCGGATTGGCCAGCGCGAGGATCAGCGGCTGCGTGCCCATTTCAGCGACCATCTCCGGCTTCAGCACGCCGGCGCTCGAGCAGCCGAGGAACACATCCGCGCCGCGGATCGCGTCAGCGAGCGTGCGTGCCTCGGTGTTCGCCGCGTAGCGTTCCTTCGACGGATCGAGGTTGCCGCGGCCTTCGTAGATCACGCCCTTGGAGTCGGTGACGAGAACGTTCTTCTTCGACAGGCCCAGATTCACCAGCAGGTCCAGACAGGCGATTGCCGCAGCGCCCGCGCCCGAACACACCAGTTTCACTTCGTCGAGCTTCTTGCCGACCACTTTCAGGCCATTCAGGATCGCCGCGGAAGCGATAATCGCCGTGCCGTGCTGATCGTCGTGGAAGACCGGAATCTTCATGCGCTCGCGCAGCTTCTTCTCGATGTAGAAGCACTCGGGCGCCTTGATGTCTTCGAGGTTGATGCCGCCGAGCGTCGGCTCGAGCATCGCGATCGCTTCGACCAGTTTGTCAGGATCGGACTCGGCGAGTTCGATGTCGAACACGTCGATGCCGGCGAACTTCTTGAAGAGACAGCCCTTGCCTTCCATCACCGGCTTCGCGGCGAGCGGGCCGATGTTGCCGAGACCAAGCACGGCCGTGCCATTCGTGATCACGCCGACCAGGTTGCCGCGCGAGGTGTATTTCTGCGCGTCGAGCGGCTCGTCGTAGATCGCCATACAGGCCGCGGCGACGCCCGGCGAGTACGCCAGCGACAGATCGAGCTGGTTCGATAGCGGCTTGGTGGGCGTGACCGAAATCTTGCCGGGTTTCGGATTCTGGTGGTATGCGAGAGCGCTTTGCTTAAGTTGTTCGTCCATTTTTTGGCCTGCGAGACGTAAGAAATTGGGCCCGGCACACCGCACCGTCAGCGTCGCGCGCATCTATCGAATGGATAATCGATTGAGGCGGTTTTCGCTTGCGCCGGTTGGGCGCCGCGTCGAACCTCGCCCGAGGACCGGACGATGCGGAGTGCTTTGCGGGTCGGTTAGTGTACACCCCGAATGAGACGATGCACTGACTGGTTAACCATGCTCGCCATCGGCGAAACAGAGCGTGCGCATTGCTGCGGCGCCGCATCGACGGGCTTCTTGCGGCGTGTCATCCGCAGGTCATGGACAGGTGGTTCGCACTCACTCGAGCTCGGCGCCGCGTCGTTCGGGAATCAGGAAGAGTGTCGCGAAGATGTCGAGCAGGTAGATCGACGCGAGCAAAGCGAGCGCCGCGCCGAACGAATAGCGCGCGGCCAGAGCGCCTACCACCACCGGTCCGAAACCGCCCACCGCGCGGCCGGCATTGAACAGCACGTTCTGCGCGGTGGCGCGCGCATCGGTCGGGTAGAGCTCGGAGATCAGCGCACCGTAACCGCCAATCATGCCGTTGACGAACACGCCCATCGCCGCGCCGCCGATCAGTAATGCCATCGGCGTGTTCAGGTGAGCGTAGACGAACACCATCACCACGGCGCCCGCCTGATAGAACAGAAAAGTCGGCTTGCGGCCGAAGCGGTCGGCGGCGATGCCGAACAGCCAGATGCCGCACGCCATGCCTAGAATCGTCGCGGAGGTCCACAGTCCGGATTTGGTCAGCGAATAGCCGAAGGTCTTCGACAGATAGCTTGGCAGCCAGATCATCAGGCCGTAGTAGCCGAAGTTCTGGACCGAACAGAGAATCGTCACGCCGATGCTTGCCCGCGTGGTGCGGCCGTCCGCCACCAGTAATTTCAACGGCAGCTTGCGCATGCCGCGCACCACACGCTCGGTAAAGAGCGCCGGTTCTTCAACGCGGCGCCGCACGAAGAACGACACCACCGCCGGCAACAGCCCGAGCGCGAACATGCCGCGCCAGCCGATCACCGGCAACAGCAGCGGCGTCAGCAATGCCGCCGCCAACACGCCGAGCTGCCATCCCAAGCCGACATACGACGACACGCGCGCCCGCTGCGCTGCCGGCCATGCTTCGGCCACCAGCGTCATGCCGATGCCGAACTCGCCACCCAGCCCGATTCCGGCAATGGTCCGATAGGCCAGCAGATCGGCATAGCCTTGCGCGAGCGCACACAAGCCGGTGAACACGGCAAAGATCAGGATCGTCCACGTCAGCATGCGCACGCGGCCGAAATAGTCGCTCAGCACGCCGAAGACCAACCCGCCCGCCACCGCGCCGATCAGTGTCCAGGTGACGAGCGAACCGGCCTGCGTGGAGCTCAGATGCAGATCGGCGGCAATCACGGGCAGCATGAAGCCGAGGATCAGCAGATCGAAGCCGTCCATCGCGTAGCCGAGCACCGAGGCGATCAACGCGCGGCCGGCATAGCCATTTCGCACGGATGCGCGGGAGTCGGCGGCGGAGGGAGCGACGTTCATTGAAAGTATTCCGTAGGTCGAATGGGCGGCAATGGCGGCAAGCGCCCGAGAAATGCGCGTGAGTGTAAAGGCGCCCTTAAGGGCCCACAAGCGAACCAAAAAGCGCTCGTCCAGCGCCGTCCTTCAATGTTCGGCAAGCTCGCCCGGTGCGTCCGTTATGACCGTCATTCACTGCGGCCACGCACGACGGCCTCCTCGGAAGGGCCCGTTTCGGGTAAAATGTCGGCCTACGCGCGCAGCAAAAACCGGCCTGCACTCCACTGACCGGCCGCGTATTCCGCCCAACATGGCGCGGAATGCCACGCTTGCTGCGCCACCGGGCCGCGCGCCCGCTTCTCCCCGCTCACACCCAAGGATCCGCCCATGACAGGCTTCGATCGCCAGACGATCTCCGACACGACCGCCAAAATGCTGCTCGAAGTGCAAGCCGTGCACTTCAACGCGGAGAAACCGTACATTTTCACGTCCGGCTGGGCGAGCCCGGTTTATATCGACTGCCGCAAGCTGATCTCGTATCCGCGCGTGCGCCGCGGCCTGATGGAAATGGCCGAGACCACGATTCTGCGCGACGTCGGTTATGAGCAGATCGACGCCGTCGCCGGTGGCGAAACCGCCGGCATCCCGTTCGCGGCATGGCTCTCCGATCGCCTGATGGTGCCGATGCAATACGTGCGCAAGAAGCCGAAGGGTTTCGGCCGTAACGCGCAGATCGAAGGCCTGCTGACCGAAGGTCAACGCGTGCTGCTGGTCGAAGACCTGACCACGGACAGCCGCAGCAAGATCAACTTCATCAATGCGCTGCGCACCGCCGGCGCCACGGTGAACCACTGCTTCGTGCTGTTCCACTACAACATCTTCAAGGAAAGCGTGTCGGTGCTGAAAGACATCGACGTCGATCTGCACGCGCTTGCCACGTGGTGGGACGTGTTGCGCGTCGCGAAGGAAAACAAGTACTTCGACACCAAGACGCTCGACGAAGTGGAAAAATTCCTGCACGCGCCGGCTGAATGGTCGGCGGCGCACGGCGGCGCAACCTCGACGCCGCAGTAAGCGTCTCCGCCTCGCGCGGGTCGAGTAAAAAGGGCGCCTGTCTTATCAACAGGCGCCCTTTTCTATTTTGCCTTAAGTCTTGCATGCGACCTTAAGACGCTCCGCTATCGTCTTCGGTTGAATGCGACGACAGGTTCAGCAAGCCATTGCTCTGCGCGTACTGGAACAACTCGGAATCCCGTTCGATGCCGAGCTTGCGCATGGCGGTGTTCTTCTGCGTGCTAATGGTCTTGATACTGCGGTTGAGGTGCTCCGATATCTCCTTGATCGTCATGCCCGACACGAACAGGCGCACCACTTCCAACTCGCGCTTCGACAGCATGACTTCGTCGTTCTTGCCGCCGGCGTTCATGCGCAATGCATCTAGCGACGCCTTCACCGACGGGCTCATATATTCGAGGTTGCGGCTGACGTGCTGCACCGCGAGCCCAATATGGCTGAGATCGTCCGACTTGTTGACGACGGACGTCACGCCGAGTTCGCTCAGCCGCTTAAGTAGCGCCGCGTTCTCAAGCATCGTCAGGACGACGATGGGAAGCTTTGGGAAATTGCGGCGCAGGTAGCCGATCAGCGGCAAACCGTCGCCGTATTGACCGCCTGGCATTGCCAGATCCGTGACGAGCACGTCGCAGGCAATGGTTTGCAGTACTTTGATCAATTCGGTTGACTGTCGCGCACGCGCGACGACCTGCAAACCGGGAAACTTGAGCAAAGCCTGCTCGGCGCCGAACAGAATAACCGGATGGTCGTCAGCCACCACAACCCTGACTGGATCTTGCATTGCCCTCCCCTCGACAGATAAACCACTCTGCAAAACTTCCGACATGTCTTATGTATTCTTGATACTGAAACGAGTGAGGGCGCGGGCTATATCCGCGCGGAAAATTCTTCCGACTATAGCCGATTCTGGCCCGCAAATTCCAGCGGACCGTGACAATGATGTGTCACGGAGCTAATGTTAGACTTGAATCGACCTTGAGGCACAAAATAGGGACAATAACCATCGCGAGGACAACCGCCTCGCGCCCTCACAGGAGAACCGGCACATGCGCTCGCGTTGCCTGGTTGTTTCGATTGCTTCGCCGTTGCGCCGTCTGCCGTCGTTTCCCTGCGCCATGCTGGGCCTCGCGCTACTGGCCGCGCACGGGCCTCATGCTCTTGCCGAAGGCGCGTTTTCGCTGACGAGCGCCAGCTTCCGCGCCGGCGGCACCGTGGCGGACGCCCAGGTTTTCAATCAGGACGACTGCAAAGGCGGCAACCGCTCACCGCAACTTTCCTGGCACGACGCGCCGCCCGGCACGCGCGGCTTTGCCGTCACCATGTTCGATCAGGATGCGCCGGGCCGCGGCTGGTGGCACTGGTCAGTGGCCGGCATTCCGGCGACTGTCACCAGCTTGCCGGAGAATGCGAGTTCGTCTGGCTTCCTTAGCAAACTCGGCGCGGTCGAAGCGCGCAACGACTTCGATACCGACGGCTATGGCGGCCCCTGTCCGCCGCCGGGCAACCGCATCGCTACATCGTCACCGTTTATGCGCTCAGCACCGTCGACCTGCGCCTCGCGCAAGGCCGTCCCGCGCTGATGTTCGATCATGAGATTGGCACCGCCACGCTCGGCTTTGCGCGGATGGTGGTCAATTACGGGCGCTGATTTCGCGTATCGCGGCACAGCGGATCGCGTGCAAACCGCGCCGCTGTGGCTGGCGTACGGCTTGCGTCATATTGCCGCCCGCCCGGAACTTTGGTCATCCGTGCACGCTATGTGCGACGTGCTCAACGCCGGCGCGCCGCCGCAGTTGCGCACCACCGCCGTGCCCGACCCATCGTCTTTTCACTTTGCTGGAGCGTCTCATGTCGAAGATCGTCATCGTTTATCACAGCGGCTACGGCCACACGAAGAAAGCCGCCGAGTCCGTGCTGGCGGGCGCCCTCGAAGCCGGCGCGGACGCGAAACTGATGCCGGTCGGCGAGATCGACGAGGCAGCCTGGGCTGAACTGGCCGCGGCCGACGCCATCATCTTCGGTGCGCCGACCTACATGGGCGGCCCCTCCGCCGACTTCAAGAAATTCGCCGATGCAAGCTCGAAGCCGTGGCTCGAGCAGGCGTGGAAGGACAAGATCGCGGCCGGCTTCACCAACTCCGCGACCATGAACGGCGACAAGTTCTCGACGATCCAGTACTTCGTCACGCTGGCCATGCAGCACGGCATGATCTGGGCGGGCACCGGCATGATGCCGTCCAACACCAAGGCGGCGACCCGCAACGACCTGAACTATGTGGGCGGCTCGACCGGCCTGCTCACGCAATCACCGGCCGACGCCTCGCCGGAAGAAGCACCGCCCCCCGGCGATCTGGAAACAGCGCGGATGTTCGGCGCACGCGTAGCCGCGGTCACGGCGCGCTGGATCGCCGGAGCCCGCTGACGCGCGGACTGCCGCGATCCGGCCGGCATCGGCTTGCATCTGCCTTACAACAGGTCACGCCGATGTCATGTTCGGCGCGCATCGTCGTTTTTTCACCCCTTATGCACGCCCGGCGCCGTCAGGTCTTAAAATGACGTTCCGGCGCGGTGTCGCGCCCCGTTTCCAGCAAGCCAGTGAGAGCGAGATGAGCACGAAAGTTTTTGTCGACGGACAGGAAGGCACGACCGGCCTGAAGATTTTTGAATACCTGTCGCAACGCGCCGACGTAGAGATCCTGCGTATCGAAGAAGCGAAGCGCAAAGACCTCGAAGAGCGCCGTCGTCTCATCAACGCTTCGGACGTCACGTTCCTGTGCCTGCCGGATGTCGCCTCGCGCGAATCCGCCTCGCTGGTCGAAAACGATCGCACCGTGCTGATCGATGCGAGCACTGCGTTCCGCACGTCTGCCGACTGGGCTTACGGTTTGCCCGAACTGGCCCGCTCGCAACGCGAGCGTCTGCGCACGGCGAAACGCATTGCCGTGCCGGGCTGCCATGCATCGGCCTTCGTGCTCGCCATGCGTCCGCTGGTCGAAGCCGGCGTGGTGGCGCCCGAGTTCGCCGCGCACGCGTACTCGATCACCGGCTACAGCGGCGGCGGCAAGAAAATGATTGCCGACTACGAAGCCGGCGGCAACGACAAGCTCAAGAGCCCGCGTCCGTATGCGCTCGGTCTTACGCATAAACATCTGCCGGAAATGGCCGCGCATACTGGCTTGAAGTCGGCGCCGATCTTCACACCGATCGTCGGCGACTTCTATAAAGGGCTGGCGGTCACCACTTTCTTCTCGCCGAACCAGTTGGCGAAGAAAGCCACGCCGCAAGACGTGCAGGCGCTGTTCGCCGAGTACTACGCTGGCGAGGCGTTCGTGAACGTCGCACCGTTCGACGCGGAAGCGAACCTGGACAGCGGCTTCTTCGACGTGCAGGCAAACAACGACACGAACCGGGTCGACCTGTTCGTGTTCGGCAACGAAGAGCGCTTCGTGACCGTCGCGCGTCTGGACAACCTGGGCAAGGGCGCGTCGGGCGCCGCGATCCAGTGCATGAACCTCGCGATCGGCGCCGCTGAGGAAAGCGGCTTGAAACGCTAATCGAGCTCGCAATTGCCGACGGTAATTCGCCGTCAATCAATTGAAAGGCCGGTCTGCAAAAGACCGGCCTTTCTGTTTTAAATGCGCGCCAATCAAAATTCCCTTTCCCCGATTAATCAGTAGTAGCCCGTATTTCTTAAAAAATAAAAATCGGACTACCCGACAAATCGCCGGTAATTCATTCCTGATATCGACGTATGCCGCATAGTTTTCCGCCTAGGGAAACTCCGGATTTTTTCGCGAACGGTCGTTCGCAGATGATAGAGCCATTTTGCTCGAAGGCTTACCTGGCAAGGGAGTGCGACGAAGCAACGTTGCCGCCCTTCAGGCGAAAAATCCTTTTTTGTTTAAAAGGCCCGCTGATGTCAACGCGGTGCGTGCGTGGCAAAAAATGCGCTGTTTGAATCGGTCTTTTTAGACGGCTCATTCAATTGACAGCCATTATCCGCGCAGCGAAATTAGCTCGCACAATTACATGAAGGGAGACAGCTGCATGTCGCACGCCATTACTCGAGGCCTCGCGCTGGCCATTGCCACGGCCCCATTCCTGATCGCTTGCGGCGGCGGCGAGGCCGACAATCCAGGCGCGATCAACGCACCGCAATGTTCGGGCGCGAGCTGCGGCGTGCAAGGTCCGCCCGCCTCGGGCGCCGGCGCGGCGGCGTTGTGCCCGGCAACGGCCGACATCGTCAAGAGCACCTTCCTGGGTGGCGCGGGCAGCGGCGAAGTGGTGCAGCTGAACATTGACGCGACGGCGATGACGTACACGCTGAAGTGGCTCAAGTCGCCGATCCCGCTGACCAGCGCCGATGTCACGCTCACGCGCGAAGGCACTCAGATCACCGGCGCGGTCATTCATCCGCCGACCGGCACGCTGCCGACCGCAGAGCAAACGCGTTGCGCATTCATCCTCGGCAAAGGCACCGGCACCGCACCCGCCAACGGCACGACCTACACGACGCCCGACTTCGTCAACAACCCGAACCCGCCGATGATCTTGGTCGGCCAGGGCGTGGCCGGCGGCGGCATTCCGGGCGCGACAGTCGAGTACGACGGACTGACCATCATTCCTGGCATCATCGATCATGTCGGCGCAGTCCCTAACCGGCACTTCGATTTCTATCCGTTCCTCGGCTTCGCCAGCACGACGAACGACGTGACCAAGCTGGCCGGCACCTACAACGGTCTGCTGTATCACCTGGTGCCGTCGGGCTCATACGCGGCGACCGCCACCAACACGGTCGAAACCTTCGACGCGGCCGGCAACTGCACGGGCTCCAATCCGGCGAACGCGGCCTTTACGCCGAGTTCGAGCGGTTGCCTGACCACAGGCACGGCATGGGCCGCCAATAGCAGCGGCTACTTCGACAGCCAGAACGCGCCGCAGATCGGCACGCAGCTCAAGCTGCCGCCGCTGAATCAGCCGAGCGGCGTGTCCGCGTCGGCGCACATGATTCTCGGCCAGATCAACGGCGCCACGGTGCCGCTCGTGATCCGCACGGGCTCCGTGAATCTGGGCACCGCCCCGCTGCACCTCGACGCCAAGGTCGACGACGAATCCGGTATCGCCATGCTTGCCGCCGCCACGCCGCTTGCCTCCGGCGGCTTCGACGGCGGCTACGTCGGTGCCGACTCGAACTTCAAGTACACCGCGGCGCTGATCCAGGGTGGCGTCGGCACCTTCATCAATCCGTCGACTTCCGCGGGCGAAGACGGCTTCGGCCTCGGCTACGGTTTGCCGAGCCCGGGACTGGTCGGTGTCCAGCAGGCCAACGGTCAACAAGGACTCGCGATCGCTTCGGGCGGCCTGTACGCGATCGAGATTCAAGGGACGGTCAATGGCGGCGTGGCGCCGACGTCGCAACTCAGCAGCACGGCTTCGAGCGCGCCGTACTTCGGCATCGGAGCGCAGATCAGCAAGTAAATCGCGCAAGTGAGCAACGCAAATAAGCCACAGCGGACCGGCAGTGGGCAGTACGAGAGACAAATAGCAAAGAGGTGGCGGGACTGGGAGCCGGCCACACACAACGAGAAAATTCTGGAGGCGGTATGAATTGGAGAATCCTTTCGGTGCTCGCTCTTGCTGCACCGTTGCTGGGGGCGTGCGGTGGCGGCGGCGGAGGCGACGGACCGGTGACAGAAGTCCGGCTGTGTCCGGCGTCGCTGGACTACAGCACGGTGTTTACGGGCGGCGGCGGTGACGGCGAACTGGTCAAGCTGCAACTCGATACGACCAAGATGACCTGGCAGGTCAATTACATCGAGTCGCCGATCCCGGCGACCACCGGCACCGTCGTCCCGACGCGCGCGGGCCAGTCCGCCAGCGGCACGCTGACTCAGGAAACTCTCCTGCCGACCAACAAACTGAACCAATGCGCGTTCCGCCTGAACGGCGCGAGTCTCGATCCGAATCGTCCGGCGCGGATTTTCGTTGGCGAAGGCGTGGCGGGCGGCACGATCCCGGGCGCGGAGATTTCGTTTGGCGGCATTCTCGGCGTGGGCGCCGTGCCGGATACCAAGTTCCCGTACTACCCGTTCATCGGTTTCTCGTCGATTGAAACGAATCTCGCGAACGTGGCCGGCACGTACAACCAGCTCGGCTATCACCAGGTGCCGTCGCAAAACTTCGCGCCGGTCGCGGTCGATTCGAAGATCACGATCAACGCGGACGGCACGTGGACCGAGTGCGACAACTCCGGCGTCAATGCGGGCAAGTGTCAGCAGCCGGGCGGCAACTTCGCGCCGGCGGCGGACGGCAGCGGCGCGTTCCAGACCAACAACTTCCAGGGCCAGGCCAAACCGACGCTCGCGGCGACTCCGGAGGCGCGCGGCTACATGATCGTCGGCAAGCTGCGCAACCAGCTCGTGCCGATCCTGGTGCGAACGGGCGCGGCGAACTCGTCGGTGACGGTGCCGCAAAACGGCGCGCTCGGCCCGTTCGCCGACGACGAATCGGGCATCTCGATTCTGTCGCCGCAAAGCGCGATCACGGTGAACTCGCAGAACGGGGAGTACATCGGCGTGGATAGCCAGTTCGACTACCGCACCACCGCGCTCGAAGGCACCCAGGCCACGCTGCTCGATCCGTTCAACGCATCGCAGGCATCGCTCGCGACGGCGCTGAATCTCGACTTCACGCAAGCCGTGCCGGGCGTGGTGACGACGACGCACGTGGGCGCTTCCACCGGCACCACGCCGACCGGAAAGATGATCTTCACGGGTGGCGTGTTCGGCTACCTCGATCTGACCAACGCGGCCTCGCCGTACTTCACGATCGGCGCCTTCGTCCAGTAACGGACGCAGCACGCGCCCGCCAATCCGCAACGTGGCGTTCGCTTCCCGGCTGCTGCGCAGCGTCATCGCTGCGGCAGCCGGTGCCCAACGAATATGCAGCGCGCCGGCGTGGTCGCGAACCCGCCGCCGCTTGCCGCGCGCGATGCTTGAGCCGCGCCCCAGGAGGAACAAGATGAAAAAAATCTATTTCGCGTTACTGGCCGCCTGCCTGTCCGCCAGCGCGCACGCCCAGCATGCGGGCGACAACGTTGCCGTGCTCGGCTGGTTTCACGTGATGCCGCAGGATTCGAGCTCGCCGCTCACCACCAATGTCGCGCCGACGCCGATCAACACGCCGCTGCGTCTGCCGAATTCTTTCACGTCGCCCGGCACGAGTTTGTCGACCAATAGCGCCAACACCGTCGGCCTGGTGTTCAGCCACTACCTCACCGATCACATCGCCGTGACGACGGTGGCGGGCGTGCCGCCGGTCTTCAAGATCTATGGGCATGGCACCATCAAACCGCCGGGACCGGCCGGCGCGCTCGGCCAACAGGATCTCGGCGATCCGCAGGCCAACCCGATCGTGAAAAGCGTGCGCCAATGGAGTCCGGCGCTGCTGTTCCAGTACTACTTCAATGCTCCGACGGCGCATTTTCGGCCGTTTGTCGGCATCGGCGTGTCGTATAACTGGTTCTCGGACGTGCAGTTGGGCCAGAACTTCGTCCAGTCGACGCAAAACAACTTAGGTGCCGTGCTGGCTGCCGGCGCGGGCAAGCCGGGGCAGACGCAGGTGTCGGCGAAAGCGTCATCGTCCTGGGCGCCGGTGTTCAACGCGGGCCTTGCGTACAACATTACCGATCATTGGGGCCTGGTGGCGTCGGTCACCTACATTCCGCTGAAGACGACCTCGTCGGTCATCATCAAGGCGGCGGACGGCACGGAACTGGGGGTGTCGAAGGCGGAACTGAAGGCAGACCCGATCATTTCGTTCCTCGCCGTGTCGTACAAGTTCTGAGTTCCGTCCTGACGCAACAAAGCCGGCGGCCCCGCAAAGGTCAGCCGGCTTGGTCTTTTCTGGGAACTGGAAATTCGAGGCAAAAAAAAGCCCGCCTAAGTTGGCGGGCTGAATCCATATCAGAGGAGACATGGAGGAGACAAGACAAACTATAGCAAACGGCTTGGTGCGGCGCAACATAAGAATTAGGGTAGACCCTCAATGTTGCGAATGTGCAACACATCACTAAACGTATTGCCGCCTCCGTTGACGTGGCGCTGCGGCCCGCGCTCAGTGGCGGACCAGCGCCATCATCGCGCCGAAGCCGACGAACACGCCGCCCGTCAGCCGATTGAACATCCGCGCGACGCTGCGGCTCTTCAATTTCGCGCCGATGCGCGTGCCGAATCCCGCGTACACCAGATACCAGCTCACCTCGATCACGGCGAACGTAGCGACGAGCACGCCGAACTGCGGCAGCTTGGGCTGCGCGGCGTCGATGAATTGCGGCAGCAGCGCCGCCGCGAACAGAATCGCCTTGGGATTGCTGCCCGCCACCAGAAAACCGTTGCGAAACAGCGCAAAGCGCGAGCGCGCGGGCTTCGCGGCGAGTTCGTCGGCATTGCCGGCGGCGGCTTCGTCAGCCGGCGCGCGCCACGCCTTGATGCCGAGATACACGAGGTAAGCCGCGCCGATCATCCGCAGCGCGTTGAACATGGCCGGCCACGCCTCGAGGAAAACACCGAGACCCGCCGCCGACACCGCCAGCATCAGCACCAGCGCCGACAGGCAACCCGCCATGGTCGCGCTGGAGCGGCGCAAGCCGTGCTGGGCGCCGTGCGTCATCACGAGCAGCATATTCGGACCAGGAATCGCGGAAACGACGAAGACAGTGGCGGCGAATAGCCACCAGGTATGCAGACTCATGGAAATCACAGCAGATAAGGTATCGGGCGGCTATTATGCCCGCCCGCGTCCTTCAGTGCCGCCTGTCAGTTCGTTTTAGCTTTTAGCGCCCGGCTCGACGCGCGGCCACCTGGCCCAGCACCGCGAAATCCTTCTCGCCGTCGCCGTGCGCCACAGCTTCGATCAGGCTGTCGCGCACCACGCTGGCGATCGGCAGCGGCGTCGTCACGGCGTCGGCAGCGGCCAGCGCGAGACGAATGTCTTTCAGACCGAGACGCGCCTTGAACAACGCCGGCTCGTAGCGCTGCTCCGCGATCAACTTGCCATAGCCGGAATAGACCGGCCCCGGAAACAGGCCGCTCGTGATGACGTCCAGGAAATCCTGCATGGCGACGCCGTGCCCGGTCACCAGCGTGGCCGCTTCGCCGAGCGTTTCGACGGCCGCGCCGAGCATGAAGTTGGCGGCAAGCTTCATGACGTTCGCCTGTTGCGGCAGCGAACCGATGCGCCAGGTCTTCTGGCCGATCACGTCGAAAATCGGCTGCACGCGGTCGATCGATTCCGCCGGGCCGCCCGCCACGATGGTCAGCTTGCCCGCCGCCGCGACGTCGGGCCGGCCCAACACCGGCGCGGCGACGTAGTTGACGCCGCGCGACGCATGCGCCGTCGCCAGTTCCTCGGCCAGCGCCACCGAGATCGTCGCCATGTTCACGTGGATCAGCCCGCGTGGAGCGTGTTCCAGCAACGAAGCGGTGATGACCTCGCGCAAGGCGCTATCGTCGGCGAGCATGGAGAACACGGCGTCGCCCGCAAACGCTTCGGCCGGCGTCGCGACGACGCGCGCGCCTGCGTCGGCGAGCGGCTGCGCGCGCTCCGGTGAGCGGTTCCACACGCGCACCTGATGCCCGGCTTTCAACATGTTTGCAACCATCGCGGCGCCCATCTCGCCGAGACCGATAAAACCGATGTCCATCTGTCGCTCCGTCTTCTAAAGAACTGGAAGTAAAACACACCCATGCGACACGTGCAGGACAGCGCGCAAAGAAACACGGTGCGATACTGCGGTGATGGTGAGCGCGACATTCCGCTTCTACGAGGAGCTGAACGACTTTCTCGCCCGGCCGCTGCGCCGGCGCGCGTTCACTTACGCCTGCGCGCCGGGCGCCACCGCGAAGCACATGATCGAAGCGCTCGGCGTGCCGCACACCGAGATCGAGCTGATTCTGGTCAACGGCGAGTCGGTCGGTTTCAATCATCTTCTTGCGGACGGCGATCGCGTTGCCGTCTATCCGAAGTTTGAAGCGCTCGATATTCAGCCGCTCCTGCGGGTGCGCGAACGGCCGCTGCGCGTGGTGCGTTTCATCGCCGACGCGCATCTGGGCGGTCTCGCGCCGCTTCTGCGGCTCGCGGGCTTCGACACTCTGTACGACAACCACTACCCCGACGCCGACATTGAAGCGCTGGCCGCTGCGGAGCAGCGCATTGTCCTGACACGCGACCGCGAATTATTGAAACGCCGCAGCATCACGCATGGCTGCTACATTCGCACGCTCAGGCCGCGCGAACAATTGCGCGAAGTGTTTGAACGGCTCGATCTGGCCGGCAGCGCGCAACCGTTCCGCTTATGCCTGATGTGCAACGTGCCGCTGCGGCGCATCGCCAAGGAAGAAGTCGGCACACGTGCGCCCGACGGTGTGCTGGAACGGCATGCGCAATTCGTCACCTGCGACGTGTGCCGCCGCGTGTTCTGGGAAGGCACGCATTGGCAAAGAATGCGCGCGCTGATGGACAGCGTGGCTGTCGCGCCGGACCAGTCCGTGCGAACGTAGAGCGGTTCACCCCGGTTCCGATTGCGCGTGCCGATCGGTGTGCGCGGCCCCCGAACACCTTGCGCTCGCGCGACGTCCGGCGCGGTGCGTACAATGCGGGATTACTTATCTGGCAGAGGCCTTCCGAATGGCGATGAAAAAAACCGACCTTGAAAAGAACAAGGCACTCAAGCTCAACAACGCAATGAAGCAGTCGAGCGCCGACCGTTTCGGCAAAGCCGCCGTGGCCGAGCCGAAGCTCGATCGCCGCGAGCAGCGCAAGCTCGATCAGGCGCAGGGCCTCGTCGCGTTTGCGTGCAAGCTGAACGGCGATCTGGTGACCGAACTGAAAGAGCGCGCCGCGACTCATCCCGAAGGCATGACCGGTCTGCTGAACGAAGTCATCAAGCGCGGCCTTGCCGGCTGATCGCCGCAACAAAGCTGTCCCGAATGCAAAAAGGCCAGAGCTCGTGCTCTGGCCTTTTTGCTTGCTACACCTTCGTCCGGATCGTGCCGCACTCGCCGGCTAGCGGCGCCGTGCAATCGACCGGTGAAGCTGGCCCGAAGTATCGGGCGGCAGCTTAGTTTTGCACGCCCTTGTCGTTCGTGCCAGCTGCCGAAGCGGCTGCCGAAACCGGAGCGCGCTTGCCGTGCGTCTTCAGCTTCTTGATGTGATGCTTCTTCGGCGCGCTTGCTGCAGCAGCCGGTGCTGCGTCCGACGCTTGTGCGAAAGCTTGAACGGAAACCAGCGCGATCGAAGCGGCTGCGAGCGAGACGATAACTTTTTTCATGTGTTGTTCCCCAAACCTGGACGACTGAGTCAATGTGAATGAATAAGCTGCACGGTGAAGCAGACAGGGCTTGAGGCGCCTTCCCGCTCCCCGCGGGAGAGTATTACCCAGTGTAGGCGGTTTGTCATGCCCAAAACTCGATATGTATTTTCCGGGAGACAGCTTGCTTTCGACCCGCTTTCACTCATTAAACAGCCCATACCAGGGGATTCACCTAGGCCGCCTCAAACGAGGTTGCGCAGCAGGCTGGCGTTCTCCAAAAGGGTTGGCAATACGCGGTGTAGCGCGGCATTGGCCGACTCCTGTCCGATCGGCATGCTGACACTGATTGCCGCCACGACCGAACCGTGCCGGTCGCGCAGCGGCACCGCGACGCCGCGCACGCCCAACTCCAGTTGCTGGTCGGTGACCACGTAGCCATTGCGGCGAATTTCGCCGAGCACATCGCGCAACTGGTCGATCGTCGAATAGGTGTGCGGCGTGAACACCTTGATTGGATACGACGCCAGCCACTGTTCGATGCTCTCCGGCGCCTGGAACGCCAGCAGAACCAGTCCCGCCGACGACAACGGCGCCGGCGCGCGCGAGCCGAGCACGAAACCCACTGCCATTGCCCGGTTCACGCCGTTGCGCGCAACGTACACCACGTCGTGTTCGTCGAGGATCGCGACCAGCGCGGTCTCCTGCACGGTCGCGGTAATGCGTTGGAGGAACGGCTGCACGGTACGCGGCAAGCGCGCCGACTCCAGATACGACTGCCCGAGCCGCAAGACACGCGGCGCGAGCCAGAACAGCTTGCCGTCGGTATCCACGTAGCCGAGTTCGCGCAGCGTCAGCAAATAACGGCGCGCCGCCGTGCGGGATAGACCCGCGCGGCCGGCCACTGTGGTCGGCGTCATGCGCGCGTGCTCTTCGTCAAATGCTTCGATGATCGCCAGCGCTTTCGCGGCGCCGGCGATCCAGTCTTTTTCGTCCATTGCGTTCGCCTGAAAATCGGGCCGTCGTTGAAGCTGTCGTGTCTTGAGGTTTCAGGCCCGACTCGCGCGATTATCGCGCGGGTCGGCCGGGAAATGAGTGGCGATTCGGTCGCGTTTGCGCTCAGGTGTTCGCTCCACGTCGGGTTTTTCCGCGCTCGCGGATAAAATCGACGTCTGCCCGTCGCAACAACCGAATTAGAAAACTCCACCGTTGAAAACCGACACCCGCCAACATCTGCGCGCCAATGTTCTGATGCTGATCGCCGCGATAATCTGGGGTTCCGCGTTCGTCGCGCAACGCCTGAGTCTCGATGCGATCGGCCCGTTTCTCTTCACTGGCCTGCGCTTCCTGCTCGGCGCGCTCGTTGTGTTGACGCTGATCGTTTGCGTGCGGCGCTCCGCACTCGCTGAACTGTCGAAGCGCGAGCCCGGTGGCGCACGCGAGTTGCTCGGCGCGGGCGCGCTGCTCGGCATGGTGCTGGCCGCCTCGATTTCGCTGCAGCAGATCGGCTTGCAATACACGAAGGTCGCCAACGCGGGTTTCATCAGTTCGCTGTACGTAGTGATCGTGCCGCTGCTGGGGGTGCTGTTCAGACATCGGACGGGAATCGGCACGTGGCTCGGTGCGGTGCTCGCGGCAGTGGGCATGTATTTCCTGAGCGTCAACGAACATTTTTCAATGCTGTACGGCGACTGGTATCAGCTTGCCGGCGCGCTCGTGATCTCCATTCAGATGATGCTGGTCGGACGTTTCGCGCTGCGCCACGACACGCTGATGCTCGCGCTCGTGCAGTTCGTGACGTGCGGGCTCACATGTCTCGTCGTCGGTCTCGCCATCGAGCCAATCAGCTTGGCGGTGATCGTGCGCGCCGCGCCGACCATCCTGTACGGCGGGGCGCTGTCGGTCGGCGTCACCTATACGATTCAGGTGGTCGCGCAAAAGCACGCGGCGCCGTCGCACGCGGCGGTGATCTTCAGCATGGAAGGCGTGTTCGCCGCGCTCGCGGCGTGGCTCGTGCTCGGCGAAACACTGTCGGCACGCGCACTGTTCGGATGCGCGCTGATGCTCGCGGGTTTGATCGTGTGTCAGGTCATGCCGGCGTGGCAACGCGGGCGTGAACGAGTGCCGCACGCGTCGTCTTGAGGACGGAGCCAGGCGCCGCATTCGGCGCTGGCGCGTGCAATGTGTTTGTTTGCCCAGCCGGTCGGTGTCGTTGGCTTACTTGCCGCGCTCAGGCCGCCCGCGGATAAGCAAGCAGAGACGGTGTATCGGCGGTCGGCGGAAACACGCACCAGCAGCCGTCGTCGTGACGAAAGAAAAACAGGCCGCGTGAGCCCGCCTGAAGCGAAGTCTCGACGCGCACATAACGCCGGCCTCCCAGGCGAGTACGGCTGAACTCGGTGACATGAACCGCCGCCGAAGGCTCCGGCGCAAGCCACTTATCGACTAGAAACCGCAGTGACTGTTCGCTCGACGTTCTCATGATCTGCTCCGGGCCGGCTTGTCCTGACGCGCGTCGCGCGCGGCCTCGGTGTTGTCGTCGCTCTCGGCGACATCCGCTTCGTGTTCAGTGGAGGCGAGCGCGATGGCCCGGTTGGTGGCTGCCGCCCGCAGCGTACTGCAGTGGCTGGCATGTCGAAGATCCGAAAGAAGACGGACAAGCTGTCGTGCTGTTCTGCGTTTCATTACACACCCCCGCACCGCACCAATAACTTCAGAAAACACTTTAACTCTATGCCTGGATCAGCCGTTGCCGAAATGGTTTTGACTAAATAGCAACAGTTGCGCTTGCAAAAAGAGAGACGCAATCTTTGTACCGTCCGACTTTAATGTGCGCGTATGGCCGAAAGCGGTCTGTACGCTGGCGAGCGCTTGGCCGAGTTGAAAAACTTGCCCGGCACCTATTGGAAAAACGACTTCAAACGCGAGTTATCCACATTTCCCTATGAATAACTTTGGGATAGCGCATGGAACAGCCTGTGTGCGGAATCTTGATAAGACGCCTTGCGAGGCAAGCCCCAGCAAAGTTATCCCGAGTTGGCGGTTTCTCTACAGACGTGATCCGAAGGGTTATGGAGTCTGCATGACGTTGATGTGACGGAACATTTGGGAGTTATCCACAGAAGGGGTTAACCCTTGTTAACTATTACTACATATGTATACGTATGAAGTAAAAGACATAGGATAAGTGATGCATCGCGATGCGATTAAAGGCTGATCGCATGTTGACCAGCCTCGACATCGCGAAATCCCGCGGATGGATCAGGGCACCACGCCGGCGCCGCTCGCCGGTTGCACGGACGCCGCTTTGCCGATCGCATCGGGCATCGCGGGAACGGGCACCGGCGCCGTCGCTTCGACCGGCACCGGCAAAAGGCGCGTCTCGATGCGGTTATTGGCGACCGGCTGCGTGCGCACCACCGTTTGCAGATAGTGGTCCACGAGTCCGAAGAACCGGTCGTAGAACTTGCCTGACGGAATGGTCTCGCTCGAAATCTTGACCATTGCATCGCTGTTCGAGCGGATTGGCAGCGACAACGAACCCAGCACGCTCAGTCCGACACTCGCCGACGTGTCGCTTTTCTTCAGCGCAAAACCGTTCTGCACGGCGTTGACGTAGACGATGCTGGTGTCGCTCGCCTCTTCCCCCGGCGTGCAGACCACATGAAATTCGACGACCACGTGGGTGTCGCCCGTCGGCTGGAAATTCTTGGTACCGTCGACGGTGTCGTTGCGCGTCATCGTGGTCAGATAGCCTTGGCTCAGGAGCGCCCGACGCGCGGCCTCGCAGCTATCCGTCGTGCTCGAATTGAAATTGCGCGCATAGGGGCTCGCGCCCGTTTCGAACAATTCCTGCTGGAATTTCGGCTGAGGCGTGCTGCTACAGGCGGCAAGCGTCAGCAGGCCGACACACGCGGCGGCTGTGATTCTGAAAAGCGAGGTCAACATGATCGGTCGGAAGAGGCGCTGCGTCAGCGCGAATGGGAATGCATTGTAGAGCGGTTACGAACTGTGCGTAAAAACCGCGCAACGGCTGTCGTACAGGACGTGACAAAGCATCGCCGCGACTGCAACGCGACGGCAGAAAAAGGGCCGGGGGCTGCTTAATGCGACGTCGCGTGAGGTCCGGTCGCCGGCGTAGCGGTGCCGTTCAACCCGGCAGCATTGACAGCCGGAAGGGTGAACGCGTTGACCCAGTTGCCTGGTTCCGCACAACGGTCAGACGTGGATCGTGCCGTGCACATGCCGGCCTGCGCGTCCGATTGCTGGGCGGCGTCTTGCGACGGTGCGACTGCCGCAAAGTCTTCGACGCGCAAGCTCACCTTTTGCGCATACGCTTGCGATCCGCCGTAGCTCTTGAGCGCGGCGTTCATGTCGCCGTTGGCCGAGCGCATATAGCCGTACAGAATCGCCGAGCCCACTTCGATGTTCGCGGTCGGTTCGGTGAGGTCCTTGACGTTCCTCAACAGCCCGCGATGCGCGCCCGGCACAACCTGCATCAGCCCGGTCGCGCCGTTGGCGCCCTTGGCCTTTTCCTTGAAGCGGGATTCGATCGAGATGATCGCCAGCAAGAGCGCCGGCGGGAGGGAATATTTCGAAGCGGCGGATTGCACCGCGTCGGAAATCTTTTGAGCCTTTTCTTTTGCCAGACCGAACTTTTGCGTCAGATACGCGGACATTCGGTCGGTGTTTTCGTCGGCCGTCGCGGTCTGCATCAGGCCGAGCGAAAGCACGATCAGGCAAAGTAACCGGCTCATAGCGGAGGACGGGAAAAAAGGGGATCCGGGCATTATAGCTCTGCCCCCAAATCAGACCCAGAAACAGTCGAAATTCGTCTTAGGAATCGCGATCGACCAGGCCTGATTTGAGTTTTAGCGCGGTGGCTTCGCACTCCAACACGTAGCCCGCCCGCCGGATTGTCGAACAGTTTCTTTGTCTCTCAACTCTTGTGCTGTTAGTTGCAATTCACCGTTTAGCTAGTAGTCGAACTTGCTGCTGTTGTTTATGACACTCAGGCGCTCGGACACGCTCGCCGCCTGCGCCTGACTTCATATCGGCGTGTGGTTGAGCCGTATGCCGGCCATCTCGCGCGCCGTTTGAGCGCGCCTGCGACGGATGCCGTCACGCCGTCATTGCGCATAACGGCGATGCAGCGCCGCCGCAACCTCCGACATCTGCGCGCGCAACTCGGGCGGCGCCAGCACTTCTGCCTCGGTTCCGAAGCGCAGCAACTCCGCGCACGCCTGCCTCACCGAACCGACCGGCAGCGTCACGGTGCGCCAACCATCGGCGGGATCCGGCTCTCCGATGATCGCCGCCGAACGCGCGAACGGCGACGTGAAGACATCGAGCATCTGCATGCCCCAAGGCGACAGACGCAGCGTCGCTTCGCTCGCATGCATTTCTTCGGAGAGACGCTGCGTGCTCTCCTGCCAGTAAGTGGCGAGATCGAACGCGCAAGGCCGCTCGAACGTCTCGTCCAACAGGCTCAATTCGAGAATGCGCGAAATGCGGTAGATGCGCACATGCTGCCCCACGCGCCCAACCACATACCACGCGCCGCTTTTCAGCACGATGCCGAGCGGTTCGATCCGGCGAAACTTCTCGGCTTTCCAACTCTGATAGCGAATCTCCAGCGGATGCTGCTCCCATACCGCACGCGCGATCAAAGGCAGATGGGCGGGTTCGTCCGCGTCCGAAAACCACGCGGGGGCGTCGAGATGAAAACGCGAGCGCATGCGCTCCGCGGTCGAGCGTAATTCGACCGGCAGCGCGGCGAGCAACTTGGTCTGCGCACCGGCCATCACCGCGCCCAGGCCGAGCGCCTGCATCGGGCCGGGCAGGCCGGCGAGGAACAGTGACTCCGCTTCCTGCGAGGACAGGCCGTTCAGCCGTGTGCGGTAGCCGTCGAGCAGGCGGTAGCCGCCCTCTGCCCCACGCTCGCTATGAACGGGGACGCCGGCGGCGCTCAGTGCGTCGATATCGCGATAGATGGTGCGCAACGACACCGCGCATTCATCGGCGAGAAACTGTGCGGTGACGCGGCCACGCGCCTGCAGCGTCATGAGGATGGAAAGAAGGCGGCTCGCTCTCATGCGGACAAGTGTAGTCATACCTGCCACAAACTGACAGGTATGGTCGCTTAGGATGAAGACACCTCCGGCGCCTCATCGTTGCCTCCGCGCCCGGGTTTTTCGTCCACCACACTTACTCGGGAAGGCTCAAGCCATGACCACAGATCGCACGATCACGCTGTTCCACTCGCCGCAGTGCCGCTCCGTCAGCGCACTCACATTGCTCGAAGAACTTGGCGCGCCATACGAGTTGAAAGTGCTGAACATGAAAGCCGGCGAACAGCGTCAAGCGCCCTATCTCGCCATCAATCCGCTCGGTAAAGTGCCGGCGATCCTCCACGGCGACGCGCTCGTTACCGAACAGGTCGCGATCTTCATCTATCTGGCGGACCTGTTTCCTGAAGCGCGTCTCGCGCCGGCGCTCGATGATCCGTCGCGCGGACCGTATCTGCGCTGGCTGGTGTACTACGCGGCGTGCTACGAGCCCGCGCTGGTCGACAAAGCGATGAAGCGCGACCCCGCCCCGGCCGCCACGTCACCCTACGGCGATTTCGATTCGATGATCGGAACAGTGACAAGCCAGTTGCAAGCCGCGCCTTATCTGCTCGGGGACACGATGTCGGCGGCGGATATCTTGTGGGGCATCGCCTTGCATTGGGGAATGATGTTCAAGCTGGTGCCCGAAACGCCGGTCCTGCTCGAGTACGTCGAGCGCATCTGCTCGCGGCCGAGTTTCGTGCGTGTGAGCGAGCGGGACGTGGCGCTGGCGGCCGAGCACGCGGCGGCCGTCAAAGACGCCTGAGCAGACTTTCGGGCGGCCTTGTCACCGACCACCACCCGGCTTGCGTGCTGGCTCGCCGGTTGAGTCCGCACGGATTTGAGACAATGAAGCCCGCCGGCGAATATCTTCCCCGGACAACCGGGTGTAGGCTTGGCGTTTCATGCCGCTGCCGGCCCATCGAACAAGAGATGTTTTCAGGTATGAGCAAGACCGCATTTATTCCCAGCGTCCCCGCGACGTCGGAAGACGACTTTGAAATTTCAGCCACGTCGAAGCTGGCCGGCTACCGGCGTTTCTTCGGCGTGTTGAAAGTGGTTCGAACCACGGACGGACGCGTACTGTTTCCGTTCGACGGCGCGCCTGAACTCGGGCCGTATGCGACCAAGCTGGAAGCCGTCGCGGCGGCGCAGGTGTACGGCGAACATATTGTCATCAGCGACCTGGCGCGGCCGGAGTTGTAGAAGCGAGTGCGTGGCCGGTGTTGCGTTGATCGCTCGAGTTTCATCGTCGGTGGCGATCACTCCGGGAGCAGCAAATGATCTACGCGCGCAAAGTCGGTTCATCGGCCGCGGTCGTGCGGCGTGCGGCCTCCCTCTTGAGCCTGCTCGCCGCCACGCTCTGTCAATCCGGCTTCGCACAGGACGCCAGTGCCCCCGCCGGACAACAGGCACTCGGACGCGCCGAGGTGATTCACGCACAGGTTCGCGTCGTCGCCATCAATACCGCCACGAATAGCGTCACGCTGCGCGGACCACGCGGCAATCTCGCCGATGTCGACGTCAATCCTTCCCTGGCCGATGTCAGCCGGCTCAAGGTCGGCGACAAGCTCAACGTTGCTTATCAGCAGGCGCTACTGTTGAGCATTGACAAGCTCGCGACAAAAGGTGTGCGCGAGCGCGTGGAGACGACCGCGGCAATACCGGCGTCGGCGGGCTACGCGTCGTCGGCGCATAGCGTGAAGGTGGTCGCGACGGTGATGAAGATCGATCGCAAGAGCCGCATGGTGACGCTGCGTGGCCCGAGGCATCTGCAGATGCTCAGGGCCGCAAAGGATATTTCGCTCGATGGGTTGAAAGTCGGCGATAGCGTGCGCGCGGAATTCGTTTCGGCGGCGGCGGTGGAACTGGTGAGGGAATAGCGACCTATCGATGCCGTTGCCGATGCGTGACGTGCTCAGCCAGCAGCCGATGCATCGTAGCCAATAAAATTGGCCCATCTACCGGCTTACGAAGAAAGCCATCGTAGCTGACAAAAGCGGGCGGACTAGGCTCTCCGGAAACCAGAATGAAAGCGAAGTCGGCTAATCCAGGAAGTGTTCGCAACCGATGGCAAAACTCGCTCCCCGACATGACTGGCATCCGCCAATCCGCGACCACTATATCGACTGGGGCTTCAATGAACATGGCCAAGGCCGACTGGCCGTCGCTCGCGCTCCTTACTTCAAATCCATCAGCGGCACAAATGGCGCCCCATGCGGCCAACGCCTCCTCGTCATCGTCTACCAGCAGTACGCTTGCCATACCCATTTATCCGAGTCGCCCTATCCCGTTTGGCAGTCTGGTGTCGGCCAAAGTTCACACGGCGATTCAGGCTCAGCTCAATCACCGCCATTGCAGTAAAAGATACTGAGTGAAACAGCATCGCACCCAGTAACGATAGCCGCAGAGGAGAACATCGCGCGCCGACGCAGGGATTCAATTCAGGAGCAATTGCACGATGAAGTTGGAACGAGTTGTAGCTGGAATCGATATTGGCGGAGACCGGAAAGGGAATCACCTCGTCATTCTTCGTGGCACCGAGATTGTGTGCAACATCAGCAAGGAGCCGCCCGCCTACATGCTCGAAAAGTGCCTCCAATTCGAGGTGGCAGCGGTAGGTATTGATGCGCCCTGTTTGTGGCGAATTGGCGATGCTGGCAGGCAAGCCGAAAAAGAACTCGCCCGGCAACGAATCTTTTCATTTGCCACGCCGACTCGTGAATTGGCCTTGGCCAGTCAGAGCGGATTTTACGAGTGGATGTTCAACGGCGAGCGCGTTTATCAGACATTCGTACCGCATTTTCCTCTTTTCACACATCGAGGCGAAGCCAACGGCCGAGTCTGCTTCGAGACGTTTCCCCACGCCATCACCAGCGCGCTTCTCAAGACTGAGGCTGCTTCTGCAAAGAAAAAACGAACGCAACGCCGAGAGGTTCTGAAAGATGCGGGAATTGAAGCAGCTTCGCTAAGGTCTATCGACGAAGTGGATGCGGCGCTGTGCGCGTTGAGCGCTCATTACCTGCAAGAAGCGAGAGTCGTGACGTATGGAGATGAACTCGGTGGATTCATCGTCGTGCCGGCTCCGATTGACGGCAGCAGAACGAGGAAGTCGAGCTGCTTGAGCGATTGAGCTTATACGCGTGTGCTCAAGCGCCGTCGGCAACGAATGAGACGCCGTAAAGCGCGAAGCGCTTCTACCTGCAAGGCAGAAGCGCTTCGATTACACACTAACAACAACCGTCAACGACCCAGCCGGCAACTCACTCCACCGTCACCGACTTCGCCAGATTCCGCGGCTTGTCCACATCCGTGCCCCGCGCACACGCCGTGTGATACGCCAGCAACTGCAACGGCACCACATGCAGAATCGGCGACAGCAAACCGTAGTGCTCCGGCATCCGGATCACATGCAGACCTTCGTCATTGACGATCTTCGTATCCGCATCCGCGAACACGTACAGCTCACCGCCGCGCGCGCGCACTTCCTGGATATTCGACTTCAGCTTTTCCAGCAGCGTGTCGTTCGGCGCCACCGTCACCACCGGCATCGCTTCCGTCACGAGCGCGAGCGGCCCATGCTTCAACTCGCCAGCCGGATAAGCCTCGGCGTGAATATACGAAATTTCCTTGAGCTTCAGCGCGCCTTCGAGTGCGATCGGATAGTGCAGGCCACGCCCGAGGAACAACGCATGTTCCTTGCGCGAAAACTCTTCCGACCACGCGATGATCTGCGGCTCCAGCGCCAGCACGCTATTCAATGCCGCCGGCAAGTGGCGCAGTTGCTTCAGGTATTCCGCTTCCTGCTCGTCACTCACACGACCGCGCATCTTGCCCAGTGTCGCCGCCAGCACGAAAAGCGCAACCAGTTGCGTGGTAAACGCCTTGGTCGACGCTACACCGATCTCGCGACCCGCGTGCGTCAGGAACGAGAATTCGGTCTGACGCACCATCGCGCTCGTGCCGACGTTGCAGACCGCCAGCGTATGTTTGTGACCGAGTTCCTGCGCATGCTTGAGCGCCGCGAGCGTATCCGCCGTTTCGCCCGACTGCGAGATCACGACTACCAGCGACTTCGGATTCGCCACCGACTCACGGTAGCGATACTCGCTGGCAATTTCCACCTGCGTCGGAATCTTCGCGATCGATTCGAGCCAGTACTTCGCGGTCAGCCCCGAGTAGTAGCTCGTGCCGCATGCAAGGATCAGCAGGCTGTCGATTTCCGCGAACACCTTGCCCGCGCCCTCGCCGAACAGCGATGCGTCGAACGAATCCGCTTGCGGAATCGTGTCGGTAATCGCGCGCGGCTGCTCGAAAATTTCCTTCTGCATGAAGTGGCGATACGGGCCGAGTTCGACCGCGCCGCCATACGCCGCCACCTGACGCACTTCGCGCTGCGCTTCATTGCCGTCGCGATCGGCGATTCGCACGCCATCGAGCGACAGTTCGCACACGTCGCCCTCTTCGAGGAAGATGAACCGTTCGGTGCTGCCCGCGAGCGCCAGCGCGTCCGAAGCGAGGAAGTTCTCGCCCTGGCCGAGCCCGACCACCAGCGGCGAACCCTGCCGCGCGCCGACCACCGTATGCGGCTGGTCCTTATGCAACACGGCGATCGCATACGCGCCGTGCAATTGCCCGACAGTTTCACGCACCGCCGCGAACAGATCGCCGCGATACAGGCTGTGAATCAGATGCGCGATAACCTCTGTGTCGGTCTGCGAGACAAACGTGTAGCCCTTGCCACGCAGCATTTCACGCAGCGATTCGTAGTTCTCGATGATGCCGTTGTGTACCAACGCCAACGTATCTTTCGAGAAAATCGGGTGTGCGTTGTCCGTGACCGGCGCGCCGTGCGTCGCCCAACGCGTATGGGCGATACCCGTGATGCCTTCAAGGTGGCTCTCGCGCACCTGCTCGTCGAGGTCGGCCACGCGCGCCACGCTGCGCGCGCGGCGCGGCCCGTCCTTGCCGAGCACGGCCACGCCGCACGAATCGTAGCCGCGATATTCGAGGCGACGCAGTCCTTCGATCAGGACGGGAACGATATTACGTTGCGCTACCGCGCCGACAATGCCACACATGGCTCATTCCTTTTCAGTGCTCTAAGTGCTGGATTTCAATGAGCGCGTTTTTTACGCGCCGCACGCCTATCAGCTCTTCTTTTTGGTCGGACGCACGTAGCCCGTTTTGCTCGTTTGCGTCTTGTCGTTCAGAACCAGCGCGTCGGCTTCGACATCCTTCCAGACCGTGGTGCCCGCCGCGATCGTCGCGCCGCGCTTCACGCGCACCGGCGCAACCAGTTGCGTATCCGAACCGACGAACACGTCGTCTTCGATGATCGTGCGGAATTTGTTCGCGCCGTCGTAATTGCAGGTGATGGTCCCCGCGCCGATGTTCACGCGCGCGCCGATATCCGAGTCGCCGATATACGTGAGGTGGTTCGCTTTCGAGCCGCGGCCGAGCACCGCGTTCTTCACCTCGACGAAGTTGCCGACATGCGACTCGTCGTGCAGCGACGCGCCGGGGCGCAAGCGCGCATACGGTCCGAGCACGGCATTCGCGCCGACTTCGGCGCCTTCGATATGCGTGAATGCGTCGACGCGCGTACCGGCGCCGATGTTCGCATCGCGGATCACGCAGTTCGGTCCGATGGTGACGTTGTCAGCCAGCGTCACGCGGCCTTCGAACACGCAGTTCACGTCGATCGAGACATCGCGGCCGCATTCGAGCGTGCCGCGCACATCCAGACGCGCCGGATCGGCGAGCGTCACGCCCGCGACCAGCAACGCATCCGCCACGTTGTGCTGATGAATCCGCTCGAGTTCGGCAAGCTGCTGCTTGCTGTTCACGCCGAGCGTTTCCCACTCGTCTTCCGGCTGCGTGGTCACGACTTCGAGTCCGGCTTCGATCGCCATCTCGACCGCGTCGGTGAGATAGAACTCGCCTTGCGCATTGTCGTTCTTCAACGCGGCAAGCCAGCCGCCCAGACGCTCGGTCGGCGCGACGATGATGCCGGTGTTGATCTCGGCGATCTTGAGTTGCTCGGGCGTCGCGTCTTTCTGCTCGACGATGCGCGCCACTTTGCCTTGCGCATCACGCACGATGCGGCCATAGCCGCTCGGGTCCGCGAGCGTGACGGTGAGCACGCCGTAGCCGCCCTGCCCCGCACGCTCGGTCAACGCCTGCAGCGTGCCGGCGCGCGTAAGCGGAACGTCGCCGTAGAGCACCAGCGTGGGCGCTGAAGGATCGAGCAGCGGCAGCGCCTGCTGCACCGCGTGCCCCGTGCCGAGCTGCTGTTCCTGCACGGCGAACTGGACGTCCGGCGCGGCAACCGCTTTGCGCACGGCTTCGGCGCCGTGGCCGATCACCACCACGAGTTGCGTGGGCTTGAGCGTGCGAGCCGTGTCAATAACGTGAGCGAGGAGCGGCTGGCCAGCCAGGGGATGAAGCACCTTGGGAAGCGCGGACCGCATGCGCTTGCCGGTGCCTGCCGCCAAAATCACAATGTTCATGGCACGGCAAATAGACGAGTTTGGAGGCGTCGATTCTAACACGCACCCTCTAGCGAAAAAGGCCGCTGTGGCGGCCTCGATGCGTGCTGCAATGTGCGGAAACGCCCATACCACGGGCGTTTTTTGTCAAAGATCGTCGAACTGGACGATGGAAATCGACTTGGTCGCGCCGGGCATTGCGCCTCCTGCGGCATCGGTCGAACACGGCTCTTCGTCGAACGCGATATCGCCTTGCGGATCGGCCTCGCCGGTCGCGCGCAGACCCGCGAACGGGAACAGCTTGTGATCCATTAAGTGCGAAGGCACGACGTTCGACAGTGCGTTGAACATATTTTCGATGCGGCCCGGGAAGCGCTTCTCCCAATCGCGCACCAGCGCCTTCATTTCCGCGCGCTTCAGATTCGGCTGGCTGCCGCACAGGTTGCACGGAATGATCGGGAATTCACGCAGCTCGGCGTACTTCTCCAGATCCGTTTCCTTCACGTAGGCGAGCGGACGGATCACGATATTCTTGCCGTCGTCGGATTGCAGCTTGGGCGGCATGCCCTTCAGCTTGCCGCCGTAGAACATGTTCAGCAGCAGCGTCTGCAGAATGTCGTCGCGATGATGGCCGAGCGCGATCTTGGTCGCGCCGAGTTCACCGGCCACGCGGTAAAGAATGCCGCGCCGCAGCCGCGAGCACAGCGAGCAGGTGGTCTTGCCTTCCGGCACCAGCCGCTTGACGATGCTGTACGTATCCTGATTCTCGATGTGAAACGGAATGTCGAGCTGCTTCAGGTACTCGGGCAATACGTGCTCGGGAAAGCCGGGCTGTTTCTGGTCGAGATTCACCGCAACGATGTCGAAGTTGATCGGCGCGCGCTCACGCAGCCGCATCAGAATTTCCAGCATCGCGTAGCTGTCCTTGCCGCCCGACAGGCACACCATGACCTTGTCGCCGTTCTCGATCATGTTGAAGTCGACGATCGCCTCGCCAACCTGGCGCGCGAGCCGCTTGAACAGCTTGTTGTTCTCGTACGCTTCTTTCTGCTCACGCCGCGTGAGCGGCGTCTTGGTCCGCGCGGCGGCCTGCGTGGCCTCGGTGGCTTCAGCAGTCGAAGCAGCCGAGGCGGTCGCGGCGCCGTTCAGGATTTCCGGAGCATTCATGGCTTAATCCTCCTTGATACGGAAGACTTCGACGCCCACCGCGTCGCAATCAGGATAAACGTCCGGCTTTTCCGTCGACACGCGCGCGGCCCGCACTTGCGGATGCTCCAGCATGGTCTTGACGAGGTCGTCGCAGAGCGTTTCCTGCAAGTGGATGTGGCCTTGCTCGACGCGGCGCGAGATGGTGGAGCGCATGAAGTCGTAGTCGACGACTTCGGTCAGCTTGTCCTGAACCGGCGTGGACAGCGCGAGCGGCACGAACAGTTCGACGTTGATCACGACGCGCTGTTCGCCGCGCTTTTCGAAGTCGTGCACGCCGATGTTGATGTGCACTTCGTAATTGCGCAGAAAGAGCCGGCGGCAATCGGCGAGCCGGGGATGCGAAAGAGCGGCAAACATGTTCGTTCCAGTCGAAAAAGGCGTGCGGAGCACGCAAAGGGACGCTTCACCGCGCGGCGGCCGCCGCTATCACGGCCGGCCGCGCGCGCTTCAGGCGCCCGTCAAAAACATAACGTCGCGCGGCAGGGGCACGAGGTGCTGCCCGCCGTCGACCACCAGCGTCGTTCCGGTGACGCCCGCTGCATCCGCGAGATACAGCGCGGCGGCGACAATATCCTCGGCCCGCGACGCGCGGCCCAAAGGCGTAGTACGGTGAGCGGCTTCAAAACCTTGCGGCGTTTGATCACCGGATTGCATCGTCAGACCGGGCGCAAGCCCGACCACGCGGACTTTCGGCGCCAACGCCTGCGCCAGCGCGACCGTGGCTGTCTGCAACGCCGCCTTGGTCAGCGTGTAAGACAGATAGTCCGGGTTCATGTTGTACAGCTTCTGATCCAGCACGTTGATGACGACGCTGCGCAGACTTTCGTCGGTGCGCGCGGCGTCCGGCGTCGCTTCGAACAGCCTGCGCGCCAGCACCAGCGGCGCGCCGACGTTCATCGCGGTCAGCTTCAGCAGCAGTTCGTAACCGACGGTTTGCGCCGTGTCCTCCTCGAAGCGCGACGCGTTGTTGACGATACACGACGGCAGGCCCAAAGCGTCGATACAAGCCGGCAAAAGCCGCTCGACTTGCGCTTCATCGCCCAATTCGGCGTGCAAGGCGACGGCCCGGCGGCCCAGCGCGGTGATTTCAGCGACCAGTTCGTCGGCCTCTTCCCGCGATGCGCCGTAGTGGACGGCCACGTCCCAGCCACGCGCGGCAAAGCCGAGCGCGAGCGCCCGCCCGATACGGCGGGCGGCGCCGGTAATCAGCACGACGCGCGGCGTTTCGGGCGCGCGGGGGGCGGCGGTGTCCAGAGAGACGGTCATTTACAATGCGGGGATGAATCCGAAAGCTCACCAACCCGATAGTTTACCTGCTCCCGGCCCAGGCGCGCTTGCGCAGTCCGAAGCGCTGGTCGCGCAGATCCGCACGGAGCTCGACACCGCCGGCGGCTGGCTGCCGTTCGACCGTTACATGGAACGCGTGCTTTACGCGCCGGGACTCGGCTATTACAGCGGCGGCGCCCGCAAATTCGGGCTGCGCGGCGACGACGGCAGCGACTTCGTCACTGCGCCGGAACTGTCGCCGCTGTTCGCCGCGACACTGGCGCGCCCGGTTGCCGAGGCCTTGCAAGCGAGCGGCACGCGCGACGTGATGGAATTCGGCGCCGGAACGGGCAAACTCGCCGCCGGCGTGCTGAACGCGCTCGACGCATTGGGTGCGGAATTCGACAGCTACTCGATCGTGGATCTGTCGGGCGAGCTTCGCGAACGCCAGCGGGACACGATCGAAGCCGCCGCGCCCACGCTTGCTGCCAAAGTGCGCTGGCTGGATGCTTTGCCGGAGCGATTCGAGGGCGTGGTGATCGGCAACGAGGTGTTGGACGCGATGCCGGTGCGGCTGTTCGCGTCCAACGGCGGGGCGTGGCACGAGCGCGGCGTGGTGTGGCGCGACGAGGCGTTCGCATTCGACGACCGGCCTGTGCCCGCCGCCGCGGATCTCGCGCTGCTGTCGGAAATCGAAACCGCCGGCGAAGACTACGTGACCGAAACGCACGAAGCCGCGAGCGCATTTACGCGGACCATCTGCACGATGCTTGCGCGCGGCGCGGCCTTCTTCATCGACTATGGTTTTCCGCGTCACGAGTATTACCATGCGCAGCGTGCGCAGGGCACGTTGATGTGTCACTACCGGCACCGGGCGCATGGCGATCCGTTCCTCTATCCGGGTTTGCAGGACATCACGGCGCATGTGGAATTTACCGGCATCGCCGAAGCGGGCGTCGAGACGGGTGCGGACTTGCTGGGGTTTACGTCGCAAGCGCGATTTTTGCTGAATGCCGGGATTACCGACGTGTTATCTGAAATCGATCCTGCGGATACGGCGAGATATTTGCCTGCGGCGAATGCGGTGCAGAAGTTGTTGTCGGAGGCGGAGATGGGAGAGTTGTTCAAGGTGATTGCGTTTTCGCGCGGACTGGATGAGACGCTGCAGGCGTTTTCCAGTGGCGACCGGTCGCATACGTTGTGAATTTTTGCTTCAGGAGCTGGCCATGATTCGCTGGCTGTTGACTACGTTTATTGCCGTGGCGGTGTTGTCGTCTTGCTGGCCGTGGCTCAGGAAAATCGGTATTGGGCGGTTGCCTGGCGATGTGACTTTGCGGATTTTTGGGCGGGAGTACCCGTTTCCGTTTATGTCGACGTTGGTGCTTTCCATGCTGTTGTCGATTGTTGCCAGGGTTTTGTAGGTTCGGTTTTTTGCCTTTGGCGGTGGGGGTGTTTTTTTCTGGTTGGCTGAGGGTTGGCCTTTCCTTGATTTGTTTGTGGTCTATTAGCGTTGCCCCTGTGCGGGGCGGCACCTACTTCTCTTTGCCGCCGCAAAGAGAAGTAGGCAAGAGAAAGCGGCTCACACCGCTAATTCTTAAGCGGGTCCCCCGCACAGTTGCGGTAGTGGTACATCTGGAATCAGTGCTTTCGCACATTCGGCGTAAGTGACAAAGCAGTCATACATCCGGCGGCGCTGCGCGCGCCGTCGCGGTCGTTCGGCAAACAACCCACGATTTTTTTGTGCTTTTAATAGTTAGGATGCCTACTGTACGGCACCTAAGTGCAACGTTGAAGAATTGAGCAGCCGAGTTTGGCATCTGCCAGTTTCGAGGCGGGGCCAGTGCCCGCCATGCGAACGACTCCGCTGTTTTTCAGCCGGACCGTTCCGACGAGCGCGCAGCGCGAGGCGGGAAGAATGAGTGCTGTGTCACAGGCGCCGAATGCGCGAGAGCACAGATTCCAGATGCACCACTACCGCGGCTGCGCGGGGGACCCGCTTATGGGCTAGCGGTGTGAAGCGGCTTTCTTTGCCTACTTTCTTTGCCGCGGCAAAGAAAGTAGGTGCCGCCCCGCACAGGGGCAACGCTAATAGACCACTAAAAATTCAAGGAAAGGCCAACACCCCAAGCACAACGAACCACACCAAACCGAACACCAAAACCCCTACGAAATAGCCAACTCCACAGCCCGCACCCGCTCCTGATGCACAGCATCCTTAATCCCCGCAGGCGCGTCAGCAAGCCGCATAGCCACAGCACCTGCATCAACGCCACGCGCAGCGACAAGCGCCACCCTCAACCGCTCAGCCTGCGGATACTCCCGCATCTCAAACCCAAGCCGCCCGCGAGCATCCGCCTCACAAGCCTGCAACGCTTCAGCAAACCGCGCAGGTTTCCGAATCGCATCACTGCGCTCCAACAACCTCACCAGCGCGGCAGCGCCCATCTCCATCACGCGATGAATATTGCCATGCTCACGCGCAACCAGCACCGCAAGATCGCGGCAATCGTTCGGCACCCGCAGCCGCTCGCATAACGGCTTCAACAGATCCACGCTGCGCCCCTCGTGGCCAATATGCCGCGGCAGCACGTCCTCCGGTGTGGTCGCCTTGCCGAGATCATGCGCCAGCGCAGCAAATCGAACCGGCAACGCATACCCCTGCTGCGCGGCATGATCGACCACCATCATCACATGCACCCCCGTGTCCACCTCAGGGTGATAATCGGCACGCTGCGGCACGCCAAACAGCGCGTCAATCTCCGGCAGAATCCGCGCCAACGCCCCACACTCGCGCAGCACCTCGAACATGCGCGACGGCTTCTTCTCCATCAAGCCGCGCGACACTTCCTGCCACACGCGCTCAGCCACCAGCGCATCCACTTCGCCGTCGGCCACCATCTTGCGCATGAGCGCCAGCGTCTCCGGCGCGACCGTGAAGTCCACAAAGCGCGCCGCGAACCGCGCAATCCGCAAAATCCGCACAGGGTCTTCGAGAAACGCATCGCTGACGTGACGAAACACGCGCGCCTGCAAGTCACCCTGGCCGTTGAACGGATCGATCACCGGGCCGGTCAACTCGCCGTCCGGGCGCACCTCGCGCGCCATGGCATTGATGGTCAGATCGCGGCGCGCCAGATCTTCTTCGAGCGTGACGTCCGGCGCATAGAAGAACTGGAAGCCGTGATAGCCGGCCGCCGTCTTGCGCTCCGTGCGGGCGAGCGCGTACTCCTCATGCGTCTGCGGATGCAGGAAGACCGGAAAATCCTTGCCCACCGGACGGTAGCCCTGCGCCACCATCTGCTCCGGCGTCGCACCGACCACCACGTAATCACGGTCCTGCACCGGCACGCCCAACAACTCGTCGCGGATCGCGCCGCCTACTGCATAGATGTTCATGGACATACGTCCAGGTACGGAACCGCATGCGTTTCGCTGAGCGCGTCGTCGATCCACGCTTTCACCGCCGGCAGTTCCGTCACGCGCCGCACATAAGCTTTGGAGACTTCCGACAGCGCCGGCTGCCACGTGTTAAAACGCATCACGACCGGCGCGTACATTGCATCGGCAATGCTGAACTCGCCGAATAAAAACGGGCCGCCGTAAGTCTCGAGACAGCCGCGCCAGATCGCCTCGATCCGCGCGATATCGGCAAGCGTGCCCGGCGTCGCGTTCTTGCCCGGAAACGATGCGCGAATGTTCATCCACATGTTCGAGCGCAAATCCCCGAAGCCCGAATGCATTTCCGCGCTCACGCTACGCGCGCGGCTGCGTGCCGCCGCGTCGCGCGGCCACAGCGCGTGTTGAGGAAAGCGCTCAGCCAGCGTTTCGGCGATCGCTAGCGAATCCCACGTGGCCGAACCGTCGTCGTTGACCATGCATGGAATCTTGCCCGGACCCGACGGCGCAAGCGCGAGCACTTTTGCGTTGGTGTCCGGCTGATTCAGATGAATCAACACTTCCTCGAACGGAATGTCGAAGTGTTTGAATAGCAGCCACGGCCGCATCGACCACGACGAGTAGTTCTTATCACCAATAAGCAGCTTCATGCTTTGTATAAGGAATGGAAAAAAATTTAACGCCCCGCGCTGGCGCGGAATGTGTCGAAGCGTGAACGCGTCGACGCACCGGTCAGATAGATCGGCGCGATCGCTTCGATGCTGGCCGGCTCGATGCCGAGTTCGGGCGCAAGCGGTCCGCTCAACACGTTGTCGACTTTCATCGAATCGAGATTGTCGCGCGAGATCACCGGTTCGCCGGGCGCCATTTCGAATGTCAGCGCCTGCAGGCGCGCGAACGCCTCCGGCAAGCGGATGATGCGTGCATGCTTGCCGATCACATCGCCGCAATATTTGACGAGATCTTCGAGCGAGTAAACGGTCGGGCCGCCGAGTTCATAAGTGCGGCCGCTGGCGGCGTCGAGATCGAGCACGTTGACGATCGCCTTCGCCACGTCGCCGACATAGACCGGCTGGAATTTCGCATCCGGCATGGCGAGCGGAATCACCGGAAACATCCGTTGCAGAACGGCGAACTTGTTGAGGAATTGATCCTCCGGGCCGAACACCACGGAAGGCCGGAAAATCGTCCACGCCAGATTCGCCGCGTGCACGGCCTTCTCGCCGTCGCCCTTCGAGCGTGTGTACATGCTCGGTCCGTTCGGATCGGCGCCCAACGCGCTCACATGAAGCAGCCGGTGCACGCCCTTGCCTTCGCACGCGGCCACGATTTTGGTCGGCAGTTCCACGTGCATCCGCGCGAACTCCGACCCGTAAGGCGTGCCGCGTTTGCCGTGCAGCGTGGCCACGAGGTTGATCACGCAATCCGCGCCTTCTACGAAGCGCGCGAGTTGAACCGGATCGAACACGTCCGCTTCGATCACGTCGATGGGCAAGAGGGTGAGATGGCGGGCGTTGTAACGCCGCCGGGTGGCGATGCGCACGTCTTTGCCCATTTCGACGAGGGCGTTGACGAGATGGCTGCCGATAAAACCGGAGCCGCCGATAATCGCAATGGCTTTATGTCGCATTTTCGACTCCCTGGTGGAAGCCGCGGCAACGGCTGGCGTGGCGCGCCGCCGCCTCTGAATGAAGCGGCGGCGGCACGGCGCTTTACGGCGCGATATAACCCAGACGCGCCTTCAGCGATTGCGGACGGCCTTCGAACAATGCCGCGTAGTAGACCGTGTTGGACAACACATTCTTAACGTAGTCGCGCGTTTCCTGGAACGGAATCGCCTCGGCGAAGATCGCGCCTTCCACCGGATGCTGCAAGGACTGCCGCCAGTTGCGCGGACGGCCGGGGCCGGCGTTATAGCCCGCGGTGGCGAGCACGGCCGATCCATCGAACTGATTGTAGATCATCGACAGATAGTTCGTGCCCAG
Source organism: Paraburkholderia dipogonis (assembly GCF_042680985.1). Lineage (NCBI taxonomy): Bacteria > Pseudomonadati > Pseudomonadota > Betaproteobacteria > Burkholderiales > Burkholderiaceae > Paraburkholderia > Paraburkholderia dipogonis. The sequence goes on along the minus strand of NZ_JBHUFR010000021.1, from coordinate 278,772 downwards.
CAGGATGTTGGTGTTGATGTCGTTCATCTGTTCGCGCGAGATCGGACCGAGGCCGATCTTCTTCGCGACCAGTTGCGCGGTGCCCGGCATCAACTGCATCAAACCGCTCGCGCCGACTTCCGAGCGCGCGTTCATGATGAAACGCGACTCCTGGCGAATCAGTCCATAAGCCCATTCCACGTCCAGCCCATTCGACTGCGAATCGCGCTCGACGATATCCTTGAACGGCGACAGATAGCGCAGCGAGAAATCATGCTCGCTCTTCGTACGGTCCGCCGTGTTGACGGTGCGGTCATACAGTTCGATTCGGCGCGCGTATTCGGCGGCCGCGATCAGTTGCCGATCGCTCATGGTGCGCAGCGGCCAGTTCCATTCGCGATTGCCTTCGAGCCGCAGATTCAGCGCGTAGAAACGCTGCGCCAGATCGAAACCGGGCGTGTTGCCGGCCTGTTGCACTTCGGCGTCGCTCACCGTGGTTTTCGGCGGAACCGTGATCTTCTGGCCCAACTCTTCCGCCGCCAGTTGACCGTAGAAGTTGTAGCCCTGCGAGATCGACTCGAATTCCTGGGTGGCGGTGGCCGTGTCGCCGGCCTGCTTGAGCGCGCGGGCATGCCAGTAGACCCACGACGGCTGATTGCGCAGCGCAGCGGGCATCTGTTCAATCGACCAGCGCACCATCGTCCAGTCGCCCGCGAGCAAGGCGGTGCGGGTGCGCCACTCATACGCTGGGTTCGACAGCGGCGCATTCACCGACAGGCGATACCAATCCACCGCGCTCGGCATCTGCTTGGCGGCAGCCTGATAGGCAATCGTGCCCCAGCCGATGGCGCGCTCGGGCGAACTCAGCGACGGCGCCACCGACGCGAACGTGGCCGCGGCCATGGCCGGATCGTTGCGCGCCATGCGCGTGATGGCCAGCAGCGCGAGTTGATGCGACTGCGTATCCGGGCCGACGCCGCGCGCGAGCAACAGCGGCGGCGTGGTGGTGGCCTGATTGAACAGCACCGGATCGGGCGGCTGGTTGCTGAGCGCGTCGACGAGCTTGGCGCCTGTGTTGGTGTAGTTCTGTTCGTAGGCGAGGCGGATCTGTTGCCACACGTCGGCGGAATTGAACTGCTGGTTGATGGACAGCGAGGTGATCAGATCGACGCAGCCGTCGCCGTACCACTTCGGATCGACCAGCAGCGCGCGCGCCGCGTCGGCGACGTTTTCGCCGCGCGAGGCACGCGATTCGAGCGCATAGCATTTCACCTGCGTGTCGTCGTTCAGCACGAAGCGGGCATATTGCTGATCGAAGTTACGCCAGTCGTGCCGTGCGCCGAGCACCGTGAGGTAGTCGTTGCGCATGCGGTCGGCGATCGCCTGGCCGTCGTACTTCTGCAGGAACGCCAGCACCGGCGCGTCCGGCGCGTCGATCCGCGCGTGGCCGCTCGAATCGAACAACTGCGGCTTGATCTGGAAGTACTCCAGATACGAAGGCGCCGGGTAGCTCGGAATCATGGCGGCCAGTTGCGCGGCGCGCCCTGCGTCATTATTGCGGGCGGCTTCGCGCAATTGGACGAAGATCTGGTCGTCGTTCGTGAGTTGCGAAAGGGGAAGGGGCTTGACGGCGGAGGCCGTGCTGCACGCGACGAGTGCCGCAGCGGCAAGCGCCAGACCGGCCGCGCGATATACTCGGTAAAGGCGTTTTGACATCGTTGTTTCTGGAGCGCGAATTGAACCCAAGCATAGCATGCAACCCTGCCGCGGAATCGAAAAAGGCGCTGCGGAAAATGCTATTGGAAGCAAGGCTGCAAGCCGCTTCCGAGCCCGCGCACAATAGCGCGCTCGCCCGGCACCTGCTCGATGCGTTAAAGCAGTACGGCGTGCACAGCGTAGGATTCTACTGGCCGCTCGCCGGCGAGTTCGACGCGCGGGCCGCGATCTCGGTCTGGCTTGCGGCAGATGCGCAACGCGAGGCGAGTCTGCCGGTGGTCAAGGAACGTAGCGCCCCGCTTGAATTTCACGCATGGACTCCCAACACGCCGATGAGGATCGGCCATCACAAGATCGGCGAGCCCGCGTCCGGGCGCATCGTGATTCCGCAACTGCTGTTCGTGCCGTGCGTGGGCTTCGATTCGCACGGCTACCGGCTCGGCTACGGCGGCGGTTATTACGATCGCACGCTGGCTGCGTGGCCCGGAGAGACCAAGCCGATCACGGTCGGCATCGCGTATGAAGCCTGCCGCACGCAGGCATTTCTGCGCGAAGTCCATGACATTCCGCTCGACCTGATCGTCACCGAGGCCGCGCTCTATCCGCGCCCGGTGGATTAAGCAACTGGCCAGCGCCGCGCTGCGGCAAAGAGACATCCCTGCGTTATAAAGACGCCGCCGCCCGCGCGGCCGTGTCGTAAAGACCCGAGGCGTTGCGCATCAGTTGCGCCGCTTCGCCGATCTGCTCGTTGGTCAGGCCGCTTTCCTTCAGCGTCGAAATCAGACAGCTCTCGCGCACCTCGCGATATTTCAGACAAAGCTCGCGGCCCGCGTCGGTTGCCGAGAAGAACACTTCCTTGCCGGTCTTTTCGCTTTTTACATACCCTCTAGCTACGAGCTTCTTCAACGCGTAGGTGGCGACGTGCGTGTCCTCGATGTTCAGCACGAAGCAGATGTCCGCCAGCTTTTTGCGGCGCTCGCGATGGCTGACGTGGTGCAGCAGCGAGACCTCGATGGCGGTCATGTCCTTTTCGCCCGCCGCCGACATGCAGCGCACCATCCATCGGTTGAATGCATTGCCCGCCATGATGAGCGCGTACTCGAGTTCGGACAGTTCCGCGCTGGTCTCGGACACGAGATGTTCCGAGGAGACGATCTTGGTGGGATGGCGCGACATGGTGACGATTCTCGGCAAACAGGTTGGGAAGGTGTCGGGAGTGTACGACGCGCGTCGGATCCCAGCGAGCCTGGCACAAACGCTTATTGAGAAATTGTTGATATTTTATTGATAATGTACGCTTCAACCGCCGTTTGCCCGATGCCGATAACCGATCAAAGGGCGTGCTGTGCCCGAATTCTCCGACTCGACCTGGGCCCTTAATTCATGATCCAACCTAGAATCTTTCCGCTCGGCGATGCCGCGCTAGTCTGCGAAGCGCCGCCGCCCGCCACGCTGGAATGCCAGCGGCGCGTGTGGGCGGCCGCCGAGGCCGCGCGCGACTGGCCGCATGTGCTAGAGGTGGTGCCGGGCATGAACAACCTCACGCTCGTCTTCGACCCGCTCGAGGCCGACCGCGACGCGCTGGTGAGCCATCTTCAGGCGGCTTGGGACGCGGTGAGCGACGCGCCCGCGCTGGGCCGCGAAGTCGAGATTCCGGTGCAGTACGGCGGCGAGTTCGGCCCCGATCTGCAGACGGTCGCGAATCACACGGGCTTGAGCGTGCGCGAGGTCGTCGAACGTCATTCGCAGGGTGACTATGTCGTGTTCTTTCTCGGCTTCCAGCCGGGGTTCGCCTACATGGGCGGCCTCGAAGCCGCGCTGCACACGCCGCGCCGCGCGTCGCCGCGGCTCGAAGTGCCGGCCGGCTCGGTCGGCATCGGAGGCGAACAGACAGGGATTTATCCGGCCACCTCGCCTGGCGGCTGGCAGTTGATCGGCCGCACCGAGCTGCCGCTGTTCGATCCGGCACGCCGGCCGCCCACGCTGTTGCAGCCGGGAGACCGGGTGCGCTTCACCATCGCGGGGATACACGCATGATCGATGTGATTCGCGCGGGTCTGTTGACCACGATTCAGGATCTCGGCCGTCACGGCTACCGGCATCTCGGCGTCGCGATGGGTGGGGCGCTCGACCGTCTGTCGCTCGAAGTGGGCAACCGGCTGGTCGGCAACCGGCCCGATGCGGCGGGTCTGGAAATCACCTTCGGCCCGACCGTGCTGCGCTTTCTGCGCGCCACGCGGGTCGCCATCACCGGCACCGAATTCGGCGCGACGCTCGACGGCAAGCCTGTGTACTCGTGGTGGAGCCTGCCGGTGCAGGCCGGCCAGGAGCTGGTGCTCAATGCGGCGAAGCGCGGCATGCGCGGCTATGTGTGCGTGGCGGGCGGCGTCGACGTCCTGCCGATGCTCGGCTCGCGCAGCACCGATCTGGCCGGCCATTTCGGCGGACTCGGCGGCCGCGCGCTGCGCGACGGCGACCGCCTGCCGGTCGGCGCGCCGCCGCAGCGCGGCCATCTCGGCTTTACCCCCGAGGCGCCGGAATTCGGCGTCAAGGCGCCCGCCTGGTGCAAGTTCGTGCTGGTCCATGAGCCGCTGCGGCGTGGCCGTCATCCGTCGGGCGTGCCGTGGGCGGTGCCGATCCGCGTGCTGCGCGGGCCGGAATACGAGAGCTTCACCGATGAAGCCCACGAGTCGTTCTGGTCCGATGAATGGCTCGTCACGCCGAACAGCAATCGCATGGGCTACCGCCTCGCGGGCACCGAACTCAAGCGCACGCGCAAGGCCGATCTGCTTTCGCACGCCGTGCTGCCCGGCACGATCCAGGTGCCGCCGAACGGCCAGCCGATCGTGCTGATGAGCGACGCGCAAACCACCGGCGGCTATCCGAAGATCGGCGCGGTGATTCAGGCGGATCTGTGGAAGCTCGCGCAAGTGCGCCTGAACGCCGCCGTCCGCTTCATCCCGACGACACCCTACGAGGCGCGCCAGGCTTTGCTGGAAGAACGTACGTATTTGCGGCAGATCGACGCCGCGATCGCAATGCATGAAGAACGCTGCGCACGGCAGCCGGCCGTCGCGGCACTGTAACGACGAACGATAAGCGTCTCCAACCTGGCGCTTCGCGCCAGTTGCCGAGGAGCCCAGGAAACCTGGGGCTGCCCGGCGTTTTGTTGAAAAGTAGAGGAACACCATGGAAATCGATTTGAACGCCGATCTCGGCGAAGGCTGCGGGTCCGACGAAGCACTGCTCGACCTCGTCAGCTCGGCGAACATCGCGTGTGGCTGGCACGCGGGCGGCGCCAACGCGATGCGCGACTGCGTGCGCTGGGCGGTGCAGAAAGGTGTGTCGATTGGCGCGCATCCGAGCTTCAACGACCCGGAGAATTTCGGCCGCAAGGAAATGGATCTGCCGGCCAACGAGATTTACGCGGGCGTGTTGTATCAACTCGGCGCGCTGTCGGCGATTGCCCAGGCCGAGGGCGGGCGCATCGCGCACGTCAAGCCGCATGGCGCGCTCTACAACCAGGCCGCGCGCGACAGCAAGATCGCCGACGCGATCGTCTCGGCGGTGCACGATTTCGATCCATCGGTGGCGGTGTTCGCGCTTGCCAGCAGCGGGCTTGTGACGGCCGCGCGCAACGCGGGTCTCGTCGCCGTCGAAGAAGTCTTTGCCGATCGCGGCTATCGCGCGGACGGCTCGCTGGTGCCGCGTAAAGAACCCGGCGCGCTGCTCGACGACGAAGACGAAGTGCTGACGCGCACGCTCGCCATGATTCGCGAGCAACGCGTGCAGGCCGTGGACGGTCAATGGGTGTCGCTGAACGCACAGACCATCTGCCTGCACGGGGACGGTCCGCATGCTCTGGCGTTCGCGCGGCGCATTCGCGGCGCGTTGCAGGACGCGGGCATCGAGGTCCACGCGGCCGGCGCCGCGCGCGCCTGAAGCGCCGGCCGAAGCATCGCCCGAAGTGTCGCCAGGAGCGCGAGCCGGACAGCGCGATTCAAACCTCGTGCATATTGCAACGCCCCGCTTCATGCGGGGCGTTTGCCAGGTACAGGACGCATTGCAGTACCCGCAGTCGATCAGCAGGCGCAGGTGTAGATGCAGGTGTAGTTCGAAGCAAACGCGGCCGTCAAGAGCCGTGGCAGCAAGACGGCGTCTGGACCACCAGCCGCCGGCCCACGTTAGCCGTCACAAGCGGCGAGGTTGAAACCCTGTTTGGAGATCCAGATGCAGACAACAGTCAGTCTATGGCCGCTCATTGGCGTGGCCGTCATCATCGTCGGCTTTTTATTGCGGTTCAATCCGATGTTGATCGTGGCGGTCGCCGCGATTATCACCGGCCTGGCCGCGCACTTCCCGCCTGAAAAGATTCTTGCCGAGATCGGCACCGGCTTCATCAAGACCCGCAATATCCCGCTGATCATTCTTCTTCCGCTCGCCGTGATCGGTTTGCTCGAACGGCACGGCCTGCGTGAACGCGCGCAAACGTGGATCGGCGGCATCAAGGCCGCGACCGCCGGGCGTCTTCTGATCGTCTATCTGCTGGTGCGCGAGCTGACCGCCGCGGTCGGCCTGACCGGACTCGGCGGCCATCCGCAGATGGTGCGTCCGCTGATCGCGCCGATGGCCGAAGGCGCCACCGAGACCCGCTTCGGCAAGATCAGCGACGCGGTGCGTTTCAAACTGCGCGCGTTCTCCGCGGCGACCGACAACGTCGGCCTCTTCTTCGGCGAGGACATCTTCGTCGCGTTCGGCGCGATCGTGCTGATGACCACCTTCCTGAAAGAAGCAGGGATCGTCGTCGAACCGATTCACGTGGCCGTGTGGGGCATTCCGACCGCGATCTGCGCGTTTCTCATTCACGGCTTCCGCCTCTATCTGCTCGACCGCAAGCTAGAGCGCGAACTGCGCGGCAATGCCACGGCGAACAACGCCGCCGGTACGTCGACGCAATCCGCCGCAGGAGACAAAGCATGACGCTCACGATCACCTATCTTTTCTGGCTGCTGGGCGTGGTGCTGCTGGTTGTCGGCGGCATGATCGTCACGGACAAGGATCACCCGCGCCGCTTCACCGCCGGTGGTTTCTGGATTCTCTACGCGCTGATCTTCCTGATCGGCGACAAGCTGCCGCCCGCCGTGGTCGGTGTGCTGGTGATCGTCATGGCGCTGATCGCCGGCTTCGGCGGCGTCACCGCGGGCAAGCCCAGGGTGCTGTCGCTCGAAGCACGCAAGGCGAGCGCCGCGCGTCTGCGCAACAAGCTGTTCGTGCCCGCGCTGACCATTCCGGTCGTCACCGTGATCATCACGCTGTCGGCGAGCCATCTGGTGTTCGGCGGCATTCCGCTGATCGAGAAGGCCAACGTCACGCTGATCGGTTTCGGCATCGGCTGCGTGATCGCGCTGGCGATCGCCTGCGTGATGACGCGCGACACCGTCGGCCAGTCGATGAAGGAAGCCCGCCGGCTGGTCGACGCCCTGTCGTGGGCCGCCGTGCTGCCGCAAATGCTCGGCATGCTCGGCCTCGTGTTCTCGGACGCGGGCGTCGGCAAGGCGGTCGCGCACGTGACGACGGCGTACATCAGCCTCGACTATCGCTTCATTGCGGTGGCCGTGTACTGCATCGGCATGGCGCTGTTCACCATGGTGATGGGCAACGGCTTCGCCGCGTTCCCGGTGATGACAGGCGGTGTCGGCGTGCCGATTCTGGTGGGCGTGTTTCACGGCAACCCGGCGGTGATGGTCGCGATCGGCATGTTCTCCGGCTACTGCGGCACGCTGATGACGCCGATGGCCGCAAACTTCAACATGGTGCCGGCCGCGCTGCTGGAGCTGCCGGATAAGAACGCGGTGATCAAAGTGCAGATTCCCACTGCGCTGACCTTGCTGGTCGTGAATATCTTGCTGCTGAATTTCCTGATGTTTTTATAGGACTCTTACCGCTGATATCGAGCAACACCGACGTATCGCAGGACCGCTCTGCGATACGTCGGTGAAACGGACTCACTGCAACGCGCGGACGCGACCGAATTAGGATGCGTCCGATCGTCGGGAAATGGGCGGCGACTCTACGATGCTGGACGCTCTCCCATCCACACGCCGGTGCGCGCAACGCACGCCGCCGACGCTCTCCCGCAGGTTTCCATGGAACATCGATCCCCGCCTGATCACGCGCGCACCGAACCGTCGCACGCCGCTTACCTTGCCTCATTGATCGACGCCGCGCTCGAAGCGCATCAAGCCGGCCGGCTCGACGCCGCCGAATCCCTCTATCGCGAAGCACTCGTGCTCGATCCTGCTCATACGGGAGCGCTGCACTACTTCGGCGTGCTGCAATTCCAGCGCGGCGATCACGACACGGCCGCGAGCCTGATGAGCCGCGCACTCAAACTCGACCGTCACGATGCCGCCTGCTGGAGCAACCGCGGACTCGTGGCCGCCGCACTCGGCCACCTCGATGAAGCGATGATCTGCTATGACCAGGCGCTGCAACTCCAGCCTGATTTCGCCGATGCGCACAACAACTTCGGCGTCGCACTGCAAGCACAAGGCGATCACAGTGAAGCGATCGAGCAGTATCGATTGGCGCTGGCGTCGAACCCCACGCTGCTCGACGCACGTCTGAACCTCGGCACGGTGCTCAGCAAACTCGAGCGTTTCGACGAAGCGTTGGCGTGTTATCGGGAGGTCTTGTCGCTCGATCCGGCATCGGCGGAAGCGCACTTCAACGTGGGCAATGCGCACCAAGCGCGAGGCGATCACGGCGCGGCGATCGCCAGCTTCGAGCGAGCCCTGTCGCTGCGCGCGAATTACGCGGAGGCGCACATCAATCTGGGCAGCCTGATCGGCAAGCTCGGCGACTACGCTGGCGCTGAAGCGCATTACCGGCGCGCGGTCGCGCTCAAACCGATTCCGACTCATCTCGTGTGTCTGGGCGGATCGCTCGGCGCGCAAGGCCGGCTGGACGAAGAGGAAGGCTTTTATCGCCAGGCGCTCGCACTCGATCCGCACTATGCGGACGCGCATCAGAATCTCGCGTGGCTGTTGCTCAAACGCGGCGACTATCGACAGGGCTGGGCCGAATTCGCGCTGCGCTGGCGCAAGAGCGACTATGACGCGATCGCGGTGCTGGGCGTTGCTGAATGGCGTGGCGAGTCGCTAGAGGGGCGCCGTCTGTTGCTGGTCGGCGAGCAGGGTTTCGGTGACCATTTCCAGTTCCTGCGCTTTGCGAGCGTGCTCGCCCAGCGCGGTGCAACGGTCGACCTGTGCGTGCGCGAACCGCTGCTGCCTTTGGTCGAACGGATCGCGGGCGTGCATCGCGCATTCAGCGGCAAACCCGACGGCGAGTACGATTTCTGGGTGCCGATGATGAGCGTGCCATCGTGTATCGGTTTGGATCGTCTCGCTGACATTCCCGCAGAAGTGCCTTACCTGTTCGCCGACAAAGCGAAGATCAAGGCATGGCGCAAACGGCTCGGCGCGACCGACAAGTCGAAGCGCAAGGTGGGACTCGTCTGGGCCGGCAGTCCCGGCTTCGGCAACGACCGCTACCGCTCGATGCAGCTAGCCGAACTAGGCGCGCTCAGCGACATGGAAGACGTTGCCTGGTACGCGCTGCAGAAAGGCCCCGCGCATGCGCAACTGGCCGAGGCGCCAGCGGCTTTCCGTGCCCACGATTTCACCGCCGAGCTGCACAGCTTCGAAGACACGGCCGCGTTGATCATGAACCTGGATCTGGTGATCGCCGTGGACACCGGCGTCGCGCATCTGGCGGGAGCGTTGGGCAAGCCGGTGTGGTTGATGTTGCCCGCCAATTCGGACTGGCGCTGGCTCGAAGCACGCAGCGACTCACCGTGGTATCCGGGGATGAGATTGTTCCGGCAGCCGATGCTAGGAGATTGGGTGCCGGTGGTCGAGAACGTGACCCGCGCACTGCGCGAAGGCAGGTTCTAACGGCCACACTGCGCTGAGGCCCGACGCCTGTGCGCAGCACCGCTGACACCGGGCATCGACGAAGTGCGGCCTTACGGACGCCGCCGCTGCTGCGCCAGCATATAGGCGCGCAACAACTTGTTGATGCGCGTCTGATAACCCTGCCCCTGCTCCTTGAACCAGTTCAGCACGTCCGCATCCAGACGCATTGTCACGGCTTGCTTCGGCGGAACGTGCAACTCGGCGCGTTGAAAAAAATCGTCGCCCAGTTCGGGCACGTCGCTCGTATCGATTTGCGTGTCGTCTGTTTTGGCGAGCCGCTTCCAGTCTGTTCCCGATGCTTTAACCATCATTTCACCTCTGCTCATGCCTGATTGCCACAGTGTCCGTCAATGCCAGACACGCTGCTTGAAGTGCCTGACCTCGTGCCGCGTTGCCTTGCGTGCCGAAATGATCCGGATCACGTCTTCAATCCGTTCGACATACACCACGATTCCCACAATGTTTGCGATCCAGCCCATCGCGAACCAGCGGTCTTCGCCGTAGTCTTCCCGCTGGTCCAACGCCGTGAGTAACGGGTGATTGAACACGTCGATAGCATCCTGAAAATCGATGCCGTGTTTGCGGATGTTGATCTGATTTTTGATTTCGTCCCACTCAAACAGCACGCGCCACCTGTATTGACGTTTGTACATACATCATAGCATGCAAAGGGCCGCTATGGCTGCGTGTGCCGCGAGCATTTTGCGGCATACGTGTACGTCGGACTGGGTGCTTCAGATACCGGTTCCTATGATGGCCGAACGGCCGATCCGGTTTAGGACGTTTGAGTCGTTACGTATGTTTTCCGTGTTCGGTTCCGATGAACCTCACCCCGCCTCGACCACGAACCCGTGCTGCCGCAAAAGCTGCAGCACGCCCTTGCGGCCGCCCAGATGCAGCGCGCCGATCGCCACGAAAACCGGCTTGTTCGGCGCGGCGATCATCAGCATTCGCGAAACGAAGCGCCGGTTGCGGTCATAGACGATCTTGTTGTCGATCGAATCGGAGATGCGTTTGTCACGGGCCAGCTTTTCGGATTTCGCGGCCTGCCAGGCGGCGATCGCATCCGCGTCGCCCACACGCCACAGCCGATGCAAGGTCCGCACGTCCGCGACATTTTCCGCGGGCGTCTGCACCAGATCCTGTGCCAGCATCTCGCGCTGCTGCGCGAGCGACAGCCCCGTGAATGCGCGCATTTGCTGCGACAGTGTTTCGAGACCGACGATCTTGCCGCGCGTGCGCAGATACACGTTTTGCAGTTGCGCTTCCGACCCGTACTCGGTCTGCAGGCCGGCACTCAGCGAATCGTAGGTTTCGACCAGCAACGAAGCGAGCCACGGCCGCATCTTCTTGATGGCGTCGAGTGCCGCCGGGTTGCCGTGCAGCCGGAGGGCGAGCTTGCGCCACAAAGGATCGGGCAGCAGTCCCGGCAGACAGTCGCGTCGGCAGACGCCGTACTTCGAGACGTCGTCTTGCGAAACCAGCAGTTCGTCGGGCGAGAGTTCGAGCGCCAGCGTCGGCGAGGCGGCGAGCGCGCCGAGGATCGGGGCGCGGAAAGGCTGATCGGCGGGATAGTCGGCGGGATCGCCGACATGCAGTGTGCCGAGCACGTAGATGGTGGTCGTGCCGCGCGTCGCGACATAGAACGGCATGCGCGCTGGCTGCGCGCGCACCGGGCCGCTCGCCGTGGTGCCCGGCAAGGCAGGCGGTGAAGCGGGAGGCAGGTTGGACCCCGGCAAGCCGGCGCGTGGCGGAGCCGGCATGTTAGGCACCGGCAGCGCCGGACGTCCCGCCTGCGCGGGTGCATTGGCGGCCGCCCCCGCAGCATGCGCCACGCCGGACAGCCCTATGCCAAGATGAAATACAAAACAAACGCCGAAGAGCGCGGCACCAGCCAGTGCACGCGCCCACCAGCGCCGCGTTGAAGCGGCGTTCAGGCCGCCATCACGCAAGCGGCGCGCAAGACGACGCGCCGCCAACCCATCAGGCATCCACGTCACCCACCTCCTCGGCGCGGTGACACGACACCTGGCGGCCATCCACTTCACGCAGCTTCGGTTCCTCGCTGCGACAGCGGTCGATCACGTACGGGCAGCGCTGATGAAATGTGCAACCCGACGGCGGATTCAGCGGCGAAGGCATTTCACCTTGCAGCTTGATCTTGATCGTGCGATCCGCCTCGAAGATCGAAGGCGTGGCCGACATCAACGCGCGCGTGTACGGATGACGCGGGTTCGAGAAAATCCGCTTCTTGTCGCCGAGTTCCGCCACGCCGCCGAAGTACATCACCATCACGTCGTCGGCGATATGCTCCACCACCGACAGATTGTGTGAGATGAACACGTAGCTGGTCTTGAACTGCTCCTGCAGATCCATGAACAGATTCAGAATCTGCGCCTGGATCGATACGTCGAGCGCCGATACGGGTTCGTCGGCGACCACGATCTGCGGGTCGAGAATCATCGCGCGCGCAACGGCCACACGCTGACGCTGGCCGCCGGAGAACATATGCGGATAGCGCTTCGCATGTTCCGGACGCAGACCGACGGTGCGCATCATCTGCGCGATCCGTTCGGCGCGCTCGGTTGCGCTCAGTTGCGTGTTGATCGCGAGCGGTTCGCCGAGCGTCTGCTCGACGGTCTTGCGCGGATTCAGCGAGGCAAACGGGTTCTGGAACACCATCTGCACGCGCCGCCGCAGCGCCGCGATCTTCGCGTGATCGGCGCCGGCCACGTCTTCACCGTCGATCAGCAGACGGCCCGCGGAGGGCGCTTCGATCATGGTGAGTTGACGCGCGAGCGTCGATTTGCCACAGCCGGATTCGCCGACCACCGCCAGTGTCTTGCCGCGTTCGAGCGCGAACGAGACACCGTTGAGCGCCTTCACCGTGCCGGACGCGAACATGCCGCGCTTGACCGTGTAGTAGCGCGCCAGCTGTTCCGCGACCAGCACGTGGTCGCCCGCATGGTCCGACTGGCGCCGCGTTTCGAGTACTGCGTTCATCGTGCGCCTCCATGGGTGTGAACGTTGGCGTCGCCGCTCAGGTTCAAAGGTTTGATGCAGCGCACGCGCGCCACTTCAGCGTGACCTTGCATCGGCGCGAGTGCGGGGCGCGCTTTCAGGCAGTCGTCGACCACATATTTGCAGCGCGGCGCGAACAGACACCCTTTGGGACGGTCGTCGCGGCCCGGCACCATGCCCGGCAGTGCGGCGAGCCGCACGGCGCCGACATTGTGCTCGGGAATCGCCGCCAGCAACGCTTCCGTGTACGGATGATGCGGGGCGGCGAAGATGTCCGGCACTTTGTTCGTTTCGATCACTTCGCCAGCGTACATGACCGCGACGCGTTGCGCGACTTCGGACACCACTGCCAGATCGTGCGAGATCAGCACGAGCGCCATGCCGCGTTCCTTCTGCAGCTTGATCAGCAACTCCATGATCTGCGCCTGGATCGTCACGTCGAGCGCGGTGGTCGGTTCGTCGGCGATCAGCAGCTTCGGGTTGCATGCAATCGCCATGGCGATCATCACGCGCTGGTTCATGCCGCCCGACATCTGATGCGGAAACGAACCGATGCGGCCTTTCGGGTCGGGAATGCCGACCTGATCGAGCAGTTCCAGAGCGCGTTTGTCCAACGCGCTGCCGCGCAAGCCTTCGTGCAGCTTCAGCACTTCCTTGATCTGATAGCCGACGGTGTAGCTCGGATTCAGACTGGTGAGCGCGTCCTGGAACACCATCGCGATGTCTTTGCCGATGATCTTGCGGCGTTCCTTCGCCGATGCCTTCAGCAGGTTCTTGCCGTTGAAGGTGATTTCGTCGGCGGTGACTTTGCCGGGCGCGTCGATGAGGCCCATCAGCGCCATCATCGTCACGCTCTTGCCCGAGCCCGATTCGCCGACCACGCCGACCACTTCGCCCGGCGCGACATCGAGGTTGATGCGGTCGACAGCGGGCAGGCCGTTGAAGTTCACCGCCAGATTGCGGATGGTCAATAAGCTAGACATTTAGGCCATCCTTTTCAGTTTGGGATCGAGTGCGTCGCGCAGCCCGTCGCCGAGCAGATTGATGGCAAGCACCGAGATCAGGATGGACAAACCCGGCATGGTGACGATCCACCAGGCGCTGTCGATGTAATCGCGCGCCGAGGCCAGCATCGCGCCCCACTCCGCTGAAGGCGGCTGCACGCCGAGGCCGAGAAAGCCGAGTGCCGCGGCATCGAGAATCGCCGACGAAAAGCCCAAGGTGGCCTGCACGATCAACGGCGCGGTGCAGTTCGGCAGCACTTGCGAGAACATCAGGCGCATGGTGCCGGCGCCCGCCACGCGCGAAGCCGTCACGTACTCCTTCTGCAACTCGCCCTGCGCGGATGCACGCGTCAAACGCACGTAGCCCGGCAGCGCGACGATCGCGATCGCGAGCATCGTGTTGACGAGACCCGGACCGATGATTGCGACCACCGCAACGGCGAGCAGCAGCGACGGCAGCGCGAGCAGCACGTCCATGATGCGCATGATCGGCGTGTCGGCCCACTTCTCGAAGAAAGCCGCGATCAGACCGAGCACGACGCCCGGAATCAGCGCGAGCACCACCGAGACGAAGCCGATCCAGAACGACAGCCGCGCGCCGTACATCAGACGCGAGAGGATGTCGCGGCCCGCTTCGTCGGTGCCGAGAATGAACTTCCAGTTGCCGCCATCGAGCCAGGCGGGCGGAATCTTCACGAAGTCGCGGTACTGTTCGATCGGACTGTGCGGCGCGATCAACGGCGCGAAGATCGCGATGAAGATCAGCACGAGCACGATGACGCCGGCGCTGACCGCGCCGCGGTTGCGTGAGAAATTCGCCCAGAATTCACGGGCGGCGATAGCGCGGCCACTCGGAGGAGTGACCGACTGGGGGACTGTGTTTTGTATGTCTGCCATTTTCAGCTCACCTCGTATGGCGGATGCGCGGGTTCAGCACGCCGTACAACAAATCGACGACGAGGTTCACGACGATCACCAGCGTGGCGATCATCAGAATACCGCCCTGCACCACCGGGTAGTCGCGCCGGCCGATCGCGTCGATCAGCCACTTGCCTATACCCGGCCACGAAAACAGCGTCTCGGTCAGCACCGCGCCCGCGAGCAGCGTGCCGACCTGCAGACCGATCACCGTCACCACCGGAATCAGCGCATTGCGCAACGCATGCACGACGATCACGCGCCCCGGCGACAAGCCCTTCGCGCGCGCGGTGCGAATATAGTCCTCGCGCAGCACTTCGAGCATCGACGAACGCGTCATGCGCGCGATCACCGCCAGCGGAATCGTGCCGAGCACGATAGCCGGCAGGATCAGGTGACTGAGCGCGGATTTGAAGGCGCCTTCGTCGGTGGACATCATCGCGTCGATCAGCATGAACCCGGTCACGTGCGGAATGTCGTATTCGACCGCGATGCGGCCGGACACCGGCGTCCAGCCGAGCTTCACGGAGAACACCATGATGAGGATTAAGCCCCACCAGAAGATCGGCATGGAATAGCCGGTCAGCGCCGTCCCCATCACGCCGTGGTCGACCACCGTGCCGCGCCGCAAAGCCGCGAACACGCCCGCCGGCAAGCCGACGATCAATGCGAACAGCATCGCGCAAATCGACAGTTCGACGGTGGCGGGAAAGCGTGCGAGGAATTCGCCCATCACGCTGGTGTTGGTGATGATCGAGGTGCCGAGGTCGCCGTGCAACGCGCGTCCAATGTAGTGGACGTATTGCATGGGCAGGGATTCGTCGAGTCCGAGCCGGTGCATTGCCGCGGCGTGCATGGCGGGATCGACGCCGCGCTCGCCCATCATCACTTCGATGGGGTCGCCCGGTATCAGGTGAATCAGCGCAAACGCGAGGATCGTGATGCCGATGAAAGTCGGAATCACCATGCCGATGCGGCGCAAAACAAAGCGGAACATGGTTCGTCCCTATGGTCTTGGTGAAGAAAAAACGCAACCGGCGACGAGGGCTCGTGACCCCGGTCGCCGGACCATTTCGACCAGTTTTCTAACCGTGCGAAAAGCGTACTGCGCGAATTTACGACTAGCTTGACGAATTACTTGATGCTGACGCCGTCGAAGCGCGCATAGCCGAGCGGTTCGATACGCATATCCACGACCTTCTTGCTGACAGGCTGGTACACCGTGGAGTGAGCGATCGGCGAGAACGGCAGTTGTTGCGCGAAGATCTGCTGCGCCTGCATGTAAGCCGTCGTGCGCGCGCCCTGATCGGACGTGACGCGGCCCTTCTGGATCAGGTCATCGAACGGCTTGTAGCACCACTTCGAGAAGTTGTTGCCGTTCACCGCTTCGCAGCCGAGCAGCGTGCCAAGCCAGTTGTCCGGATCGCCGTTGTCGCCGGTCCAGCCGATCAGCATCGTGTCGTCCTCACCGGCGTGAGCGCGCTTGATGTACTCGCCCCACTCATACGTGACGATCTTCGCCTTCACGCCGATCTTGGCCCAATCGGCCTGGATCATTTCCGCCATCAGACGGGCGTTCGGGTTGTATGCGCGCTGCACCGGCATTGCCCACAGAGTGATATCGAAGCCGTTCGGATAGCCAGCCTTGGCCAACAGGGCCTTGGCCTTGTCCGTATCGTAAGCCGCGCCCTTCAGGTTCTTGTCGTACGACCATTGGGTCGGCGGCATCGGATTCGTGGCGGCCTGGCCTGCGCCCTGGTACACGGAGTCGATGATCGCCTTCTTGTTGATCGCCATGTCGAGCGCCTGACGCACTTCGACCTTGTCGACCGGCTTGTGCGTCACGTTGTACGCGAGGTAGCCGAGGTTGAAGCCCGGTTGCGACGGCATCGCGATGTTCGCTTCAGCCTTCAGCGGAGCGATGTCGGCCGGACGCGGATAGCTCATCACCTGGCATTCGTCGCGCTTGATCTTCTGCACGCGCACGCCGGCGTCCGGCGTGATCGAGAAGATCAGCTTGGAGATCTTCACCGCGTTCGGCTTCCAGTAATCCGGATTGCCGTCGAAGCGGATCGTTGCGTCCTTCGTGTAGCTCTTGAAAATGAACGGGCCCGTGCCGACCGGGAACTGGTTGATGTCGGCGGCCTTGCCGGCTTTCATCAACTGGTCGCCGTATTCGCTCGACAGGATCGACGCGTATTCCATGGCCAGATTCTGGATGAACGGCGCGTTGACTTCCTTCAGCGTGAACTTGACCGTGTACGGATCGACCTTTTCGACGCCGGTGATCAGCTTGTCGAGGCCCATGTCCGTAAAGTACGGGAACTGGACCGGGTAAGCCTTATGAAAGGCCGAGTTCGGGTCCAGCATGCGCTGGAACGTGAACACGACGTCGTCCGCGTTGAATTCGCGCGTCGGCTTGAAGAACGACGTGGTCTGGAACTTCACGCCATGACGCAAATGGAACGTGTAGGTCTTGCCGTCCGCGGACACGTCCCACTTTTCGGCGAGGCCCGGCTCGACCTTGGTGCCGCCACGTTCGAACTCGACGAGGCGGTTGTAGACGGTGAACGTATTGGCCGTGAAATCGGTGCCCGTGGTGTATTGGGCAGGATCAAAACCCGCGGGGCTGCCTTCTGAGCAGTAGACCAGGGTTTTATTCGGAATCTCGGCGCGCGCGACACTTGCGCCCACCATCGATGCCGCTGCAGCTGCGACGAGCGTCGTAACACGCGCGGCGCGCAACAGATTGTTTTGCTTCATGTTTCCTCCAGGTTCGTGGCCGGCTCCCGCCGGCGTAGCGCGATATTACTTGAGCTTGGCTCACAGCACCAAGCGGAGGAAATTCCTGGTGTTGCGACCGGAGTTAGCGCTTTAGCGGTTACTCCGGTCCCACGCAGCGCGAACGACCGGAGTTAGCGCTTTAGCGGTTACTCCCGTCCCACGCAGCGCGAACGACCGGAGTTGGCGCTTTAGCGGTTACTCCGGTCCCACGCAGCGCGGACGATCGGAAACCGTTCGGGCATAAGCGGCGGCCGCACGCCGGCGCTGGCCGGAGCATGCGGCTCTAGAGGGCCGTCTCAGCAAAAAATGGCCCGCCGTCCTTATTTCAGACCCACATTCATGAATTGCGTCGGGCCGAACGGGTCGATCTTGAAGCCGGTGACGTCCTTGCTGATCGGCTGATAGACCGTGGAGTGGGCGATCGGCGTAAACGGGACCCGATCCTTGAAAATTTCCTGAGCTTCCGTGTAAGCCTTGGTGCGCTCCGCCAGATCCGTCGTGCCGCGCCCCTTTTTGATCAGGTCGTCATACGGTTTGTAGCACCATTTGGAAAAGTTACTGCCGTTCACCGCGTCGCACCCGAGCAGCACGCCGAGCCAGTTATCCGGATCGCCATAATCGCCGGTCCAGCCGATCAGCATGGCTTCATGCTCGCCAGCATGGCCGCGGCGAATATATTCGCCCCACTCGTAAGTGGTGATCTTCACCTTGACGCCGATCTTCGCCCAATCGGATTGCAGCATTTCCGCCATCAGCCGCGCATTCGGGTTATAGGGCCGTTGAACCGGCATCGCCCAGAGCGTCAAATCGAAGCCGTCCGGATAACCCGCCTGTTTCAACAGTGCCTTGGCTTTTTCCGTGTCGTATGGAGCATCCTTCAGATTCTTGTCATAGCCCCACTGGGTCGGCGGCATGGGGTTGGTCGCCGCTTGTCCGGCACCCTGATACACCGATTCGATAATCGCTTTCTTATTGATCGACATATCGAGCGCGCGGCGCACCAGCACGTTGTCGAGCGGCTTCTTGGTGGTGTTGTAGGCAATAAAGCCGAGATTGAAACCGACCTGATTGGGGACCACGAGCGACGCGTCGGCTTTAGCTTGCGGAATATCGGCGGGACGCGGATACGACATGACCTGGCATTCGCCGCGTTTCAATTTCTGCAGACGCACGGCCGGATCGACGGTAATCGCGAATATCAGTTTGCCGACTTTGACGACGCCCGGCTTCCAGTAATCCGGATTACCGTCGAAGCGGATCGTGTCGTCTTTCGTATAGCTTCGGAAAATAAACGGACCCGTGCCGACCGGATATTGATTGATATCCGACGCCTTACCCGCTTTCAATAGCTGATCGCCGTACTCAGCCGAGATAATCGATGCGAACGGCATGGCGATCTGCTGCAAAAACGGCGCATCGACCTCCTTCAACGTAAATTTCACCGTATACGGATCGACCGCTTCGACTTTCGCGATGTTCTTGGCGAGGCCGAGATCGGTGAAGTACGGGAACGGCACCGAGTACGCCTTGCGGAAAGGCTGCTCGGGATCGAGCATGCGCTGATAGGTAAAGACGACGTCGTCGGCGTTGAATTCGCGCGTCGGCTTGAAGAACGACGTGGTCTGGAACTTCACGCCGTGGCGCAAATGAAACGTATAGGTGAGCCCGTCGGGCGATACATCCCATTTTTCGGCGAGGCCCGGTTCGATATCCGTGCTGCCGTGCGCGAACTCGATCAGCCGGTTGTAGACCGTGTACGACGCCGCGCTGAACTCGACGCTGGTGGTGTACTGCGCACTGTCGAAGCCCGCCGGACTGCCCTCGGAGCAGAACACGAGGGTCTTGTCGGGCAGCTTGGCCGCGTCGGCGACGGCGGGCAACAGCGCGGCGCTCAGAACCGCACAGGCGCTCAGCACAGGAAGGCAGGTTTGGCGAACTGCAAACAGCAACTTGGGTACCGTCATCACGTTCTCCGCACAGCAGCCACGTCAGCTGCGCTTTGATCATAGACAGCACAAAAATCGGGTTCAATGAGGGCTTACGCGCCGCAAGCTTCATTGGCGCGGGCGTGTTTATTGCGGCGCAGCAGCCGCTGCTGCGGTCTCGCAAGCAGGGAATCCCCGGTTTCGGCTTCGTTCGCGTGGCGCTCGGCTGGCACCCATAAGAGGCGCGCGCCGCCCGCCGCCGCGCCATTCGTCGCGCGAAAAAAAACCGCGCGGCCAAACGCGCCGCGCGGTTTCGTCTTCCCGACGTGATGCGAGCTTAAACGGCCAGCCGTTCGCAGATCGCTTTGGTCGCCGCAGCGCCGTTCAGCGTGTAGAAGTGCAGGCCCGGCACTTTGGCGTCGATCAGACGTCCGCACAGGTCCGTCACCACATCCAGCCCGAACGCGCGAATCGACTCACGGTCGTCGCCAAAGCTTTCCAGCCGACGCGCGACCCAGCGCGGCACTTCAGCGCCGCACATCTCCGAGAAACGCATCAGTTGCGAGAAGTTCGTGATCGGCATGATGCCCGGCACGATCGGCACATCGACGCCGAGCTTGCGTGCGTCGTCGACGAAACGGAAGTACGCGTCCGCGTTGAAGAAGTACTGCGTGATCGCCGAATTGGCGCCGGCCTTCACCTTGCGGGCGAAATTGTCCAGATCGTGACGCGGCGAGCGCGACTGCGGATGGTATTCCGGATAGCCGGCCACCTCGATCCAGAACCAGTCGCCGAATTCGGCGCGGATAAAGCTCACCAGTTCCGACGCGTAACGCAACTCGCCGACCTCGCCCATGCCCGACGGCAAATCGCCGCGCAGCGCGACGATATGGCGAATGCCATGCGCGCGGTACTGGTTGAGAATCGCGCGCAGGCTCTCTTTCGAGGAGCCGATGCACGACACGTGCGGCGCTGCTTCCAGCCCTTCCTTCGCCATTTCGACGACGGTATCGAGCGTGCCCTGTTGCGTCGAGCCGCCGGCGCCGAACGTGACGGACATGAACTTGGGCTTGAGCGTGACAAGCTGTGCGCGCGTGGCGCGCAGCTTGTCGACGCCTTCCTGCGTTTTCGGCGGGAAGAATTCGAATGATAGTTCGATCGGGTTCATGATTCAGTGAGTCAACCGAGACTGCGGTTGCCGAAAATAAGCGCGGACAGCAGCCAGGAAACGATGCTGTACAGAATCGAGCCAATGAACGCCGACCAGAAACCCGACACTTCGAAGCCCTTCAGGAGCGACGCGCACAGCCAGAAGCACAGCGCATTGACCACCAGAATGAAGAGTCCGAGCGTGAGAATCGTGACGGGCAGCGTCAGCAGGATCAGCACCGGTCGCAGGATCGTGTTGATCAACCCGAGCACCACCGCGACGATCAATGCGGTGCCGAAACTGCGGATATGAATCGACGGAACGAGGTAGGTGATGATCAGGAGCGCAAGCGCGTTGATCAGCCAGGTCAGCAGCAAGGTCATGTAGAGCTCCTTCGGCAGGATGTCCGATAACGGGAAAAGCGCGTAAAGCGGCGGGCATGGCGGACAAAGCGGCGCATCATGCGCCGCCCTGTCGTCAAACTGTCATGCGGTCAAACCGCCGCGACGCGCTTAGTAGCGGTAGTGGTTCGGCTTGAACGGACCATTCTTGTCGACGCCGATGTAGCCGGCCTGATCGTCCGACAGCACGGTCAGGTTCGCGCCGATGCGCGCCAGATGCAGGCGTGCGACCTTCTCGTCCAGATGCTTCGGCAACACGTACACCTTGTTCTCGTACTTCTTGCCTTGCGTGAACAGTTCGATCTGCGCAAGCGTCTGGTTCGTGAACGAGTTCGACATCACGAACGACGGGTGGCCCGTCGCGCAACCCAGGTTCACGAGGCGGCCTTCAGCCAGCAGGATCACGCGCTTGCCGTCCGGGAAAATGATGTGGTCGACTTGCGGCTTGATGTTGTCCCACTCGTATTGGCGGGTCGACGCCACGTCGATTTCCGAGTCGAAGTGACCGATGTTGCAGACAATCGCGTTGTGACGCATCGCCTTCATATGGTCGTGGCCGATCACATGGTAGTTGCCGGTTGCCGTCACGAAGATGTCGGCCTTGTCCGCCGCATATTCCATCGTCACGACACGGTAGCCTTCCATCGCCGCTTGCAGTGCGCAGATCGGATCGATTTCGGTGACCCACACGGTCGCGCCCAGGCCACGCAGCGATTGCGCGCAGCCCTTGCCCACGTCGCCGTAACCGGCCACCACGGCGATCTTGCCCGCGATCATCACATCGGTCGCGCGCTTGATGCCGTCGACCAGCGACTCACGGCAGCCATACAGATTGTCGAACTTCGACTTGGTGACCGAGTCGTTGACGTTGATCGCCGGGAACGGCAGACGACCTTCTTTTTCCATCTGATACAGACGGTGCACGCCGGTCGTGGTTTCTTCCGTCACGCCCTGAATGTGCGCGAGGCGCGTGGAGTACCACGTCGGGTCCGCGTCGAGGTGCGACGCGATCGACTTGTACAGCGCGACTTCTTCTTCGTTGGTCGGCTTCGAGATCACCGAGCGGTCTTTTTCCGCCTTCGAGCCGAGGATCAGCAGCAACGTGGCATCGCCGCCGTCGTCGAGGATCATGTTGGCGAATTCGCCGTTCGGCCATTCGAAAATGCGGTGCGAGAACTCCCAGTACTCGTCGAGCGATTCGCCCTTGAATGCGAACACCGGCGTGCCGGCCTTGGCGATTGCGGCGGCGGCGTGATCCTGCGTCGAGAAGATGTTGCACGAGGCCCAGCGCACGTCGGCGCCGAGCGCGGTCAGCGTTTCGATCAGCACGCCGGTCTGGATCGTCATGTGCAACGAACCTGCAATGCGCGCGCCCTTCAGCGGCTGCTGCGCCTTGTATTCTTCGCGCGTCTGCACGAGACCGGGCATTTCCGTCTCGGCAATGTTGAGCTCCTTGCGGCCCCAGTCGGCAAGCGACATGTCGGCAACAACGAAGTCCTGGGAATTTTTGGAATCGATAACAGCGGCGTTCATCACGCCCTCCTTTCTAAGTAGTGACTAGAAATTTGACGTGAGCGCGGTTCGATGCGGTGGACAGGAAGCGCTATGCGCATCCAGCCCTCCGATTGAAGTCTCCGAGCCTGGCGGGCGGCCGGCGAATAGCTGGTTCGCGGTACCCGTCGCAACGCTCCTCGAAGACGAACGGCGATTGTAGCAAAACGAGATGGCTTCGGGGCACGGATCAAGTTTTCAGGCTGCGCGGGTTTCTTGCGCTTCGTGCGTGCGCGCAGCCGCCGTGATGGACGCCTTGCAGGCGTCGTACGGCCTACGACGCGGTGGCCTCGGCCGTCAAATTCGCCGCGCGCAATTGCGCGATGCCGGTGCGCGCGGTGTCGAGAAACTGCTTAGACACGCGGAACGCTTCGGCGACATCGGCGGGATCCGGAATCTGCAGTCCGAGTGCAACGCGGAAGTAGCGTTCGGCGTGAATGCCCGTGTGGTAATGCATGCGCACACGCTTCGCATCGCTCAGCCGTGGGTTGCCGAAGATATCGCGCAGCGCCCACGAAAACGCGCCGTCTTCGCCGCCGATACGGCGAAACGCGTCGTCCATCGGAAAGCCGCCGAGCGCGAAATAAGCCGCCCGGCGGATGAACAGGCCGCTGGGCACCGTATTGCTGAGCGTTGCAGCATGCGTGGCAAAGTCAGGGTGAGCCGTGAGCTCGCGCGGAAAATCCGCGTACTCGACGTCGAGCCGCACGGACACTTCCTGCGGGTTTTGCGCGAGGAATGCGCTCGCGGCGGCGAGGGCGCCGGGCAGATATTCGTCGTCGGCGTCGAGGAAGGCGACCAGGTCATGCGACGCATGCATCGCGCCCCAGTTGCGCGCTCGCGCCGCGCCGCCGTTGCACGGCATCCGCAGCAGACCCACGCGCGCGTCGAGGCGGCCGCATTCGGCCACGATGTCCGCGGAGGCATCGATCGAGCCGTCGTCCACCACGACGATCTGCGTGGCTTCAGGCTGGGTCCGGCAACTTTGCAGAGCGCGCGCAAGTGTCGCAGCGCCGTTGTAGCAGGGAATGATGATCGAAATGGGCGTCATGATGAACGGGCGTGATGGGCGGCTCGGCGGTGAAAATCTCCTGATGTTATTCCGCTTGCCGCCGGGGGCATCTTGAAATGGCCGCGACGTTTCTGGATCGGCTCTCTGCAATATAAATATATTGACTTACAATCCAGCGAATCATTCCAATTTGGAATTCTGGAGCCTGAGATCGTGGAACTACGTGCGCTACGGTATTTCGTCGAAGTGGTGCGTCAGCAGAGTTTCACCGTCGCGGCCGAGCAGATGTTCGTCACGCAGCCGACCATCAGCAAAATGGTCAAGTCGTTGGAAGACGAAATCGGCTCGCCGCTGCTGCTGCGCGACGGGCGCCAGATGGTGCTGACCGATGCCGGACGGATCGTCTACCAACGCGGCCAGGACGTGCTGGCGGCGCACGCGCAATTGCAGGCGGAGCTGAACGATCTCGACACGCTCGGCCGCGGTCAACTCACCATTGGCATTCCGCCCATGGGCGGCTCGCTCTTCACGCCGGCCATCGCCGCGTTTCGCCAGCGCTATCCGAAAATCGAACTCAAGCTGTTTGAGCAGGGCTCACGCGCCATCGAAACGGCGCTGATCAACGGCGAACTGGAATTAGGCGGCGTGCTGCAGCCCGTCGACCCGGAAAATATCGACGTGCTGCCCATGACGCGTCAGTTGCTGTGGCTCGTCGCCCGCACGGGCTCGAGTTGGGACGATCTGCACGAGGTGCCGCTCGCGCAACTCGCCAACGAGCCGTTCGTGTTCTACGGCGAAAGTCTCGCTCTCAACGATGTCGTCTTGAACGCGTGCCGCACCGCCGGCTTTGCGCCGACCATCGTCGGGCGCAGCGGGCATTGGGATTTCATGGCGGCGCTGGTGCTGGCCGGCGTCGGCATCGCCCTGTTGCCGGCGCCGTATTGCCGGCGTCTGGACCCTGCGCAGTTCACCTGCCGGCCGGTGGTGGAACCGGAGATTCCGTGGGAAATGGCGATCGGCTGGCGCCGCAATGGTTATTTGTCACACGCCGCGCGCGCGTGGCTCGAAGTCGCGCGCGAGGCGCTGCCAGGCCAGGCCGCCGACGATTTCATGCTCGGGCCGGGCATCGGCGTGACGGGTATCACGACACCGTTTCCGAAGCGGCCCGCCGAATGAAGCAAAGCCGCCCGGCGCGAACCGGGCGGCATGTCTTACGCGATGATTCCAGCGCGCAGTTACTGCTGCGCGACGAACTCGATGCGGCGGTTGGCAAAGCGCCCGCTCGCCGTGTCGTTGCTCGCCACCGGACGCGCCTGACCATAGCCTTGCGCCAACAGCGAATCAGCCGGCACGCCCGTCTTGACGAGGTAGGCGCGCACCGCATTGGCACGTTGCTTCGACAATTGCAGATTCGCCTGTTCGCCGCCGACGTTGTCCGAATAGCCCGCCACTTCCAGCCGCGCCGTCTTGCCGTTGCCCGCGCAGGCGTTCAGCACGCGCGCCGACTGCTTCAGATCATCCACAGCCGAAGCCGGCACACGCGCGCTGGCGCTCGCGAAGTTGATCACCTGCAGGTTCAGCACTTTGACCACGTCCGCTGCCGCGCACGAACTATCCGGCGCGAGCAGGTTCTTGATCGCGCTGCGGAAGTTCTCGTTGGCATCGGCGACGGCGTGCGCGACGTCGAACGAACCGATCTGATACGACGTGCCGAGCAGCGACTTCAGCTTGTCGAGCCAGCCGAGCTTCTTGTCCGCGGCAGTGCCGCTCAGTTCGATGTGCGTGCCGGCCACTTTCACTTCCGCGCCGGGCAGCGACAGCAGCGGCAACAGGCTGTCGACATGGGCCAGCCAGTCGGCCGGTTTCGTGGACGGATCGACCGTGATGTTCGGCACGAAGTTGTATTGACCGAGGCGCTTCGTCAGCTCGTCCATCAGTTGGGTCTTTTCGGCTTCGCTGCCGACGGTGGCCGTCAGCGTGGGCTTGCCGGCGGCGTCGACGGTGAAGCTGAACTGGCTGTCTTGAGTCGGCACGATCGCGGCGGCCGGTTGCTGCGGGTCGCTTGCCGAACTCGCGGGCGTCGCGGCGCTGGTGGCAGGTGCCGACGCCGCTACATCGCTGGCAGCTACCACAGCGGCCGAAGCCTGAACCGGCGCCAAAGCCGGTTGCGCGGTAACCGGCGCGTCGCCACTGTTGTGCGCGCCGACGCGGCCGGCGCTCTGCTCACCCTGGCAGCCGCGCAAAAACAGAAACGCCAGCACCGCAGCGATTGCCGCAAGCAGCCACCACAGCCACGTGTGCGAGCGGCGCTCTCCGCGCACCACGGCGTCCACGGGCACCTGGATACTCGGCGACGCGTCGGCCGCCGGCGTGGCCGCGGGCGTCGGATGATCGATGTGCGACGAAACAGCCTTCAATTGCGCCAATATGTTGCCGGCAAACGCGCCGACGCCGCCCAGGCCGAGCGCGGCCATCAGGCGATCGTTCAGAAAAGGCGCAATGACCGGCAGTTGATGACCCAGCAGCGTGGGCAAATGCCCGGCGTTGCCCTGACCTTCGAGGCAATGCCGCTTCAACAAGCCGAGCAGCGTTGCCCCGACGATGCCCGTCATGGCATGCGTGGCGTGCGCCGGCACGCCGGTTTGCGAGGCGACCTCGTCGCTCAGCACGTCGACGCGGCGGTCCAGAGTTCGTTCGAGCAACTGCCGCCCGGCCATTTCCAGCTGGCTCAAGCCAGTCGTGCTGCCGATCAGGCGCGGCAGCTGTTCGGCGATATGCCCGTTTACTTCCGGCGAGAGGATCGTGGCGAAAAGCGAACGCGCACCGTCGAGCGTCGCGCCCTTTTGCATCAGACCGGCGACGAGCGCCGGCGCCGCGGCGGCCAGCACCTTTTGAGTCGCGTCCGCCGGCAGCCCGAAGCGCCCCGCTAGCTGCCGCACCACACCGTCCGTCATGGCGGACTGAATCAGTTGAATTGCGTTGATGCTCATCGCTTCGCTTCCTCGAGTTCCCGAACGCGCCACCTAGCACGCTCCCTTTTGCGGCGCGATTATAGGTTTCGGGAAATCTCATAAACGAAACGGCACAATTTATGACGAATTGGCAGACGTTCGTTCAATTTGTCTCATATTTGGCGGCAAAATCTGACATGCCGCTGAAAGCTCAGGCGGTCGTCGCCGACATGCCGGCTCTGCTGATCGATGCCATCTTCAGTTCCGTTTGCGATTCGCGACGGGCCGCCGTGATCAGATCGGCCGCGCGCTCGCCGATCATCACCGTCGGCGAATTGGTGTTGCCGCCGATCAGCGTCGGCATCACCGAGGCGTCGACGATCCGCAGCCCCGTGACGCCTCGCACCCGCAACTGCGGATCGACCACCGAGCGCGCGTCGCCGCCCATCCGGCAGGTGGCCACCGGGTGATAGATCGTGTCGGCATGCTCGGCGATCGTGCGGCGCAACTCCGCGTCCGACTGGCCAGAATGGGTGTACAACTCGCTGCCGCCGTGCAGCGCGAGCGAGGGGGCATCGAGAATGCGCCGCGCCATCCGCGCCCCGTCTACCAGCAGATCGAGATCGCGCGGGTCGCTGAAAAAACGCGGATCGATCACCGGCGCGGTTCGCGCGTCCGCGCTCGCGAGAGTCACGGTGCCGCGGCTGTGCGGTCGCAACACGCACACGTGCAGCGAATAACCGTGGCCCCAATGCATATGACGGTTGTGATCGTCGACGATGGCCGCGCAAAAATGCAATTGCAGATCCGGCCGGTCGAGCGTCGGCGTGCTCTTCAGAAAACCGCCCGCCTCGGCGACATTGCTCGACAGCATGCCGCGCCCATGACGCATGAACGTGACGAACTGCGGCAGCATCCGCGCAATGCCGCGAATCGAAAAGCCGGTCGGCTCGATCGACGAAACCCGCTTGTTGATCGTGAAATCGACGTGGTCGATCAGGTTCTGGCCGACTTCCGGCGCGTCGTGCAGCACCGCAATGCCGAGCGACTGAAGATGCGCCGCGGGGCCGATACCCGAGCACATCAGCAGTTGCGGCGAATTGAACGCGCCTGCGGCAAGCACCACCTCCGCGCGTGCTTCGAGCGTTTCCCTGCGGCCGCCGCGCACGATCTCCACGCCGCTCGCGCGCTTGCCGTTGAAGGCGACGCGCAGCACCGTCGCGTCGGCGATCGTATGCAGGTTGGGACGCGCGCGGTCGTAGATATAGGCGCGTGCCACGCTGCAACGGCGTCCGTCGCGCTGTGTCACCTGATAGAAGCCGATCCCTTCTTGGTCCGCGCCGTTGAAGTCGCCATTCGGCTTGTAGCCGGCTTCCATCGCCGCCTGCACGAAGCGCCGTGAAAACGGATTCTGATAGCGCAAATCGGAGACGGTCAGCGGGCCGCTGTCGCCATGCCACGCATCGGCGCCGCGCTGGTTGCCTTCGGCGCGGCGGAAATACGGCAGCACCTCCGCCCACGACCAGCCTTCGCAACCTAATTCCGCCCATTCGTCGTAATCGAGCGGATGGCCACGCGTGTAAATCATCGCGTTGATCGCACTCGATCCGCCGAAGCCGCGTCCGCGCGGCTGATACCCTTGCCGTCCGCCGAGCCCCGGCTGCGGCGTGGTCAGATAACCGTAATTGGTCTTGAGTTTGTGCGGCACCACGGCCGCCACGCCGACCGGCATGTTGACGAACAGATTGCGGTCCGTGTGCGGGCCGGCTTCGATCAGCGCGATCGTCGCGTCCGCGCAGCTATCCGCGAGACGGCTCGCCAGCGCGCAACCGCCCGAGCCCGCACCGACGATGATGTAGTCGTATTGCATCCGCTCCTCCTGATGGGCCGCGTTGCTCGCGAACCCTTATGTCGTGCACACTTGTCTACGTGTGTTTCCCCGGCATTGTAGGGAGCGTTCGGATGGCGCGGCGGCTTCGCGCCAGAGCGATTCCTCTAAACGGAACGGCCGCCGCGCCCCTATGATGAAAGACGCGCTAACGCCCGCCTGGCGGCTGCGCGCGGCATTCGAACACGGCGTTGCACACGCCGTCCTCTCAGCGCGCGGCATGACACGCGGCGATCAAACAGCGCATTGCCGGCCAACGCCGGCGAGCATGCGTCGAACGGAGACAGCAGATGGAACGGCACAGCTTCGGCCAGACTCACGAGGTGACCAATCAGGTTCCGCCCCTCGCGGACTACAACCTGTTTTCCAGCGACGCCGCGTTGTCCGCCGCCCTCGAACGCGACGGCGCCGGGTGGCATCGCGGTGCACTGCTGCGGCACGGTGCAGCGCTCACCACGCCCGAGACGCTCGCGCTCGCCGAGCTGGCGAACCGTCACGAGCCCGAGCTTGTCACGCATAGTCCACGCGGCGAGCGCATCGACGCGCTGGAATTTCATCCTTCGTGGCACGCGCTGCTCTCGCTGCTGCGCCGCGAAGGCTTGCACGCGCTGCCGTTTTCCGATCCGCAACGCGGCGCGATGGTGGCGCGCTGCGCCGGTTACTTCCTGCATGCGCAAATCGAATCCGGCTCGCTGTGCCCGCTGACGATGACCTTCGCGAGCATCCCCGTGCTGCAACGCGAACCCGCGCTATTCGCTACATTGCGCGACAAGCTCTACGCGCGCGAACACGATTCGCGCGATTTGCCGCTCAAGCAGAAAACGTCCGCGATGATCGGCATGGGCATGACCGAAAAACAAGGCGGCTCGGACGTGCGCAGCAATCAGACCCGCGCCTACTCCACCGCCGGCAGCGGCCGTGGCGCCGCCTACCGGCTTGTCGGTCACAAATGGTTTTTCTCCGCGCCGCAGTGCGACGCGCATCTGGTGCTCGGCCGCACCGACGAACACGAAGGCCTTTCGTGCTTCTACGTGCCGCGCTTCGCGCCGGACGGCCGCAAGAACAACGTGCAGATCCAGCGTCTGAAAGACAAGCTCGGCAATCGCTCGAATGCGAGCAGCGAAGTCGAATTCCTCGACGCGTTCGGCATCATGATCGGCGACGAAGGACGCGGCGTGCCGACCATCATCGAAATGGCGAACTACACGCGGCTCGATTGCGTGATCGGCAGTGCGGCGCTGATGCGCGCGGCGCTCGTGCAGGCGATTCACCATGCGCGTCATCGCAGCGCGTTCGGCCGGCATCTCGCCGATCAGCCGCTGATGCGCAACGTGCTCGCCGATCTGGCTTTGGAATCGGAAGCGGCGACGGTGCTATTCATGCGCCTCGCGCGCGCTTTCGAAGAGTCGACCGACGCCGCTTCCACCTCGCTGGCCGAGCGCGCGTGGCGCCGAATCGTCACGCCCGCGGCGAAGTACTGGGTCTGCAAGCGCGCGCTGGAATTCACCGGCGAGGCGATGGAAGTCTGGGGCGGCAACGGCTACGTCGAAACCGGTCCGATGGCGCGTTTCTATCGTGAAGCGCCGGTGAATTCGATCTGGGAAGGTTCCGGCAATGTCATGTGCCTCGACGTGCTGCGCGCAATGGAGCGCGAGCCGGAAGCGGCGCAGGCGCTGTTCGCCGCGTGGCAAGCGGACGCGCAAGCGCATCCGGCATTGAGCGCCGCGCTCGGCAAACTCGCCGCCACGCTCAACGGACCGGCCGGGCATCGCGAAGCGTCGGCGCGGCGGATCGCGCAGCAAGTCGTGCTGATCGCGCAAGCCACCTTGCTGCTTAAACACGCGCCCGCCGAAGTGGCAGAGGCGTTCATCGCTACGCGTCTTGCCGATGGCTGCGGCGAAAGCGGCCGCGTGTACGGCACGCTGCCGGCCACATTCGATCACGCGGCGATCATCGAAAGAGCATTCCCTGCCTGACGTTCAGCACGCAAGCTTCAGGCACGCCGCAAAGCAGGAAAAGCAGCACAAGCAAACCCAATAAAAGCGCGACTCGACGCCCAACGCAATCCATCAGGGAGTGGACACACATGAAGAACGATCTGCCGGAAGTCGCCGCGCTCGAAGCGCTGCTGCGCGAGCAGCGCCACGCCTATTTGCGCGCGCCGTATCCGTCGTGGGACACACGTGCTGCGCATCTGAAAGCGCTGCGCAAAGTCATGCTCGACAATCGCGACGCACTCGCCGATGCGATGAACGCCGACTTCGGCAATCGCGCGAAACAGGAAGTGCTGCTCGCGGAATTCCTGCTGGTGAAGGAAGAAATTGACGGCGCGCTACGGCATGGCAAGCGCTGGATGAAATCACAACGCCGCAGCACCAACAAATGGCTGCTGCCGGCGCGCGCGAAAGTCGTGCCGCAACCGCTCGGCGTGGTCGGCATCATCGTGCCGTGGAATTATCCGGTGCTGCTCGCCGTCGGGCCGCTGGTCAGCGCGTTGACCGCCGGCAATCGCGCGATCATCAAAATGTCCGAACTGACGCCGCGCACGTCGGCGCTATTCGAGCAGTTGATCGGCCAGACTTTCGCGCGCGATCACGTCGCGGTGGTGAACGGCGACGCCGCGCTCGCCGCCGCCTTCAGCGCGCAGCCCTTCGATCACTTGCTGTTCACGGGTTCGACCAAGGTCGGTCACGAAGTGATGCGCGCCGCCGCCGAGCATCTGACGCCGGTCACGCTCGAACTGGGCGGCAAGTCGCCGGCCATCATCGGCGCGCATGCGCGTTTCGACAACGCGGTGGACAACCTCATCGCCGGCAAGACGCTCAACGCGGGGCAAACCTGTGTCGCGCCCGATTACGTGCTGGTGCCGCGTGGCAAGGAGCAGGCGTTCGTCGAACGGGCGCGCGCGCGAATGGCGAAGATGTATCCGAATTTCGCCGGCAACCCGGATTACACGTCGATCATTTCGGCGCGCCACTTCGCGCGGCTGGAGCGTCTCGCCGACGAAGCCCAGGCCGCCGGCGCTCAATTGCACGCGCTCACCGACAGTTCGCCCGATGCAACGAGCCGCCGCTTCCCGCTGATCGCCGTCACCAACGCGCCGGACGAATGCGCGCTGATGCAGGAGGAAATTTTCGGGCCGCTGCTGCCTATCGTGTCCTACGACACGCTCGACGACGCGATCGCGTGGATCAACGCCCGGCCGCGTCCGCTCGCGCTGTATCTCTACGCCGACGACACCGCCACCATTGAGCGCGTGACGCACGAAACCATTGCCGGCGGCATGGCGATCAACGAAACGCTGATGCATCTGGCGTGCGAGAGCCTGCCGTTCGGCGGAGTCGGGGCGAGCGGAATGGGCGCGTATCACGGCTACGAAGGCTTCGTGACGTTCTCGAAGATGAAGCCGGTGTTGACACAGGCGCGTCTGAACGCGCGCGGCTGGATTTCGCCGCCGTACGGCAAACGGGTCGACGCGCTGCTCAAACTGATGATGCGGTTCTGACGCTCAGCGCGTCGCCGGTCCACCTTCGATTTCGGTGGCCACCACGTCGATGACATCCGGCGCGTCGGCGTTCGCGGCTGGCGGCGGCTCGTTTTCAGCGCCGCTTTCCAGCCGATGCAGCCACGCGAGCATTTCCGCCACCGCCTGATAAAGCTGCGGCGGAATGCGCGCGTCGAGATCCACCTGCATCAACAGCGAGACCATTTCGGGCGCTTCGTGCACGTACAGGCCGGCTTCCTTGGCACGCTGCACGATCATCTCGGCCAGCATGCCGTAGCCTTTGGCGATCACGCGCGGCGCGGGGTCACTGCCTTGGGCGTCGTAGACGAGCGCGGCCGCGCTGCGGCGATGTTTGCGGCTCATCACATGTCCCAGTCGAAATCGTCGAGCGGCGTGGCTGCGGCGCGACGGCGCACGCCCGCGGTTCGGTTCGCTGCCGAGCCGGCCGCACCGCCCGCCTCCGCCGAACCGGCCGCCGAAGCCGATCGCGCATACGCCGACGCCGCCGCCTGTGCGGCCGCCGCGCCTGCTGCATTTGCGGCGGTGGCGGGCGCGCCGCCGCCGATCTCGCGAATCGTCAAGCCATTCAACTGGATGCCCGCCGCCGCGAGCCGCTGGCGGAAGCTCTCACCCTGCATCGCAAGACGCGCGGCGCCGCCGGGACTCGCCTGCACGCGCGCGACGAGGCGCGTGCCGGTCAGCGTCAGTTCCGCGTCGACGGTGCCGAGCGTCGGCAGCGATAGCGTCAGGCGCGTGCGCCACGGCTGGTCGTCCTCGCTTGCCGTGCCGCCGCCGCTGCGGTCCCATTCGTCGCCTTCCTGTTCGATGGTCCAGTCGAGCTTGGCGCCCGGCCATGCTTCGCCGGTCCAGCGAAACTGCCCGGTCGCGAGCAGATCGAGCTGCTGACGCACCAACGGCACGGTCGCGGGATGAACCGCGGCGGCCATCGGCTGCGAATTCTGCGAGGTGCCGCCGTCGACGGTTTGCGCGGCCGCGTTGTGCAGGCTCGCATGCGCGGGCTGGCCGTTCAGGTCGGACAGGGAACTGGCCAGCACTTCGCCGGCCACGAAACGCGCGGCTTGCGCGTTGGGGATCGAAGGCATCCCGCGAGCGGCGGCGCCGGCGTCTTGCGCGCCGCCGTTCGATGGACCATTCGGCGCCGCACCCATGCCCTGCCGGGCGGACGGATTGGCGGGCGACGCGTCGCCGCCGTCGTTCGCCCAATCGAGCGGCAGTTGCGCGGCAGCGGCAACGAGTTTGTTTTGCGCCTCGCCGGCGAGCGAAGCGGGCGAGCGCTGACCCGCCAGCCATTGCGCCAGATGCGCTTCATAAAAGAGGCCGCTATCGCCGACGGTCTGTTCGAGCGCGGCGGCGAGCGCTGCGACCGGCACCTGGGCCGCCGCGACATTGGCGGTGGCCGCGGTGGCAGCGGTGGTAGCGGCATTCGGATTGGCGGTGGATGCGGTGGAAGCCGTTGCGGCGGCGGACGTGTCGAACAGCGGCAACGCGTCGACTTCGATATCGAGCGCGGGCGCGGCCGGCCAGATCGGCGTCTGGCCGATCACGGCGGGCGTCGCCTCGCCGCCCGAGCGCACGATCGCATTGAGCGTCAGCGCGACGGCGGACAGCGCGGTCTGGGCGGAAGGTTGCGGCGCGGGCGTCTCAATGAGCGCCGGCATGGTCGGCGCGGTTTCGACGCCCGCCGTGCCGGCCTGCGAAGCAGCCGCACTGCCTGGCGCGATATTGAGCAGACTATCGATCCGGCTCGCGAGCACCGAAGCGACAGTCGTGTCGATCCCGTTCATGCCGATTCCTTGGTCACATTGGCGGCGTCGCGCTCAAATAAAGTCAGTCAGCCGGATGGATAGAGGCGCCTCTCGGCGCGCGCGGCGCAACTCAGCGCGCTCCGTACAGCTCCTTGAGCACGCGCGTCGGCCGTCCGGCGAACAGCGCGGACAGATTGGCCATGCGCGGATTCGCCAGATCGCGGATCGCTGCATCGTCGGCGAGGATCTGGCGGATCAGCGCGTACTTGCGCAGACGCTCCGCCTCGTCGAGCTTCACGCCCGTTTCGGCGTCTTTCAGCGCCTCCACCAGATGGCGGTATTCCTCTTGCAGGTGGACCAGATCGTTCCACAGTGCGCGCCGGGCAGCTATCAGCATGCGGCAGGAAATCGCTGCAATCGCCTCGTAACGGGCGAAGTATTCTGCGTTCGATGTCATCTCATGCTTTCCGCGGCGGGCTGGGCTGCCATCCGCGCGATCTCCGGGGCAATCCCGATCCATGCCTCTTCGAGTGTGGCCAGAAGACCGTCCACCTCGACCAGCATCGCCTCGCTTTGTTTTATGTTGGCTTCGAGCAGCCGGCGCGACATATAGCTATACAGCGCGTTCAACCGCTCCGCAATCTCACCGCCCGCCTCGAGGTTGAGCGATTGCTGCAGCCCGCTTTCGACGATCTGAATCGCCTTGCCGACCGCCTCTCCGCGAGCCGGCACATTGCCCTGCTGCAAATGCATGCGCGCCTGCGCGATCGCTTGCCTTGCGCCCTGATACAACATCACGATCAGACGATGCGGACTCGCGCCCATCACCCCTGTCTCGACGCCGACGCGTGCGTACGCATTGGCTCCAGAGTGTCCTGGGGAAAACATCGGCGCTCCTCCTCTCTTGCACTGCGGTTGGTCGTGGCACCTCATCCGGGCACATTGCCGCGCCCCGATCTCTGCCTGTACCTTGTTATCGGAAAGACAGCGGGAAAGCTTTAGGCCAGCGCAAGGAGGATTAAGCGGCCAAATGGTGCAGCCTTCGAGAGCCGCACGGCGCGCACGCGTTCGGGCGGGCGGAACAGCCCTGCCGCCCGAGCCGCGTTCACACCGACATCTGCATGATGTCGTTATAGGCGGACACCAGCTTGTTGCGCACCTGCAGGCCGAACTGGAAGCCCACGTTGGCCTTTTGCATATCGACCATCACGTCGTTGAGCGACACGTTCGACGAGCCGAGTTCGAACGCCTGCGATTCGCCGACCGCCTTGGTCTGATCGCCGCTGATCTTGTCCAGCGAGGCTTTCAGTGCCGACGCAAAGCCGGTGGGCGTCGCCGCGCCGGACGTGTCAGCGACCGTATTGCTGCCGCCGGCCGCTTGCGCCGCCATCGACTGCATCTGTTGCAGCGCCGACGAAAGCGCGTTCACGGGGAAAGTCATGTTTTCTCCAGGGAAGGACGACCGGCATGCCAAACCGTACCGATCTGGACGAAAGCATAGCAGCGGGCCATCCGGGAAAGCCCCGAAACTAGGGGGGAAACCCGGCTCTATTCAAGCAATCGGGTTGAGCCGCGCTGCGGATAATTTCAAGGGTGAAAGTCTCTGTCCGTGCGCCCGCCGACCCTCGGTGCGGTAGCGGGCAGAACGCAAAAGGCATCCCGGAGAAACCCGACGCATGGATTCGTCAGCCAACTCTTTGATCAACCCCGACGCCCGCATGGGCCTAGCCGGCGCGCAGCCAGGCGCCGGTGCCGGCCAGGCCGGCGGCGCAGCAGACCTCGGCGGCCTGGGGAGCAACCTCGGTGGCAACTTCGGTCAGCGCCTGTCCGGCCTCGCGCAAATGCGCGGCAACCCGCGCGCGCCGCTGATTTTCGCGGTGGCGCTGCTGGTCGCCGTGGTGGCGGGGCTGTTCCTGTGGTCGCGGGCGCCTGACTACAAGGTGCTCTACAGCAACCTGTCGGACCGCGACGGCGGCGCCATCATCACGGCGCTTCAGGCAGCCAATATTCCCTACAAGTTCTCCGACGCCGGCGGCGCGATCCTCGTGCCGGCCGAGCAGGTGCATGAAATGCGCCTGCGTCTGGCCTCGCAAGGCTTGCCCAAGAGCGGCTCGGTCGGCTTCGAACTGATGGACAACCAGAAGTTCGGCATCAGCCAGTTCGCCGAGCAGATCAACTATCAGCGCGCGCTGGAAGGCGAACTGGAGCGCACGGTCGAGTCGATTTCGTCGGTGAAGTCGGCGCGCGTGCATCTGGCGATTCCGAAGCCTTCCGTGTTCGTGCGCGACAAGGAAGCGCCGTCGGCCTCCGTGCTGGTGAACCTCTACCCCGGCCGCGCGCTCGACGAAGGCCAAGTGCTGGCGATTACGCATATGGTGTCGTCGGCGGTGCCGGACATGCCGGTGAAAGGCGTGACCATCCTCGATCAGGACGGCAACCTGTTGACGCAGCCGTCCACCGGCAGCGGACTCGACGCCTCGCAATTGAAGTACCGCCAGCAGATCGAACGCAGCACGCAGCAGCGCATCGACGCGATCCTCGCGCCCCTGTTCGGCTCGGGCAACGCGCATTCGCAGGTCAGCGCCGATATCGACTTCTCGCACAGCGAGCAGACCTCGGAAAACTACGGCCCCAACGGCAACCCGCAACAGGCGGCGATCCGCAGCCAGCAATCGAGCAGCGCCACCGAAATGTCGCAAGGCGCGGCCTCGGGCGTGCCGGGCGCGCTGTCGAACCAGCCGCCGCAGCCCGCGTCGGCGCCGATCAACGCGCCCAACGGCGCGAGCGGCGTGACGACCACGCCGGTCAGCGACCGCAAGGACTCCACGACCAACTACGAACTCGACAAGACGGTTCGCCATCTGGAACGGCCGATGGGCGGCATCAAGCGTCTCTCGGTGGCGGTGGTGGTGAACTATCTGCGTGTGGTCGACGCCAAGGGTCACGCCACGATGCAGCCGGTCACCGCCGACAAGCTCGCGCAGGTCAACCAACTGGTGAAGGACGCGATGGGCTTCGACCAGGCGCGCGGCGACTCGGTCAACGTGGTCAACAGCCCGTTCAGCACCGAAGTCGACCCGAACGCCGACCTGCCGTGGTGGCGCACGCCGGACATGATTGCGCTCGCCAAGCAGATCGCGACTTACCTCGGCATAGGCGCGGTCGCCCTGTTCCTCTACTTCGTGATGGTGAAGCCGGCGCTGCGCCGCGCTTTCCCGCCGCCGGAGCCGGCCGCCGTCGCGGCGCTGGCGTCGCCGGACGAGCCGATCCTGCTCGACGGCATTCCCGCCGCCGAGCGCCTGGGCGCGAACGGTAGCAGCAGCGTCGCCGAACTGGAAAGCGACAGCGAGCTGCTGGCGCTCGAAAGCGCCAAGCACAAATATGAGCGGAACCTGGAATTCGCGCGCAGCATCGCGCGTCAGGATCCGAAGATCGTTGCAACCGTCGTGAAAAATTGGGTGTCCGATGAGCGCTGAAGGCGTAATGAAGAGCGCGCTCCTGCTGATGTCGATCGGCGAGGAAGAAGCCGCGCAGGTGTTCAAATTCCTCGGGCCGCGCGAAGTCCAGAAGATCGGCGTCGCGATGGCCGCATTAAAGAGCGTGACCCGCGAGCAGGTCGACGAAGTCCTGCAGCAGTTCGTGCGCGAGGCCGAGCAGCACACCGGTATGTCGCTGGATTCGAACGAATACATCCGTTCGGTGCTGACCAAGGCGCTCGGCGACGACAAGGCCGGCGCGATCATCGACCGGATTCTGCAGGGCAGCGATACCAGCGGTATCGAAGGCCTCAAGTGGATGGATTCCGCGGCGGTCGCCGAACTCATCAAGAACGAGCATCCGCAGATCATCGCGACCATTCTCGTTCACCTGGACCGCGATCAGGCCTCGGAAATCGTCGCCTGCTTCACGGAACGGCTGCGCAACGACGTGCTGCTGCGGATCGCGACGCTCGACGGCATCCAGCCGGCCGCGCTGCGCGAACTCGACGACGTGCTGACCGGCTTGCTGTCCGGCAGCGACAACCTCAAGCGCAGCCCGATGGGCGGCATCCGCACGGCGGCGGAAATTCTCAACTTCATGTCGAGCAATCATGAAGAAGGCGTCATTGAGAACGTTCGCCAATACGATGCGGAACTTGCGCAGAAGATCATTGATCAGATGTTTGTGTTCGAGAACCTGCTCGATCTGGAAGACCGCGCGATCCAGCTGTTGCTGAAGGAAGTCGAGTCCGAGGCGTTGATCATCTCGCTGAAGGGCGCGCCGCCCGCGCTGCGCCAGAAGTTCCTGTCGAACATGTCGCAGCGTGCGGCCGAACTGCTCGCCGAAGACCTCGACGCGCGCGGTCCGGTGCGCGTCTCCGAAGTCGAGACGCAGCAGCGCCGCATCCTGCAGATCGTGCGCAACCTGGCCGAAGGCGGCCAGATCGTTCTAGGCGGCAAGGCCGAAGATGCATATGTCTGATCAGAACTCCGCAGCGAAGGAACGCCTCTCGGCCTACCAGCGCTGGGAGATGGCGTCGTTCGATCCGGTGCCGCCGGCGCCGCCCGAACCCGAAGTCGACGACGGCGCGTTCGAAGCCGAACTCGAACGTCTGCGCGACGCCGCGCATGCACAGGGCATCGCGTCCGGCCATGTGGCCGGTCAGGCGCTCGGTTATCAGGCCGGTTACGACCAGGGCCACGCGCAGGGTTTCGAGCAAGGCCAGAGCGAAGCGCGCGAAGAAGCCGCGCGGCTCGCGGCGCTGGCCGAGACCTTCAAGGCCGCGCTCGACGGCGCTCAGGGCGCGATCTCCGAAACGCTGGTTGCGCTCGCGCTCGACATCGCGCAACAGGTGGTGCGCCAGCACGTGCAGCACGACCCGACCGCGCTGATCGCCGCCGCACGTGAAGTGCTGGCCGCCGAGCCCACGCTGGTCGGCGCACCGGCTTTGATCGTGAGTCCCGCCGATCTGCCGGTTGTCGAAGCTTATTTGATGGAAGAACTGCAAACGCGCGGCTGGACCGTGCGTACCGATCCGGCGGTGGAGCGCGGCGGCTGCCGCGCGCAAGCCAACACCGGTGAAGTGGACGCCGGCATCGATACGCGCTGGGAGCGCGTGGCCGCCGCGCTCGGCAAGGTGAGCACATGGTGAAGCCGACGCTCGAAGAGATCCGCGCAAGCGACCTGACGCCGCTCGAACGCGAACTGGCGCTGGCGTCGTTCGGCGCCGAAGCGCTTGCGGAAGAACCAGCTGCGGTGACACCCGCGGCGGCCGCCGTCGCGGCAATCGAAGCCGCCTTGCGCGATCCGGCCCATGCCCATCCGGCGACGGGCGCCGCCGCGAGCCGCGATGCCGCCGCAGCGAGCCCTGCTTCCGCCGCAGTCGCTCACCCGCCTTACGATCCTGCGCTCGACAGCAACCCGCACATGCAAGCGTGGCGCGGCCGCCTCGACGCATTGCGCGCGCGCAATGCGATCGCCAAGCCGATGCGCGCCTGCGGACGTCTCACGCGCGCGGCCGGTCTGGTGCTCGAAGCCGTGGGCCTGCGTCTGTCCGTGGGCGCCGAAGTGATGATCGAACTGCCGCAAGGCAGTTCGCTGCCGATGGCCGAAGCCGAAGTGGTCGGCTTCTCCGGCGACAAGCTGTTTCTGATGCCGACCACCGAAGTGATCGGCCTCCTCCCGGGCGCGCGCGTTTTTCCGCTCGAAAGCGCGCCGATCGCCGATCCGATGGCGGGCGCCAAACGTCTGCCGGTCGGTTGGGAGTTGCTCGGCCGCGTGCTGGATGCGTCCGGCCGTCCGCTCGACGGACTCGGCCCACTCGGCGCGCATGCCGACGCCCCGCTGTCCGCGCCGGTCATCAATCCGCTGAACCGCGAACCGATTCACAAGGTGCTCGACGTCGGCGTGCGCGCGATCAACGCATTGTTGACCGTCGGCCGTGGCCAGCGCATGGGGCTGTTCGCCGGCTCGGGCGTCGGTAAATCCGTGCTGCTCGGCACGATGGCGCGCTACACCAGCGCCGAAGTGATCGTGATCGGCCTGATCGGCGAACGCGGCCGCGAAGTGAAGGAATTCATCGAGCAGATTCTCGGCGAGGAAGGGTTGGCGCGCTCAGTCGTGATCGCCGCGCCCGCCGACGTCTCGCCGCTGCTGCGCATGCAGGCCGCGTCGTATTCGACCTCGCTTGCCGAGTATTTTCGCGACCAGGGCAAGCACGTGCTGCTGCTGATGGACTCGCTGACCCGCTATGCGATGGCGCAGCGCGAGATCGCGCTGGCCGTGGGCGAGCCGCCTGCCACCAAGGGCTACCCGCCTTCGGTGTTCGCCAAGCTGCCGGCGCTCGTCGAACGCACCGGCAACGGTCCGGCGGGCGGCGGTTCGATCACCGCGTTCTATACGGTGCTGACCGAGGGCGACGACCAGCAGGATCCGATCGCCGACTCGGCGCGGGCGATTCTGGACGGCCACATCGTGCTGTCGCGCTCGCTGGCTGAAGCCGGTCACTATCCGGCCATCGACATCGAAGCGTCGATTAGCCGGGCAATGACCGCGCTGATCGACGATAACCATCTGGACAAGACGCGTATGTTCAAGCAGATGCTGTCGCGCTATCAGCGCAACCGCGATCTGATCAACGTCGGCGCGTATTCGAGCGGGCGCGACGCGCTGCTCGACCGCGCGATTGCGCTGTATCCGCGGATGGAAGCCTTTTTGCAGCAAGGTTTTCGCGAGTGCGCAAACTTTGAACCGAGTCTCGAGATGCTGGACGCGCTGTTTGCCCAAGGAGGCTGACGATGGCGAAACACTTTCCGATCAAGACCCTTATCGGCCTGGCTCAGGACGATGTGGACGCCGCCGCGCAACGTCTGGGCCGCGCGCAGCGCGAGCGCAACGACGTGCAGTCGCAGCTCGACGCCCTTGTCCAGTACCGCGACGAATATCACGCGCGCTTCACCGCGACTGCCCAGACCGGCATGCCCGCGGGAAACATGCGCAATTTCCAGGCATTCATCGACACGCTCGACGCCGCCATCGAGCAGCAGCGCAATTTGCTGGTGACGGCCAATGCGCGCGTCGAGGCCGCCAAGCCCGACTGGCAGCGTCAGAAGCAGAAGCTGGGCTCGTACGAAGTGCTGCAGGCGCGCGGCGAAGCCGCCGAAGCCAAAACCACGGCGCGGCGCGACCAGCGCGACGCCGACGAACACGCCGCCCGGATTCTGCGGATGCGCGCCGAAGGCGCGTGACGCGCATCTGGCGCATGAGCGCCATCTCGATTGACTGAACACCTCGTTTGACCGATTGACAGGATTCCCTATGTCGCTTCTTTCACAGATCGGCTCGCTGCTCGGCTCCGCCAGCAGCACGTCCACCAGCGCGGCCATGGCCGCTGCGGCGAATGCCAAACCGTTCTCGCAATCCTTGCAGCAGAGCATTGACCAGCAGAACAGCGCGGCTGCGTTGAGCGCGAGCCAGCAGCAGGCTGCGGCTGCGGCCGCGGCGTCTTCTGGAGCGTCGCCGTCTGCGTCGAGCGTGCACGACGCGCCGCCGCCGGCCGACCCCGCGCCGAAGAGCGCGGACGACGCAAGCAGCAAGGACACGAGCAAGCCGACGAACTCGGCTTCGTCCACGGCATCGTCGGGCGAGACGCAACAGGCTTCGACCGACAAGACGAACGCCGCGCCGGCAAAAACCGGCAACACCGCGAGCCAGACCGACGCCGGCACGGCGGCGGCGGCCGCTGCCGCTCAAGCGCAGGCTCAAGCTCAAGCCGACACGAACAACGCCAGCACGCCGACAGCCACTGACCCGGCCACGGCTCTGACCGACGCCGCGACCGCGCTGCCCGGCACGACCACGGACGCCACGACGGGCGGCACGCCGGGCAAGAAAACCGCCGCCACCGATCCGAAGTCATTGCAAGACGCGTTGCAGGCGGCGCTGGCCGCGTTGGCGAATGGTCAAGGCGTTCCCGCGCAAGCGTTGGCGAGTGGCGCCGCCGCGAACGCCGCGACCTCGGCAAACGGCTTGAACGGTACGAACGGTGGACTGAACGGCACAGCCGACGGCAAGACGTTGGCGGCCGGCCTGTTTGGCGACGGCAAGGGGTCGACTGCATCGAAAGCCGCGATGACGACGGCGGCGACGACCGTGGCCGATCCATCAGCGGCCGCAAAAGCTGCGGCGGACGCATTGACGGCAACGGCGACCGGCGGCACGCAAGCCGACGACCTGGCCTCTTTCAAGAGCGCGGCGGATGCCGCAACAGCGGCGTTAGCCGCCTCGCAGGCGGCCGCGAGCGCGGCGAGCACGACGGCGGCCGTCCAGACCACGGGCAACGCTGGCGCGGCGGAAGCGGCGAATACGTTATCGCCGCAGGTCGGCACGACTGACTGGGAGGACGCGTTGAGCCAGAAGGTGGTGTTTCTGTCGAACGCACATTCGCAGAGCGCAGAGTTGACTTTGAATCCGAAGGATCTGGGTCCGCTACAGGTTGTCTTGCAGGTTGCCGATAACCATGCACATGCGTTGTTCGTGTCGCAGCACCAGTCTGTGCGCGAAGCCGTCGAAGCCGCGCTGCCAAAGTTACGCGAGGCGATGGAATCCAACGGCATTGGTTTGGGAAGCGCGAGCGTCAGCGACGGCTTTGCGCGCCAGAGCGGCCAGCAGCAGAGTGCCGACTCCGGCCGTTCCGGCGGCCGCTCGAGCGGCGGGAGCGGATCGTTTGGCGGCGGCAGCGGCGACGCGGTGGCCTCGACGGTCAACGTCCCCGTACGCCGCACGGTAGGCCTGGTCGACACATTCGCGTGAATTTCGACGCCCGGGCAGCGGCGTCCGCCGCGCCAGGACGAACACAAGCCGCACCTCGATTGCGGACGATTAGACATCGGCGCCCTCAAAAGGGCGCCGATTTGCGTCCAGCGACGGGGAGATCAACCGCGACGGCGCGCGAAGCGCCGCCGGAAGAATGACTGCTTTGTCACTGACGCGGAGTGTGCGAGAGCACGGATTCCAGATGGACCACGAGCGCGACTGCGCGAGGGACCCGCTTATGGGCTAGCGGTGTGAAGCGGCTTTCTTTGCCTACTTTCTTTGCCGCGGCAAAGAAAGTAGGTGCCGCCCCGCACAGGGGCAACGCTAATAGACCACGAGCAAATCAAGGAAAGGCCAAAGAAGAAGCAAAAACAAGAGATAACCAACAATCCCCCTTCTTTTCGGCCCATCGCGCAGCGACCAAATCAACAACAATCACCATCACCAGCACTAAAGGCAAGCAAAGCGAACCAAATGGCAACCACGACCGCACCTCAACAAGCCGCGCCGGCGTCTCCCGGCCCGATGAAGCGCATCATCCTGATCGTGCTGATTGCGATCATTGCCGCTGGCGCAGCAGGCGCGGGCGTCTGGTTCTTCATGTCGAAGCGGGCCCCGGCCGCGACTTCGGCTGAAGCAGCGCCGCCGCCGGCTCCAGCACCGCTGTTCTTCCCGCTCGAATCCATGACGGTGAACCTGCAATCGGATGACGGCCAGCAGCATTTCCTG
Source organism: Paraburkholderia dipogonis (assembly GCF_042680985.1). Taxonomy (NCBI): domain Bacteria; kingdom Pseudomonadati; phylum Pseudomonadota; class Betaproteobacteria; order Burkholderiales; family Burkholderiaceae; genus Paraburkholderia; species Paraburkholderia dipogonis. The sequence goes on along the minus strand of NZ_JBHUFR010000021.1, from coordinate 235,703 downwards.
CGCATCGGCCTGACGCTAAAACTCACCGACGCCAAGACGCAGCAAGAACTGACCGACCACATGCCCGAAGTGCGCAGCCGCATCCTGCTGGCATTGTCGAACAAGCACCCTGACGAACTCGCGCCGCTCGAAGGCAAGCGCGCCCTCGCCACGGAACTGCGCACGCTGATCGAGCAGCCGACCGACAAGGGCGCCGCGCCGATCCACGTCCAGGACGTGCTGTTCACCGAATTCGTCGTGCAGTGACGCCGGACGTGACGTTAATCAGCGCTGCCATCATCAACCGCCACGGGACGCACGAGGAATAAGGAATGGGCCACGAAGAGTTCATGTCCCAGGAGGAGGTCGATGCCCTCCTCAAGGGCGTAACCGGCGAAACCGATTCGGAAGCCGAGCAAAGCGACCGTGTAGGCGTACGGCCCTACAACATCGCGACGCAGGAACGCATCGTCCGTGGCCGGATGCCCGGCCTCGAAATCATCAACGACCGTTTCGCGCGCTTGTTGCGCGTGGGCATTTTCAACTTCATGCGGCGCTCGGCGGAAATCTCCGTCGGCCCGGTGAAGGTGCAGAAGTACAGCGAATTCACCCGCAACCTGCCGATCCCGACCAACCTGAACCTGGTCCACGTGAAGCCGTTGCGCGGCACCTCGCTGTTCGTGTTCGATCCGAACCTGGTGTTCTTCGTGGTCGATAACCTGTTTGGCGGCGACGGGCGTTTCCATACCCGTGTCGAAGGGCGCGACTTTACGCAGACCGAGCAGCGCATCATCAACAAGCTGCTGAACCTGGTGTTCGACAACTACACGGCGTCATGGAAAAGCGTGCGCCCGCTGCAGTTCGAATACGTGCGCTCGGAAATGCACACGCAGTTCGCCAACGTGGCGACGCCGAACGAAATCGTCATCGTCACGCAGTTCTCGATCGAGTTCGGCACGACGGGCGGCACGCTGCATATCTGCATGCCGTACTCGATGATCGAACCGATCCGCGACATCCTCTCGTCGCCGATCCAGGGCGAGGCGCTCGAAGTCGACCGCCGCTGGGTCCGCGTGCTGTCGCAGCAGGTGCAGGCAGCAGAAGTGGAACTGACCGCCGACCTCGCGCAGGTGCCGGTCACGTTCGAACAGATCCTGAACATGCGCAAAGGCGATGTTCTGCCGATCAACATCCCCGAACACATCACGGCGAAAGTCGACGGTGTGCCGGTGATGGAATGCGGCTACGGAATTTTCAATGGTCAGTATGCGTTGCGGGTCCAGAAAATGATCAGCGCAGCCGAAACGATGAAGGAAGGTGGATATGAGTGACCTGAACGCAAAGACTGAGGCCGAACTGGCCGCTGGCGCGCCGCAATTTGCCGCCGACGCAGCCGCCGCCGAAGACGAAGCGGCGATGGCGGACTGGGCCAGCGCGCTGGCCGAGCAGAACGACAATTCGGAAGTCAGCGCGACGACGGCCGGCGTGTTCCAGCCGCTGTCGAAGGTCGAGCCGACCACGACGCGCAACGACATCGATATGATCCTGGACATTCCTGTTCAGATGACCGTCGAGCTCGGCCGCACCAAGATCGCGATCCGCAACCTGCTGCAACTCGCGCAGGGTTCGGTGGTGGAACTGGACGGCATGGCCGGCGAACCGATGGACGTGCTGGTGAACGGCTGCCTGATCGCGCAGGGCGAAGTGGTGGTGGTGAACGACAAGTTCGGTATCCGTCTGACCGACATCATTACGCCGTCCGAACGTATCCGGAAATTGAATCGATGAATCGCGTCGCCGGTCGCGCCGTGTCGCGCACTGTTCTGAATCGCGCTGCACGGGCGGCGAATGTCGTCGTGGCCGCATGCTTCACTGCATCGATCTTCACGCTGCTCGCACCTTCGGCCGCTCTCGCGGCGGACATGAACGCGGTCAACAACGCGGCGAAGATCGCCTCGGGCGTCGGCGCGGGTTCTGCTGTTCCGGCGCTCGGCGTCGGCGCGGTATTGCAAACCGTTGTCGGGCTGCTGGTCGTGATCGGTCTGGTGTTCGGTTGCGCGTGGCTCGCGCGCCGCTTCGGCTTGCAGCCGGCGAACCGCGGCGGTCTCGTGAAGACCATCGGCGGCGCCTCGCTCGGCGGCAAGGAGCGGGTCGCGGTGGTCGAAATCGGCGATATGTGGCTCGTGCTCGGCACGGCGCCCGGCAATGTCCGTCTGCTTCACACGATGCCGGCAGGCTCGGCCGCCGTCGATCCGCTCGGCGCCACGCAGGCCGGCCCCGCAAGCGCGCCTGCTGCCGGCACGGCACTGCCGGGCACCTTCGGTCAACGTTTTCGCGACGCTTTAAAAGGCGAAGTGGGCAAACGTTTCAACGGGCAAGGCGGCGGGGTTCGGTAATGCAGTTCAGTCTCTCTTCGGCGCGTCACGCGCAATCCGCTCGCATGTCCAGCACCCTTTTGAAAGTGATTTCGGCCATGCGCCGCGTGGCGCCTGTCACCCCGTTCGCACTGGCGGCGTTGATGCTCGCACTGCCGACCCTGTCGTTCGCGCAGACTGCGGGCCTGCCGGCCTTTAACACGAGCCCCGGCCCGAACGGCGGCACGACCTACTCGCTGAGCGTGCAGACGATGCTGCTGCTCACGATGCTGTCGTTCCTGCCGGCGATGGTGCTGATGATGACCAGCTTCACGCGCATCATCATCGTGCTCTCGCTGCTACGCCAGGCGCTCGGCACGACCACGACGCCGCCTAATCAGGTACTCGTCGGACTCGCGCTGTTCCTTACGCTGTTCGTGATGTCGCCGGTGCTCGACAAGGCCTATACCGACGGCTACAAGCCATTCTCCGACGGCACGATCCCGATGGAGACCGCCGTCAACCGCGGCCTCGCGCCGTTCAAGACGTTCATGCTTCGCCAGACTCGCGAAAGCGATCTCGCGTTGTTCGCGCGGATTTCGCACGCCGCGCCGATGCAAGGTCCGGAAGACGTGCCGCTGTCGCTGCTGGTGCCCTCGTTCGTGACGAGCGAGCTGAAAACCGGCTTCCAGATCGGCTTCACGATTTTCATTCCGTTCCTCATCATCGACATGGTGGTGGCGAGCGTGCTGATGTCGATGGGTATGATGATGGTGTCGCCCGCGACCATTTCGCTGCCGTTCAAGTTGATGCTGTTCGTGCTGGTGGACGGCTGGCAGTTGCTGCTCGGCTCGCTCGCACAGAGCTTCGTTTAACGCGTTTTTTTACCGCGGTTTTAGTCGCGCCCGCGCCCTTCACGCTTTCGGTCCCATCGCCATGAATCAAGAATCCGTCATGACGCTCGCGCACCAGGCCATGTATGTCGGCCTGCTGCTCGCCGCGCCGTTGCTGCTGGTCGCGCTGGTGGTCGGCCTGGTGGTAAGCCTGTTCCAGGCCGCCACGCAGATCAACGAAAGCACGCTGTCGTTCATTCCGAAACTGCTCGCGATCGCCGTCACGATGGTGATCGCCGGTCCGTGGATGCTCACGACCATGCTCGACTATCTGCGTCAGACGCTCACCAACATTCCGACGCTCGTCAACTGAGCGGCGCGCCGGTTTTCATCTTCCCTTCCGAGCCACGATGTTTTCCGTCACCTACGCGCAACTGAACGCCTGGCTCACCGCGTTCCTGTGGCCGTTCGTGCGCATCCTCGCGCTGGTCGCCACCGCGCCGGTGCTCGGCAACCGCTCGCTGCCGATCCGCGTGAAGATCGGCCTCGCGGCCTTTATCACGATCATCGTCGCGCCCACGCTCGGTGCGCTGCCGCAAGTCACGGTGTTTTCGGCCGAAGGCGTGTGGATCATCGTCAACCAGTTCCTGATCGGCATCGCGCTCGGAATGACCATGCAGATCGTGTTTCAGGCGATCAGCGCGACCGGCGACTTTGTCGGCCTCGGCATGGGTCTCGGCTTTGCAACCTTCTTCGATGCGCAGGCGGCCAGTTCGAGTCAGGTGCTGTCGAGCTACATGAACACCATCGCCATGCTGGTGTTTCTGGTGATCGACGGCCATTTGCAGATGATCAGCGCGCTGCTCGCCACGTTCCAGTCGGTGCCGGTGTCGGCGAACATTCTCGGCGCGCCCGGCTGGCGCACGCTGGCGAACTTCGGCAGTACGGTGTTTTCGGCCGGGTTGCTGTTGTCGCTGCCGGTGGTCGCCGCGCTCCTCATTACCAATCTCTCGCTAGGCATTCTGAATCGCGCCGCGCCACAGATCGGCGTGTTCCAGATCGGCTTCCCGCTGACCATGCTGATCGGCATGCTGCTTCTGCAACTGATGGTCCCGAATATGATTCCGTTCTTCACGCGGCTGTTCGAGGTTGGTATCGATCAGATGGGGCGTGTGGCGGCGGGGTTTAGATAGAAAGCGTTGGACTCAGGCGCCGACGCGGCCTTTGCATCGACACGTTGCAGCGAGTCGTCACTCTATATGCCCGCTCCGCGCGGGCATTTTCTTGCGCACGATCCGAAGTGAAGCGGCTTGCTTTGCGTACAGTGCTGGATTTGTGTCCGCACTAGCGGAATAGGTTGTCGCCTCAGGTCGCGACTTCCACGCGTCCGACAGAAATCAACCGTCTCCGTTGCCTGTTTGGCTCAGCATCAAACATCGACAAATCGTTACAAAAATAGTCATCTTTTCGGACTGATCGGATACCTAATCTCTTCGCTTTTCGTCGAAATCGGTTTCGGCAAGGGCAACCGTAGTTGCAGAGATGAGTTACTCCGGTCTGCGGAGTTCAAGATCAATCTTGTTCTGGGAGATTAAGTGAAGCGCTTTAGTGTCTCATTGGCCGGTTCCGTCTGCGGTCTATTTCTGACATGGGCATGTTTGTACGCATTCAGTCACACTCACTGGTCACATCTCTCCGGTGAGCCCATCGCTCAATGCCATGAACTCGGCAAATGTGCAGTCTCGTTGCGGGACGCTGCGCTTCTTCTCGCATATCTAATAGGGCCGGCGGTGCTCCTGGGTCTGATCAATGCAGCTGCATGGAACCGCTGGTCCACCTTGAAATGGGCTGTCTGGTGCTTCGGCATCTCGATCTCGACGGTCGCGCTGTATGCGACTGATCATGCCTCGGGAAGCTTTTAGCATCTTGCATCGACCGCGCCGTTCATCGAAAAAGAAAAAGAAAAAGGGCGGACCCGACTCAAACCGGTTTCCGCCCTTCCGCGTTTCAAACTACGTGCGCTATCAGCTCAAGTACTGAAACAGCGAGATATTCTGAATCTTCGCGAACGCCTGCTGCGCCGCTTGCAGTGCAGCCTGCGTCATCGTGTACTTGCCGATCGTCTTGACCATGTCGGTCTGCGTCAGATCCGCAAGATTGCTCGACGTCTGCAGCGTGTTGGTCTGCGTGACCGTCTGCAATGCCTGCACTTCCTGCTCGCGACCGCCCACGGCCGCTTGCGCCGTCACGACGTTGTTCATCGTGTTCTCGAGTTGGGTCATGCTGGTGGTCAGCGCGCTCTGGAAGCTCGCCGTCGACGCGCCGCCCGATACCGGTGTTTGCAAAGTGGTGATCAGCTGGCTCAGGTTGGCGAACACATCCATGCTGCCTTGCGTCGCCGGTGTCACCGTGAAGCTGTCGCCCGCGTTCGGCGCGCCGGTGATCGACACCGACTGGCCGCCGAGCGTGATCGCCGAACCGGCCGTGAACGCTTGCGGCGCGCTCGTGGTCACCGCGCCGGTAGCCGGATCGGTCTGGCTCACGGTATAAGTGGTCGCCGACGAGAAGTTGATCGAAAACTTGTCGGCGTTGGTCGGATCGGTGGGATTGGTCAGGCTTACCTGGCTGATCACGCCCGTGCCGGTGTTGCCGGTCGTCGCGGCCGGCACGGCGCTAGTGCCGATAGGCGCAACGCTGCCGAAGATCGCAATGCCGTTGTCGCCGGTCTGCACCACGTGCGAATCCGTAACCTGCACGCCGGGCGTGCCGGTGTCGCCGGAATAGGTCACGACGCCGGCCGAATTCGTGGTGTACGGCTGCGCGCTGCTTTGATAACCGGCGAACAGGTAGTTGCCCTGCGGGTCGGTCGAATTGGCGAGCGTCATCAGCTGGCTGCGCAGGCTTTGCAGTTGCGTCGCGATCGAACCGCGGTCGCCGTCGTTCAGCGAACCGTCGCCGGCGCGCAGCACCAGCGTATGAATGGTTTGCAGCACGGTATTGACGCTGCCGAGCGTGGTGTCTTCCTGTTGCAGCGAGGCGAGCGCGGTGCCCTGATTGGTCGTGTATTGCGACAGGGTCGTCGCCGTCGAGCTCAACTGCACGGCCTGCGCCGCGCCGAGCGGATTGTCCGACGGCGTGGAAAGGCTCACGCCGCTCGAAATTTCGGCATACAACTGCGACAACTGAGCTTGCTGATCGCTCATCGTCGCGACGTTCATGTTGAAGTACTGCGTGCTGGAGATGCGCATTGTCAACGCCTCACTGGAAGATGCCGAGTATCGTCTGGAACAGGGTCTGCGCGGTCTGGATGACCTTGCTGTTCGCCTGATACAGCTGCTGATACTGAAGCAGGTTGGCTGCTTCTTCGTTGATGTTCACGCCCGAAACCGACTGCTGTGCAGTGGTGATCTGCGTCACCAGCGAGCTTTGCGCGGTGCTCGACGTTTGAATCTGGTTGGTCTGGTTGCCGATATTGTTGACGTAGTTCGCATACGCGCCCGTCAGCGTGACCGTGCCGCCCGACAGCGATTTCGCGGTGGACAGATTCGACAACGCCAGGGCGTTGCGGCCGTCGTTGGTCGCGCCGGTGTTCGGGCCGATGGTGAACTTGTCGCCGGCCGCCGGTGCGCCGCTGATCGTCACCGAGACATTGTTCATCTGGCCGGCGGTCGTGTTGTTGATCGTCAGCGTCGCGCCGGTTGCCGACGAATACGGCACCACCGTCGTCGCGCTGGTGATCGAATACGTGGTGGCGGGAGAACCTGCCACCGTCACTGTCGAACCAACCGGGAAGCCGGACAGCCCCGTGCCGTCGTACGAGAGCGTGGTGGTCGAATTCGGCATGGTGTAGCCGGCCGTTACCGTGCCCTGCGTGATCGTGCCGGTGCCGGTGTTGCTCGACGCGGCGGCGCCCAGCACAGGCGCGGCGGCGGCGATCGCCGAGGCGTCGGTGGTGGCGGTCGCGAAGCTGTTGAGCGCGCCGCGGGTCGGCTCGACCGTGAACGAGTCGCCGGCGTTCATCGTGCCGGTTGTCGAGAAATTCAGGCCGTTGATCGGTTGGCTCAGGTTGGTCGCCGAACCCACTACGCTGCCCGTCGAATTGTCGGTCAGCGTGTACGTGGTGCCGTTGTAGGCCAGCGTGTAGTCGCCGGTGGTCGGCTGTGCGGGATTCGCGAACGACACGTTCAGCGACGCGTTGCCGGTGTTCTGCGTGTTCGCATAAACAGTCGGGCCGCCCACCGAGAACAGCGCGCCACCCTTGGCGCCGGCCAGCGTGATGCCCAGCCCGTTTTGCGCGTTGACCTGCGCGGAGAAGCTCACTGCGATCGCGCCGAGTTGCGCCTCGCCCGGATCGAGCGTCTGGCTGCGGAACGCGAGCAGACCGCCGAGCGTGCCGCCGTCGATCTTGCTGTCGGGCAGGTTCTGCGGCGCGGCCGCCGGGTTCGCACCCGCCTGGCCGAGATACTGAACGGACAATTCGCTGGTGTCGCCGGTCGAAGGCGCCGTGCCCAGGTTATAGCTGTTGGTGGAGGACACCAGCGGCTGGCCGTTGCTCATGAAGACGCTGTAGCTGCCGTTGCTGTTCACCACATTCACGCCGATCAGTTGCGACAGATTCGACACGGCGAGATCGCGCTGATCCATCAATTGATTCGGCGGCTGGCCTTGCGTGCTGGCCTGAGCGATCTGGCCGTTCAGCTGCGCGATCTGCTGCGTGTAGCTGTTGATCTGCGAAACGGTGTTGGTGAGCTGCGTGTTGACGCTCTGGCGCAGCGCGTCGTACTGCTGACCCGCGGCGTTGATCTGGTTCACCAGCGTCTGCGCACCGCTCATCGCGGTCTGGCGCGTAGCCAGGCTCGACGCGTTGTTCGAGACGTTCTGCAAGCCGGTGAAGTAGCTGGTGATCGCGCTCGCGATCCCGGCGGTCGGGCTGCCGATCAGATTGTTCAGTTGCGAAATCAACGTGTTGTACGTCGACAGCGAACTGCCCGAGCTCTGCGCGTTGTTCAGCTCAGTGGTCAGATACTGGCTGTACTGACGCGTCACGGTCGTGGTCGAGACGCCTTGCGGCAGATAGCCCGAACCCGTGTACTGGCCGCCGCTTTCCGCATACACCGGCGTTTCGATGGTGTAGCCAGGCGTCGACGCGTTGCTGATGTTCTGGCCGGTCGTCGTGAGTCCCCACTGGGCTGCGTTCAGTCCACTGAGGCCGAGATTGATGAGATTGGACATGCGTCATCCTGAAGGGCGACACCGTACACATGCCGCCGCGTTACTTGAACATCTTGTTTAACGGCCTCGACTGACAAAAATTGAGGTCATTCCGATGCGTGTTCGACGTTTGTTTCAACGTTTGCGAGGCTTGCCTGCCGGGCTTGTCATTCGTCGCGCAATGAGGCGCGCCGGTGCGGAAAACAGGTGACAAGGAAGCGACGATGAACCGGCAGGCGCACACGATGCGCGAGCAATTCGCCCACGCACCGCGAATCCGACATTTCAATCAGCGCACCAGCGAACGGCGCTTCATCTCGAGCTGCGTGATCAGACGTTGCAGCGTGTTTTCCGCGCTGCCAGGCAGCGTCAGGAAACGGAAGCCGAGCTGGAAGCGCTGCGTGCCGTTCGGCAGCGCCGTGGAGCGATGCGACACGAGCTGCAGATCGAGCGAGAGCCGGCCGAGCGCACCGAGCGCCAGCTCGCAATCGAGCAGGCGCGTGCCCATCGGCAATTCGGCCACGCGTTCGTCGGCGGTGCGCATGCCGACGCCGCCAAGCGACAGGTCGTGCACCTCGAAGCGGAACGTGTCGCCTTCGGGCAAACGGCCGGAACATACGTACGGATCGAGAATCGGTGCATCGACGCGGAAGTACTCGCGGCGCTGCACGTAGAACAGCACCTCGGGGAAGTCGGCCTCGAACGCAGGCAGTCCTTCGAAGCGCGTCTCGCGCGGCGTGGCGGTGGCGAATTCCACGCGCACGCCGTCCGGCTGCGCGTGGAACTGGCAGCGCGGCGCGCCCAGCAAGCCCCGGTTCTGATCGGACAAGGCGCCCCAATCGAACGTAAAGGTGCGCCCGCGCACGTCGACTTCGAGCAGACGCGTGACGAGCTGTCCGCCGGCATATTGAACGGTGAGGAAATCGCCGCGATTGACGAGATTGCGCAACTGAACGCCGATCTCCAGCGGATTGCGACGGCCAAAATCGTTGCCGTCTTCGGCTGTCTGAGCGTGCAACTGGCCGTGTGTGTCGGTCTGGCCGTTCGACTGGGTAGTATCCATGGGCTTGCCGGTATGCTTGTTCTTGCGGGCGCGTGCCAGAGCTCCTGCCGGGGCTTTCGCGCGGTCTTCATCGAAGCCGCAGCACGCGCATCCCACCCGGACATTACAACGCTTTCCGGTATCGGGTCTAACTGATTAGCGGCAGTATCAGGCCAAAATTTAGGGGCCTGTCATGAATTATTTGCCGCAAACGTTAAAACCCGCCGTCTCTTTCGCGGGTGGACCGGCCGCCATGGGCGGCCGGCCTCGTCCGTCTTGTTATGCACCTGGCCCCGTCGCGTGCATGCTTTTGATTCGATCAAATGATCAGGTGATTCGAACCGCGCTCGCGGCGGCTCAGCCCATCTTCTGCATGATGGACATCAGTTTTTTCGCGTAGTGCGGGTCGGTCGCGTAACCGGCGCGCTGCATGCCGTTGGCAAAGCCGTTCACGTCGTGCGCCGAATTGATCACCTGCGCGTAACGCGGATTGCCCTTGAGCAGGCTCGCGTAGTCGGTCATGGCTTCCTGATACGAGTCGTACGCGCGGAATTTTTCCACAACGCGCTGCGGCTTGCCGTTCACGTATTCGGTCGTGACCGTCGACACGGTCTTGCCGGTCCAGTCCTTGGTCGCCTTGATGCCGAACACGTTGTGGCTGGTCGAGCCGTCCGTCTTCTTGATCTCGCTCTTGCCCCAGCCGGATTCGAGCGCCGCCTGGCCGATGATGAACCGCGCCGGAATGCCGGTCGCCGCGCTGGCGGCCTGCGCCGGTTGGGCGAGCTTGTCGACGAAAGCGTCGACCTTCGGCGAGCTGCCGTCGCCCTTGAGCGGCGGAGTCAGCGCGCTGTTGGCCGAGTAGCCCTTGCCCATCGCCAGTTGGCCGTTGGCCTGCGCGTTGCCGTACGCTTTGGCGAGCGCGTTCAGTGCCGCGGTCTGGCCTTCATCGCCGCCGCTGCCGCCGCCCAACGCGTTGGCCATGCCGGCCAAGCCACCCGCGCCGCCTGCCCCGCCCGCACCGCCGCCTACCTGCATGCCCTGATTGCGCATCAGCTGCTTGAGCATGGCGTCCGCCACGCCAATGCCCTTTTGCGACATCTGTTGCGACAACTGCTGATCCATCATCGACGTGAAGGTGGCGCTGTCGTGCGAATCGAACGGGCCGTCTTGCGGCGTCGCGTCGCGCATGCTCTTCAGCATCATCTGCGTGAAGACGGCGTCGAACTGCTGCGCGGCCATCTTCATGCCGGCTTGCGGAGATGCCTTGGCCTGCGCGCTCAGCTTCGCGAAGCCCTGCACGTCGAGCGCGAAGCGCTGGGTCAGGTCGTTCGCCGAAGCGGCGGAATTGGTCGTATCCGAATTCATCCTGTGTCTTCCTTAGATGATTTCCAGGTCGGCGCGCAGAGCGCCCGCCGCCTTCATCGCCTGCAGGATCGACATCAGATCCGCGGGCGTCGCACCCAATGCGTTGAGCGCCTTCACCACTTCGGCGAGATTGGCGCCGGCGGTCACCAGCTTCAATGCGCCGTTGTCCTGCTTCATCTGAATCTGCGACTGCTTGGCCACCACCGTCTGGCCGTTCGAGAACGCGCCCGGCTGGCTCACCACCGGCTGCGTATTGATCACGACCGAGAGGTTGCCGTGCGCCACCGCGCAGTTCTGCAGCGTGACCATCTGGTTCATCACGATCGAGCCGGTGCGCGCGTTCAGGATCACCTTCGCGGCGGCTTGCGCCGGCTTGACGTCGAGGTTCTGCAATTGCGCCATGAAGGCGACCTGCTGCTCGGGGTCGGTCGGCGCGCGCAGTTGAATCGTGCGGCCGTCGAGCGCGGTGGCCGTGCCGCCGCCGAACGCGTTGTTCACGGCGGCCACGACACGTTGCGTGGTGTCGTAGTCCATCTCGTTCAGGTCGAGCTGCATGGTGCCCGCTTGCGACACGGAAGTCGGCACCGCGCGTTCGACGATCGCGCCGCCGGCGATGCGGCCCGCGGCCAGCGTGTTCACCTGCACCTTGCTGCCGTTGGCGCTCGCGCCGGCGCCGCCGACCGCGAGATTGCCCTGGCCGAGCGCATACACCTGGCCGTCGGCACCCTTCAGCGGCGTGAGCAACAGCGTGCCGCCGCGCAGGCTCTTGGCATTGCCGAGCGACGACACGGTCACGTCGATCGCTTCGCCGGGTCGCGCGAACGGCGGCAGCACCGCCGTCACCATCACAGCAGCGACGTTCTTCAGCTGGATGTTCGAGAGCGACGACTGCGAATTGCTCGAACCCGCCGCCTGGTTGTTGATCGAGATGCCGAGGTTCGCCAGCATGTTGGCGAGCGTCTGCGTGGTGAACGGCGTTTGCGTAGTCTGGTCGCCCGTGCCGTCGAGGCCGACGACCAGGCCGTAGCCGATCAGCGGATTGTCGCGCACGCCCTGGATCTGCACGAGGTCCTTCAGGCGTTCGGCATAGGCAGGCGTGGCCGCCGGCAGCGCCGCGCAGGCAAGCGCGACGAAGGCGAGCGCGCGGCCGAAACCTGCGAGTCGGGTGCGGATGCGTGTACGGAAGAGAACGGTACGCATGATCACCACGGCGACACGTTGAGGAAGAAGCGCTGCAGGAAGCCCATGTTCTCGGATTCGTCGATATAGCCCTTCGCGGAATATTCGATCTTCGCGTCGGCCACCTGGGTCGAGTACACGGCGTTCAGGTTGGAGATCGTGTTGGGATTCACCACGCCCGAGAAACGCACGAATTCATTGCCCTGGTTGATCAGCATCTGCTTCTCGCCGCTCACCATCAGGTTGCCGTTGGGCAGCACGCCGGTCACCGTGACGGTAATCACGCCGCTGAACGTGTTCGACGCATTCGCGCCGCCCGTCGCCGCGAACTTGTTGGCGCCGTTCGCACTCAGGTTCACCTTGCCGAACAGGCCGCCGAGAAAGCCGGCGGTCGGCACGTCGAAGTTGGTGTTGCCGCTGCGGTTGACGCCCGCGCCCGAGGATTTGGTCGCGTTGACGTTTTCCTGGATCACGATCGTCAGGATGTCGCCGACATTGCGCGGCCGCTGGTCTTCGAACAACGGACGGCCCGCGTAACCCGGGTTGTAGATCGAGCCCGGCGACTGCGCCGACGGCGGCATCGGCGGCAGCGCCGTCATCGGTTGCTGCGTGATGGGCTGCTTCGGCACGAGGCCGCAGCCACCCAGGGCCGCGAGCAGCGTGAGCTGCACGAGCGCCTGAGCGGTGCGCGAATGAACCGGATTACGAGAGAAGTGCGACATCATCATTACCGCCTGTTTTGCTGCCTGTTTGTTCCCAGTCCCTTGAGCTTTAAACCTGCATCTGGCTCAGGGTCTGCAGCATCTGATCGGACGTGGTCACGGCCTTGCTGTTGATTTCGTAAGCGCGTTGCGTCTGGATCATGTTCACCAGTTCCTGCACCACGTTCACGTTCGATGCTTCCACGTAGCCCTGATTCAGCGTGCCGGCGCCGTTCAGGCCCGGCTGCGCGACGTTCGGCGCACCCGACGAAGCGGTTTCCGCGAACAGGTTTTCACCCTTCGCATCGAGACCGGCCGGGTTGATGAACGTGGCGATCTGCATCGAGCCGAGCTGCTGGCTGTTGGTCGAACCGGCCACAGTGATCGACACGACGCCGTCGCTGCCGATGGTGAGCGAAGTCGCGTTGTTCGGGATCGTGATCGCCGGGATCACCTGGTAACCGCTCGACGTCACGAGCTGGCCTTGGGCATTGGTCTGGAACGAACCGTCGCGTGTGTAGGCGGTCGTGCCGTCGGGCATCTGCACCTGGAAAAAGCCCTGGCCGTTGATGGCGACGTCTTTCGAGTTGCCGGTCTGCTGCAGGTTGCCCTGCGTGTACAGACGTTCGGTGGCGACCTGCTGCACACCCGTGCCGAGCTGGATGCCGGACGGCAATTCGGTGTTCTGCGTCGAGTTTGCACCCGGCTGGCGGACGGTCTGATACAGCAGATCCTCGAACACCGCGCGCGAGCCCTTGAAGCCGTTGGTGCTGACGTTCGCGAGGTTGTTCGAGATCACGTCCATCTGCGCCTGTTGCGCATTCATGCCGGTGGCGGCGATGTAGAGTGAGCGATTCATGGTTCTTCCCTGTTAGCTAAAGCTGAGCAGCTGGTTGGCGGACTGATCGTTCTTGTCGGCGCTTTCCAGCAGCTTGGTCTGCATCTGGAACTGGCGCGCGTTGGTGATCATCGAGACCATCGCGCTGACCGGATTCACGTTGCTGCCTTCGAGCGAGGCCGGCGCGAGCGTGACGGCCGGATCGGCGTCGGCGGCATTGCCGTCGGCGGTACGAAACAGGCCGTCGTCGCCGCGCGTCATGGTTTGCGGATCCGGATTCACCAGCTTCAGCTGATCGACCGTCACCACCGCGGTGGGCGGATCGCCCGGCGTCAGCGCGGACACCGTGCCGTCCTTGCCGATGGTGATTTCCGCGCCCGGCGGCACCGACACCGGGCCGCCGTTGCCGAGCACCACCTGATTGGTGGCGTTCACCAGCTGGCCGTTTTCATCCACATGCAGATTGCCGGCGCGCGTGTAGGCTTCGCCGCCGTCGGCGGTTTGCACCGCCAGCCAGCCCGGCCCCTGAATCGCCACGTCGAGCGGGTTGCCCGTCTGCTGGATCGGCCCGGGCGTGTAGTCCGCACCCGGCGTCGACGACAGCACGAAGGTGCGCGTGGTGTTGTCGTTGATCGAACTGCCGTCGCCGAACGACATCGGCACGGCGCGGAAAGTCGCCAGTTGCGCGCGAAAACCGGTGGTCGATGCATTGGCCAGGTTGTTCGCGACGATTGCCTGCTGTTCGAGCGCCTGCGTACTGCCCGACATCGCGGTGTAGATCAGCCGATCCATGGTGGGTGAGTCCCGGTCGCTTACAGGTTGATCAGGGTCTGGTCGACGGTCTGCTGGGTCTTGATCGTCTGCGCGTTCGCTTGATAGTTGCGTTGCGCGGTGATCAGGTTCACCAGTTCGCTCGTCAGATCGACGTTCGAGTTTTCCACCGCGCCGCCTTGCAGCACGCCGTGGTTGGTCGAGCCCGGCGCGGAAATCTGCGCGACGCCCGAAGCCGAGGTCTGCTGGAACTCGTTGTTGCCCAGGTTCACGAGACCGTTCTGGTTCGAGAAGTTGGCCAGCACGATCTGGCCGAGGGCCGCGGTTTGCTGGTTCGAATAGTTGCCGGTCAGCGTGCCGTCCGCGCCGATCGTGAAGCTCGTCAGCGTGCCGGCGGCGTAGCCGTCGGGCTGCAGCGAGTTCACGCCGTCCTTGCCGCCGTACTGCGTGGTGCCGGCGATGTTCAGCGTCAGCTTCTGCGGCGTCGACGAACCGTCGGTGGTCGGAATCGAGAAGTTGTAGGCAAACGGCGTGGTCGTGGCGACACCGGCTGCGTCCGTCGTGCCGAGCAGAGTGCCCGATGAGTTGAAGTTCGCGTGGCCGATCAGTTGCGCCGTGCCCGTCGAGGTGCCGGCATACACGTTCCACGTGCCGGCCGACGTCTTGGCGAAGTACATGTTGACCGTCTGCGAGCCGCCGAGCGAGTCATAGACCGTCGTGCTGGTCGAGTAGTTATACGTCGACGAGCTGTTCTGATTGAACGCCACCGGGGTCGGCGCGATCGCGACGCTGTCGCCGGTCGCCGGTGTGCCGTTGAGCGTGATGGTCTGACCGTTGCCGAGCGAGATCGCCGTGCCCGCCGTGTACGTCGCGGGGCTGGTCGTCGTACCGAGCGTCGTGTCGGTCACGGTGTAGGTCGTCGGGCTCGTGAAGTTGACCGTGTAGCTGTCGTTGTTCGTGCCCGAAGCGGTGTTGGTGATGGTTGCGCCGGGCGTCGTCAGCGTGCTGCCGGCGACGAGTGCCGGCGTCACGGTCGGCGTGCCGAGCATCAGCGGATCCTGCGCGTTCAGGTTCAGACCCGCCGTGATCTTGGTGGTGGCTTGCGGCGCGATGTTCGCGGTCGGCACGGTGAGCGGCACGGTCTGCGCGGTGTTGATGATGCCCGAGCTGTTCGCGGCGTAGCCCATCAGTTGCAGGCCTTGCGCATTGGTGATGTTGCCGTTCTTGTCGAGCTGGAACACGCCGTTGCGCGAATACACCAGCGAGCCGTTGTTCGACAGCTGGAAGAAGCCATTGCCGTTGATCGCGACATCGAGCGCCTGGTTGGTGCTGGTGATCGTGCCTTGCGAGAACTGCTGCTGCACTTCGGCGAGCTTGGTGCCGATGCCGACCTGGTTGCCCACCGCCGTCGCCACGGAATTGGCGTACATGTCGGCGAATTGCGCGGCGCCGCTCTTGAAGCCAACCGTATTCGCGTTGGCAATGTTGTTGCCGATCACGTCGAGGTCGCTCGACGATGCCGACAAACCACTCAAACCTTGTTGGTAACCCATGACGGTCTCCGTATCTGGAAAGTCGTAACTGACAGAATCTGAATCAGAGGATGGCGGCGACGCTGGTCAAGCCGACCGTCGAGCCGTTCGAGAGCACGAGGCCCGGCGTACCGTTGGTCTGCATGACGACGCTTTGCACCGTGGCGCCCGTGAGCGTGGTGGCCGTGGCCTGCTGGCCGTTGATCGTGCCGACTGCGCTGATCGTGTAGTTGCCGTCGGGCAGCGTCGCGCCCGTCGTGTCGGTCGGCGTCCAGCCCACCGGAATCGTGCCGGCCGACTGCTTGCCGAGGTCGATCGTGTTGACGATCTGGCCCGCCGAGTTCTTCACGACAACTTGCAGATCGCTCACCGAGTTGGCGAGCTGCACGCCGAACGCACCGGCCTTGCCGCTCGCGACCGCCACCGAGCTGCCCGGGGCGAGCACGGTCGAGCCGATCAGCAGCGCTGCTTGCGACTGCTGGCCCGCCGACATCTGCGTGGCGAGCGAGCTGAGGGTCGTGTTCAACTGGCTGATGCCCGAGACCGTGTTGATCTGCGCCAGCTGCGAGGTCATCTGCGAGCTGTCCATCGGGTTGGTCGGGTCCTGGTTCTTCAACTGCGCGACGAGCAGTTGCAGAAACGTGTTCTGCAGATCGGTCGCCGAGGTGCCGGACGTGCTGCCCGTCGAACTGGTGGAACTCGAGGCACTGTTCGTGCCGTTCATCGTATCGAGCAGCGTTTGCGACACTGTCGTGCCGCTGCCGCCGATGGTGGTGTTGGTGGTCAAGGAGCTCTCCTCAGGTTCCGATCGTGAGCGTTTTCAGCATCAGTGTCTTGGCGGTGTTCAGGGTCTCGACGTTGGCCTGATATGAGCGCGAGGCCGAGATCATGTTGACCATCTCCTGCACCGGATCGACGTTCGGCAACGTGACGTAGCCGTCCGAATTGGCGGCCGGATTGCCGGGGTCGTACGCCGTCTTCATCGGCGTCGGGTCGTCGACCACGCCGGTGACCTGCACGCCGCCGACCTGCTGGCCCGAAGCCGTGCGCGCGCCGCCGAGCGGGCTGACCGCGAACACGACCTGCTTGGCCTTGTACGGCTGGCCGTCCGGGCCGGTCGTGCTGTCCGCGTTGGCGAGATTCGACGCCGTCACGTTGAGCCGCTGCGACTGCGCCGACATCGCGGAGCCTGCAACACCAAAAATGTTCATCAGGGATGGCATTTCCCGACCTCTCTCTTACCGGTTCGACCCGGCTTCACGTTAATCCCGTAGCGATTGTTCTTGCGTACTGCTGAGTCTGTCGGCGTGGCTTCTTACGAGCCCGACTGGATCGCCGACAGCATCGTTTTGATCTGGCTGGACAACACCGTCATGCCCGATTCGAAGTGCAGCGTGTTGTCCGCGAACTGCACCCGCTCCGTGTCGATGTCGACCGTGTTGCCGTCGAGCGCGGGCTGGGTCGGCACGCGGTATTGCAGGTTGCCGTAGTCGTCGGACGGGCCGCCGGTCGGCGTCAGCGTCGACTTGCCGGCCATGTGGCCCGGCGCCGTCGACACCATCGACATGCCGCTCGTCACACCCGCGGGCTGCGTCATCGCCAGCGTCGCGTTGTTCGACGCCGCGGTGCCAGTGGCGCCGCCGCTCTTCTTCAGCGCGCCGGCGAGCGACGAGGCAAAGTCGACGTCGCGCGCCTTGTACCCAGGGGTATCGGCGTTGGCGATATTCGACGACAACAGCTCCTGCCGGTAAGCGCGCACATCGAGCGCCTGACGGCCAAAGGCGAATTCGGCATCGAGTTTGTCCAGCATAAGAATCTCCGGAGAACGTTCCCGAGGCTTCCCATGCATGCCTCGCGTGAGGACTGCACCAGGCGGGAAGACCTTTTTGCATGAGGTGCATCTTATGGGCCGAACGCAAGCGGCAATCGGACGAATAACCGGGAAAGGGGGCTTCTATTCAACGTTTGCGCAAAGGGGGCGCTCACTAGAATGCAAGGCGTACCGATGCATTCGATGGAGAAACACGATGGACCAGCCCGCCTTCGATCCGACGCACCGCGCGAACTGCGCGGCGGCGCATCGCGTGGGTGCGGGCGCCGGCGTCGCGCGCCGTGCGGCGCGCACGGCCTCGCGTCTGCTGACGCGCCTCGTCGTGAATCTGGCGGTGTGGGTTGCCGGCGGCATCGTGTTGCTGCCAGCTACCACGCGGGCCCAGGAAGCCGGCGGCCCGATCGTGATTCCCGGTCCGGGAGAAAAGAATCCGGCCGCGCTCGCCGATCTGGCCGAGCATATGCAAACCGCGCCGGCCAAGCGTGCCGGTTCCGCCGCTACGTTGGCCGCAGCCACCGCGCAGTCGCTGACGCCGAATTCCACGGCTCGCGACGCCGATTCATTCACGCGCGCCGCCAATGCAAGTGGCTCGATCGTCATTCCGGGCGCGGGCGAACCGCCAGCCGCGCCGCAAATGATCCGCACCAGCTTCAGGCCCGACGCCAACGGCGTCGTCACGATTCCCGCGCCGGGCAGCGCCAATGCGAACGCCATGGACGGCGTCGCACGGGTCAATGTCGTGCCGGGTTCGCGCCAGGTGGTTCCGGTCGTGGTGACGCCCGCGTCGCAGGCCAATGGCGCACGGCAAGCCACGGGCGTTCAGCCGGTGGCGGCCAATGCGCCGCTCAACGCAGCCGCAGGGGCATCCACGGCGGCAGGCTTCGACAGTCTGGCGTCGCGCGGCGAGCCGCCGCAGTTGGGCGCGAACGGCAAGCCGGTGGTGACCCGCGCCGCTGTCGCGCCGGTTGCAACGGCGGTGCCCACGCCCGCGCCGGCCACCATCGGCCGCACGCCCGCCATGCGGCAAGTCGCACCGGCCGTCGCGCAACAGAATCTGCGTCCGGCGACACTCGCGCCCGCCGCGCCGCTGCCCGGCCAGCAGGATCCGGAGGCGATCCGCAGCGCCGCGCTCGCATTCCTGCAGCAGCAGTCCGCCGGCTTGCCCGGCAAGGTCGACATCACCGTGGCGCCGGCGTTTCCGCGCGGTCTCGCAGACTGCACGATGCTCGAACCGTTCATGCCGAGCGGCGCGCGCCTGTGGGGCCGCATGACCGTCGGCGTGCGCTGCGCGGGCGAGCGTCCGTGGACCATTTATCTGCAGGCGCGCATCTCGCTGCACGCCACCTACTACCTGGCCGCCCGTGCCATGGCGCCCGGCGAAGTGCTCACCGCCGCCGACCTCGTCGCGCGTGACGGCGATCTGACCGGCTTGCCGCAGGCGATCGTCACGGACCCGTCGCAGGCGGTCGGCTCGGTCACGCTCACGCGCGTTGCCGGCGGCATGCCGCTGCGCCGCGACATGCTGAAAAGCGCGTCGGCGGTATCGATCGGGCAAACGGTGCGGGTCGTGGCAGCTGGCGAGGGCTTCGCGATTTCGGCGGAAGGCAGCGCGATGAACAATGCGTCGCCGGGCCAGCAGGTGCGGGTCAAGACGGCCAACGGCCAGATCATTTCCGGCATCGTGAAAGACGGCTCGACCGTGGAGATTCAGCTGTGAACCAATACGGCGCGCACGCCATGATGGTTTCCCGCGCTACGCCTGTTCCGGCGGGCACGAGCGGCGCGGCAGGCAGCACCGGAATCAGGCCAGCCAAAGCCCCGGGTAGAGATGTAAGGAAAGGTAACGCCTTGATCGATTGCGCTAAAGTTTTGATCAGCGGTAGCCGTTATAAGGATCAAATCGTTCAGGAAGCCAATCGTGAAAGTCGATTCCACAACCAATTCGAATCTGCCGACGTTGAAAGACGCCCTGTCCCGCTCGCAACAAAGCGACGCGACCACCGCGAACAGCAACGCGCAGAATGCGGGCACGGCCTCGCAGAGCACCACCAGCGGTTCGGGCGACGCCAGCGTCAGCCTGTCGGGTCTGTCGCAGCATCTGCGCAGCCTCGCGGCGTCCGGCTCGGCCGACATCGACACGGCGCACGTCGAGTCGATCAAGCAGGCCATCAAGGACGGCTCGCTGAAGATCGATTCCGGCAAGATCGCCGACGGCGTGCTGAACACCGCACGCGAGCTGTTGCAAAGCAAAACCTCGTCGACCGGCAACTGATCGACGCATCGAAGTACGGTGAAGTGCCGGGCGGCGTTCGACAAACCCGGCTCGCGGATCGTGCGCGAGCCGTCGTGTTCAGCGAGTTGTTGAGATGAAAGACGCCCTGCTTGCCACCCTCATCGAAGAATATTCGGCCGTCGAGGCATTTGCCTCGATTCTCACGCTCGAGACCAAGGCGCTGACTGCCTTGTCGCCGCTAGAATTGCTGCCGCCGATCGTCGAGAAGAAAACCGAACTGATCGGCGAGCTGGCCAAACTCGAAGCCACCCGCGACGGGCTGCTCACCGAGATGGGCTTTCCCGCCGGCTGGCCCGGCATGGAGCTCGCGGCTAGCACTGACGCGCGCGTCGCTGAGCAGTGGTCGCTGCTGCAAAAAGCCGCCGAACGCGCGCGACGCTGCAATACCAGCAACGGTGAACTGATCCGCGTGCGCATGGACTACAACCAGCGGGCGCTGACGGCGCTGCAGGTGGCCGTGCCGCAGAAGGTCGGCTTCTATGGCCCGGATGGCCGGATTCCCGCGCGTCCTGCCGTGTAAAGATTGTCGCTGGACCCGCTGGCCTGACGCGTGCGTCGGGCTGACTCAGATGGATTGAAAAACAGATGGATTGAAAAGGGCTCGTCTTTTGACGAGCCCTTTTTGCTTTTCAGGCACCCTGCTTCGAGCGCGCCGCACTCCTTCCCGCGCACGTTAGCCATCCGGCCAGGTGGCGCGAAATCGCCAGCCGCGTTGAAATCATGGCTTCCCTCTTACTGAGTTGCTCCGCTGTCCCGAGCCCTTTCAAGGCTATCCGGACGTGCATCAACGGAGTGCTAACCACTAGCGAGATTGTGTAATGGTGTGTATGATTCGAGGAGTGCAGTATGAAAAGTGCCGAGGTCGTGAAACTCATTCAAGCGGCGGGTTGGCAGGTGGTTCGCATATCGGGCAGCCACCATCATTTTCGCCACGCGGAAAGAACCGGTCTCGTGACCATCCCGCATCCGAAGAAAGATCTTCCGCCCGGCACGTTGAACAGCATCCTGAAACAGGCGGGCCTGAAATGAAAAACCTGACTTTCCCTATCGCGATCGAACCGGGGAGCGCGGATCACGCGTTCGGCGTCATCGTGCCGGACATTCCGGGCTGTTATGCGGCGGGCGATACGCTGGAAGAAGCCTACGCGAACGCCAAGGAGGCAATCGAGGCCCATCTTGACGTGCTGCTCGATGAAGGCTTGCCGATTCCCGCGCGCCGCACGCTGCAAGAGCACCGGCGCAATCCCGACTATGCGGATTTCACGTGGGGACTTGTCGCCACCCGGAATATTCCCGCCTTGAAGAAGGCGGTACGTATCAATATCTCGCTGCCCGAAGCACTGGTCCAGGAGATCGACACTTATGCCCAGGCGCGCGGCATGTCGCGTTCGGCCTTTCTGGCACTGGCCGCGGAACATGAAATGGCCGAGGCATAAGAAAAAGCGGTTACGCGACACGCCGCTCACCGCTCCCTAGGGCCATCGAATACTCGAACTTCAGGTCGCCTCGGCGTTCGCCCAGGCCATCTCACGCAAGCGCGTACGCAGACGGGCCACGGCCTGGCTGTGCAACTGGCAGACGCGCGATTCGCTGACTTCCATCACCGCGCCGATTTCGCGCAGGTTCATGCCGCGTTCGTAGTACAGCGACATCAGCAGCTTCTCGCGGTCCGGCAGGCGGTCGATCGCCTCCACCAGCGCCGAGCGCAGGCTGTCGTCGAGCAGCGCCGACAGCGGGTCGGAGTGATCGACGCAGTAGCGGTCGAGGAACGGCTCGTCGTCCGCCGAACGGTCGAAGTCTTCGTAATAGATCAGCTGGCTGCCGTGCAGATCCTGCAGCATCGACTGATACTCGTCGAGCGGCATTTGCAGGTGCTCGGCAATCTCCGTTTCGCTCGCCGAGCGGCCCAGATTCTGCTCAACCTTATGCACCGCCGTTTCCACCTCACGCGAGGTGCGCCGCAAGCTGCGCGGCAACCAGTCGTTGCTGCGCAACTCGTCGAGCATCGCGCCGCGAATCCGCTGGCTGGCGTAAGTCTCGAACTGCGCGCCCTGGTCTTCCTTGTAGCGGCCTGCCGCGTCCAGCAGTCCGATCATGCCGGCCTGGATCAGATCGTCGAGATCGACGCTCGCCGGCATCTTGGCGACGAGCTGCAAGCCGAGGCGACGCACCAGCGGTGCGTACTTCGTCAGAACTTCGGCTTGGGAAATCTTTCCCTGAGCGTTATACATCGTGCTCCCCTTGTCCTTGTGCCGCCACTCAGGCGTGCTGCGCAGACGGTTGGTCGGCGTGTTGCGCCGCTGTAACTGTCGCAGGCGCCAACCATGGCGTTTGCGACGACATCGCTGGCCGCATCGGCCAGTACTGCAACTCGGCGGCGAGGTGCCGGAAGTCGCGCGCAGCCGGTGTCGACGGAAACGCATCGACGACACAACGCGACAACTCCAGGGCTCGCGCCATCCGCGCATCGGCGGCAATACAACCGGCGTCTTCCAGCGCCACCGTCAGGTAGCGCCCAGCCACGCCGGCCAGGTTTGCAAACGCGGTATGCGCGTCGTTCACGCTCTGCACGTGGTTCACCAGCACGCGGAACTGCGCGATGGCGTGCGCGTAGTGCAGGCGCTTCATGCATGCGTACGCGTCGGTGATCGCGTGCGCGGCCATGCGCGTGACGATCATCACGTCGTGCGCCTGCCTCGCTAGCGCCGAGAGATGACCTTGCGCATCGAGTTCCGCGTCGATCAGTACGACGTCGGCGGAACCGCGCAACACCACGCCGAACTCCGCGGCCGTATGGCCTTCCCGGTTCGGACGCGAGGCGGCCAGCACCGAGAAGCCCAGCGAGTGCCTTGCGGCGGCGTCGTCGAGCGTCATCTCGCCGCGCATCACGGCGGCGAAATTGCCCGCGCCGCGCACGCCGCCGAGCATCGTGCTCACCGACTTCTCGCCGAGGCATTCGTCGATCACCAGCACGTCCTTGCCCTGCTGCGTCAGTGCGGCGGCGAGATTCACCACCGTCGTGGTCGAGCCGACGCCGGCCGAGCCGCTCGTCACCGCGATCACACGCGAGCCGCTGCGAGCCAGCATCCGCCGCAGTCCTTCTGCCTGATCGGAGATGAGCTTATCCAAAGCGGACCTCGTGCAATTCGGCCGTGGAACGTGCGGACAATGCGGACAGCAACGCCGGAATGTCGTCGTCGTGCGGCACGAATGGCGAGTTATCGCGCGGTATGCAGAAGGTGCTCTTGATCAGGAATTTCTTCGTCGCGACATACAGGTTTTCCGGCACCTTTTGACCGGTCGACACGTAGTGCACCGGCAGCTTGTAGCGGATCACCGTATCGAGCACGCCGCCGAGATTGGTGGCTTCGTCGAGCTTGGTCAGAATGCAGCCGGCGAGCGGCTGTTGATCCGGCGCGCGCTGATAGGCCTGCACGACTTCGTTGAGCGTGTCGCCATGGCTGGTCGCGTTGAGCAGCAGCAGGCGCTGCACCGGCTGACCGGCGTGGCACAGCATTGCGATCTGGTCGGAGACGAGGCGATCACGCTGGCTCATGCCGATCGTGTCGATCAGCACGATGTGCTTGTTGCGCAGCTCGGAGAGCGCGAGTTGCAGATCGGCGCCATCTTTCACCGCATGCACCGAGACGCCGAGAATCTTGCCGAAGATGCGCAGTTGTTCGTGGCCGCCGATGCGGTAGCTGTCGGTGGTGAGCAAGGCGACCTTGC
This sequence comes from Paraburkholderia dipogonis, assembly GCF_042680985.1. NCBI lineage: Bacteria > Pseudomonadati > Pseudomonadota > Betaproteobacteria > Burkholderiales > Burkholderiaceae > Paraburkholderia > Paraburkholderia dipogonis. Next base: position 212,045 of record NZ_JBHUFR010000021.1, on the reverse strand, counting down.
TGGCGCCGAAGCGCATCACGCAGCGCGCGGCGAGCTTGGCGGTGGTCGTCGTCTTGCCGACGCCCGTCGGGCCCATCAGCGCGAACACGCCGCCGCGCTCCATCAGCGCGTCCTCGTCTTCCATCACTGGCAGGTTCGAATCGAGCACCGAGCGGACCCAGTCCATGCCGCCGTCCATGTTCTCGACGTCGTCCGGCAGGTTGTCGACCATCATCTGCACGAGCTGCGCGGAGAAACCGGCGGCGAACAGATGCTTGGTGAGCGACGCGCGCACCGGGTTGCGGCGCTGGCGCTCGCCCCACAGCAGGCCGGCGAAGTGTTCTTCCATCATCCCGCGCATCGACGACAGTTCGCTCATCACGGTGTCATTGACCACTTGCTCCATGCGCGCCTTGATTGCTTCGGCGACCGAAGCGGGCGTGCGGGCGTCGTCGTTCAAGGACGGCGCCGGTGTGTTTTTCTGCGCGGCGCGGCGCGCGGCGGCTTGCGCGCCTTCGCGCGCCCAGTCGGGCGTGTCGGCGGCTTGCGGCGCGGCGGGCTTGCCCGGCTCGACGGCGGCGCCAAGGCCCTTGGCCATTGCGGCCGCCGGCGTCATCGCGGCGGGACGCGCGCTATATGCGCCCTCCTGCTGCTGTTCGGCGGCGATGCGGCGCGCGTGGTCGATCAGCCAGGGATTCGATTCGGCCATCGTGCGCGGCGTTTGCGCGACGGCGCCCAGCGCGTCGGCGCCTGGTGCAGCGACGCCCGGCGCGGTGTGCGCTGCCGGCACGCCGGCCGCTTTGAGCAGATCGGCGCGGATGTCTTCGGTGAGGCGCGAGGCCGCGGCGCGGGCACTCGGTTGCTCGGGGGCGATCGGTTTCGACGGCACCGCGGCGGCTGCCTTGATCGGCGCCGCTGCCTTGACCGGCGCGGCCGACGTCGCCGTGGGCGCGTTCGCGGCCGGCTTCAGGGCGGCGGCCAATGCGTCGCTCGCGTCGTCGTCGGTGTGATCAGTGTGGGATGCGCCGTTGCCCAGATGCTCCGCACCGGCTTCGGGGCTTGCGCCGAACACCGACGAGAACACATCGGGCATGCCGCTCGCATACGGATTCGCCTGCATCGGCGCTGCCGCCGGCATGGCGCGCGGTGCGGTCAGCGCGGGGCGTCCAGCCATCGTATTCATCGAGCCAGCCTGCGGTGCGCCGGCGCCTGCGTGCGGGACTTTCGGCGAGAGGGCGGCGAGGTCGCTGTCGGCCAGTGCGACGATCTCGACGCTGCCGTCGTCCATCGTGCGATTGGACAGTACGACGGCGTCCGCGCCCAACGCTTCGCGCACGAGACGCAGCGCATCACGACTGGTAGCACCGACAAATTTACGAATGTTCAAGCTGGACCCCCGATGAGGTAAACGGACTAACGGACCGGCAACATACCGCTTCCCATTGAGATCATTATTGCGAAACCCGTCGAGGCACGATCGATGGATAAAGACCGTTAAACGCGGGCAATTCGGACGATGGAAACGTGCTTCGATTCACACGCACGCCGGTTTGAAACACGCGCGGCGTCGGACGGCGCTTTTGCGGACGCGGCGTGTACGTCGCCGTCTGCTTGCAGCGTGAAAAGCCAGGCGCCGGAATGAAAACCGGCGCTCGATGAGCGCCGGCAAAAGACATCGGCCACAAACCGGCCTCGGTGAGCGATCCGCGTTAACCGTGCGCGCCGATCAGATTCACCACCTTGATATTGCGCGTGTCGGGCACCTCCGCATACGACAGCACCTTCAGCTGCGGCAGGCTGCGGCGCAGGAAGCGCGCGAGCATCGGCCGCAATGCATGCTGCACGAGCAGCACGGGCGCGAGCCCGAGGTTCTGCTGACGCGTCATCGCCTTCTGCGTTTCGTTCAGCAGCGTATGCGCAAGTCCCGGCTCGAGACCCGGATTGGAGCCGGTCGAGAGCGCCTGCGAGAGCACCCGTTCGAGATTCGAATCGAGGCCCATCACCTGCATATCGCCGACGCCCGGGAACCACTGCTGCGTGATCGCGCGACCCAGCGCGAGGCGCACGGCGGCGGTCAGATCGTGGGCGTCGGTGATCTTCGGCGTGTGTTCGGAGAGCGCCTCGAGAATCGTGCGCATGTCGCGAATCGGCACGCCTTCTTCCAGCAGGTTTTGCAGCACCTTTTGCAGCGTGGTGAGCGGCAGCGACTTCGGCACCAGATCGTCGACGAGCGACGGCGTGTCCTTCTGCATCCGCTCGAGCAGCGCCTGCACTTCGCGGCGGCCGAGCAGCTCCGACGCGTGCGTGACCACCAGATGATTCAGATGCGTCGCCACCACCGTGCTCGAATCGACCACCGTGTAGCCATACACCTGCGCCTGTTCGCGCAGGTTCGTATCGATCCAGATGGCCGGCAAGCCGAAGGCGGGATCCTGCGTCGGTGTGCCAGGCAGCGCGGCGGACACCTGGCCGGGATTGATCGCGAGCCATTGGCCCGGATACGCTTCGCCGACGCCCACTTCGACGCCCTTGAGCGCGATGCGGTAACCATTCGGCCGCAATTCCAGGTTGTCGCGAATATGAATGACCGGCGGCAAAAAGCCGATTTCCTGCGCGAACTTCTTGCGGATGCTCTTGATCCGCTTGAGCAGTTCGCCGTCCGAATTCTTGTCGACGAGCGGAATCAGCCGGTAGCCGACTTCGAGGCCGAGCGTGTCGATCATCGTCACGTCGTCCCAGCTTGCTTCGGTGTTTTCGACCGGCGCCATCGCGGCCGGCGCGACATCGACGAGCGCCGTGGTGTTCTTGCGCTCCTCGGCGCGCTTTTTCATCGTGCGGCCGAGCTGGATCAGACCGCCGCCGAGAATTAGAAACGCGAAGTGCGGCATGCCCGGAATCAGGCCCATCAGCACGAGAATGCAACCGGTGATCATCAACACGCGCGGATTAGTGAACAGCTGACCGGTCAGCTGCGTGCCGATGTCTTCGTTGGTCGCCACACGCGAGACGATCACACCGGCGGCGGTCGAAATCACCAGCGACGGAATTTGCGCGACGAGGCCGTCACCGATGGTGAGCAGCGTGTAGTTCTTGCCCGCCGCCGCGAAGCTCATGTCGTGCTGCACGATACCGACGATCAGTCCGCCGATGATGTTGATCACCATGATTAGCAAACCGGCGATCGCATCGCCGCGCACGAACTTGCTCGCGCCGTCCATCGAGCCGTAGAACTCGGCTTCCTGCGAGACTTCGGCGCGGCGCTTCCTGGCCTGTTCTTCGTTGATGAGGCCGGCGTTCAGGTCGGCGTCGATCGCCATCTGCTTGCCGGGCATCGCGTCGAGCGTGAAGCGCGCGGACACTTCCGCGATCCGCCCCGCGCCCTTGGTGATCACCATGAAGTTGATGACCATCAAGATGATGAAGACGACGATACCGACCGCGAAGTTGCCGCCCACGAGAAAGTGGCCGAACGACTCGATCACCTGGCCGGCCGCGTCGGGGCCGGTATGGCCTTCGAGCAGCACGACCCGCGTGGATGCCACGTTCAGCGAGAGGCGCAGCAGCGTGGAGAACAGCAGCACGCTCGGGAATGCGGCGAAATCGAGCGGCTTCATCGTGTACATGCTGACGAGCAGCACCATCACCGAAAGCGCGATGTTGAAGGTGAACAGCAGATCCAGCAGGAACGGCGGCAACGGCAAAATCATCATGCCGAGGATCATGCAGATCAGCACCGGCCCGGCGAGGGCGCGCAAATTGGTGCTGCTCAAGGCATCCGGCCGTCGGGCGAGGAAACCGGCGCGAGCGTTCATGCGGAGGCTCCTGGAGCGTCGTCGTTAGTAGCGTTGAGGGTCTCGGCGGCTTCCTGCTCGGCTTCGTCGTCCGATACGCCGCCTTTGTCGAGTTCCGCGGGCACGTCGAGTTCGGTGGGTGCGAGCGGCACGTCGCCGCCTTCAGTCTTGAAGCGCCGCAGCTGATACACCCACGCGAGCACTTCGGCGACCGCGCCGTACAGCGGGCCCGGAATCTCGCGGTTGAGTTCGACGTTGTGATACAGCGCCCGCGCGAGCGGTGGCGCTTCCAGCAACGGCACGTTGTTTTCGGCGGCGATTTCGCGAATCCGCGCGGCGACCAGGTTGACGCCTTTGGCGACCACCTTCGGCGCGCGCATCTCGCCGTCGGTGTATTGCAGCGCCACGGCGAAGTGCGTCGGGTTGGTCACCACCACGTCGGCCTTCGGCACGTTGGTCATCATGCGGCGGCGGGCGATCGCGCGCTGCTGCTGGCGAATCCGGCCTTTAACGTGCGGATCGCCTTCGCTTTCGCGATGCTCGCGCTTCACTTCTTCCTTCGTCATGCGCAGCTTCTTGTGGAATTGCCACAGTTGATACGGCACATCCATCGCGGCGACGACGAACATGCCCGCCACCGTCATGCCGCAGCACACGGCGATCAAATGCACGGTGTTGGCGAGCGCCAGATGCAACGGCTGGGTCGCCAGCGCGAGAATCTCTTCACGGCGATTCCAGATCGCCGTGCCGCCGATCACGCCGACCACCAGCGTCTTTGCGAGCGACATGCCGAGCTGGATCGGACCGTTGATCGAAAACATCTTGCCGAGGCCGGCAATCGGATTGAGGCGGTCGAATTTCGGCTCCAGGCCTTTCGCCGACAGTTGCCAGCCGCCCAGCGCCATCGGTGCGAACAAGGCGGCGACGCCGGTGAAAGCAAGAATCGGCAGCAGCGCGTACAGCCCTTCGCGGCTTGCCACGCCCGCGCCGATCATCATGCGGCGCGTTTCGAACGCGCCGGCGTGATCGAACGTAAAGGCTCCGCGCAGCATGCCCTGCAAATGTTCACCGATACTGCCGGACATCCCCCATACGCCGAAGAACCCCGCCGCCAGCAGGGCAAACGTGGACAGCTCCCGCGAACGCACGATCTGCCCTTCCTCGCGCGCCTTCTGCAGGCGCCGGGGAGTGGCTGATTCGGTTTTTTCGAGGTCGCTATCCTCTGCCACAAAAGCTCTCCAGTCGGCTGAGGCACGACGCCTCTTTCCAGTGAGAGCGATTATTCCCGCTCGACGCAAGCACCGATCGGCGGATAAGGGCGGAGAAAGGGGGGTATTTCGAGGGATGGAGACGGCCGGAAAGCCAGCCGGTCGGCCTTGCTGACGCGATGCGACCGCTCGCGGCCGGACCGGACACGCGCGCGGTCTCGCGCGAGCGCCGGTCCGGTCTCAGGCTTCAGTGCGACGCTTCGATCAAAACGCCACGAAAGGCGTTTGACCGCCATTTGCGGTCTGATCGATGCCGTAATACACATGGCGGCCGTAGAAGAACGGCAACCCGAGATCGAAGCTGCTGTTGCCGCCGATCTGCCCTGCGAGGTCGTTGAACGCGTAGTTGCTGCCGTTGCTGAACAGCGTCGCCGCACTCAGGATGCCGATGCTGGCGCTCGCCTGCGCATTGTTCAGCCCGACCAGCGTCAGCGTGCGTGTCTGCGCCGACGACGGGCAGTAAAAGCCCGCAAAGTTGCTGCCGCACTGCGCGAGGGAGCTATCGCCGAAGAAGTAGGCGTTCGAGCCCGAATCGAGGAAGGCTTGCACCTTCGTGCCGTTGAACACGCTGTTGTCCATGTCACCGAAGGCGTCGGTGGTAAAAAGCTGGACCCCGGTGAGCGCATTGTTCGCCTGCGTACCGACGCCGAACACCAACGTGCCGGTGGCCGACGACGCGCCGGTATTCGACACCGGCGGCATCTGCACGATCACGCCGTTGTTGTCGACCGGGAAATACGGGACCGGATTGGCGACTTGCTGCGCGAGCGGCACCGCCGTGCGGGCGCACGACACGCCGCCCGGACAGGCGAAGTAGTTGCTGAAGTTGGCCGCCTGCGCCGGGTCCGAGCAGGTCGTGCCGCAATCGGTCGGCGCCGTGCCAATGCCGAGAATGCCGTTGGCGCCGAGATCGTCGACCTTGTTTTCGGCCGAACCGCTGCCGCAGCCGCGCGTGGGCACGGTGCTCGAATCCTTGTCGCCGATGATCTGCATCGGAATCGCCGCCGTGGTCGTCTCGCCACCGATCGCGATGGTCGCGGTGCGCACCGTGCCCCACGTGAAGCCGTCCGCGAAGGTCGCGCACTCGGCGAGCTGGGCGCCGCCGATGGTGATGGGCTGCAACGCACTGAGCAGCGAGGGGTTCACGACCGAGCTGACCACGCGCAGCCCGTAAGAACCGGTATCGACCTGGATATTGTCAATAGTCTGACAATTCGTGGTCGAGCCGGGCGCGCATATTTTTACGCTGACCGCCGGGATATTGATGACGCCGTTCACGCCCCGGCCGACGGTGATGGGCACGGTATTCGCCGCGGTCGCGGCGATCGGCTGCTGGGTCGGACTGGCCGGCAGCGAGCCGCCGTTCAGCGCGTTCGATGAATCGTTATTGGAGCCGCCACCGCCGCCGCAGGCGACGAGCGCGGACACCAAAGCCACGGCCACGACGGCCTGCATCCAGCCCTTGAGCTTCACAGCAATATGCTTGGTTCGCATGTCTCGTCCTCGCTATTACTGGATATCTGAACCGCTGACGCCGGCGGGCAGCGCCGGAGGCAACCACGCCTGGCCATTGAACGAGCCCATGTGGCCGCCGGAGCGCACCACGAGGCCGCTCTGGTCGACCGCGACCGGGCCGCGGCTGCCGCCGCGTGCCGCGCGCACCGCCTTCACGCCGGCCACATACTGCGGGAAATAGCTGCCGAGCAGATCGTTCAGATCCGGCATTTGCGGGCCGCGCCAGGCAATGCCGAACACGGAGCCGTCCGAGGCGAGATATTCGCGGACCACGGTGCCGTTGCCGAGCGCCGTCTCACGCACGGTGTAAGACGTGGAAGCCGTAGCGGAAGACCCGGCGTTGGATGCGGAGCGCATCACGCTCTGCGCCGCGTTGACGGCGCTGCTGCCGGGCTGAACGATACGTGACGAGACCGACGCGCCCGTGGGCGGTGTCATTGGGGCGCCGCCCAGTCCCGCATGAGCGGACTGCACGGCGATGAGCGAACAGGGCAAAGCAAGCGCCGTAACGATCCCGGCGCGGCGTACACGACTCCACATGACAAGGCTCCTCCCGAGCTGCTGCTCGGTTCGCACGTGGTGCAAACCGGCTGCATGTATGCAGATCATACGGCACCGCTGCGGTCGCACTGCGGAGGGTTTGTCCCCATCGTGCCACCGTCCGGCGCGTGTCTTCACCGGAGCGCCGTGCCGCTGCTTGAGTTCGTAGTATGCCTGTGGTTTGTGTCGGCAGACAGCAAGCACACGCGGGCGCGTGGCTTGCTATAGGTTCTGCTTCGGCCCGGCGCCCGTGGTGGGCGGGCGCGACGCGGCGTCGCGCCGGCAGCTCAGAAGCCGAGGCTGGCGAGCAGATCGTCGACTTGCGACTGGTCCTGCACCACGTCCGTTTTGCCTTCCGGATTGATTTGCGGACCGTTCAGCAGATGTTCGGGGCTGCCGGTCGGCGAGACTTCGGCCGCCAGCGCCGCCGCGTTCGCCGCGAACTGTTCGCGCCGTTCGAGCGCGATGTTCTCGACCAGCACGCCGAGCAACTGCTGCTCGATCAGATACACGACATCCGTGATCTTCTTGATGACCTGGCCGGTCAGATCCTGGAAGTCCTGCGCCAGCATGATCTCCATGAGCTGCGAGTTGGTCGCGCTGGTCGCGTCGGGCACGCCGCGCAGGAAGGTCCGCGTGTCGTTCATCAGCGCGCGCACTTCCTCGCGTTCGATCGGCGCCGCGTACCACTGCTCCCAACGCGCGTCGAGCTCGCCCGCGTCTTTCTGCAGCTGCTCCTGGATCGGCTTCGCGACGTCGATAGCGGACAGGACGCGTTCGGCGGCCTGCTCTGTCATATCCGCGATGTACTTCAGGCGGTCGCGGGCATCGGGCACGGCTTCGGCCGCACGCTCGACATGCTTGTCGAGCCCGAGCTCGCGCATCGAGTCGCGCAGCGTGCGCGTCAGTTGTCCAATACGGGCGAGGATGCGGTCGGACGCGAAGTCGCCGCTCTCGTTGGCCGCGTCGGCTCCTTGCGCGTTGGTCGGCAGATTCACATCAGCTCCCGGCTTTGGCCATCTTCTCGAGAATCTTGTTGAGCTTCTCGTCGAGCGTCGCGGCCGTGAACGGCTTGACGACATAACCGCTCGCGCCGGCCTGCGCCGCCGCGATGATGTTTTCCTTCTTCGATTCGGCCGTCACCATCAGCACCGGCAGGTGCGTGAGGTTGGCGTCGGCGCGGATCTCCTTGAGCATCGCCAGACCGTCGAGGTTGGGCATGTTCCAGTCGGAAATCACGAACTCGTACGTACCGCCACGCAGGCGCGCGAGACCGGCCGCGCCGTCTTCCGCCTCGTCGACATTCGAATAGCCGAGTTCCTTGAGGAGGTTGCGGACGATCCGGCGCATCGTCGGAAAGTCGTCAACAACCAGAATCTTCATTCCCTTATCCATTTCATTCCCTTTGCTTGATCCATGGTGCGGCGCCTGACCGCTCAACTCGCGCCTCAAACCAGCGCCTCAAATCCTACCGGCCCGCATCATACCCGCTGAACGCGGTCGCCCATTGCCGAGAGACGCGCCATCACACGTCGGCTCATTTCCGGCAACGCTGCGATCTCGTCCGCCGCGCCGAGCGCAATCGCTTCACGCGGCATGCCGAACACGATACAGCTCGCTTCGTCCTGCGCAAGGGTGTACGCCCCTGCCTTTTTCATGTCCAGCAGTCCAGCCGCGCCGTCGCGCCCCATCCCGGTCAGAATCACGCCGACCGCGTTCTTGCCCGCATGCTGCGCGGCCGAACGGAACAGCACGTCCACCGACGGACGATGCCGGTTCACCGGCGGCTCGTCCGACAGGTGAGCAATATAGTTCGCACCACTGCGGGCAAGCAACAGATGAGCGTGGCCGGGCGCAATGTAAGCATGTCCCGGCAGCACGCGTTCGCCGTGCTCTGCCTCTTTAACGGTAATCCGGCACAAACCATTGAGGCGTTGCGCAAAAGATTTTGTGAAGCCCGGCGGCATATGCTGCGCGATCAGCACGGCGGGCGCATCGGGCGGCAGCGGCACCAGCACTTCGCGGATCGCTTCCGTGCCGCCCGTCGACGCGCCGACGATGATCAGCTTCTCCGTACTGAGCAGCGGATTGTTGAAGAGCGGTGCCGCGCCGACCGGCGCCTGCGTCGCATGTGCAGCCGCGTGCTGCACCGGCGCGGCCTGGCGTACGCGCGCGCGCGCGGCGGCGCGAATCTTGTCGGCGAGCTTTTCCGAGTAGTCGAGCATACCGTCGCGAATGCCGACTTTCGGCTTGGTGACGAAGTCGACCGCGCCGAGTTCGAGCGCGCGCAGCGTAATTTCATTGCCGCGCTCGGTCAGCGACGACACCATCACGACCGGCATCGGCCGCAGGCGCATCAGCTTCTCGAGGAAATCGAGACCATCCATGCGCGGCATTTCGACGTCGAGCGTCAACACGTCCGGATTGTGCTGTTTGATGAGATCGCGCGCGACCAGCGGGTCGGGTGCGGTCGCCACCACCGTCATATCCGGCTGACCGTTGATGATTTCCGTCATCAGGCTGCGGATCAGCGCCGAATCGTCGACGCACAGTACTTTGATCTTTTGCACAGCGCTCACGCCTCCTCTGTAGTTCTGGCGTTGTTTGAATTAATCGGGCGCGTTCCGAACAGTTCGATGCGTGGCTTTGCTGCGCCTACGCCCGCACTGCCCGCCGCTGTTCCCGCCGGCGAGCCGAACAGCTCGACCTTCGGACGGGCGCCTGCGGAACTCGAAAACAGTTCGACCTTGGCTCTCGGCGCGGCCGGCGTCGAGAACAGTTCCACCCGCTTGCGCGCCGCGGCGAGCCGCTCGGCGCGCGCTTCGGCGCTTTGCCGCATCAGCGCCTGTTCGCGCTCGGCCACGCCCGCTTCCTGCTGCAGGCGCAACTTCTTCACCATCACCTGGCCCGTGCGCGGCATGAACGCCACCTTCCGCGGGTGCGAGCCCTGCAAGTCCTCGGCGACGATGCGGATTTTCTCCACCGCCAGATAGCGGCGCACGAACTCCGAATTGCGGTCGCCGATGTTCATCGTCGTCATACCGGCGAGCACGGCGCCGCCGCCGAATACCTTGGCTTCGAAACGCTCGCGCCGCCCGCCGGCCTTGATCAGTTCGTTGATCAGCACTTCCATTGCATAGGCGCCGTAGCGCATCGAATCCGATGCCGCCTGCGCGACGTCCGCGCCGTCGTCGGGCAACATGAAGTGATTCATGCCGCCGATGCCCGCCGTGCGATCCTGGATGCAGGCCGCGACGCAGGAGCCGAGCACGGTGACCAGCACCATGTCTTCGTGCGTGGTGTAGAACTCGTTCGGCAACAGCTTCACGCCGGGGCGCTGGAAGTGGTTGTCGAAGTACAGATTGGTGGCAATGGGCAAAGCGCTGCTCATACCGTCACCCCGCTCGCCGTGTGATGCGATGCCGTCGCCGGGCCGCGGGTCGCCGTCGGCGCACGCGCGCCGGTCGCGTCACGCGTCAATTCGTAGACGGTCTGGCCGCGCAGCTTGAATGCCTGCGTGACATACGTGAAGTTTTCCGAGTGGCCGGCGAACAGCAATCCGCCCGACTTCATCAGCGGCTCGAAGCGTGAGAGCACTTGCGCCTGCGTCGGCTTGTCGAAATAGATCATCACGTTGCGGCAGAAGATCGCGTCGAACTGCGAACGCAATTGGTAATCGCGGTCGGTGAGATTGAGTTGCTCGAAGCGCACTAGCGCGCGCACTTCCGGGCGCACCTTGACCATGCCCGCGTGCGCGCCAGTACCCTTCAGGAAGAAGCGCTTGAGCCGCTCGGGCGAGAGGTGCTTCACCTGATCGAACTGGTACATGCCGGCTTCGGCTTTGGCGAGCACTTGCGTATCGATATCGGTGGCGAGCACCGAGGCCTGGCGCGCGCCGCTGTCGCCGAGCGCTTCGATCAGCGTCATCGCAATCGAGTACGGCTCTTCACCGGTCGACGCCGCCGAGCACCACACCGAAACCGGCTGCGCGCGGCGCGGCACGAAATCGGCGAGGATCGGAAAGTGATGCGCCTCGCGAAAGAACGCCGTCAGGTTGGTGGTCAGCGCATTGGTGAACGCTTCCCACTCGGCCGGATCGTTTTCCGCTTCGAGCAGGTCGAGATACTGCTTGAAGGTGTCGAGGCCGCGGGTGCGCAGACGCCGCGCCAGACGGCTGTACGCCATGTCGCGCTTGTGATCCGACAGCGAAATGCCCGCGCTGCGGTGAATCAGTTCGCGAATGCGAGCGAAGTCCGCCGACGTGAATTCGAAATCCCGTGCCTGTTCGCCGGATCTAACCGGGTCAGCCCGGTCCGGACGTTGCTGTGCGCGCGTTGCCATCATGAGAGTTCCTGCCTGCGATACGAGCCATCCCGCTTTCCGCCCGGACAATCGCCCCGGGTAGAAGGGATTGTGTTCGCGGGGTCGCGCCCGCCCGCGAGTTCCGCCACCATGCAGTCGGCCCGCGACACGCTGATAAAGCGTGCTTCGATGATTCGCCCCTCATGGAGCGAGATGCCGAATGACTGCATGTCTTTGTGCCACTTCCTAGAATGTTTCCCAATCCGCATCCGAGCCCGCCGTGGCCGCGCTCACTGCGGCCGGACGTGCTGCGGATTCGGATGCCGCGCGGGCCGTCTTCGGCTTGAGCGCCGGTTCGACACGCGCGGCGCCTGCGTCGTGGCTCGCCGAAGCCGAAGCCGATGCTGTGTTTGCCGCCGGCTGCGCCGTGCCGCCGTTCACGGAGGCATGTGGCGCGGCTTTGGCCGCCGGCTTGCTCTTGCTGCTGGTCACGCGTGACGCCGTCGCTTGCGAACGCGTTGCCGCCGCGCTGTTATGCACCGCGCCGCCGGCCACTTTCCAGCCATTCACCACGGCCTGCAACTGACGCGTCTGATCTTCGAGCGAGGCCGCCGCGGCCGCCGCCTGTTCGACCAGCGCGGCGTTCTGCTGCGTGACTTCGTCCATCTGCACGACCGCGCGATTCACCTGTTCGATGCCGCCCGATTGCTCCTCGGACGCCGCGCTGATTTCGCCCATGATGTCGGTCACGCGACGCACGGCCTGCACGATCTCCTCCATCGTGGTGCCCGCGCGGCCGACCAGCGCCGAGCCGCTTTGCACCTTGTCGACCGAGTCGCCGATCAGTTCCTTGATTTCCTTCGCGGCGCTCGCGCTGCGCTGCGCGAGACTGCGCACTTCGCCCGCCACCACCGCGAAGCCACGGCCCTGTTCGCCGGCGCGCGCGGCTTCGACTGCCGCGTTCAACGCGAGAATATTGGTCTGGAAAGCAATGCCTTCAATCACGCCGATGATGTCGACGACCTTGTTCGAACTGCTCGCGATGTCCTGCATGGTCGTGACGACCTGACCCACCACGTCGCCGCCGCGCGTGGCGATGTCGGATGCGTTGACGGCCAGTTGGCTCGCCTGACGCGCGTTCTCGGCGTTCTGCCGCACGGTGCCGGTCAACTGCTCCATGCTCGACGCGGTTTCCTGCAGCGAGGCGGCCTGCTGTTCGGTGCGCTGCGACAGGTCGGTGTTGCCCATGGCGATTTCGCGCGCGCCGGTGTCGATCGATTCCGTGCTGCTGTGAACCGCCTTCACCATCGTCGACATGCTGTCCTGCATGCGCTTGATGCCGGCGAACAGCCGCCCGATTTCATTGCGGCTGAAAACGTTGATCGTCTCCGACAGATCGCCCGCGGCGATGCGCTCGAAGCACGCCGTCGCGTCGGCGAGCGGCTGCACGATCAGGCCGCGCAGCGCGAAGCGGATGCCCACCACGAGAAGCAGTGCGAGCGCCGTGACGGCGATGATCAGCGTCGTCATCAGCGAGATGTTCGATTGCGCGCTCGCTTGCTGATCCACGGCCTGCTGCTGCAAGCTCTTGACGACCGCCGAGGCCGCGTTGTCGTAAGACACGAACATCGGGCTGATCTTCGTATCCGCGATCGCGTGGTAGGCGGCCAGATCGTTCGCACGCAGCGCGGCGAACTCCGGTTCCAGGCCTTCACGCATCACCGCCGTACGGCGCGCCAGCAGTTCGTCGAGCTGCGCCTGCTCCACGCCGCTCTTGGGCGCGTCGAGATACATCTGCCAGCTCTGATTGCCCTTACCGTACAACTCCTCCGCACGATCGAGCACCTTCTTCGCCTGCTCCGTGTCGCCCGCCGCGCTCAACGCATTGAAGCGGTCCAGCGACACGCGCGAGCGCAGCAGGTACGCCGAGGCATCGTCGAGCGCGTGAATGGCGACCAGATCGCCGCGCGCAATGCGGTCGAGCGATTGACTCGCGCGATTCAACGCGCTCAGCCCAAGTACGCCGACCACCACGGTCAGCGCGACCAGAATGATCCCCACCATCGTCAACGACGTGCGAATCGACCACCTGCTCAGCATTTCGATGCTCCCTATCCCAATCGTTTTTTCGTGAAGTCTGCCGCCGTCAGGCGCCGAGCGTTTCGATCAGCGCCATTTCGCGGCTGGTCATCAGCTTCTCGATGTCCATCAGGATCAGCATGCGGCCGTCGACCGTGCCCAGCCCCGTGAGGTACTCGGTCGTCAGCGTGGCGCCGAATTCCGGCGCCGGCATGATCTGGTCGGTGGCGAGCGTCAGCACGTCCGACACGCCGTCCACCACCATCCCGACCACGCGATGCGCGACGTTCAGGATGATCACCACCGTCTGGTGGTCATACTCGACACGGCCCAGATGGAACTTGATGCGCATGTCGACGATCGGCACGATGATGCCGCGCAGATTGATCACGCCCTTGATGAACTCGGGCGCATTGGCGATCCGCGTCACGTTGTCGTAGCCGCGAATTTCCTGCACCTTGAGAATGTCGATGCCGTACTCTTCGGCGCCGAGCGTGAAGACGAGGAATTCCTGACCGCCGGCGTCTGCCTGCTGCGCGTCGCGGCGGCTATTCGCACCGGTCGCGTTCGCGACGCTCGAATTGATGGATTGGACTTCTGCCACGTTAGCCCCCAAACGGTTGGGATGAAATGAGTTGAGTAAGTGTTACTGTTGCGGCGAATGTGACGGACATCATGCGAGGCTCAGCGCGCCGTGCGCGTGACGTGTTTCGCGGTTCAGCGCGGCGACGTCCACGATCAGCGCGACGCTGCCGTCGCCGAGAATGGTCGCGGCGGAAATGCCGTGCACCTTGCGGTAGTTCGTTTCCAGATTCTTCACGACGACCTGCTGCTGGCCCACCAGCTCGTCGATCAGCATCGCAAAGCGGCGCCCCTCGGTTTGCATGATGGTGACAATGCCTTGCGTCGGTTCCTGCTTCGCCCCTTCGACGTTGAACACTTCGTGCAATGCCACCAGCGGCAGGTATTCACCGCGCACCCGCACCACGCGCTCGCCGTTGGCGACCGTGTAGATGTCTTCGGCTTGCGGCTGCAGCGACTCCATCACGAAGTTCAGCGGCAGAATGAAAATCTCGTTGCCGACCTTGACCGACATGCCGTCGAGAATCGCCAGCGTGAGCGGCAACACGATGCGCGTGGTGCTGCCCTTGCCGGCGTGCGAGGTGATTTCCACGTGACCACCCATCGACTGGATGTTGCGCTTCACCACGTCCATGCCGACGCCACGGCCCGACACGTCGGTGACCTGCTCCGCCGTCGAGAAGCCCGGCAGGAAAATCAGGTTCCAGACTTCTTCGTCGCTCATGGTCTCGCTGACCTGCATGCCCTGCTTGGCCGCCTTCGCGAGAATCTTGTCGCGGCGCAGGCCCGCGCCGTCGTCGCTCACTTCGATGACGATGTTGCCGCCGTGATGCGCGGCCGACAGCACCAGCTGGCCGGTCGAATCCTTGCCCGCCGCGCGCCGCGCTTCCACGGTTTCGATGCCGTGGTCGAGACTGTTGCGCACGAGGTGAGTCAACGGATCGATGATCCGTTCGATGAGGCTCTTGTCGAGTTCGGTCGCTTGCCCGAAGGTGACGAGTTCCACTTCCTTGCCGAGTTTCGCCGCCAGATCGCGCACCAGTCGCGGGAAGCGGCTGAACACGTAATCCATCGGCATCATGCGGATCGACATCACCGCTTCCTGCAAATCGCGCGCGTTGCGCTCCAGCTGCGCCATGCCGTTGAAGAGGCGGTCATGCAGCGCCGGGTCGAACGTGCTGGTGGTTTCCGCGAGCATGGCTTGCGTGATCACCAGTTCGCCGACCAGGTTGATCAGCTGATCGACCTTTTCGACGCCGACGCGAATCGAGCTGCCTTCCGCGCCGCCCGCCGCCGCGGCCGGACGTGCCGCCTTGCGGTCCTGCTCGGCGGGTGCGGCTGCGCTCGCCGGCGCTGGCGCCGGTGCGCTCGTGGCCGCCGCGGGTTGAGCCGCGGCCGGCGCCGACGCGGCCGGTGTGTCGAACAGGCCGTGCGTGGCCGTAGATGCGGGTGCAGCGGTGCCGGCCGCCGGTGCCGGCGATGCTGCGTGGTCCGCCTGAGTTGCCTGTACTGCTTGCGCCGGGGACGAGTCGGCGGCGTCGGGCGTTCCAGGTTCGCCTTGCTGCGTGTCGTCCGCCGGTGCGGTGCCGCGGCCGATCACGATCTGACTTTCGTCGATCACGAAACAGCACACGGCGATGATGTCGTCGGAGGTCACATCGGTCGCGAGCCACAGCGTCAGATCGCCGCCGCTCTTGACCTGCCCGACGATGTTGCCCAGGTTGCCGAGCTCTTCGGCCAGCAGTTCCTGGTCCTTCTCACCAACGCCCCGTAGCGTAATTTTCAGATGGGGACCGGCTTCTTCGCCGGCTCCCACGGCTTGCCCGGTCTGTGCCGGTTCGCCGTCAATCCATTCGCCCGCCGCCTGCACCGCCTGTTCGACGACGTGCTCTGGCGGGGTACCGCCTTGTACTGCCTCTGCTGCCTGTATTTCCCGTACTGCCTGGGTTACAGCCGGTGCCGCGCTCGCCGCAGCGGGTGCTGCGGCCGCAGCCGGTGCCGCGCCGTCGCGGCTTTCCGCGTTCAGGCGTTCGAGCTTCGCGCAAATCGCCTTCGCCGTGGCCGCGTCCGGTTCGGCGCTCGCGCGGTAATCGGCGAGTTGGCCGGACAACACGTCCTTGGTTTCGAGGAACGTGTCGATCATGTCCTTGCGCAACACGAGTTCGTTATTGCGCGCGCGGTCGAGCAGCGATTCGAGAATGTGGGTCGTTTCCGTCAGCGCGGTAAAACCGAACGTCGCCGCGCCGCCCTTGATTGAATGCGCCGCGCGGAAAATTGCCGCGAGGTCTTCGGGGTCCGGGTGAGCGATATCCAGATTGAGCAGCAACTGCTCCATCTGCGCGAGCAGTTCGTCCGCTTCGTCGAAGAACGTCTGATAGAACTGAGTGATGTCGAGTGTCATGCCTGGGTCACCGCGAGAGTTCCTGTCTTGGCTTGGGCTTGGGCTGCCGTGCCGCCGCGTCGAGAGCTTCTTTAACTGGGTCTATGTGGCGCTTACGCGTGGTCTGGCTCGGCTAGCGCCGCCACCAGTTCGGTCAGCATGTCCGGGTCGAGCGGCTTTTCGATCCAGCCGGTCGCGCCCGCGGCTCGCGCCGCTTCCTTGAACGGCTCGCCCGATTCCGTCGTGAGGACGAGGATGGGCGTGGCCTGGTAAGCCGGGTTGTTGCGCAGCGCGGCGATCAGATCGAGGCCGGTTTTGCCCGGCATGTACTGGTCGGTCAGCACGAGGTCGAACGACATGGCGAGCGCGTTTTCGAGCCCTTCGTTGCCGTCCGCCGCGAGCGTCACCTCGTAGCCGGCCGTCGTCAGCGTGGCGGCGAGAATCTGCCGCATCGATGCCGAATCGTCGATTGCCAGGATGTGCCTGATCATGAAAACCTCGCTGCGCTTTTTGCTATTGGACCGCCCCGCTGTCCGCGCCAGCGGGGCGCGTCGAGCAGCAGGGCCATCGCTGTCTGTTACTGGGCCGACGGCACTGCCGCCGGCAACTTCGGTGCAACCGTCACCGGCTGCGCAAGCTTTTGCAGCAACGGCTTGGAGCCGGCTGCGTCGTCCGACAAGGTGGTCGTGGTGGAGTCGTCATGATTCAGCGCCTCCTCCGACTTCCTGTTCAGCACGATGATGCTGATGCGGCGGTTCTCCGGATCCATCGGGTCCGCCTTGTTCAGGTTCTGCGTCGACGCGAGGCCGAGCACGCGCATCACCTTCGCTTCGTCCATGCCGCCGGCGACCAGCTCGCGGCGCGACGCGTTGGCGCGGTCCGCGGACAGTTCCCAGTTGCTGTAGCCTTTCTCGCCGCCGGCGTACTGCGCGGCGTCGGTGTGGCCTTGCACGATGATGCGGTTCGGCACGTCGTTCAGCGTATGGCCGATTTCGCGCAGGATGTCGCGCATATACGGCTCGACCTGGTCTTTCGCGGTCGCGAACATGGGCCGCTTCTGCGAGTCGACGATCTCGATGCGCAGGCCGGTCAGCGTCGAGTCGATGCGGATCTGCTGCTTGAACTGGCGCAGCACCGGATTCGCTTCGATCGCGGCCATCAGCTTGACCTGCAGATCGTGCAGGCGAACCTGCTCGCGACGCTCCAGCTCGCCTTGCAACTGCTTCATCGAGTCTTCGCTGCCGTGCGCGGCGCTGTGCTCGGCGCGATTGTTCGAACCTTCGCTTGAGCGCGTCACGCCTTGCGCGTCGGTCGAGATATCGCGGCCGCCGCCCTTTAGAATGCTCGAGTCCTCGGCGCTGCGGTCGCCGCCCCACAGCGTGATCTTCAGCGGCTGATTGAAGTAGTCGGCAATGCCCCTCAGCTGCACCGTGGACGCCGAACTGAGCAGCCACATCAGCAGAAAAAAAGCCATCATCGCGGTCATGAAGTCCGCATACGCGAGCTTCCACGCGCCGCCGTGGTGGCCGGCTTTCTTCGGTGCGGAGCGCTTGACGACAATGGCGCGGTCTTTGTCCTTGCTCATGAGTTCGGTTCCCGGCGCCCGTTATTTGGCCTTGACGCGGCGCACGTGCTCTTCCAGCTCGGCGAACGACGGGCGTTCAGTCGAGAAGAGCACCTTGCGGCCGAACTCGACGGCGATCGCCGGCGCGTAACCGTTCAGGCTGGCCAGAATCGTCACCTTGATGCACTGGAACATCTTGGTCGACTCGGTCACGCGCTGTTCGGCGACGCTCGCGAGCGGCCCGATCAGCCCGTACGAAAGCAGAATGCCGAGGAAGGTGCCGACCAGCGCCTGCGCGATCATCTCGCCGAGCACCGCAGGCGGCTTGTCCGCGGAGGCCATGGTATGCACCACGCCCATCACCGCGGCCACGATACCGAACGCCGGCATGGCGTCGCCGACCTTGTTCAGCGCGTGAGCGGGCGCCTCGCCTTCCTGGTGATGCGTCTCGATCTCCTCGTCCATCAGGCTTTCGATCTCGAACGCGTTCATGTTGCCGCCCACCATCAAGCGCAGGTAGTCGGTCAGGAATTCGATGATGTGATGGTCCGCGAGAATCTTCGGGTACTGGGTGAAGATCGGACTCTTCGACGGATCGTCGATATCTGCTTCCAGCGTCAGCGTGCCTTCCTTGCGCGCCTTGGCCAGCAGGACGTAGAGGAGCGCCATCAGCTCCATATAGACGTCCTTGTTGTACTTCGCGCCCTTGAACAGGGTTGGAATGACGCGCAGCGTGGCCTTGATCGTCTTCATTCCGTTACCCAGAATGAATGCGCCGACCCCGGCGCCGACGATCATCAGCACTTCAACGGGCTGCAGCAGCGCGCCGAGATGACCGCCTTCCAGCGCGTAACCGCCGAAAACGGACAAAAGCGTCACGAGTGTTCCCACGAAAATCAGCACTGCCGAGCCCTCACAAAGAAGCGACGGTGACCGTCGTTAATCTGGTTTACGGCAACGAAGCGGAAAACTTTGGCGGAAAAGCGGCTCGTCGCTCCGGTGTAAACCAGAGGCGGATGCGGCCGGTTGGCGCTCCGGCGGGACCGGCCACGGCGTGGGCGGGCTGGAAGGCCCGCCGCATGGGCGATGGAAGGCGCGCCACGTACCGGCGGCCGCTTTGCAGGTCAGGCTTCGACCGCGGCGAGGCTCTCGCGGGCCCGGGCGTCGGCGAATTTCTTTGTCTTACCGGCGCGCGAAGGCGGCTGACACAGGCCGCAGACGAACGCATGCTGCGGATCGTGCGCGTGCGCGACAAAATGTCCCCCGCAGCGGCAGCAGGCGGTCATTTGCAGCATTCCGGAGTCGAAAAAGCGCACCAGCGTCCAGGCGCGCGTGAGACTGAGCACGGGCTCGTCGTCGTGCAGCTGGACGTGTTCGAGGTACAGCCGGTAGCTCTTCACGATCGACTGGATCGTCGGGCAGCCGCCATGGCCGGCCATGAAGCGGTAGATGTTGTAGAACAGCGAGGAGTGAAAGTTCGGCTGCCAGGTCATGAACCAGTCGGTCGAAAACGGCAACATACCCTTGGGCGGTGAAACCCCTTTCAGCTCTTTATATAGCTTGATGAGCCGGTCGCGCGACAGACTGGTTTCCGCTTCCAGCAATTGCAAACGCGCGCCAAGCTCGATCAGTTCGATCGCCAGGGTGATTTCCCTGACTTCGAGCACAACACTCTTATAGGCCATCCGTTTGCGCTTCCCCCGTCCTGATCGCTTTGTTTGAATTACAACGTGCCATCAGCCGAGGTGCTCGACTGGCTGGCTTGCCATCAGGATCGCGGAATGCGCCTGGGCCACGGCGCTGGATTTGCCTTTGTCCGCCAGAGCGGACAGCACGGCATGGTCGTCGAAACGGAAACGGCACAACACCTGATTGGACGCCGCCAGCTTGACGGTCTGCGCCAACGACAGATTGGCGAGCACATCGGCTAACTGGTCCGAAATCCCCATGCGAAACATGCCCATCGGCTTGTCTTCGCGCAGCAGTCGCTGGGCGAGCAGGAGATAAGACAGGTTGACTTCTCTGATCTCATTGAGCATATCGCTTGTCGCGCTCATGATTCCCCCGGGGTGTATCTGGCTGGTCAGGCCGTTACGGAAACGTTTGCTCGGACGCGCGCACTTAATCCGCGCGAATCGGCTCGTTTCTGGTCTTGCGAGCATTGTGTCGAAAGGGGGGGCGGACGAAAATCGGACAGACACCCAGCCTCGTTGACGGATTAATCCGTCATTCGTGTAGGAATTTTTCCTACAAAGGCGAGTCGGAGAGCGGGTTTGCGGAGAGCGAAGGTGCGCGATCTGGAGTTTTCCAATGCGCCTTGAACATGCTGCTTTCACTGATGTGAACCAGATGGTGAGTCTGAGCGACTCATGGTCCGCACCGTTACAGCGGTGAGCGGGAATTATAAGACGTTTTCACTTCTCTGCAATGTGCGCCGTGTAGGCGTCGCGCTCCATGTTTCGGGCCCGCGCCTTGCTGAGGGCTTCTCAGCGTTCGAATAATCATCCGGCGGCTCTCCTCCTCGACCGAGATCAGCGTCCTGACGACCTGTAACGCACCATGTTTCGCGCTGTAACAACATTAAGCGTTTGAAAAATAACTCGAATTAGCTCGGCCGATCCCGATAATGAAGCTAAGGGATTACCCGATGCAGGTTCGGAACACCCCCGGGCGGCGGCTTACCGCGCCCAACCGTCCGTCAGGCATTCGCTCCTCGCTCTACTCGAGCGCCGCTGTGCGATGCCGTTCTGATTAGGAGAAAACGCATGCGAATCGCACAAATTGCGCCGTTGTATGAAGCTGTTCCGCCGAAACTTTACGGTGGCACCGAACGCGTCGTGTCGTATCTGACCGAAGCACTGGTCGACCTCGGCCACGACGTCACGCTGTTTGCGAGCGGCGACTCGGTCACCTCCGCGAACCTCGACGCCTGCTGGCCTCGTGCGCTGCGCCTCGATCCGACGATCCGCGATGCGCTCGCTCCGCACGTCCTGATGATGGAAAAGGTCCGCAAGGTCGCGCACGAGTTCGACGTGCTGCACTTCCACCTCGACTACATGCCGTTCCCGCTCTTCACGACGATGGACACGCCATTCGTGACGACGCTGCACGGCCGCCTCGACTTGCCGGAACTGCAACCCGTGTTCGATGCATTCTCCAACGTGCCGGTAGTCTCGATTTCCGATTCGCAGCGTGCGCCGCTGCCGCAAGCAAACTGGCTCAACACCATTTACCACGGTCTGCCGGAGCAACTGCTCACGCCGCAAACCCATAAGAAGCCGGAGTATCTGGCGTTCCTCGGCCGCATTTGTCCGGAGAAGCGCGTCGATACGGCTATCAAGATCGCTGCACAAAGCGGTTTGCCGCTGAAGATCGCCGCCAAGGTGGACAAGGCTGACCAGGAATACTTCAAGCGCGAAATCGAGCCGCTGCTGTCGCTGGCGCATGTGGAATTCGTCGGCGAGATCAATGAAGCGCAGAAGCCCGAATTCCTGTCCGGCGCCAAGGCGCTGCTGTTCCCGATCGACTGGTCGGAGCCGTTCGGCCTCGTAATGATCGAGTCGATGGCGTGCGGCACACCGGTGATCGCGTTCAACCGCGGTTCGGTGCCGGAAGTGATCGACCATGGCGTGACGGGTTACATCGTCGAGGACGTGCAAGGCGCGGTCGCGGCGCTGCAACGCCTGGACGAATTGTCGCGCACCGAAATCCGCGCCCAGTTCGAACGCCGCTTCAGCTCGAAGACGATGGCCCAGAATTACGTGGATGGCTATTCGGCACTGATCGAAGCCACGCGCCGCCCGGTGTTGCGCCAGGTCGCGGTGGGCTAAACGCGGTTTCAAGCGGCCGGGCAGTTCTCGCTCTGCCGCTCGAGTATCGAAACTCGCGGCTTATCGTCGCTTACGGCGTTTCCGATTTGCAGATCAATAGTGAGTCAATTTGTCGTGTGAATCGTTTGCGCGAGCGGCGAATCCAAGTTAACCCGCTTCTTTGTCCAGAAAAGCCGCCCCTCGAGGGCGGCTTTTTTTAATACCGGTATGGATGCGCTTCCATCGCGGATTGGCACTCAGCAAATAAAGACCGAGTGCCAATAATCCTTCAGTTGGCTTTCGCCTCGACCGCCAATCGGCTCAAGCCGCGCCAATCAAAAAGCGCTCGCGATTCTTACCGACGATCCACTTGGGCGGTTTGCCGCGCCCGCTCCACGTATTGCCCGACTTCGGATCCTGGTACTTTGCCGGTAGCGGCGCCTTCTTGGGCGGGCGGCCACGCTTGGCGGCGACCGCGAAGCCGAGGTCTTGAGCCGTCAGACCGTATTCAGCGATCTTTTGGCGGATGTCGGCGATCACATTGTCGATTTCAGTACGCCGCGCTTCTTCCGCTTGTGCCTGCAATTTGGCGATCTGCGCTTTGAGGTCTGCATATTGAGACATTCCGGTTCTCCCCTTTTCTAGAACTCATTGGCTCGCAGACTAACTGCAATTATAAAAATTCGCAATGGACAAGAATACCGATTTAGCAAGATATCCTCTGATAATTATTAACATCGGCGAATTGTAAAACAGCATCTTTATCTCGCAATAAAAAGGTAAAGGCGACACCACATTGACAATTCTTGACACATGATTTGGCGGCCTTTCCCTAGAATTGCGCGTTCACGGCATGCAGACGGACTTAGCCACGCGTGCCAGCAGAAGCCCCATCTTTTTAGGATTACCAATCATGCAGCTGTCAAAGCGCCTCGCTGCCGAGTTGTTCGGCACTTTCTGGCTCGTGCTCGGGGGCTGCGGCAGCGCTGTCCTCGCTGCCAACTTCGCCGGCCCGGTTCACGGTCTGGGCATCGGCTTCGTGGGCGTGTCGCTCGCGTTCGGCCTGACCGTGCTGACCATGGCTTTTGCGATCGGCCACATTTCCGGCTGCCATCTGAATCCGGCGGTCAGCGTCGGCTTGACCGTCGCGGGGCGCTTTCCGGCGCGCGACCTGCTGCCGTACATCGTTGCCCAGCTGATCGGTGCCGTGCTGGGTGCGCTGGTGCTGTCGCTCATCGCGTCGGGCAAACCCGGCTTCGATCTCGTTGCCAGCGGCTTCGCAAGCAACGGCTATGGCGAGCGCTCGCCGGGCCACTACTCGCTCGCCGCGGCATTCATTTGCGAAGTGGTGATGACCGGCTTCTTCCTCTTCGTCATTCTCGGCGCGACCGATAAACGCGCGCCCGCCGGCTTCGCGCCGATCGCCATCGGCCTGTGCCTCACACTGATTCACCTGATCTCGATCCCGGTCACGAATACGTCGGTCAACCCGGCGCGTTCCACTGGCCCGGCGCTTTTCGTCGGCGGTGCGGCGATGGATCAGTTGTGGCTGTTCTGGGTTGCGCCGATTCTCGGCGCAGTGATCGCCGGCGTGTTGTATCCGGTTATCGCCGAAAGCCGCAGCGGCAATGCTCAGAAACTGGCGCTCGATTAATTCGTGCGCAGTCATTTGGGCAACAAAGCGGGCGCTAAGGCGCCCGCTTTGTTTTGCGGTGGACGGCGCCGCGTTCTCGATATCGCAGCGAAGACGCACTCGCGCCCGCTGCTAGAATCGTGCGACTTCCCAAGCTCGTACAGGTGCTCCCTATGAAGCGTTTCCGCGGATTCCTGCATGGCGTCGCACTCGCCATCGGCGGCTTATGCGCGGGTGCGTTGACGCCACCCACGGCGCATGCCGCCGACGGCCAGACGGAAACGCTCGTGTTCGTGCGGCACGGCGAGAAGCCTGCCCAAGGCTACGGGCAACTAAACTGCCAAGGGCTCAACCGCGCGCTGGCGTTGCCGGCCGTGATCGCGGCCAAGTTCGGCAAACCGGACGCGATCTATGCACCCGATCCCGGCCAGCAGAAAGACGACAGCGGCAAGCCCTACTACTACATCCGGCCGCTTGCGACGATCGAGCCGACCGCCATCCAGTTCCAGATGCCGGTGCAAACGCCGTATGGTTTCGCTCAGATCGACCAGCTTGGCGCCGCGCTCGTCAATCCCGCCAATCGCAACAAGCTCATTGTCGTGGCGTGGGAACACAAGCTGATCGTGAAGCTATTGCGCCAGATGATGAACACGCATGGCGGCAATGCCGCAGACGTCCCGAACTGGAAGAGCGACGACTTCGACAGTATTTATATTGTTCGCCTCGACTGGCAAAACGGCACCGCGCGCGCCAGCTTCAAACAGGATCGCCAGGGGCTGGATGGGCGCGCGACCGATTGCCCTTGCGCGCAGTTGCAAGGGGCTTCATCAGCGGTGGGATCGCCGGCTTTGTCGAACGCCGCAGATTAATCGGGTTATACAGATGTAAGCCGCAATTACGCATGCGGCCATGTGATTTGGGTTGAGCGCAGCGGCGGGAGCGATTCGGCGCGGCTTCAGGGGCCGCGAATCCTTATCTGGCAGGGCTTTGACGGAACGGCACTCAGCGCGCGGCATATCTATGTAAGGCCGCTCCCGCCTTTCAAATCCTGCGACGATGCTTGCAGTCCGTAACATCTCGTCGCAGTACCCATCGACCGGAATGCGTAGATTGAACCTGTGCGACAAACATACGTCGCCTCACAGGAGAACAAACATGAAACGCATCGTCACTCACTTGCTGGTTGCTGCAGGACTCGCGGCGGGCGCATGCGGTGTCGCGCAAGCGCATACGGATCTGAACATCGGCCTGTCGCTCGGTGCACCGGTTTATGCCCGCCCGGCTCCGGTCTATGCCGCGCCCCAGCCGGTCTACTACGGCAACGGCGACTGGGACCATCGCTACGATCGCGGCGACTACTACCGTGGCGACCATCGATATGATCGCAACTGGAACCACAATGACCGCGGCTGGGGCCACGATAACCGGGGCGACCATGACAACCGCCGTGGCGGATGGCACGGGTGATCTTCCCGCTGCGTCTAGCGTCGGCGAATGAGGCGGCTTGCTGACCATGATGAACTTTGGTCGTGCAACGCCGTCACTGGCAGCCTGAACCAACCGACGCGCTCACTCAAAAGAAACGGCCTGCATCATGAAACTGGATGCGGGCCGTTTCCATTTCCACTCAGGACATCAATTCGTCGTCGAGCGAGAAAAGCTTGCGCAGATGGTGCGCGACGCCTGCTTCGAAGTTGTTGCCGATGCGCGGCACGTTCGGCAGACGCGTGATGAGATCGGGATTGGCGTTATTCATCATGAACGGATGGCCGGCCGTTTCCAGCAGATCGATATCGTTCATGTTGTCGCCGAAAGCGACGCATTGCGAGGCGTCCACGCCAAGGTGCTCGAGCACGATCTGCAACGCGCGGCCTTTCGATACGTTTGCCGTCATCACTTCCAGACAGTCCGGCAGCGAATAGGTGACGTATAAAGCGTCGCCGAATTCACGCGCGAGATTGGCGGCGACCTGCGCGAGATCAGCGGGAGCGCCAATGTAGAGTGCCTTTGCGATGTCGACGCCGTCGTGTTTCGGCAGGTCGGTCACCTCGTAGGTGAAGCCCGAGTCCTGGTGAAACTTCAGCAAATCCGGCGCATCGCGGTCGATCAGCCACGCCTGATCGGCGAACAGGTTGACGATCACGCGGCCATGCGCGCCGGCGATTTCCGGCTGTACGAGTCGCTGCACGATAGCCGGAGGCAGGTCGTCGGCGTGGATCACCGTATTGTCCGGCGCGTGGATGCGCGCGCCATTCGATGTAATCAGATACGGATTGATGCCCAGCACGTCGCGGATGCCGGCGACGTCGCAATAATGGCGGCCCGTTGCAATCACGAACCGCAGCCCGTCGCTCTCGAGTTTACGCACGGTGGCGATCGTGAACGGGTCCACCTGGTGATCCGCGTTGAGCAGCGTGCCGTCGAGATCCGTGGCGATGACTTTGTACATAGTTTGGGCAGGCGGGCAGCGTCGAAGCTGCGTATTTTACCGTTGCCGGCCGCATTCGCCGGAACGCGTTGGCCATGCACGAGTATTCCACCCGAAAGCGCACGACTCACACACGATGCGGTTCACCATCTTCAGCCGCAGATGCGGACCGCTTCACGTTGCGCCAACTGCAATCCACCGTGCGCCGAGTCGGCCAGCGGCTCGCGCAAACGCGCCTGATAAATCTGCGGCACGTACTCGCGCAACGGCGCGCCGAGGCCGCCGCACAGCGCTACCGGCAGGCTCGCCGACGGGTCGAGCGCGGCAATCATCTTGCCCACTTCGGCGCCGGCCTCGCCGAGCAAGCGCGCCGCGAATGGATGCGTACGGTGAGCGATGACAATCGGCGCGAGCCTCGCGTAAGCCGTCTGGTTGGCTTCGCAGAGCCAGACAACGAGGCTGTCGCGATCATGCGCGCCGGTGTGCGCGACCAGTGCCCGCGCCAGATCGTCGAGGGGACCACGGCCGTCCAGCGCATGCTGGGCATGCACGATGGCTCGCAGTCCGAGCCACGCGCCGCTCGCTTCGTCGCCCGATGGAAAGCCGTAGCCGCTAACCTGGCGGCATTCGCCCTCGCCGTCCAGTACGGCCGCCACACTGCCGGTGCCGAGCGCGACGATCACCCCATGCGCGCCGCCGTGCGCGCCGAGCAAGGTGGTGTAGGCGTCGCTTTCCACGGCGAGTCCCGCCAGCGCGGGCGCCTGTGCGCGAAACGCGGCCAGCCAGTCGCGATTGTTGACGCCTGCCAATCCGCAGCCGAGCACGCAGCGCGACCAGTCCAGCGCCTTGCCGGCGCTGACAAATGCTTCGCCGCAGCCGGCCGCGATAGCCTGCCACGCACGTTCGACGCCGAGCCCCAACCCCGACGGCCCGCTTGCCGCCTGCGCCAGCTCGCGGCCTTGCGCGTCGCCGAGCACGACCCGCGTGCCGCTGCCGCCGCCGTCAATGCCGATCAGAAAGAAGTCTTTGTTCATGGAGTCGAGTGAGGTCCGTGGATGATTAACGCATAGCGTGGCAGGTCAGTTTCAATCCGGCAATCGGCCGAATGGCTAGCTTGCAGTGCACACGGCATCGGCTATGCTGGCGGGCGACATCACAACGCAGGAGCGCGACAGTGACACAGCGATGCAACTGGGTATCGAGCGAAGCGCTCGCACAGTATCACGACACCGAATGGGGCGTCCCCTCGCGCGACGACCAGCATCTGTTCGAGATGCTCGTGCTGGAAGGCGCGCAGGCCGGCTTGTCGTGGTCGACGATTCTCAACAAACGGGCCGGCTATCGCCGCGCGTTTGCGGACTTCGACATCGCCGAGGTCGCGCGCTTTACGCCGAAACACGTTGAGACGCTGGTGAAGGACGAAAGTATCGTGCGTCACCGCGGCAAGATCGAAGCGGCCATTACCAACGCCCGAGCCGTCCAGCAGATTCAGGCCGAGCACGGCTCGCTTGCCAACTTCGTGTGGTCGTTCGTCGATCAGACGCCGATCCAGAACGATTGGGCTTCTTATAAGCAGGCGCCCGCGTCGACCGACATTTCGGACGCGCTGAGCAAGGGGCTGAAGCGCTACGGCTGCAAGTTCGTTGGCTCGACGATCTGTTACGCGTTCATGCAGGCAGTCGGCATGGTGAACGACCACGAGGCGAGTTGCATGTGCCGCGCGCGATGCGCGGCGCTTGGCAAGAAAGGACGGAATCGTAAAGCGGGCTGAAGCGGCCCGGTATGCGCCCACGCTTAGTGCCGCAGTTCTAACAAAAGACGATGGCTCAGGGAAACTCCCAGGCACCAGGGCGCGTACACAGCCTCCACCTCGCGGCGCAAGGCCTGGAGGACAACACACGACGCATCACAACGCCGGACTCGGCGCCGGACTGGCGCGATGCGCCCATCCGGTAAATCCCTGCTGCGCTTCCAGGGCATGTCAGTCGTTATACGGTTATGAGTTGCAGCTGCGGCAGTTGGCGAACCCTGCGGCATGGGGAGCATCGTGGAAAACGAGCCAAGCCCGGGAATTGACGGATTTTCGCCACGCTGTTTCGGGATTCACCGAACGGAGCACGCCCGATACTGCCGGACACGCGCTCGAACAACGAATAGCCGCTGCGTAATGCACGGGAGACCAACCATGAAAATGCTTAACTTCCTGACGCATCAGGAGATTTTCGACCAAGCCGTGGGTCATTTGTTGGGCCAGAAGCGCGCCGCGCTACTGCCGCGAGGCGGTGGCGCTTATCGCGGCTACTGTGGCGGTTGCCCGGTCGGCAGCTTCATCAAACCGCGCGACTACATGACCGCGATGGAAGGCATTCCGGTGCGCTTCATCGGCAAAACGCCTGCGGAGATGCCTGCGTATATGGATGTCGGCGTGTCCGCGCTGAAGAAGGCGCTGCTGCGCTCGCGCATCAATGTGTACGACCCGCCCACGGTCAGCCTGCTCAGTTGTCTGCAAAACGTCCACGACGTTTTCGGCACTTGGGAATGGCTCGAGCGTCTGGGTTCGATCGCCCGCCAGTTTGGCTTATCGGCCGACCGGCTGAAAAGCGCGGCGTAGGCAGGATAAAACCCGCCGCAATATCACTGCCGCGCGCCACACTCAGGCGTCACGGTGCGCACGGCTAGTGGACTCACAAACCCGCGCTCCAGAGGCGCTTAGACCCCATTCGCCCATTCCTTTCCGGGCCGAGCGCTCCACCTGACGCTCAAAAAGCAAAACGGCGATGTGGCTTCTTTCGAAGCTCACACCGCCGTTCGGCCGTGCGTAAAAGCGTGCTTAGTGCAGCTTTTTCGGCAGCATCTGGCTGCGCAGGCGCTTGTGCAGGCGCTTCACAGCAGCAGCCTTCTTGCGCTTACGTGCCGTGGTCGGCTTTTCGTACGATTGGCGTTCACGCAGTTCAGCGATCAGGCCATTCTTTTCGATTGCGCGACGAAAGCGGCGAATCGCCACTTCGAACGGCTCGTTTTCTTTCAGAAGAATCGTCGTCATTTAATTCCTAACTCAATCACTTGATAGGGGTAAATTGCGTGGCGGCATACCGCTCACGCGCCGGCCCTCCGGTCGTTTCAGTTCATGGCCAGTAACAGGCAAACGCGGGTAGAACCCGGCCAAACCACGAATGAAACGAGAGGCAAAGCGGCCACGGAGGCCGGAAAAGAGAGGTGGGGAGTTCACCGCGGAACGCGGACAGACATAATGCAAAAGCCGCGTCTGCTGCTGTTTCGCCAACCTTCCATCAACAAAAAAGCATTGACGAAACAGGCAAAGATCTCAATTCACTCCCGATGATATCAGGAAACTCTCCATCCTACCAGGGGTTTAGGGATTGCGCCAGGTCACCTATTGCATGCTCAAGCGCTCGCTTCGTCCAACTCACGGATATCGGCGCCCGTCAGCATCAGATGGACGGCCGCCGCGAGGCTTTTGAGCTGTTCGACCGAAGTCGCGCTGGCAATAGGGGCAGTAACACTGGGGCGCGCGATCAGCCATGCCAGAACCACGGTGGCCGGCGTGCTGCCATGCGCGTCGGCAACCCGGTCTAGCGCGGAGAGAATTCGCAAACCGCGATCATTCAGATACTTTTCCACCCGGCTGCCGCGCGCCTTATTGGCCAGATCCGCCTGCGAGCGGTACTTGCCGGACAGAAAGCCGCTCGCCAGACTGTAGTACACCACCACGCCGAGCTGATTGGGGAGCGCCACCGGTTCGATGTCGTGCTCATATTCCGCGCGGTCATACAGGTTGTATTCCGGCTGCAACAGTTGGTATTCGGGCAAGCCGTGCTGGCGCGATACGGCGAGTGCTTCCTCGACCCGCGCGCCACTGTAATTCGACGCGCCAATCACCCGCACCTTGCCCGCTTCGATCAGCTTCTGATAAGCGCCCAGCGTCTCGGCGAGCGGCGTTTCGGTGTCGTCGTCGTGGGAAAAGTAGACGTCGATGTAGTCGGTCTGCAAGCGCCGCAGCGAATCCTCGACGGCCGCCTGAATGTTGGCCGCCGACAACCCTTTGCGCTGCGGATGCTTCGAGACCTTGGTAGCGAGCACGATCTTGTCGCGCTTGCCGCTTTGACGGAACCACTTGCCGATGATCGTTTCCGATTCGCCGCCCTGGTTGCCGGGCACCCATGCGGAATAGACATCGGCGGTATCGATAAAGTCGAGACCGGCGTCGACAAACGCATCCAGAATCGAAAACGAGGTGGCTTCATCGGCGGTCCAGCCGAAAACATTGCCGCCGAACATAAGCGGCGCGACCTGTAATTCCGAACGCCCAATCCTGCGCTTTTGCATGATTTCTCCAGGGTTTGTCGCAAGAGAAAACGAGAATACGCCGTCTTTTCAATAGCTGCAGTGCAACTGCCGAATAAGGCTGCAAGGGGCTTTCAGCCACATTGCAATATGCCCGGCATCGAAAGCGATAGGTCCGTCATTGCATAAAGGTCCTCAAGTTTTTTTTAGTGGGGCCGTCAACCTTCACTGAGGCGGCCAGCAATGAACGAGTGCTTCCGCCGATGCCAACGTGGCGTATTGGGCTCAAGGCTTATTTAGGAGATTTTCCATGCTCGGAATCAATAGCAACATCAACTCGCTGGTTGCACAGCAAAACCTTAATGGCTCGCAAAGCGCCCTTT
This sequence comes from Paraburkholderia dipogonis, assembly GCF_042680985.1. Taxonomy (NCBI): domain Bacteria; kingdom Pseudomonadati; phylum Pseudomonadota; class Betaproteobacteria; order Burkholderiales; family Burkholderiaceae; genus Paraburkholderia; species Paraburkholderia dipogonis. The sequence goes on along the minus strand of NZ_JBHUFR010000021.1, from coordinate 181,487 downwards.
CGCAAGCCATCACCCGCCTGTCGTCGGGCAAGCGCATCAACAGCGCGGCTGACGATGCAGCAGGTCTGGCAATCTCGACGCGTATGCAAACGCAGATCAACGGCCTGAACCAGGGCGTGTCGAATGCGAATGACGGCGTGTCGATGATTCAAACCGCATCGAGCGCACTGTCCTCGCTGACCTCCAGCCTGCAACGTATCCGTCAGCTGGCGGTGCAAGCATCGACCGGTTCGCTGTCGTCGAGCGACCAGGCAGCGCTGCAGAAGGAAGTTTCGGCGCAGATCGCTGAAGTGAACCGTATCGCATCGCAAACGACTTACAACGGCACGAACATTCTGGACGGCTCGGCAGGCAGCGTGACGTTCCAGGTCGGCGCGAACGTCGGTCAGACGATCAGCCTGGACCTGAGCCAATCGATGTCGGCAGCGAAGATCGGTGGCGGCCTGGTGCAAACGGGTCAAACGGTCGGCACGATCGCGGTCAGCCTGAACGCGTCGGGCGCATACACGAGCACCGGCGCGACGATCACGTCGGTCAATGTTCTGTCGGACGGCAAGGGCGGCTACACCTTCACGGACCAGAACAACACGGCCATCACCTCGGGCGTCTCCAGCGCGATTTTCACCGCAGGCACGGCCGCTGGCACGGGCACCGCGGTGACCAACCTGACGCTGAGCGCATCGGCAGTGACGACGGCAGGCGCAGGTTCCGCGGCCGCCGTCGCCTCAGTGGCTCAGATCAACGCGATCAACAACCCGCCGACGGTTTCGGGCCTCGACATCAGCACGGTCACGGGCGCGAACGAAGCGATGGTCTCGATCGACAACGCGCTGCAAACGGTCAACACGCTGCAAGCTGCACTGGGCGCCGCGCAAAACCGCTTCACGGCAATCGCGACGTCGCAGCAAGCTGAATCGACCGACCTGTCGTCGGCACAATCGCAAATCACGGACGCCAACTTCGCACAAGAAACGGCCAACCTGAGCAAGGCGCAAGTGCTGCAACAAGCTGGTATCTCGGTGTTGGCGCAAGCTAACTCGAACCCGCAGCAAGTTCTGAAGCTCCTGCAGTAAGAGCTGACGCGGTAACGGCGATGCGTCGCGCGCAAGCGAAGCGCATCGCCGGGTTTCAAGCGACGGGAGGCATGCCTCCCGCTGTGCATTTCCATCACGTAGTGATGTAGCATCGCGCACCAACCAATACAGATTTCCAGACGCCCGGAGCCTCTGCATGTCCTCGATCTCAACCTCGTCCTCTACAGCAAGTGCCAATTCCGCGCTGCAGTCGGCTGCTCAGTCGATCATCAGCGGTTCGACCGGCAATTCGTCGATGGACGTGTCGTCGCTCGTCACGGCACTCGTGAACGCGAAGGTCGCCGGACAAACCTCGGCTCTGGCGGCACAGCAAACCTCCGACAACACCACGCTGTCCGCATACGGCGCGCTAAGCTCCGCGCTCAGCGCCCTGCAGTCGGGCATCACGAATCTCGCCAACGGCAACACGCTGGCAACGTTCGCGGCGACCGCGAGCGGCACCGGGCTGACCGCGACAGCGGGCGTCGGCGCCGTGGCCGGCAGTTATTCGATCGCCGTGACGCAGATCGCCAGCTCGCAAGCCTTGTCGTCGGCAGCCTTCGGCGCCACGACGCAATTGGGCACCGGCACGCTGTCGATCTCGATGAACGGCAAGTCGATGGATATCAACGTCGACAGCAGCAACAACACGCTCTCGGGCATCGCGTCGGCGATCAACGCGAGCAGCAGCAACCCCGGCGTCACGGCAACCATCGTGACCGGCACTGACGGCGCCCACCTCGTGCTGCGCGCGGCGAACACGGGGGCGGCCAACGTCATCAATGTTTCGACCAGCAACATCACCAGCGACACCGGCCTGTCGAGCCTCGGCGTGACGTCGACGGCCAGCACCACGGGCGGCCAGTCGACCATTACGTCGGCCAATTCGGGCAGCGCCTGGACGCAGAGCGGCTTCGCGCAGGACGCGGAGTACACGATCGGCGGAATCGCCGGCAGCAGTGCGAGCAACGCGGTGACCGGCGCCATTTCAGGCGTGACGATCAATCTGACGGCGGCGGCCGTGGGCACGCCCGCCGGCACGCCGCAAACGCTGACCATCGCGCAGGACACCACCGCGCAGAACACCGCGATCAACAATTTCGTGAGCCTGTACAACACCGTCATCACGACGATGTCCACGCTCACGTCGTTCAGCTCCGGCGCGACGTCGCAAGGCCCGCTGCTGGGCGACTCCACGCTGCAGACCATCAAGAACACGCTGGCCAACATCGTCGGCGGCGCGGTCGGCTCGGGCAGCACCGGCACCACGCTGGCGTCGATCGGCATCACGCTGAAGGACGATCCGGCCGACGGCACCATGGTGGTCGACAACAACGCGCTGAACACCGCGCTGACGAGCAGCCCGGCCACGGTCGCGTCGCTCTTCAACTCGACCAACGGCATTGCCGAACAGTTGAACGCCAGCATCACCACGTTCACGCAGACCGGCGGCATCATCGACACGCGCAACACCGCGCTGAATGCCGACCTGAAAAGCATTGCCACGCAACAAACCGCGCTCGCCGACTACACGACACAATTGACGAACCAGTATCAGGCGCAGTTCACCGCCCTGAACACGTTGATGGCGACCATGAACAACAATTCGCAATACCTGACCGCGCTGTTCGGCGGCACCAACAGCGCGGGCGCGCTGGCCACGAACAAGGGCTAAGCCATGAACGCGCACAACCTGAACCAGACGGAGTTGGTCGAACGCGTGCTGTCGCTCACGCGGGAAATCGAGCAGGCGGCCTCGCTCGCGGACTGGCCGGAAGCCGCCCGCCTGACCGAAACGCGTTCGCCGCTGCTGATGTCGCTCACCGCGGATCAGGAACCGGCGGCGCTGGACATGATCCGCCAGATCCAGGCGATCGACGCGGCGCTCCTCGCGGACGCGGCAGTCACCCAGAACGAACTGCATTTCGAGTTCGAAGCGGCGATCGGACGTACCAAGGCCGCCGGCGAATATCAGCGCATGGCCCGCCTGTAAAAAACCCGGAGCGGAGCCGCGCAAGGCGGCATCCGTTCCCGGAAAGCCGGTTCAGCCGGCCGACCCAATAATAAGAACTACGTGCCGAAGTGAGGCGCGCTCGTTCCCTCAGCCCGCCTCGTGCGGGCTTTTTTCTTGTCTTCCGGCTTTTCGGCCCCTTCGTCCATACGCTAAACAGGCGGCTTTTTTACCGTCATCTCCGCGCATCGGAAAGACCGGCCTCGTCGCACAATTTCCTCCATAGAACATTTTGCGCCGAGACCATGACTCTCCTGTACGAGCAGCCGCCTGCTGAACCCCTGACGCCCGAACAACAACTCGAGCAGGACATCGCGCTCGTGTTGCAAACGGCGCTCGACCATCACCACAAGGGCGAATTCGAGGACGCGCAAGCGCTGTATCAGGCCATTCTCGACGCGAATCCCAAACACGCCGACGTGCTGTACAACCTCGGCGTGCTGCTGGGCCAGACCGCCCGTACGCCGGAAGCCCTGCCACTTTTCGAGCAGTGCCTGGGACTGCATCCTCACAACGGCCAGTACTGGGCCGCCTACATCAGCGCGCTGATCGACGCCGGCGAAACCGCCGCCGCATGGCTGGCGCTCGAGATGGGTCAGAAGCAGGGCTTGAAGGGACCGGCGGTGGACGGCTTGATCGTGCGCATGGCCAATCCGGGCAAAGTCATCCACACCTTGCCGGTCGCGGCGCAGAAGCCGCAAGCTGAGCCGGCCGCTGCAACAGACACGCCGCCGGCGGCGGAAAGCACGCGCACCACCATCGCATCGGGCCGCCGGGTCAGCCAGCAGGAGACCAACCGCTACACGGCCCTCTACAACAAAGGCAATGTCGTCGAGGCAGTGAAACTCGCCCGCTCCCTGACGCAACGCTTCCCCGCCGACGGCAATTCGTGGCGCTGGCTCGGCATCGCGCTGCACCGTCTGGGCCGCTATGACGAAGCACTTGCCCCGCTGCGCAAAGCCGCTGAACTGTTTCCCGAGGAACTCGAAAGCCGCACCGTGCTGGCCGATACGCTGCGCCTGAAAGGCTTGCCGGCGGAAACCGAGCAGGAGTGCCGCAAGATCCTCGCGATCAACCCGGAATACGCCGAAGCGCAGCGGATCTTCGGCATGTCGCTGGTTCATCAGGGCCGCGTGGCCGAGGGCCTGGCCGCCGCACGACGCGCGATCGAACTCACGCCGAACAATTCCACCGTCTACAGCACGCTCGGCGTGTTGCTGCTCGATCTCGGCTTCGTGAGCGAAGCGGAGAAAGAATTCCGCGCCGCGCTGGAGAAGGATCCGAAAGACCACATCGCGGCCAACAACTTCCTCTTCACGCTGTCGCACAACCCGGAGATCGATCACGGCACGCTGTTCGCCGAGCACACCAACTTCGCGCGTCAGCATGAAGATCCGGTGCGCGCGCAGTGGCCGCGTCACGTGAACAAACGCTCGCCGGATCGCAAGCTGAAGATCGGCCTCGTTTCGGGCGACCTGTTCCGCCACGCCGTCGCGTCGTATTTGCTGCCGATCATGGAGCATCTGGCCAAGGACCCGAATCTGTCCTTGCATGTGTACAACAACCACATCGCCGAAGACGATTACACGCAGTTGCTGCGCAATTGCGCCGATGAATGGCAGCAGATCACCGGCATGCCGGACGCGCAACTCGCCAACAAGATCCGCGACGAACGCATCGACATTCTGTTCGATCTGTCGGGCCACACGGGCCGCAACCGGCTGCTGACGTTCGCGCGAAAGCCCGCGCCGATTCAGGTGACCTGGATGGGTTATCCGGGCACGACCGGCCTGAGCGCGATGGACTATTACCTGGCGGACAAGTACGGCGTGCCGTTCGGGCCGGCGGAAAACCAGTTCTCCGAAAAGATCGTCCATCTGCCGTCGAGCGCGACGTTCCTGCCGGAGCAGAGCGCGCCGCCGGTCAATATTCTGCCGGCCATGCATAACGGCTACGTCACGTTCGGCAGTTTCAACCGCCTGAACAAACTGCGCCGCGACGTGATCGCCTTGTGGGCCGAGTTGCTGCGCGCACAGCCGAGCGCAAAAATGTTGCTCGGCGCGATCGCCACCGACGAAGACGAACAGTTGCTGATCGACTGGTTCGCTGGAGAAGGCATCGAGCGCGAGCGGTTGATGTTCCGCCGCCGTTCGACCATTCCAGTCTATCTGCAACAGCATTTCCACGTCGATATCTGCCTGGACACGTTCCCGTACACGGGTTCGACCACGGTGCTGAACTCGTTGTGGATGGGCGTGCCCACGCTGACTATCGCCGGCGACACGCTGGCGAGCCGCGCCGGTACGACCTGGATGTCGCATGTCGGGCTCGATGACTTCGTGGTCGCGAACAAGGAAGAATTCGTTGCGCGCGGCGTGGCATTGGCCTCCGACATTCCCGCGCTCGCCGACATCCGCACCGGCCTGCGCGAACGCTGCGCGGCCTCGGCGGCATTCCGTCCCGAGGTGGTCGCGGCAGGCGTCTCACGTGCACTGCGGATCATGTGGCAACGCTGGTGCGCCGGCGAACCGGCCGCCGCCTTCGAAGTTTCGATGGAAGACGTAACCGGCGCCGCCAGCGAAGCGCCCGTGCTGTCCGAACAAGGGGAATCCAAGTGAATGCAGCTTTGCCGCTTCGCGCTATCGAGTCACCGATCGAGTCGCCGATCGACGAGCGTATCTACGTTACCCAGCCGCATCTCGCGCCGCTTGAAGAGTTCATCCCCTATCTCCAGCAGATCTGGGACAGCAAGGTGCTGACCAACGGCGGTCCGTTTCACCAGCAGTTCGAAGCGGCGCTGTGCAAGTACCTCGGCGTCAAGCACCTTGCCTTGTTCACGAATGGAACGCTGGCATTGCTCACCGCGTTGCAGGCGCTGCGCGTGACGGGCGAAGTGATCACCACGCCCTATTCGTTCGTCGCGACCGCGCACTCGCTGGTATGGAACGGCATCAAGCCGGTGTTCGTCGACGTCGATCCGGACACGCTCAATCTCGATCCCGCGAAGATCGAAGCGGCCATCACGTCGCAGACCACCGCGATCATGCCGGTGCATTGCTACGGCAAGCCGTGCGATGTCGACGCCATCCAGAAGATTGCCGACAACTACAACCTGAAGGTGATCTACGACGCCGCGCATGCGTTCGGCGTTCAGACCGACACCGGCAGCGTGCTCGAACACGGCGATCTGGCGGTGCTGAGCTTTCACGCCACCAAGGTGTTCAACACTTTCGAAGGCGGCGCGATCATCTGCCAGGACGCGAAGACCAAGCAGCGTATCGACCATCTGAAGAACTTCGGTTTCGTCGATGAAACGACGGTGGTGGCCTCCGGCATCAACGGCAAGATGAGCGAGATCAATGCCGCGTTCGGTCTGCTGCAACTCCAGCACATCGACGAAGCATTGGCCCGGCGCGCGCAGATCGATGCGATGTATCGCGAACGGCTGCGCGACATTCCCGGCATCCGCTGCATGCAGAAGGCCGGCGAGAAAGTGGCGAATCACTCGTACTTCCCGATCCTCGTCGGTCCGGAATTCCCGATCAGCCGCGACGCGCTGTATCAGAAGTTCCGCGATCACGACATCTACGCGCGCCGCTACTTCTATCCGCTGATTTCCGACTTCCCGATTTATCGCGGTCTGCCGTCGGCACACCGTGAAAATCTGCCGATCGCGCACGCCGCCGCGCAACAGGTGCTGTGTCTGCCGATTTTCCCGGCGCTGACCGACGGCATGCTCGAGCGCATCGTCGGACTCATCGCGGACTGCTGATCATGACGTCCTCTGTTCGATCCGACCGGGTGCAAGCGCGCATTCTCGATATCGCCGGATTTCTGCCCGAGCAGATCCTGACGAACGAGCAGCTCGCCGCGCTCTATCCGGAATGGCCGGCGGACAAGATCCTGGCCAAGACCGGTATTCAGCAAAGGCATATCGCGTCGGCCGAACAGACCGCGGCGGACCTGGCTTACGAAGCGGCGCGCAATCTCTTCGCCCAGGGCGCGGTGAACGCGCAAGACGTCGACTTCGTCATTCTGTGCACGCAGGCACCCGACTATGTGCTGCCCACTTCGGCCTGCCTGTTGCAGCACCGGCTCGGCATTGCGACTCACGCCGGCGCGCTCGACGTGAATCTCGGCTGCTCGGGCTACGTGTACGGACTCTCGCTCGCCAAGGGTCTGGTGGAAACGGGCGCCGCCCGCTGCGTGCTGCTGCTGACCGCCGACACCTATTCGAAATACGTGCACCCGCTCGACAAAAGCGTTCGCACCCTGTTCGGCGACGGCGCCAGCGCGACGGCGATCACCGCTGCCCCGGACGGCGACGCATCGATCGGCCCTTTCGTGTTCGGCACGGACGGGCGCGGCGCGCAAAACCTGATCGTCAAGGCGGGACTGTTTCGCGAGCCGAAGAGCGCGCAAAGCGCCCTCGAGACGACCGATGCGTCCGGCAACGTGCGCACCGACGAACATCTGTACATGAACGGCGCCGAAGTGATGGCCTTCTCGCTTGCCGAAGTGCCTAAAGCGGCGACAGCGCTGCTCGAAAAGGCCGGCATGGATCGCGAGGAAATCGACTTCTTCGTGCTGCATCAGGCGAACCGTTTCATGCTCGAAGCACTGCGCAAGAAGATGAAGGTCCCGGAAGCAAAGTTTCCGATCCTGATGGAGCAATGCGGCAACACCGTTTCCTCGACGGTTCCGCTCGCATTGAAGCAGATGAAAGACGACGGCCTGCTCACGCACGGCAGTCGGTTGATGTTGTTGGGCTTTGGCGTCGGCTACTCATGGGCCGGCTGCATGGTGACTTACTAGCAGGAGTGGACATGGAAAACTTTTACGAAGGAATGGCCGAAATCTTCGAGATCGACGCGAGCCTGATTACGCCGGACCTCGATTTGCACGAGCACAACTGGGATTCGCTCGCCGTCGTGTCGACGATCGCTCTCGTCGACGACTGCTTCAACGTGATGCTGAGCGGCCAGACGTTGAACAATTGCAACACCATCGCCGACATCGAAGCACTGATCAGCACGGCGAAGAAAGCAGCCTAAGGAGTTGAGCATGAGTTCGCCGGACTTCAGCGCAGGGCGCGAGTTACGCACGCAAGGCGCTCGCATCGCAGGCGTGGTGTCGTGCGTGCCGTCGAGACAGGTGGATAACGACTACTTCCTCGAGCGGTTCGATGCATCCGCTGTCCGCGACGTCGTCAAGATGATCGGCGTCAACCGGCGCCGCTGGGCCGACGCGCAGACGAGCACCGGCGATCTGTGCCGCAAAGCCGGTGAGAAGCTGCTCGCCGGACTCGGCTGGCAGGCGGACTCGATCGACGCGCTGATCTTCGTCTCGCAAACGCCGGACTACCGCCTGCCCGGCACGGCGTTCGTGCTACAGGCGGAAATGGGTTTGCCGAGCGCGTGTCTCGCCTTCGACATCAACCTCGGCTGCTCCGGCTATCCGCAAGCGCTGTGGCTCGGCATGAACCTGATTCAGACCGGCGCGGCGAAGCGCGTGCTGCTCGCGGTGGGCGACACGATCAGCAAGATGATCGACCCGACCGACCGCTCCACCACGCTGCTGTTCGGCGACGCGGGCACGATGACGGCGCTCGAAGCGTCGGACAGCGAGGCGGCCGCGCACTTCATCATCGGTGCGGACGGCAAGGGCGTGCGTAATCTGATCGTGCCGTCGGGCGGCTTCAAGTCGTATGACGCCGCCGGCGACGAACGCATGGCCGGCAAATCGCCGCAATGCCTCTTCATGGACGGCGGCGAGATTTTCAATTTCACGCTGAGCGCGGTGCCGAAGCTGGTCTCGCGCACGCTCGATATCGCCGGCCGCGACAAGGACACGTACGACGCGTTCCTGTTCCATCAGGCCAACCTGTTCATGCTCAAGCATCTGGCCAAGAAAGCCGGCCTGCCGGCTGAACGCGTGCCGACTAATATCGGCGACTACGGCAATACGAGTTGTGCATCGATTCCGTTGCTGATGACCACCGAACTGAAACACCGCCTGATGGAAGAAACGCTGCAGCTGGGCATGTTCGGCTTCGGCGTCGGGTATTCGTGGGCTTCGGCGGCGCTCGCGGTCGGGCCGCTCACCATCGTGGACACGATCGAGACATGACACTCTTTGCTGACAACTGCCTCGCCGGCGGCCTCTATCTCGTGACCGGCGCGTCGTCGGGCATCGGCCAGACCAGCGCGAAACTGATCGCCAGCCTTGGCGGCCGCGTGATTGCCGCCGGGCGCGACGAGGCTCGCCTTCAGGCGACGCTCGCCGGGCTTCACGGCAGCGGCCATGCTGCCGCCGTTGCATCGCTCGCAGACGCCGATCAAACCGCCGAATGGGTGAGTCACCTCGCGGAAACGCACGGCACGTTTGCCGGCGTGTTTCACGCGGCCGGCGTCGAGTTGATTCGTCCCGCGAAGCTGACGAAACAGGAACAATTGGATCAGGTGTTCGGCAGCAGTTTGTATGCGGCGTTCGGTATTGCCCGCGCCGGCAGCAAGAAAAACGTGATCGCGGATGGCGGTTCGCTCGTCTTCATGTCGTCGGTAGCTGGTTCGACGGGTCAGGCGGGTATGACGGCTTACTCCGCCGCCAAGGCGGCCATCGACGGACTGGTCCGCTCGCTTGCCTGCGAAATGGCTCCGCGCAAGATTCGCGTCAACTCGATCGCGGCCGGCGCTGTTCACACCGCCATGCATGAGCGGCTGACGGGCGGCAGCCCCGACGAAGCGCTCGCGGCCTACGAAAAGAGCCACCTGCTCGGCTTCGGCCAGGCCGACGACGTCGCGCAATCCGCGCTGTTCCTGCTGAGCGAGGCGAGCCGCTGGATCACCGGCACCACGCTCGTCGTCGACGGCGGATATAAGGTTCGATGATGGCGAAGCGACTGATCGTGGCTGGCTGCGGCGCTTTCGCGCGCGAGCTGATCAACTGGGCGCAAGACGCGGCGGACGCGGGCCAGGGCGTGAGCATCACTGCGTTTCTCGACGCCAATCCGGCCGCGCTGGAAGGCTATCCGTACCAGCTCGAATGGCGTGGCGACATCGACAACTATTGCCCGCAAGATGGCGAAGCCTTGCTCGTCGCTATCGGCGACCCTGCTGCCAAACGCGCCGTGGTGGCGCGCCTGCGTGAGCGCGGCGCGCTGTTCGCGACCCTCGTGCATCCGAGCGCCGTCATCGCGCGCTCCGCCGTGCTCGGCGAAGGTGTGGTGGTGTGCCCTCAAGCGGTGGTGTCGGCCGACGCCCATGTCGGCGACTTCGTCGCGGTCAACGTGCAGTCGAGCGTCGGCCACGACGTCAAACTCGGCGCCTACTCGACGCTCAGCTCGCACGTCGATCTGACCGGCTACGTGCAAACCGGCGAAGGCGTATTTTTCGGCAGCGGCGCGAAAATCCTGCCGAAGCTGAAGATCGGCGCACGCGCGAAAATCGGCGCCGGCGCCATCGTGATGCGCTCGGTGGCTGAAGACGCCGTGATCTACACCGCGCCCGCCAGGAAGCTCTGAGATGACGCTCGACCGGATTCTGTTCGAACAGTACTGGCATCTTGCCTGCCATCGCCGTGAGCTCGCCGACGACGGCGACTTCATCAAGTTCGACGGCGTGTCGGGCGAGATCGTCCTGTTCAACGACAACGGCGAGATCGTTGCATTCGACAACCGCTGTCCGCACCGCGGCGCGCGCATTTATACCGATGAGCACGGCAATCGGCCGGCGACCTGCGGCTATCACGGCTGGACTTATAAGAACGGGACGATCATCGTACCGGAGAAGGCGCGCTTCAAGTCGTGCGATATCGACCGCGCGCGCTTCAACACATTCCAGGTCGACTGGTGCGGCGACTTCGTGTTTTTCGCGATCAAGCCGCGCACGGGCTTGTACGAACAGTTGGGCAAGAGCGCGGATATCCTCGAGAACATTTCGTTCAATGTCGACCGGCGCCTCGATCTGAACCGCTACGACTACGAGTGCTATTGGCCGCTCGCCGTCGAGAACGCACTCGAGCCGTATCACATCGCCGCCGTCCACACGGAAACGCTCGCCACCTTGCAACTCGGCGACGGTCAGAACGTGTTCGACGGCGCCAATTCGATCTGGTACGCGCCACTCGGCAATGCACGTCTTGCCAACCAGTTGGCGCGCCTGCGCAGGCTGTTCAACATCGACTACCAGTACGAGGGATATATGAGTCTCTATATCTTCCCGTTCACGATGATTTCGTCGACGTACGGCTACTCGTATTCGCTGCAGAACTTCTTCCCGGCGGGGCAAGGCGAAAGCCGCACGCGGTTCACCAGCCGACTGTACGCATCCAACACGCTGAGTGAAAACGCCACGCGCGTGCTCGATTCGTTTTTCGAATCCACCGTACGAATGAACCGGCAAGTATTCGAAGAGGATCACGAGGTCTGCAAGCTGCTTCCCCGGGACTCGTGGTCGATGGAGCCGCTCAAATATGCATCCGATCTAGAATCGAAAATTCTTCATTTCAGGCAGACATACCGCGAAAGCGCTTGTGTACAACACACCAATCATCAACTTTCGAAATCATGACAAATACTGACAACAAGATCGATCACCCTTCAAAAATGATTCACATCCGCCCCACTCACCTGTTGTCGATCCCGGATGATTTTGAAGAAGAAATCAAATTCTTTATGCCACCAGCGCAAGGCGCCGGCTCGCTTACGACGATTGAGTCGGTGATGCTGCTGAAACTTCTGCGATGCGTCGAGCCGACGTTCATATTCGAATTTGGTACATATAAGGGTTATACGACGCGCCTGTTGCTGGAGAATCTCCCGGAGAGCAATGTCGAATGCGAACGGATTTATACCCTTGACCTGCCAGAGATTGACAATATCGATTTTCAAGGGGGCGACAAAAACCTTGCGCTGGAGGCACTCAACTTCAAACGAAAATACCTGAATTCCAGCAAAAAAAATCTGGTTAAACAGATTTTTCAGGACTCGATGACGCTTGATGCGGCACAATACACGAAGAAATTTCAGTATATTTTTGTCGATGCAAATCACGAAGTCAGCTACGTCAAAAAGGACACCGAAAATTCTCTGAAAATGCTGGCGGACTCGCCCAGCTGCATCATCTGGCACGACTACGGAAACCGTGAATTTCCGCAGTTGACGCAATATCTTGACGATCTCGCGTCCGACATGACGCTTTACCACATCGAAGGCACGATGCTCGTTTTCCACTTGAAGGGCGTCGAAGTCCCGGTTCGGAAACCCTGAACAACCGCATCTTTATTATCGCGACAACATTCAAGCGGGAATTATTATGGCCACCCCATCCGAATTCGACAATAGCACCTTTTCATTGGCGCGGGACCATCTCGCCGCGTTCGTTAAAAGAACTGCCACTAAACTCAGCGGCCAAAGCGGGCGATTGCTTGAAGTAGGCCCCCAGGAACGTTTATTGGTCAGGGAGACCTTTAATAATTTTTCGGTTGACACATTTGACGTAGTTGACAACTATAAACCAACAATTGTCGGCGACATTACAAAACATAATTCAACCATTCCCGACGCCACATACGATTGCGTTGTTTGCATGGAGGTCATCGAACACACGGTGAATCCATTTGATACGATCAAGGAAATCAGAAGAATTCTGAGGCATGAGGGATTTCTGCTGATTTCGGCGCCGCTCAACTGGCGTATTCACGGACCGAGCCCGGATTGCTGGCGCATTACGGAACATGGCTGGAATGCTCTGCTGCGCGACTTCGACATTATCGAGATCGATATTCTGGAATCGCCTGGGCGGGAACTGTTTCCCATCAGATACAACGTGCTCGCCAAGTGCAATAAATTCAAGAACACTCAAGATAGCGAACTTACGTTCCGATTCATCTAGTCGTCGACATGAAAAATACCTTGGCATCCGTTGAGGCGGTCATCGATCAGATCGCTTCGCAGACGTTCAACCCGGACGTCTTCAAAGAGACTGGCGTATTCGTGATGCGCAACGCGATTCCGCGGCCTGTCGTGCAGGAATGGCAAGCCGAGTGGCAAGCGTTTTACGACGCGCAATTGGCCGAAGGCCGCGACGTCAACAAGGCGAATCCGGTTTCGCTCACCGAGCAATTGCCGCCGAAGCTGGCCTCCATGTACAAGGAGCCGGTTTTTGCCGAGACGTTCAAGCAGATCTTCGGAAATCACGTCGCGCTGTACAACCATCGCTTCGTGATCAAGGACAGGTTCAGCTCGAACAAAGTGTTCCTGCATCAGGACAGTTGCTATCACCTCGGCAATCTGAACAAGTGCAGCATGTTCGTGCCGCTCAGCATCGTCAACGCGGACAACGGCGGTATGTCGTTTTACGCGGGCTCGCACAAACTGGGCGTGCTCGGCGATGCCGGCGAGATCAATCCGGACAGCTTCGAGTTCAAGTGGCCGAAGCTCACGCCGGAACTGAATCCGGGCGACTTCGTGATCATGAACAGCGCGCTATGGCACGAGTCCGGCCCGAATGTGTCGGGTATCGACCGCATCATGGCCGACACCATCGTGCAGCCCGCGGACGATCCCACCGGCAAGGATTTGCTATGCGGCGAATGGCAAACGGATATTTTCTATTCGCCGACCAACTACATTCGCTACTTCGTCAATTCGCGTGTGTTGAAGCTCATCAAGTACGAGAAAGAGCGCGCGGCCGCGGCGGTGTAACGGCGGATTTGCTGCGCATGCACCGCATTGCATGCGCGGCGCCTCTTCGATGGCGCGATGCGTCGCGCGCCGCCGGCCTTATTCAAAGGTCGCATTGACCGAAAGTTGCACCACGTTGCCCTTCGGCCGGTTGCTCACGTTAAATTCGTTGACCCAACGCAACGACGCCGACACCGGCGTCTTCTGCACCTTGCCCGACCAGGTGATCATCGGCCCGAGGCCCACGGAATGGCCCTGAGCGCCGCCGACAATGTCCGCAATGCCGCCGCTGTCGTGGCCGATCTGCTGGACATAACCGCCCACCACGCCGACGCCCCAGCCGTTGCTGAAGCGCTTGAGCGCGAGCAGATCGAGCACGCTGACCGGCGCGTTGTGATAGTGGGTGTCCTTATTGGGCGTGTAGAACTCAAGGCCGTAATTCAACGACAGCTCGATGTTCTCCTTCGGCAGCAACTTCGTATAAGCGATTGTCGGCGTGAAGGTCCATGTGTTCTGTCCGGCATTGGCTAACCGGTTCGAGTTGTACGCACCGGTCGGCGCGTAGATCTGCACGCTGAATGCGACGTGGTCGTTGCTGGTCAGGTGATAGCCGGCAATGACGGGCGTGAAGAAGAAATCGGCGAACTGCGTGCCGTGGTCGTCCGGCAAGCGGCCATGAAACGACGAGATGTCGGTGTACTGAACCGGCACTCCGAACGACGACGCGAAGTTCCAGCCGCCGACCGTAATTCCCCACGTCTTGACCGCGGCGAGGATCGTGTATTCGGCCGTCGCATTGACGCCTTGCGTGACTTGCCCAGCAATCGGAATCGACTTGCTAGTGCCTAGCGAACCTTCGTAGTAGACCGTGGCCGCCGACACGATCCAGTCGCTGGTGGGCGGCACGATGCCGCCGTATGGCGTCACCTGTTGGCCGGTAATCGGACGGCCGATGCCGCCTTCCGTCGCCCACGCTGTCTGGGAAAGACTCACGCCGACGATGGTCACGAGCGCGCCTTTGCACAATCCGGCAACGAGCCGCCAGGCTGCGAGCAAACAGTTAGGTTGACTCATAATCGTCCTCATCGAATGGAAGTCCGGCATTCTCACTCCTGCGGCACCACATCTGGGCAGCCTGCGTCCGCACGCCACACTGCGCGTGCGCGCGCAGGCATCAGGCTTTGCGCACGATTGGTGGCGCGACCGGCGCCCGTGTCGCCGCTTTCCTGTGCCTGGCGATGTGCAGGTCGTCCATGCGCGCCTCAACGCTTGTGCGGTGTGGGAAACGTCAGGCTCGCCCCTCAATGTCGAAAAAATCCCACAACGGCTGCAATTACCGCTTTGGCCCATTAGACTGGCGCTCGCTTGAATTCGACCCACCGCTTTCGATGAGGCTTTCATGATTCGCGCGCTGCACCGGTACTGCATTGCCTTCACCGTTATCCTTCTTTCTGCCTGCTCGGTGACGCCCCGGCAGGACGGCGTGTCGCAGACCGGCGCATCGGCGGCCGCCGCGTTGGCGTCATGGAACGACACGAAGACCACACGGTCGATCGTCGACTTCGTGACGCTGGTGACGACGCCAGAGTCCAAGGATTTCATCCCGCGTGCCGACCGGATCGCTGTATTCGATAACGACGGCACGCTGTGGCCGGAGCAGCCCGCTCCGGTCCAACTAGTGTTCGCGCTGCAACGCGTGAAGACGGTGGCCGCAAGGCATCCGGAATGGAAGCGCCAGGAGCCGTTCCGCTCGATCCTCAAAGGCAATCTCAGGAATGTGGCGGCAAGCGGCGACGCCGGCTCGATGCGGGTGTTGGCCGCGGCCCACGCCGGCATGACGGGCGATCAGTTCGCCGCGCTCGTGCACGAATGGTTCGATTCCGCGAGCGACCCGCGCTTCAACCGGCCTTATGCCGATCTCGCGTATCAGCCCATGCTCGAGTTGCTTGCCTATCTGCGCGCGAATGGCTTCAAGACCTATCTGGTGACGGGCGGCGACGTCGAGTTTGTCCGCGACGTGGCGCAGCGCATGTATGGCATTCCGCCCGAGCAGGTGATCGGCAGCACCGTCAAGTACCGGTACGGCCAGAGTAACGGCGCGGTTTCGCTGACGCGTCTCGCGCAGGTCGACACGTTGCTCGACGGCTCGGCCAAACCGCTGGCCATCGATCGTGTGATCGGCAGGCGTCCGGTGATCGCGTTCGGCAACGCGGATGGCGACGCGCCGATGCTCGAATGGACCTCGGCAGGCGACGGCCCGCGGCTCGCCGCGCTCGTGCATCACACGGACGCGCAGCGCGAATACGCATACGACCGCGCAGCGAAGAGCGGCAAGCTCGACAAAGGTCTGGACGAAGCCGCCGCGAAAGGCTGGCTGGTCGTCGATATGAAAGATGACTG
Source organism: Paraburkholderia dipogonis (assembly GCF_042680985.1). Classification (NCBI taxonomy): domain Bacteria; kingdom Pseudomonadati; phylum Pseudomonadota; class Betaproteobacteria; order Burkholderiales; family Burkholderiaceae; genus Paraburkholderia; species Paraburkholderia dipogonis. The sequence goes on along the minus strand of NZ_JBHUFR010000021.1, from coordinate 165,319 downwards.
GAGAACCGTGTTCAAGCCGGACGGCGCGACAGCGGCCGCAACGGCGACGACGACCCGGGCAAACTGAGCGTGAAACGCGGAAGGCCGTTGGACAAGCGGCCTTCCGCGACTGTTTTCACCTGTGGCCGGCGGTTCGTCTAGCGGCTCAGCGTAATCGCCAGATACGTGACATAGAGCACCCCGCAAACCAGCAATGCCCACACCGGCACGCCGCGCTCACGCACATTGACCCGCAGCCACGCCGCGGCGACGAGCGTGACTACGATGCCGGTCACCACTTCGATACGCGGCACCCACGGCGTCAGCAGAATGCCGATCGCGGGCAGCAGGGTGCCCTGAAACACCATCGCGCCGGTGATGTTGCCGAACGCCAGCGTGTCCTTGCCGCGGCGAATCCACAGAATGCTGTTGACCTTCTCGGGCAGTTCGGTGGCGATCGGAATGATCAGCAGCGAGAGCAGCAGCGGCGACACGCCGAGCGCCTGCGACACGCCGCGCACACCATGGATGAAGCCTTCCGCGCCCCACACCAGCAACGCGACGGCCAGCGCCAATTGCACCACGATGGTCGCGAGGTTGGTCGGCACGCCGAGGCGCGCGATCAGCATCTTGCCCGGCGCTTCAGTGCCGTGGCCGGCATCGACCAATTCATTCGATGCGCGGAAGGTCATCACCACATAGGTGACGTACACGCCGACCAGCGCCAGGCTGAAGAGCGCGCGCACGATCATCTGCTCATGCGGCACGTACATCGCGGCCGCGGCCAACACGAACGCACACAGGAAATAGTTCAGGTCGCGCGTGAAGCCCGTGCGCTCCGGCGCGACCCAGCCGCGCGCGCCCCGCGAGCCGAGAATCGCGAGCGTCATGAGGAAGGTGGAGAGGGTGGAAAGCATCAGCGGCGCACCGAGAATCGCGCCGACGCCGATCTCCTGATTGACCGCGCTATCCGTCGTGCCGCTGGCGATCGCGAGCAGCGGCACGAGCGTCTCGGGCAACGCGGTGCCGACGGCGGCGAATAGTGAACCCGTCACGCCTTCGGAAATCTTGAGACGTTCACCCAGATGCTCGAGTGCATTGGTGAAGAGCTCAGCCGCCACCAGAATGACGACGAGCATGATGGCAAGTTCGAGCAGGAGGCCGGTCATGCGCGGCACTCCGCAATCAAGCAGACGCGGCGGCGCGGCGGACGGGGAGTAGGGGAAACTGGCAAGTTACGACGATGTTTCACAGGGCGGCTCCGCGGTCGGACGTCGATGACAAACCAATGACGCACCGCCGCCCGTCCGACCAGAACGAGGCAGTGCGTCAATGGTCTCGCCAAACCGACCCGGTCGAACGCGCCATGACCCGCAGGCCAAGTATGTTGACGCGCTCTCCTTCAATGGATGAAGGAAGGCTACTCCCCAGTGACCGAGGGATTCTAACGGCAGGGGGGCGCTTTCAACAACCTTGTTGCGGTGAAGGTGGTTGTTCGGGCTAATCGGTTAGCCAGTGGGCGCGAGTTTAGCGCGTTAGTTGAAGTGATATTGCACGCCGATTGTGAAACTGTTGTTTGTTCTTCGGGTGCCGTCGTGATTGCTGGTATCGGTTGTCCATTCGCCTAGCGCGCTCATGTGTTTTGCAAACTTATATTCGACGCCTAAACCCCAGTGAAGGCGTGTGTCCGGCTTGTCCATTGTCAATCCAACACGTATGTACGGCATACACTGATTGAATGGCATGCCAAGTTTCGCATCGATTCCGCCATCTTTAGAAGTTGTCGAGCCGTGATGCAGATCGGCAAAAACTTCAGCGCCTGCCACGAAGCGGTCGACATCGAAGTTGTATCCCGCTGTAAACCCCGGAAAAACCGTGGTATGCGATGCTTTATTGACGGCGCCTGAGGCATCGGAGGTATTCACGCCCAACTTGAAACCCACATAGGGGCCGGCAAACTCGCTTGCGCCCGTTTGAGGAGCCGCCGATTGCGCGTGGACGAGATTGGATAGCATCATGATCGATGCGGTTAAAATCAGCCGGGTTATTTTGTACATGACCTGCAATAAAACGATTGGCGCGCGAATGGATCGCGACACGTTATTAATCAGTGAAGCGATCTAGAAATGCCGCTCCGGGAATATTCACGCGCGATAGAAATTGCATGATCAAAACATGCTAATTAAGGGGATAGGATGGGGCTATGCGAAATGTCCGCATGGAGACCTTCAAACGTCCGATTCTTAATTTGTGGCACAAATAAAGAGGGACGTTTTCGGACGAATCTGTAAAGGACATGCGAGCGTACGAAAGGCGTCGCCAAAGGACTGTTTGCGGGAATGCGGGGACCTTAGGCGGCACTCGTGCGAACACGACAGGGCCGTAAAAAACAAAAGGGCTTGGCGCACATTGCGTAAGCCCTTGAGCGAGATCGATTCTTTATGGTGCGCCCGGCTGGGATCGAACCAGCAACCCCTGCCTTCGGAGGGCAGTACTCTATCCATTGAGCTACGGGCGCTTCAACACGAAAGCGCGGCACCAGAACGGATGCGACGCCAAAGCGAGACCGAAAGGATACCCGGTTTCCGCCATACCGTCCACCGGACGGCCTGAATGGCGGCCTTCGCGGTGTTTCGCACAACCCGCGCGATGCGGGTAAACGCCTGCTGAACACCGCGCCGCGCCCCTCGCCGCCGTCGAAATGTTCCGTCTATAATCGTCCGTGGCTGATTAAAGAACAAGAAGTTGCCGTCACGCTGTACCGCTCACATACCCACGGAGACGAGACAAGCATGAGCGAAGCACCACACGGAGCCCCGATCAAAACCCCCGGGCAGCTCATCGCCGCGATCATCGCCAGTTTTGCGGTACCGATCGTCATCATCGTTCTGCTGGTGATCTACGTCGACAATTCGACGCGCACCGGCGCCGGCACCGACTCTCTCTCCGAAGCCGAGGTCACCGCCCGCATCAAGCCATTTGCCCAGGTCGACATTCGCGACGCCAACGCGCCGCGCGTCTACAAGAGCGGCGAGGAAGTCTATAAGGCGGTGTGCTCCGCGTGTCACGCGTCGGGCGCGGCAGGCGCGCCGAAATTCACCAATACCGCCGACTGGGCACCGCGCATCGCGCAGGGCTTCGACACGCTGCTGCACACGGCGCTCACCGGCAAAGGCGCGATGCCCCCGCGAGGCGGCACCAGCCCGGACGACTACAGCGATTTCGAAATCGCCCGCGCGGTCGCCTACATGGCCAACAATTCCGGCGGAAGTTTCCCTGAACCGGCTCAGCCGGCAGCGGGCGCGCCAGCGGCGGCATCCGGTGCCGCCGCCGCGGCGCCGGCCGGCGCTTCCGACGCGGGTGCGGCTCAGGCCGCCGCGGCGATGGCCGCCATGGCGAGCGTGCCGCAAGCAGCCGCGCCGGCAGCAGCTGGCGCGCAAAGCGCGGACGCGTCGCAGGCCGGCAAGGCGTTGTATCAGCAGGTTTGCCAGGCTTGTCATGCGGCCGGCGTGTTGAACGCGCCGAAGTTTGGTGACAAGGACGCCTGGGCGCCGCGTCTGAAAGAGCCGATGGACACGGTCTATAACTACGCGCTGCACGGCAAGGGCGCGATGCCTCCGAAGGGCGGCTCGACAGCATCCGACGCGGACGTGAAGGCCGCCGTCGACTACATGGTCAGCGCGGTGAAGTAAAACGCTCGCGGCGTTATCCGCACCACTAAAAAATCCCTGCACCGCGGCAACGCGGTGCAGGGATTTTTTATATCTTGTCCGGCAAACAAGCCCACGCGATCTCAACGTTCTCAGCGCCGCCTCAAGGCTTCTGCAACAGAGCCTTCAAACTCGCGAGCCGGTCTTTCGGCGACATCGGCGCTTCTTCGGGCGTCGGGGGCGGAGCGTCGTCGAGCAGCATTTCTGGAATGAAGCGCGACGGCTCGCACACCACCGTCTCTCGCGCGCGCTTGCGCTTCTTGCACCAGTTCAGATGCAGACTGCGCTGCGCGCGCGTGATCGCCACGTACATCAGCCGGCGTTCTTCTTCGATGCGCGCGTCGTCGATCGGCTCGTCGTCGGGACCGCCGCGATGCGGCATGATGCCTTCTTCGACGCCCACCAGAAACACGTGCGGATACTCCAGACCCTTCGACGCATGCACTGTCGAAAGCCGCACCGCGTCGGGATCTTCCTCGCGGCCTTCGAGCATCGACATCAGCGCCACGGTCTGAATCAGGCCGAGCAGACTCTTGCCGGTGTCGCCGAAACCGTCGGCGGTGTCGTAGCCGGTGGCTTCGTCGTTCGTCGCGCCCGCTGGCTCAGCCTTCGTGCCCTTGCGCTTGAGCCACTCCATGAACTCCAGCACGTTTTGCCACTTGGACTGCGCCTGACGTTCGTCAAATGCGTCGTAGAGATAGGCCTCGTAGTGGATCGCGTCCATCAGTTCGTCGAGCAGCGTGCCGGCAGCGTCCTTCTCGGCGCGATCGGTGAGACGCTGCATGAAGTCGCAAAACACGCGCATGGGTTCGATCTGCCGCGGCGACAGACGCGCCTCGATACCGCCCATGTACACCGCCTCGAACAGCGACACCTTGGCCTGACCCGCGAACGAGCCGAGCGCCTCGAGCGTCGTATTGCCGACGCCGCGTCGCGGCGTAGTGATTGCGCGGATGAACGCGGGGTCGTCGTTCGCGTTGGCGATCAGACGCAGATACGCGCAGATGTCCTTGATCTCGGCTTTGTCGAAGAACGATTGCCCGCCGGACAGCACATACGGAATCCGCTCGCGCCGCAACACCTGCTCGAAAATGCGCGCCTGAAAATTGCCGCGATACAGGATCGCGTAGTCGCGGAAATTCGCGCGCCGCTCGAACTTGTGCGCCGACAGGCGGAACACCACGGACTCGGCCTCGTGCTCTTCGTCGTTGCACGGCGTGACCGTGATCGTGTCGCCCATGCCGTGCTCGGACCACAGCTTCTTTTCGAACAGCTTCGGATTGTTCGCGATCACGTTGTTCGCGGCGGTCAGAATGCGCACGGTCGAGCGGTAGTTCTGCTCCAGCTTGATCAGATGCAGCTTCGGAAAATCCTTGCTGAGCTGGCCGAGATTTTCGAGCGTCGCGCCGCGCCAGCCGTAGATCGCCTGATCGTCGTCGCCGACCGCCGTGAACGCCGCGCGCTTGCCGGCCAGCAGTTTCACCAGTTCGTACTGGCAGGCGTTGGTGTCCTGATACTCGTCGATCAGCAGATAGCGCAGCTTGTTCTGCCAGCGGTCGCGCACCTGCTCGTTCTTCTCGAAGAGTTCGGCGGGCAGACGGATTAAGTCGTCGAAATCGACTGCCTGATATGCATGCAGCGTCGCCACGTAATTGCGGTAGACGATCGCGGCCTGATGTTCATCCTCGTTCGCGGCGATCGCGATCGCCTGCTCGGGCATGATCATGCCGTTCTTCCACAACGAGATGATCGACTGGATCTTGCGGATGAAGCCCTTGTCCGTCGAGCCGACCTGCTCCTGGATCATGCCGAAGCAGTCGTCGGAGTCCATGATCGAGAATTGCGGTTTCAGGCCGACATGCTCCGCTTCCTGCCGCAGAATCTGCACGCCGAGCGAGTGGAAGGTGCAGACCGTCAACTGGTTGACGGGCACTTTGCGGCCTTCCTTGCCGGGCGTGGTCAATGTCTTGCCTTCGAGCAGCTTGCCCACGCGCTCGCGCATTTCCAGCGCGGCCTTGTTCGTGAACGTGACGGCGGCGATGTGGCGCGGCTCGAAGCCTTTGGCTTCGATCAGGTGCGCGATCTTCTGCGTGATCACGCGCGTCTTGCCGCTACCTGCGCCGGCGAGCACGAGACACGGACCGTCGAGATAACGGACCGCTTCATTTTGAGCGGGGTTCAGGCCTGCGGACATCGTCTGTGGATGGGTAATGCGGTTGAAAGCAGCGGTTGAGGGCGTGGCGGCGCAATTTGCCGGCCGAAGGCCCGGAGGCATGCTGCGCGGACCAGGCGGCTGGAACGGGCGCCCCGCGCGGTGCAAAGGTGTTCCGATCTGCTGGCCAAACGCGCGAGAGGAGCGATGTTAACACGGATGCTCCGGCCGGATGTCAGCACCAGAAAACCGCACACGGTAACCGTGGCAGGCGGCAGATCCGGCTGCCCGGCCGGGCTGGTGCGCCTCGCGCAGCGGGCGCCTGAAAAGCGGGAGCGGACGCAAAAGCGTCAATGCGATCGCGGCCGCCGACAACCTCCCTTCGCGACATGCCACAATTGCGGTGTTGCGCGCTGTCGCCGCGGTGGCAAAGCGGCGCGCCGTTTTTGCAGGAAGACACGCATGTCCGCATCGCTGAAGATTGGATTGATGGGTTACGGTTTCGCCGGCGCGACCTTCCATGCGCCGGTGATCGAGCACTGCGGCCGCGCGAGCGTCGCGGCCATCGCCACGAGCCAGCCCGAGCGCGCGCTCGCCGACTATCCGCACACGAAGGTGGTGGCCGACCTCGACGCGCTGCTGGCGCTGGATGAACTCGACTGCATCGTGATCGCCACGCCGAACGACACGCACTTCGACCTCGCGCGCCGCACCCTGGAAGCGGGCAAGCACGTGGTGGTCGACAAACCGGTCACGCTGAACGCCGCCGACGCGCACACGCTCGCCAACATCGCGCTTGCCCGAAGCAAACTGTTCATACCGTTTCACAACCGTCGCTGGGACGGCGATTTCCTGACCGTGCGCGATCTGCTCGCGAGCGGCGAATTGGGACGGATCACGCAATACGAATCGCACTTCGATCGTTTCCGGCCGGAGGTGCGGCAGCGCTGGCGCGAGGAAGCGTCGCGAGGCGGCGGCTTGCTGCTTGACCTCGGACCGCATCTGATCGACCAGGCACTGGCGCTGTTCGGCACGCCGCAAACGGTATCGGCAACGGTGCGCACCCATCGCGACGACGCCGGCGCGCCCGACTATGTGCATATCCAGCTCGGCTACGGTGAATTCGAAGTGGTGCTGCACGCCAGCGCGTTGACGGCGCTCCTCGCGCCACGCTTCACCATCCACGGCGCGCGCGGCAGTTATATGAAATACGGGCTCGACACGCAGGAAGACCAGTTGAAGGCGGGCCTGCGTCCGGGCGACGACGGCTTCGGCGCGGGCAATGCCGCAGGTGTGCTGCGCGTGCTGGAAGGCGATCAGGAAGTCGAGCGCGAGTTGCCGACGCGCAATGGGGAATACACGGGGTTCTATATCGCGGTGGCCGACGCGATTCAGAACGGCGTCAAATTCCCGGTGAGCGCACAGGACGCCGTCGACGTAATGACGGTTATCGAGCTTGCCAGCCGAAGCTCGGAAGAAGGCGTCCGGCTGCCGTTCGAGCGAGTTCGTTGACGGTTTGGCCTGCGCGTCGAAACGGCTTGTGTACCTAAAACAGCACTCGCTGTGCACGCGGTGCGGGCCAAAAAACGCTGACAAGCCCGAAAGGAACATAACGTTACAAATGAGGCCGTGCTGCCGGTCAGCGCGGCCCGGCGGTCATCCGTTGCTACCGGGGTAGCACCACAAAACGACAATGACTACCGGAGTGTCCATGCCCCGTACTATTCGCGCGCTCGCCGCGTGCGCCTTGCTCAGTTCCCTCGCCGCCTGTGTGGTGGCGCCTCAACCCCAGCCGGCGCCTCGTCCCAACCCGCAACAGATCGCGGATCAGCGCCTGCGTCAGGTCGACGGTCGCATCGACAATCTCAGCCGCCGGATCGACAACCGCGTGAATCAGGGCTATTACCCGCCGCCCCAAGGCGGCGCGCTGCACCATCGCCTAGACGTGATCCGTCAGGAGGCGCACGACATGGCCGCGCAGCACGGCGGCGGCCTGTCCGGCGACGAACAGCGCGTGCTGAACCAGGAACTGGACAACGCGGCACACGCTATCGGCGAATAATCGCGCCGCAATCAATTCCAGCTTCCACACCGAAACAGCATGAGCGCGGGCATCACGTCCCGCGCTTTTTTTGACAGTTGCAAAGGCGCCAAGTCAACCGCCGCGCCGCTCGCGGGCCTTTATTTGACAAGCCCCCGGCCCTCGCGTACATTCGCCGCACGCGTCGGGAGAGCGTGCTGGCCGCAGAAAACCGCAGGCCGCGCCGCCGAAGGGGCACACCCGCAAACTCTCAGGCAAAAGGACCGACCGCGTCGAAGAACCCGCCTCCCCGGCAACATCGAGGCACCGGTTTTTCGCACTCTGGAGAGCGGCAGTAGCCGTCCGCGTCGTTTTTAATCGAGCGGATCTGGCAGGCTGCCCACCGAAGGGGCGCGCGTTTCACCGCGGCACGTCAACGTGACCACGGCAACGCAATCTCTCAGGTATCGAGGACAGAGGGGCCATGCAACGCATCGCTCGCAGCCGAAAGGCCGCGAGGTGTAGCGCCGCATGGCCTTTTTTGTTTCGCGAGACGCCCGAGGCCCCATGACCGAACTCAAACACACCCCGCTCAACGCCACCCATCGTGCGCTCAATGCCCGCATGGTCGATTTCGGCGGCTGGGACATGCCCGTCAATTACGGCTCGCAGATCGACGAACACCGCGCCGTGCGTACCGACGCCGGCATGTTCGACGTCTCGCACATGTGCGTCGTCGATTTCACTGGCGAGCGCGTGCGCGCTTTCTTCGAATACGCGCTGGCGAACAACGTCGCCAAGCTGCAAACGCCCGGCCGCGCACTGTATTCCTGCCTGCTGAATCCGAACGGCGGCGTAATCGACGATCTGATCGTCTATTACTTCGGCGAAGACCACTTCCGCGTGGTCGTCAACGCCGGCACCGCTGATAAAGATATCGCCTGGTTCGGCCAGCTCAACGCCGAAGGCAGCTTTGGCCTGACCATCACGCCGCGCCGCGACTATGCGATCGTCGCCGTACAAGGTCCGAATGCGCGCGAAAAGGTCTGGCAAACCGTGCCGGCCGCACGCGCCGCCACCGAAGCGCTGAAGCCCTTCAACGCCGCACGTATCGAAGACACGCCGTTCGGCGAATTGACCGTCGCCCGCACCGGCTACACCGGCGAAGACGGCTTCGAAATCATCGTCCCCGCAGATCACGTCGAAGCGCTGTGGAATGCATTGCAAGCCCAAGGCGTGCGCCCGGCCGGTCTCGGCGCGCGCGACACGCTGCGGCTCGAAGCCGGCATGAACCTGTACGGCCAGGACATGGACGACGACGTCTCGCCGCTCGACGCCGGGCTCGCCTGGACCGTCGACCTCACCTCGCCGCGCGATTTCGTCGGCAAGGGCAAGCTGGAAGCGGACGGCTCGCAGGCTGCGTTCGTCGGTTTGATCCTTCTGAAGGAAAACGGCAAGGCGGCGGGCGTGCTGCGTGCTCATCAGAAAGTCGTCACGCCGCAGGGCGAAGGCGAAATCACCAGCGGTACGTTTTCCCCGACCATGCAGGAATCGATCGCCTTCGCGCGCGTGCCGAAAGGCGTCCAGCCGGGCGACACCGTACACGTTCAGATTCGTGACAAAAACGTCCCTGCAAGCGTGGTAAAACTGCCGTTCGTGCGCAATGGCAAAGTGCTCGCGGTTTAAGCAAACCTGCGCGCGCGTCTACTTCCCAAGTCACAACCGAATCACACCGCATAGGAGCATCCGATGAGCATCCCGGCCGATCTGAAATACACCGAATCGCACGAGTGGGTCCGCACCGAGGCGGACGGCACGCTGACGGTCGGCATCACCGACCACGCGCAGGAAGCGCTCGGCGATATCGTCTTCTTCGAAGTCCAGGAACTGGGCAAGACCGTTACCGCGGGCGAGACCGTCGCCGTCATCGAATCGGTGAAAGCCGCTTCCGACATCTACGCGCCGGTCTCGGGCGAGATCATTGAAGCCAACACCGCCGTGGCCGACACGCCTGATTCGGTCAACAGCACGCCGTACGAAAGCTGGCTCTTCAAGATCAAGCCGGCAGCTGACGCCACGCAAGACCGTCTGATCGACGCCGACGCTTACACCAAGTCGATCGGTGCCTGATTCACCTTTACGTTTAACCCGACAGGTGCGGCGCGTCCTTTTTTCGAATGCCAAAAGGACACCGCACCGCCAGGAACACCCATGAAGCTCGAACACCCGGATCGTCTGATGAACCGCACTCCTCTCTCGCTCGCCGCGCTCGAAGTGCATGACGCCTTCGCCGAACGGCACATCGGCCCGGACGCGGCCGACCAGCACGCCATGCTCGAAGCCCTCGGCTTTGCGTCGCGCGCCGCGCTGATCGACGCCGTCATTCCGAAGACGATCCGCCGCACCGAAACGCTGCCGCTCGGACCCTTCACGCAACCGAAGAGCGAGGCGGAAGCGCTCGCCGCGCTGCGCGAACTCGCGGACAAGAACCAGGTGTTCCGCTCATACATCGGGCAGGGCTATTACAACGCGCACACGCCGACGGTAATCCTGCGTAACGTGCTGGAAAATCCGGCGTGGTACACCGCGTACACGCCGTATCAGCCGGAAATTTCGCAAGGCCGTCTGGAAGCGCTGCTGAACTTCCAGCAGATGATCGTCGACCTGACGGGTCTGGCGATCTCCAATGCGTCGCTGCTCGACGAAGCCACCGCCGCCGCTGAAGCGATGACGCTCCTGCAACGCATCGGCAAGCCGAAGTCGAACGTGTTCTTCGTGGCCGACGACGTGCTGCCGCAAACCATCGAAGTAGTGAAGACGCGCGCCACGCCGGTCGGTATTGAAGTGAAAGTGGGCCCGGCAGCAGACGCGGCAAACGCAAACGCATTCGGCGTATTGCTGCAATACCCGGGTGTGAACGGCGACGTGCGCGACTACCGCGCGCTCACCGAAGCAATTCACGCAGCGGGCGGCCACGTGGTGGTCGCCGCCGACCTGCTCGCGCTGACCGTGCTCACGCCGCCGGGCGAATGGGGCGCGGACGTGGCCGTCGGCAATACGCAGCGCTTCGGCGTGCCGGTCGGCTTCGGTGGCCCGCATGCGGCTTACCTCGCCGTGCGCGACGAGTTCAAGCGCCAGATGCCGGGCCGTCTCGTCGGCGTGACCGTCGACGCGCAAGGCAATCCCGCGCTGCGTCTCGCGCTGCAAACGCGCGAACAACATATCCGCCGCGAGAAAGCCACTTCGAACGTGTGTACCGCACAGGCGCTGCTCGCGATCATGGCCAGCATGTACGCCGTCTATCACGGCCCGCACGGCCTGAAGACCATCGCGTTGCGCGTGAACCGCATCGCCGCGTTGCTGGCCGAAGGCGCGAAGCAGCTCGGCTACACGCTCGCGAACGAAACTTTCTTCGACACGCTGACGTTCGACACCGGCGCGCGCACGCAAGCGCTACTCGACGCGGCCACCGCGAAGCGTATCAATCTGCGTCGCGTAAGCGCCACGCAAGTGGGCCTGTCGATCGACGAAACCACGACACGCCACGATCTCGCCGATCTGCTCGCCGTGTTTGCGCAAGCGGCTTTCACCAACAACGTGCCGCAAGTCGATGCACTCGACGCAAAGCTCGCGGCATCGAACACCGCGTCGGTGCCGGCCGCGCTCGAACGCACCAGCGCGTACCTCACGCATCACGTGTTCAATCGTCATCATTCGGAAACGGAAATGCTGCGCTATCTGCGCAGCCTGTCGGACAAAGACCTCGCGCTCGACCGTTCGATGATCCCGCTCGGTTCGTGCACGATGAAGCTGAACGCGACCTCGGAAATGCTGCCGGTTACGTGGCCTGAATTCGGCCAGATCCATCCGTTCGCGCCGGCTGAGCAAACCGTCGGCTACCGCGAAATGATCGATCAGCTCGAAGAGATGCTGGTCGCGGCCACCGGTTACGCGGCTGTGTCGCTGCAACCGAACGCTGGCTCGCAAGGCGAATACGCCGGCCTGCTGATCATCCACGCGTATCACGCGTCGCGCGGCGAAGCGCATCGCAATGTCTGCCTGATTCCCGCTTCCGCGCACGGCACGAACCCAGCTTCGGCGCAGATGGCCGGCATGCAGGTGGTCGTGGTGGCGTGCGACGCGCAAGGCAACGTCGATATCGAAGACCTGAAGAAGAAGGCCGGTCAGCACGCCGACAAACTCGCGGCGATCATGATCACGTATCCGTCCACGCATGGCGTGTTCGAGCAGAACGTACGCGAAATCTGCGAGATCGTGCATGCGCACGGCGGCCAGGTCTATGTGGACGGCGCGAACATGAACGCGATGGTCGGTCTGACCGCGCCGGGCCAGTTCGGCGGCGACGTGTCGCACCTGAATCTGCACAAGACCTTCTGCATTCCGCATGGCGGCGGCGGGCCGGGCGTCGGTCCGGTCGCCGTGGGCGCGCACCTCGCGCAGTTCCTGCCGAACCAGATCTCGTCGGGTTATGAACGCGCGCCGAACGGTATCGGCGCGGTGTCGGGCGCACCGTACGGCTCGGCGTCGATCCTGCCGATCTCGTGGATGTATATCGCGATGATGGGCGCGAAGAACCTCACCGCCGCCACCGAAACCGCGATTCTCAACGCGAACTACGTTGCGAAGAAACTCGCGCCGCATTATCCGGTGCTGTATTCGGGCCCGGGCGGACTGGTCGCGCACGAGTGCATTCTCGATCTGCGTCCGATCAAGGAAACCAGCGGCATCACCGTCGACGACGTCGCCAAGCGCCTCGCCGACTACGGCTTCCACGCGCCGACCATGAGCTTCCCGGTGCCGGGCACGCTGATGGTCGAGCCGACCGAATCGGAATCGAAGGAAGAACTCGACCGTTTCATCGAAGCGATGATTGCGATCCGCGAGGAAATCCGCGCGGTCGAAGAAGGCCGCTCGGATCGCGAGGACAATCCGCTGAAGCATGCGCCGCACACGGCAGCGGTGGTGATCGCGAATGACTGGAAGCACGCGTATGCGCGCGAAACCGCGGCGTATCCGCTGCCCACGCTGATCGCGAAGAAGTACTGGCCGCCCGTCGGCCGCGCGGACAACGTGTACGGCGACCGCAATCTGTTCTGCTCCTGCGTGCCGATCGCCGACTACGAGTAAGCAGGCTCGCTGCCGCGCATCGCCCACCGTCTCGAATAGAGGCGGCAGGGCGGTGCGGAGTTCTGTCCTGCGTTCTCTGTCGTTCGTGCCCGCAAACGGCTAACATCACACACCGAATCAGCCTAACGAGGAGTTTCGCATGGCGCGAAAGGTGCGATTGATGCAAAGCCGGACGGAAGCAACGCGAGCGCCGAACTGGCGGCAAGCCTGCGCGCTGCTGTTGGCTGGCGCAGCCGTGCTGCTGCCGCTGCGGCAAGCACAGGCCGCGATGAATTTTTGCGCGGCGCCCGCGCTGCAAACCAGCGAACGCACGAACGCCGATCCCGGTGTGAAAGCGCTGGTGAGCAATGTGCAGGCGCATCTGAACGACCAGCCGCATGCGCTGGCGAAACTGCATACCGAAGGCACGCTGCCGCACGAAGGCATTTACGACCAGAGCGTCGAAGCGGAGAAAGATCTCGATCTGTTGCGCGACGCCGCGCTCGCCTGGCGCGCCACGAGCGACGACCGCTATCTCAAGCTCGTGGACCGCTTGCTGTACGCCTGGGTCACGACCTATCAACCGAGCTTCAATCCGATCGACGAAACCCGTTTCGAAGGACTGGTCCTCGCGTACGACATGACGGCGAGCGCGTTGCCGGTGAAAACGCGCAATGCGGCGATGGCGTTTCTGACGAAACTCGCGAACGGCTACATCGGGCAAATCGACGCGCAGCCGCGCCCGCTCAAGGGAACGTTTAGAAACAACTGGCAAAGCCATCGGATCAAACTGATTGCCATGGCCGCGTTCACGCTCGACAACCGCAAGATGATCAACGCGGCCCAGCGTCTGTTCGTCGAGCATATCGGCGACAACATCGAGCCGGATGGTTCGACGATCGATTTCAGCGAACGCGACGCGCTGCATTACGTCACCTACGACCTGCAGCCGCTCGTGACAGCCGCGCTCGCCGCGCGTCGCCATAACCGCAACTGGTTGCCTGAGAAGGGCGCGGACGGCGCCTCGCTGCAAGCCGCGCTCAACTGGCTGGCGCCGTATGCGGCCGGCAGCAAGACGCATGAAGAATTCGTGCATTCGAGCGTTCCGTTCGATGCAAAACGTCGCGAGGCCGGCTTGCCCGGCTATTCGGGTCAGTGGGATCCGAAGAACGCGACGGAACTGTTTCACCTCGCGGCGCGCCTCGACGGGCGCTTTACGCCGATCGCGCTGCAGCTCGCACCGACGCCGCCCGCGTGGCTCGCCGTGTGTTTGCCGCTGCCGGCGCGGTAATCCAACTTTATCAATTGCAGGGAGCAGTAAATGGCAGTCAGCGTCTTCGACCTCTTCAAAATCGGCATTGGTCCGTCCAGTTCGCATACGGTCGGGCCGATGCGCGCGGCGCTGATGTTCGCTCAAGGGCTCGAACGCGATGGGCTGCTTGCCGCGACTGCATCGGTCAAAGTGGAGTTGTACGGCTCGCTCGGCGCGACGGGCAAAGGGCACGGCACCGATCGCGGCGTCATGCTCGGCCTGATGGGCGATGCGCCCGACACCGTGGACCCGGACACGATAGCGCAGCGGCTCGAGGCAGTACGCGTGTCCCGCAAGCTGGCATTGCTCGGCACGCACGAGGTGCCGTTCGTGCTGAAGGATCACATTTCGTTTTATCGTCAGGCGCTGCCCGAGCATCCGAACGGCCTGAAGCTGCGTGCGCTCGACGCGCAGGGCGAGACGTTGCGCGAGTCGACCTATCTGTCGGTGGGCGGCGGCTTCGTGGTGACGGCCGGCGCGCCGAATACGAAAGTGTTGGCCGCCGTCGACCAGCTGCCGTACTCGTTTCGCAGCGGCAACGAGTTGCTCGCGCTGTGCGAATCGACCGGTAAGAGCATCGCCCAGTTGATGTGGGAAAACGAGCGCGTCTGGCATACGGAAGAAGAGACGCGTACAGGCCTGCTGAAGATCTGGGACGTGATGCAATCGTGTGTATCACGGGGTTGCGGCATCAACAATCCGGATGCCGACGGTAACTTGCCCGGCCCGTTCCAGGTGAAACGTCGCGCGCCGCAGCTGTATCGCGGGCTGTCGGGCAATCCCGAGCTGGCGTTGCGCGATCCGCTGTCGATGATCGACTGGATCAATCTCTACGCGATCGCCGTCAACGAAGAGAATGCCGCCGGCGGACGTGTGGTGACAGCGCCGACCAACGGCGCGGCCGGCATCATCCCGGCCGTGCTGCATTACTACATGCGCTTTATGCCGGGCTCGAATCAGCAAGGCGTGATCGACTTCCTGATGACCGCGGCGGCGATCGGCATCTTGTACAAGCTGAACGCGTCGATTTCGGGCGCCGAAGTCGGCTGTCAGGGCGAAGTAGGCGTCGCCTGCTCGATGGCGGCGGGCGCGCTCGCCGCCGTCATGGGCGGCACGCCGCGCCAGGTCGAGAATGCCGCGGAAATCGGCATGGAACACAACCTCGGGCTGACGTGCGATCCGGTCGGCGGCATGGTGCAGATTCCGTGTATCGAACGCAATGCGATGGCATCAGTGAAGGCGGTCAATGCCGCGCGCATGGCTTTGCGCGGCGACGGCAGTCACTATGTGTCGCTCGATTCGGTGATCAAGACCATGCGCGAGACCGGCGCGGATATGAAGACCAAGTACAAGGAAACGTCGCGCGGGGGGTTGGCGGTGAATATCGTCGAGTGTTGAGTCGCGCGGTTTGCTGGCTTCACGACGAATGACGACGCGGGCTATCAGGCCCGCGTTTTTTATTTGCGTGTCACGTTACGCGCGAGCAGGACGGTTGCGCTGCGCCATGACAGCGCAGGCGCGCTCGGCGTAAGCTGTCGAAGCGCCGCATCGGCGAGTATCCCGCCGATGCGTGCATCCTCACACCGCACTCATGCACTGCCTGGAGGCTTCATCGCAATGTCGCAGCCGAACGCTCCCGTTTCCGGATCCGCCGCCGCTCAAACCACTGGCGCGCGTCTCGTCGTCGATGCTTTGCTCACGCACGGTGTCGAACGTGTTTTCTGCGTGCCTGGCGAGAGTTTTCTCGCGGTACTGGATTCGCTGCACGACGAAACCGAACGCATCCAGACCATTGTTTGCCGTCACGAAGCGGCCGCGGCGAACATGGCGGAAGCCGTCGGCAAGTTGACCGGGCGCCCGGGCGTCGCGCTCGTCACGCGCGGACCGGGCGCCACGCATGCGTCGATCGGCGTGCACACCGCATATCAGGACTCCACGCCGATGATCCTGCTGATCGGCCAATGCGCGCGCGAGCATCTCGATCGCGAGGCGTTCCAGGAGATCGACTATCGGCGCATGTTCGGTCAGATGGCGAAGTGGGTCGCGCAAATCGACGATCCGAAGCGTATTCCCGAATATCTGAGCCACGCGTTCCACACGGCGACGTCCGGACGGCCTGGCCCCGTGGTGTTGTCGTTGCCGGAAGACGTGTTGAGCGACGCCTGCGAAGCCGTGGCCGGCGCGCCTGCTTATCAGCGCGTGGCGGCGTCACCGTCGGCGGCGCAGATCGAGAAGTTGCGTGGATTGCTCGAAGGCGCGCAGCGGCCGATGGTGATCGCGGGCGGCAGCGGTTGGACGCCGGCTGCGTGCGCGGACTTTCGACGCTTTGTCGAAAACTGGCAATTGCCGGTCGGCCTCGCATTCCGCTTTCAGGACACGCTCGACAACGAGCATCCGAACTATGCCGGCGACGTCGGTCTCGGCATCAATCCGGCGCTGGCGCAACGCATCCGGGATGCCGATGTGCTGCTCGCGATCGGGCCGCGCCTGGGCGAAGCGACCACCAACGGCTACACGTTGCTCGATATTCCAAAGACCAAGCAAACGCTGATCCACGTGCATCAGGGCGCTGAGGAATTGGGTCGCGTGTATGCGGCGGATCTGCCGATCGTCTCCGGCATGCCGGAGTTGGCAGCGATGCTTGCCGAGCTGGAGCCTTTGTCCGAGCAACTCGCCTGGTCGGGCGCAGCGAGCGAGGCGCATCAGGCGTATCTCGACTGGCGCAAGCCGCGTCAGATTCCCGGCGATGTGCAGATGGGCGAAGTGATTCAGCAGTTGCGCGCGCATCTGCCGGACGACGCGATTCTCACCAACGGCGCGGGCAATTACGCGACGTGGCTGCATCGGCACTTTTCATATCGCCATTACCGCTCGCAACTCGCGCCGACGAGTGGTGCGATGGGCTACGGTGTGCCGGCGGCAATCGCGGCGAAGTCGATGTATCCGCAACGCGCGGTTGTGGCGCTGGCCGGCGACGGTTGCTTCATGATGGCCGCGCAAGAACTCGCGACGGCGATGCAGTACGACCTGCACGTGCTTTTCATCGTGGTGAATAACGGTCACTTCGGCACGATCCGGATGCATCAGGAGCGGCATTATCCCGGGCGGGTACATGGCACCGGACTCACGAATCCGGATTTCGCGGCGTTCGCGCGCTCGTTCGGCGCGCATGGTGAGACGGTGGAGCGGACTGAGGATTTTCTGCCCGCGTTAAAACGTGCGATTGAGGCGAAGCGCGCGGCAGTGATCGAGATTCGTATGCCGCAAGAGGCGAGCACGCCGGGGGCGACGTTGGAGCAGATTCGCGAGCAGGGGAGGAAGATGCGAGGGGAGTAATCGCGCTGCCATTCGATTGGCACGCGACGTCGCAAAATACCAAACAAAAAGCCCTGCGTGTTCGAAAACCGCAGGGCTTTTTTTGCGCCTGTTGCCGTGTCAAACCATCACACGGCAGCCAAGCTGCTCTAGCAGGAAAAGCTACTTACTTCCCACCCACGCTTTGCAACGTCGTCCACTTGCCATCGACAACCTTGTACAGCGTAATACCGCCGTTCTTCAGGTCACCCTTGCTGTCGTACGCGAGGTTCGACGCCGTCACTGCCGGCATTGAAGTCTTCGCGAGCACCGGCAGGTACTTGGCCGGATCGGTCGAGTTCGCCTTCTTCATTGCGTCGAACATGGCCATTGCGCCGTCGTAAGCGTACGGCGAGTACGTTTGCACGTCTTCGTTGAAACGCTTCTTGTACTTCGCGACGTAGTCCTTGCCGCCCGGCATTTCTTCCAGCGGCAAGCCCGCAAGCGATGCCACCGTGCCGTTCGCCGCGTCGCCCGCGATCTGAATGAACGTCGGCGTGTGGACCATTTCGCCGCCCATCAGCGGCGCCTTGATGCCCAGTGCCTTCATCTGCTTGACCATCGGTGCCGCTTGCGAATCCGCGCCGCCGTAATAGATCAGATCCGGTTGGACCGACTTGAGCTTGGTCAGGATCGACTTGAAGTCCACAGCCTTGTCGTTAGTGTATTCACGATCGACGATCTGGCCGCCCGCTGCCTTCGCCGCTTTTTCGAATTGATCAGCCAGACCTTGGCCGTAGGCCGTGCGGTCATCGACGATCGCGATCTTCTTCACGCCCAGCGACTTCACCGCGAACGTGCCGGCGACCGAACCTTGCTGCGTGTCGGACGTCATCATGCGGAACGTGGTCTTGAAGCCTTGTTGCGTGTATTCCGGCGCCGTCGCCATGGCGATTTCGGGGATGCCGGCGTTCGCGTAAATGCGCGACGCCGGAATCGTGGTACCCGAGTTGAAGTGGCCGAGCATGCCCTTGATGCCGTCATCCACCAGCTTCTGTGCAACCGTCGTACCGGTGCGCGGGTCGGCCTGGTCGTCGGCCGAGTCCAGCACGAAGCGGACTTGCTTGCCGCCGATCACCGGCTTGGTCGCGTTCATGTCTTCCACTGCCAGCGTGATGCCGTTCTGGAAGTCCTTGCCGTAGTGCGCCTGCGCGCCCGTCATCGGGCCGGCAAAGCCGACCTTCACATCTTCCGTCGATTGAGCATTGGCCGTCCCCGCCAGCGACATCGCTGCAACCAGTGCAGCGCCTGCCAGCTGTTTCATCTTGTGTTGCATAGCTTCTCCTTGATACCAGGTGTGGATGGAGCGGTTTCGGGGTCGCCGTACCGCTTCCTTCTTTTTTGAAAAGATCGTTAAGGTTCGCTCAACCGATCGTCATCAAATTCGCATTACCGCCTGCTGCTGCCGTATTCACGCTGACCGAACGTTCCGTCAACAGACGTTCGAGCGCGTAATCCTCATCGCCGCTTTCCAGCGCGCGAGCCGCCACGCCCTGCACCGAAACGATCGGGCCCGGACGCTTCGCGACCTCCTTGACCAGCGCCAGCAGCTCGTCGCTATCGCCTTCGAACAGCACGGCGTCGAACGTTGCATCCGCGCTCTTCTTCACGCTCGCATGTGACTTCAGCGACGCGGGCAACTGCGCCACCAATTCTTCGCCAGCCGCGCCTTCGAACAGCGCGCGATTTCCCGTAGCCAGCGCCGCGGCAAACTGCACGCGCGCGCCGCTCGCCGTCGACGCAATGCACAGCACCGTGCCGCGCGCGCCCAACGTGTACGTGTTGCGCTCGCCAGTCGGTCCCGACAGTACCGCCGTGGCGCCCGCCGGCATATGCGACAGATAGCCGTCGCAGCGCGCGGCCAGCACCGGCTGTTGCTCGGCGATCAGCCAATCGCGATAAGCCGTCAATGCAGCGGACGGATTGTCGCTGTTTTCGGCTGCGTTCGGTACATCCGCAACCAATGCCTGCGCGAGCGACTTCGGCAACCCGGCCGGACGCGTCGCCAGCAGACGCTGCAAATACAGCGCGCCGCCTGCTTTCGGACCCGTGCCCGACAAACCTTCACCGCCGAACGGCTGCACACCCACCACCGCGCCGATCACATTGCGGTTCACATAAATGTTGCCGACGTGCGCGCGGCTGATCACGTGAGCGATGGTTTCGTCGATCCGCGTATGAATGCCGAGCGTCAGGCCGTAGCCCGTCGTGCGAATCTGTTCGAGCAGCTTGTCGAGCTGGCTGCGGCGGTAACGCACCACATGCAGCACCGGGCCGAACACTTCACGCTTCAGTTCGTCGATGCTGTCGAGCTCGATCAGCGTCGGCGGAACGAAGGTGCCTTGCGCGCAACCATCGGGCATCGGCAATTGCTCGACCTTGCGGCCTTTCTCGCGCATCGTCGCGACGTGCGCGTCGATACCGCGCTTCGCGTCGAGGTCGATCACCGGGCCGACATCGATCGACAAACGGTCCGGATTGCCCACGGCCAGTTCGCGCATCGCGCCCGTTAGCATCTCCAGCGTGCGTTCCGCGACATCGTCCTGCAGACAAAGAACGCGCAGCGCGGAACACCGTTGACCGGCGGAGTCGAAAGACGATTGCAGCACGTCCGCGACCACCTGTTCAGCGAGCGCCGACGAGTCCACGATCATGGCATTCTGGCCGCCCGTTTCGGCGATCAGCGGAATCGGCTTGCCGTCCGGATCGAGGCGGCCCGAGAGCGTCTTGTTGATGAGGCGTGCGACTTCAGTCGAACCAGTGAACATCACCGCGCGCGTGCGCGGATCGGCCACCAATGCAGCGCCGACCGTTTCACCATTGCCCGGCAGCAGTTGCACTGCGCCCGCCGGGACGCCGGCTTCGCGCAGAATACGCACGGCTTGCGCGGCGATCAGCGGCGTCTGTTCGGCCGGTTTCGCGAGCACGGTGTTGCCGGCGGCCAGCGCCGCGGCCACCTGGCCCATGAAAATCGCCAGCGGGAAATTCCACGGGCTGATGCAAACCACCGGACCGAGCGGGCGATGCGTGTCGTTGGAGAACTCGTCGCGAATCTGCGTGGAGTAGTAGCGCAGGAAGTCGATCGCTTCGCGGATTTCCGCGACGGCGTTCGCCAGCGACTTGCCGGCTTCACGCACCACCAGACCCATTAGCGTATGCATCTGCGCTTCGAGCAGATCGGCGGCACGCGCGAGACAATCGGCGCGCGCATCGACCGGCGTGGCTTGCCAGATCGGCGCGGCGGCGACCGCATGCGCCAGCGCGGCGCTGACATGTTCCGGGGTTGCTTCGACGACCGTGCCGACGAGGTCGCGATGATCCGCCGGGTTGCGCACATCGCGCGCGGCGCCCACGGCGATTTCGTTGTCCTCTAGCATCGGCGCGGCGCGCCACGGATGATGCGCGCTCGCCAGCAAAGCCGACGACAGCGACGCCAGACGATGCTCGTTCGACAGATCGAGCCCCATCGAATTGAGACGCTCGGCGCCGTACAGATTGCGCGGCAGCGGAATCTTCGCGTGCGGCGCGCCGAGCGGCACGATCTTCGAGGCTTCGTCGACCGGGTCGGCGATCAAGTCTTTGATCGCGACGTTTTCATCGGCAATGCGATTCACGAACGACGTGTTCGCGCCGTTTTCCAGCAGACGGCGCACGAGGTACGCGAGCAGCGTTTCATGCGTGCCGACCGGCGCGTACACGCGGCACGGACGGTTCAGCTTGTCGCGGCCGGTGACTTCCTCGTACAGCGGCTCGCCCATGCCGTGCAGACACTGGAACTCGTACTGGCCGGGGTAGTAGTTGTTGCCCGCGAGATGATAGATCGCCGAGAGCGTGTGGGCGTTGTGCGTGGCGAACTGCGGATAGACCGCGTCGGGCGCGCCCAGCAGTTTCTTGGCGCAAGCGAGGTACGACACGTCCGTGTAGATCTTGCGCGTGTACACCGGATAGCCTTCGAGGCCGTCCACTTGCGCGCGCTTGATTTCGGTATCCCAGTACGCACCCTTCACGAGGCGCACCATGATGCGGTGACGGCTGCGGCGCGCCAGATCGATGATGTAGTCGATCACGAACGGGCAACGCTTCTGATACGCCTGCACCACGAAGCCGATGCCGTTCCAGCCGGCCAACTCCGGATCGAAGCACAGCGCTTCGAGCAGATCGAGCGAGATTTCGAGGCGGTCGGCTTCTTCGGCGTCGATGTTCAGGCCGATGTCGTAGCGGCGCGCGAGGATCGCCAGCGAGCGCACGCGCGGCAGCAGTTCGCTCATTGTGCGTTCCTGCTGCGAACGCGAGTAGCGTGCGTGCAGCGCGGAGAGCTTGATCGAGATGCCCGGGCCTTCGTAGATGCCACGGCCGCCGGCGGCCTTGCCGATCGCGTGGATGGCCTGCTCGTACGACGCGTAGTAGCGCTGAGCGTCGGCTTCGGTGGTGGCCGCTTCGCCGAGCATGTCGTACGAGTAGCGGAAGCCGCGTGCTTCGTATTTGCGGCTGTTGGCCAGCGCCTCGGAGATGTTCTCACCGGTGACGAACTGCTCGCCCATCAGGCGCATCGCCATATCGACGCCCTTGCGGATCAGCGGTTCGCCGCCCTTGCCGATCAAACGCGTCAGCGCCGACGAGAGGCTCGTTTCGCTATTGGTCGTCACCAGCTTGCCGGTGATCATCAAGCCCCACGTCGCGGCGTTGACGAACATCGACGGCGCCTGGCCCATGTGCGATTTCCAGTCGCCCTTACTGATCTTGTCGCGGATCAGCGCGTCGCGCGTGGCGCGGTCGGGAATGCGCAGCAGCGCTTCGGCGAGGCACATCAGCGCCACGCCTTCCTGGCTCGACAGCGAGAACTCGTGGATCAGACCTTCGACGCCACCACCCTTGCTCTTGGTGCGCAGCGTTTCGACCAGCTTGCCGGCCATCGTCTGCACATCGCCCGCGAGGTTCGCAGGCAAACGCGCCTGACCGACCAGGAACGGCAAGCATTCCGGCTCGGGACGACGATAAGCGGCCGTGATCGCCGCGCGCAGCACCGATTGCGGTTGCACGTTTTGCGCGAACTCGAGGAACGGGTGCGACGCGCCGTCTTCTTCCTGCTCGACCGAGGCGCCATCGGCAAGATCCGCCGAGCCTGTCACGCCCGACAGTTCGGGCGGCAACTGACCGTGCTCGATCTTTTCGAGGTACGCGAAGATGGCCTGCTTGATGAGCCAGTGCGGAGTGCGTTCAAGACGGGTAGCGGCATCTTTCAGCCGGGAACGCAGGAGGTCGTCGACCTTGACGCCAAGGGTGGTGCTAGCCATGTTTCCTTCTTCGGATACCAAACGAATGCGCTGGGAAAGACTCAAAGTTGGGCGAATCGTACGCCTCCCAATAAAAAGGTGCAACCATGTTCCGAGTATGGTTGCACCCTGCTGGGAGCCTTGTGCGGCGGGGGTTTGCGCCAGATGGCGCTGTGCGCCTGCACAGCGGTTGCGCTTAGTACTTTCCCTGGCGTGATTCTTTTTGCTTTTACCCTTATCAGAACGGGTCGGCGCGCCGTTATACGGAACATAGCGGCACGCGGCCTCCGGGCACGCACAAAAAAACGGTACGGGGTTTAGAGGACAGGCGAAATGGAAAAGTGGCTGGTGATATTGGGCATCTGGGCGATGTGCGCGACCTGCGGCGTGCTCTTCATACGCGGCGCGACAAGCGGACCGGGAAGGCGCGAGTCCGACGACGAACGTGCGACGGCGGCATCGCGCGCTTCGGCGGGCGATGCGCGGGCCGCGTTGAACGATTGAGCGATTGAGCGGTTGCGTCCGGTGTTCCGTGCCGGATGTGGCGATGCGGCTTTTTACGCTGACTCCGGTTGCCGGGCGAGTTCAACGCCGGACTTCATGCCGCGGCGTGGGGTCGGCACGTGCCGATGTCGGGGAGCGGTTTTGAACTGCGCACGGGTGTCCCGGCGAAATTTAGGCGAGCGGCGTCGCAGAACGAAACGACCATTCGCTCTGAGAACATGACTGAGGAGTAGCGACGGCGCCAGACCGCCGACGCGCCTTAGATGTCGAGCGGATCGACTTCCAGATTCCAGCGCAGCACGCCTTTCAGGCCGCGCAGCAGCGGCTGCCAGGCGCGCAAAGTCGCCTGCAAGGCGGCCCGCGACGCGCTCTCGATCAGCAATTGCGCGCGGTGCACGTGCATGACTTTGACGATGGTGAGCGGCACGGCGTCGTAGACGGTCACGCGTTCGGCGGCCGCAATGCCGGTCAACTCGGCCGCCGCCTGTTGCAGAAAGGCGAGCGCGGCTTCGAGCGTGCGGCCTTCGGCGCGCAGCAAAGCCTGATAGACGAATGGCGGCAAGTGCGCGTCACGCCGTTCGGCCAGCGTGGAATTGGCGAAGCCGACATAGTCGTGGCGCCCCAGCGCGTGATAGAGCGCGTGTCGCGGATAGCGTGTCTGCACAAGCACTTCGCCCGGCAAACCCGCACGGCCCGCCCGGCCGCTCACCTGCATCAGTTGCGCGAAAAGCCGTTCACTCGCGCGGAAGTCGTGGGAAAACAACGCGGTGTCGGCGTTCAGCACGCCGACCAGCGACACGCGCTGAAAGTCGTGACCTTTGGCGATCATCTGCGTGCCAACGAGGATGTCGACTTCGCCCGCGTGGACGTCGGAGAATAGCGCCTGCGCGCTGCCTTTACGACGCGTGCTGTCAGCGTCGATGCGCAAGATGCGGGCGCCGGGCACCGCGCTCGCCAGCGTTTCTTCGACGCGCTGCGTGCCGCGGCCCATCGGCGCGATATCGACGTTGCCGCACTCCGGGCACGAACGCGGGATACGCGCTTCCCAGCCGCAATGGTGGCAGCGCAGCGCGCGCTCGGGCTTATGCAGCACGACGTACGCGCTGCACCGTGGACATCCGGCGACCCAGCCGCAGGCGTCGCAGGCAAGCTGCGGCGCGTAACCGCGGCGGTTCAGGAACACGAGGCTTTGTTCACCGCGTTCGAGCCGCGCCTTCAGCGCCGTGATCAGCGGCCCCGACAAACCTTCCACCGATGCCCGCCCGCGCCGCCGCTCCTCTTCCAGATCGATCAGTTTGACGGTGGGCAATACGGCCTCGGCGACGGCGCGGCGCGACAAGGTGAGCCGCTTGTAGCGGCCCTGGTCCGCCTGCCACCAGCTTTCCAGCGACGGTGTGGCCGAACCGAGCACGACCGGCAAGCCGAGTTGTTTGGCGCGATAAATCGCCAGATCGCGCGCCGAATAACGCAAACCTTCCTGCTGCTTGTAAGCCGGATCGTGCTCCTCGTCGACGACAATGATCGCGAGCTTGGGCAGCGACGCCAGCACCGCCAGCCGCGTGCCGAGGACGATGCGCGCGCGGCCGGTGTGCGCGGCGAACCAGTTGCGGGCGCGCTCGCCTTCCGCAAGGCCGCTGTGCAGCGTGACGATCGACGTGCCCTCGAGCGCGGCGAAGCGCCCGCGGAAGGCCGCTTCGAACTGCGGCGTCAGATTGATTTCGGGGACGAGAACAAGCGCCTGGGCGTCAGGCTTCGCGGCCAGAATCTCCGCGAGCGCGCGCAAATAGACCTCCGTCTTGCCACTGCCCGTCACGCCGTGCAGCAGGAACGGCGCAAAGCCGTCTGCATCGCGGATGGCTTCGACGGCGGCCGCCTGCTCGTCCGTGAGCGTGGGCAGCGCGGGCGCGGGCGCGTCAGACGAAGCGGCTGCGGTCAGCGCCGCCGCGGCTTCGATGATGTCCAACGCAACCCAGCCCTCAGCCTGCCAGGCGTCTAGTGTTGCAATCGCTTTGGGGTGTAGCGCGCGGGCCTCGGCGGCAAGCAGGAACTCCGTTTCGGCCAACGCCTGCGCCAGTTTCCGCAAGGCGCTTGCCCGCGCCGGCAGGGCATCGGGCAACGCGGCGCGGCCTTCGGGCGTGAGACTGTAGCGCTCTTCCGGCGCGAACAGGCGCGACCAGCGCGACGCATCGCGCAACGCCTGCGGCAACGCGGGCAACGCGACCTCTCCGAGGCCGCGCTGGTAGTAGTCGGCGGCGAACGCAGCCAGCTTCAGCCATTCCGGCGACACCGGCGGGCAAGCTGTGCACACGTCATTCACGGAGCGAAGACGATCCGCCGGCACGTCGCTGTGAGCGGTCACTTCGCAGACAAGCCCTACGATATGGCGCTTCCCAAACGGCACGCTCACCAGCATGCCCGGCGCGACAGGCACAGGCGTGTCGAAACGGTAGTCGAACAAGGTCGCCAGCGGATGGTCGAGTGCGACGCGGACGAACACTTCGCTCACGCGTCAGCAGGGATCAGAGGAATGAGCGCGACACGATGCCACATCGTGGTGCCCATTGAGCAGACGGCGAATCCGTAGAAGTTAAAGTAAAACTTCAATTTCGGCGCTAAGTTTTGGATTCCGCTGAACAATTGCAATCGGTCCGAGTGCCTGTGGATAACTTTGTTGAGAACTTTGCCCGGACGGCCCGGGAACCGCGCCGCAGCGGCCTTCTGTGGGGTTCCGCACAGTCTGACCAGAACCCGTCAAACCCTTGCCAGACAAGGCTTAGATCAAATGCGCCTGCAATGTGCAAGGGCCAGGACACGACTAAAGCTTCTACCGCGCCGCAGCGTGATGAATGTGCATAAGTCAAGTCTTGACTTTCGCAGGACCGCCATCTGACGGCCTGTTAGCTGCAAATTTTCCCTTAGACCGAGAGCCCAGTTCGCTGCGGCGCAACAAAAAATGGTAACGATTACGGCTTCATGCCGGTGCATGAGCCCCGCTGCGAATCGCCCGGCTATGACGATGCACCTCGTCAACCAGTTCGGCGACGTTCTCCGGCGGTGTGAACTGCGAAATGCCGTGGCCGAGATTGAACACGTGACCGGGATGATTCCCGAAGCTGTCGAGGACCGCGCGCGCTTCCATGCGGATCGAAGCCGGCGGCGCGAACAGCACCGATGGATCGATATTGCCCTGTAGCGCCACCTTCCCGCCCACGCGCTCGCGCGCTTTGCTCAGGTTCACCGTCCAGTCGAGGCCGACCGCATCCACGCCGGTGTCGGCGATTTCGTCGAGCCACAGGCCGCCACCCTTCGTGAAGGTAATGACCGGGACTTTTTCGCCGTCGTGGTCGCGCTTCAACTGACTCACCACCTGCTGGATGTACTGCAGCGAGAAACGTTGATACACGCCGTCAGCCAGCGCCCCGCCCCACGTGTCGAAAATCATTACAGCTTGCGCGCCGGCTTCGATCTGGGCGTTCAAATACGCCGCGACCGAGCGCGCGTTGACGTCGAGAATGCGGTGCATCAGATCCGGACGCGCGTAGAGCATCGACTTGACGGTGCGGAAATCCGCCGATCCGCCGCCTTCGACCATGTAGCACGCGAGCGTCCACGGACTGCCTGAAAAGCCGATCAGCGGCACGCGTTGACGGCCTTGCGCGTCGGTCAGCGCGGTGCGAATTTCGCGCACGGCGTCGGTTACGTAGCGCAGCGTGGCGTCGATGTCCGGCACCGCGAGGCGCGCGACGTCGTCTTCCGTGCGAACCGGGCGAACAAACTTAGGACCCTCGCCGGTCACGAATTCGAGGCCCAGACCCATGGCGTCGGGCACGGTGAGGATGTCGGAGAACAGTATCGCGGCGTCGAGCGGATAACGGTCGAGCGGCTGCAACGTGACTTCTGTCGCGTACGCCGGGCTCTTCGCCAAACCGAGAAAACTGCCCGCGCGACCGCGCGTGGCGTTGTATTCCGGCAGGTAGCGGCCAGCTTGCCGCATCAGCCAGATCGGCGTGTAGTCGGTCGGCTGGCGCAGGAGTGCGCGCAGGAAAGTGTCGTTCAGGAGTTTATGGGCCACGTTGCTTACGACTGAGGGCAAAGGGGCATTTTACCGGAGCCTGGCCGCCGCATCGTGCTTGATCCGGCCAATAACTGTTGGGCCGCGTCGCTCGCGGCCGGTTTTTGGGTGGGTTGGCCGCGGCGTCATCACCTGGCTGAACGGCCAATGTTCAAGCGGAAATTGCCGGGCTATTATCCAACGGACTTACCAAACAATTACTTACAACCAAGGAGACTCGATGAACAAGGCAGCACTCGCACTGCTCGGCGCGCTGGCCGGCGTTTTGATGCACGCAGGCGTGGCTGGGGCACAGACCAGCGCCACCACGGCAACGCCCTCGCGGCTCGACGAAATTCTCGCGCGCGGCACGCTGCGCGCCTGCACCACGGGCGACTACAAGCCGTACTCGTTTTACAAGGCGGACGGCCAGTTCGAAGGCATCGATATCGACATGACGGAGTCGCTCGCCAAGTCGCTCGGCGTCAAGGCGGAGTACATCAAGACGTCATGGTCGAATCTGATGAACGACTTTGTCGCCAAGTGCGACGTGGGCGTGGGCGGTGTATCGCCGACCCTCGAGCGGCAGAAGCGCGCGTTTTTCACGGAGGCCTACATGGTCGACGGTAAGACGCCGATCGTTCGGTGCGACGACGTCAACAAATATCAGACCGTCGCGCAAATCGACCAGCCGGCGACACGCGTGATCGTCAATCCGGGCGGCACCAATGAGCGCTTCGCGAAACAGTACTTTCCGCATGCGAACCTGACCGTCTATCCGGATAACGTGACGATATTCAAGCAGATCCTCGCCGGCAAGGCGGACGTGATGGTGACTGACGCGTCGGAAACCTTGTTGCAGCAAAAGCTGAATCCCGGCCTTTGCTCGGTTCATCCGGACAAACCGTTCCAGTACGGGGAGAAGGCTTGGCTCCTACCGCGCGGCGATGTGCCGTTCCAGCAATACGTCGACCAGTGGTTGCACCTCGCGCGAGCAACCGGCGAATACCAAGCCATTTCGGACAAGTGGCTGAAGTAGCGTAACGCGTTTTTTGGCCGTCTCCTTTTCCATTTTTTACTGGAAGGCGGCGGCGGTCGGGAAACGCCAAATGACCACGTTCACGCGCCAATCATGTAACGGTACGAGGCGCTGTTAAGTAAAACCCGAACAATAAAGCCGTCATAACTCTCGGTCAGCACGGGCTTTGCGCCCCAATTGCGTACGCAAGTGAATGCTGCGATGCAATGCTGCCGTGATTTGGATTACGGAAACTCGTGAAGTCGGGCAAGGACCTGTAACGCGGGGGATCCTGCGTCCAAAAGATGAACGTGCAACCATTTCATGCAGAATCGACTTAACGGATTACGCCGCACTATGCGTCGCGAATAGCATCAATCAGGCGTATGAAATTGCGAGCGAGTCATCGGTAAAAATTACGGTTCAATCGTTTCTTTTTGGCAAAATATCCTGCAGCGCCTTATCTGGCGGGCGTTACAACCTGAAACACTTTGTTACCGCGCTCGTAGATTAATTCGCCCACAATGCCCTCACGGTTTCAACACGGATGTGGCTGGGTGCTTGGTGTGAGCGGATACGATGCACTTGCCGGTCGGCCTATGCCGAAGCCCTGTAAAGGGGCATCCCTGCTGGGGCCGTAGTCGACGCAGGGTCGTCGTCTCAGTCGGTTCCTTCTTTGGTCTCCTCGCGCTAACCCCGTAGCGTGTGGTTTTTAGCGGGCTCCAGGCCCGCTTTTTTTTCGTCTGGCCAAACGTTTGCGCAGCGCAATAGCGCGCTATATCGGGTACGTTCGCGGTACTTGAGCGAAGTTGCACGGCAAACGATTTGCCCCCTTACGCTTTATCTTTGTGCCTCACTGGCCGATCCGCGGCGCGCGATGTTTTGCCCGCGCGGACCTGCCATCGACGGTTACGCCGTCTTGTCTTCCCGCAGCTTCAATTCGCTGATCATCTGCTCGCGCATGATGAACTTCTGCACCTTGCCGGTCACCGTCATAGGCAGTTCATCGACAAAGCGGATGTACTTCGGCACCTTGTAGTGCGCAATCTGCCCTTGGCAGAACTGCTGGATCTCTTCAGCCGTCGCCTGCTCCCCCGAACGCAATACGACCCACGCGCAGACCTCCTCGCCGTACTTCGTGTCGGGCACGCCGAACACCTGCACGCTCTGAATCTTCGGGTGCCGGAACAGAAACTCCTCGATCTCGCGCGGATAGATGTTCTCGCCGCCGCGAATCAGCATGTCCTTCAGCCGGCCGACGATGTTGCAGTAGCCTTCGGCGTCGAGCGTTGCCAGATCGCCGGTATGCATCCAGCCGTCGACAATACTTTCGCGCGTCTTCGCCTCGTCGCCCCAATAGCCCTGCATCACCGAATAGCCGCGCGTGCATAGCTCGCCGGTTTCGCCCACTGGCACGATCGCGCCGAGGGGATCGACAATTTTCACTTCCAGATGCGGCTGAATGCGGCCGACTGTTGTCGTGCGCTTGTCGAGCGGATCGGTCGTCGAGCTCTGGAACGAGACTGGGCTGGTTTCGGTCATCCCATACGCGATAGTGATTTCGCTCAGATGCATTCTGGAGACGACCTTCTTCATGGTCTCGATCGGGCAAGGCGAGCCCGCCATGATGCCGGTGCGCAAGCGCGAGAAGTCGTAGCTGGCGAAGTTCGGATGATCGAGTTCGGCGATGAACATGGTCGGCACGCCATGCAACGCGGTGCACTGCTCTTCCGCGACCGCGGCCAGCGTTGCGGCCGGGTCGAAGCCCTCGCCCGGAAACACCATATTGGCGCCAACCGATACGCATGCCAGCACCGCCAGCACCATGCCGAAACAGTGGTACAGCGGGACAGGGATGCATAAACCGTCCTGCTCGCTCAGACGCATCGCCATCGCGATGTAACGCGCGTTATTCACCACGTTGCTGTGCGTCAGCGTCGCGCCCTTCGGATTGCCGGTCGTGCCGCTGGTGAACTGGATATTGATCGGCTCGTGGCACGAGAGCGTGGCGCCAATGGCGTCGAGCTTCGCCACGTCGAGTGACACGCGCCCGCGCTCGATCACGTCGGAAAAGGTCAGCATGCCGGGTGTTTCCGTGTCGCACATGCGAATCACATAACGCAGTTCGGGCAACCTTGCCGCGTGCAGTTCACCGGGCGCCTGCGTAGCCAGTTCAGGTGCAAGCTCCTGCAGCATCTCCAGGTACATGGACGTCTTGAAGCGCTCGGCGGCGATGATTGCCTTGCAGCCGACCTTGTTAAGCGCGTACTCGAGTTCCGCGAGCCTGTATGCGGGATTGATATTGACCAGCACGGCGCCGATGCGGGCGGTAGCAAACTGGGTCAGCAACCATTCCACGCGATTTGGCGACCAGATGCCCACGCGGTCACCCTTCGCGATACCAAGCGTGAGCAGCCCTGCTGCCAAAATATCGACTTCTTCAGCGAATTCCTTCCATGTCCACCGAATGCGTTGCTCGCGAAACACCACGGCCGGACGGTCCGGAAAGCTTGCCGCCGTATCGCGCAGAAACCGGCCGACCGTCGCTTCGCTCAGCGGGATGTCGGTCGACCCGCGGACATAGGACAGCCCATCTTTGGGTTCGATGAGTGCACCTTCGCCTGACACATGCGTTGCCATGGTGTTATCTCCGTGAGCTCAGCGCAAGCTCGTCTATTGAAATGAATTTGAAATCGATTGTGCCATCGGCGTGTGTCGGTCCGGCATCAAGTCTTACCCGCAGCGCATTGCCGCGCCGCGCGAGCCGAAGCGCCACGATGAATCAAAACACGATTTTGCTGACCTTTCCGTAAACGTCAAGCAGAGATCAAAAAAAAGCAGCCGTGAAGGCTGCTTTCTCTCTGATACGTTTTGCCTAGTTCTGACCGCGCAGCTTGCGCAGACGCTGAATCGCAGCGAGCTGAGCCGTCGCGTACGCCAGTTCCGCTTGCGCGGTCGCGTATTCGAGGTTCGAACCCGTGTTCTGCAGCGCTTCTTCCGCACGCTTGCGTGCATCTTCAGCCTTGGCTTCATCGAGATCCTTGCCGCGAATAGCCGTGTCGGCGAGGACCGTCACAGCGCCCGGCTGGATTTCGAGGATGCCGCCGGCGACGAAGACAAACTCTTCTTCACCGTTTTCAGCTTCGATGCGCACCGCACCCGGACGAATCCGCGTGATGAGCGGCGTGTGGCCCGGCAGAATGCCGAGTTCACCTGCTTCGCCCGGCAGCGCGACGAACTTCGCCTGGCCCGAGAAGATCTGCTCTTCCGCGCTGACGACGTCTACCTTGATTGTTGCCATAAGTGTCGACTCCTGTGGCGACCAGAGTTGGCGCTTTGGCGCTTACTCGGGTCCCCTGCAAAGCTCGACGAGAGCTAACGCTTTAACGCTGACTCTCGTCCCATGCAAGGCTGGGTTGAGCGTATTAAGAGGCACCGGCTTCGGGATTCGATACCGTGATGGTATCTGTGCCACGCGGACGCCGGCGCCCGCTTCGCTACTCCCGACCTTTACTGGATCTTCTTGGCCTTTTCGAAGGCTTCGTCGATCGTGCCGACCATGTAGAACGCTTGTTCCGGCAGGTGGTCGCACTCGCCGTCGACGATCATCTTGAAGCCACGGATCGTTTCCTTCAGCGGCACGTACTTGCCCGGCGAGCCCGTGAACACTTCAGCGACGTGGAACGGCTGCGACAGGAAACGCTGGATCTTACGAGCGCGCGCCACGGCGAGCTTGTCTTCCGGCGCCAGTTCGTCCATGCCCAGAATCGCGATAATGTCGCGCAGTTCCTTGTAGCGCTGCAGCGTTTGCTGCACGCCGCGCGTGATCGAGTAGTGCTCTTCGCCAATCACGTTCGGGTCGATCTGACGCGAGGTCGAATCGAGCGGGTCGACTGCGGGGTAGATACCCAGCGAAGCGATGTCACGCGACAACACGACCGTTGCGTCCAAGTGGCCGAAAGTCGTAGCCGGCGACGGGTCGGTCAAGTCATCCGCAGGTACGTACACGGCCTGAACCGACGTGATCGAACCGGTCTTGGTCGACGTAATACGCTCTTGCAGCTTGCCCATTTCTTCAGCCAGCGTCGGCTGATAGCCCACTGCCGACGGCATACGGCCGAGCAGTGCCGACACTTCCGTGCCTGCCAGCGTGAAACGGTAGATGTTGTCGACGAAGAACAGCACATCGAGACCTTCGTCACGGAAGTGCTCAGCCATCGTCAGGCCGGTCAGCGCGACGCGCAGACGGTTGCCCGGCGGCTCGTTCATCTGGCCGTACACCAGCGCGACCTTGTCCAGAACGTTCGAGTCCTTCATTTCGTGATAGAAGTCGTTCCC
Organism: Paraburkholderia dipogonis; assembly: GCF_042680985.1. NCBI lineage: Bacteria > Pseudomonadati > Pseudomonadota > Betaproteobacteria > Burkholderiales > Burkholderiaceae > Paraburkholderia > Paraburkholderia dipogonis. The sequence goes on along the minus strand of NZ_JBHUFR010000021.1, from coordinate 132,481 downwards.
TTCACGGGTACGCTCGCCAACACCGGCGAACACGGAGTAACCACCGTGTTCCTTAGCGATGTTGTTGATCAGTTCCATCATGTTCACGGTCTTGCCCACGCCGGCGCCGCCGAACAGGCCGACCTTACCGCCCTTGGCGAACGGGCAGATCAAGTCGATAACCTTGATGCCGGTTTCGAGCAGTTCCGTCGACGGCGACAGTTCGTCGAACGCCGGCGCCTTCTGGTGAATACCGCGAACCACGTCCGAGTTGATCGGGCCGGCTTCGTCGATCGGGCGACCCAGCACGTCCATGATCCGACCCAGAGTCGGCTTGCCGACCGGCACGCTGATCGGGTTGCCGGTGTTCTTCACCGTCGTACCACGGCGCAGACCGTCCGATGCACCCAGACAGATGGTACGGACGACGCCGTCGCCCAGCTGTTGCTGGACTTCGAGGGTCAATTCCGAACCGTCGAGAATGAGCGCGTCGTAAATCTTCGGCATCTGGTCGCGCGGAAATTCCACGTCGATCACCGCGCCGATGCACTGTACGATCTTGCCTTCTACCAAAGCAGTAGTACTCATCGCTTTTCCTTTAGATACTCAATTCTTCACTCGCGCAAAGGCGCAGTTTCGGTGGGGTGCGCCGCGAAGGCGCACACGAAGCGGCGTGCCTGACCGTCAAGGTCAGACTGCCGCCGCGCCACCGACGATTTCCGACAGTTCTTTCGTGATCGCGGCCTGACGGCTCTTGTTGTACACGAGCTGCAGTTCGTTGATGACCGTCTTCGCGTTGTCCGAAGCGGCCTTCATTGCGACCATTCGTGCCGACTGTTCCGATGCCATGTTTTCCGCGACGGCCTGATAAACCAGCGCTTCGACATAACGCACCAGCAGTTCGTCCACCACTGCCTGCGCATCCGGCTCGTAGATGTAGTCCCACTGCGTGCTCGGCGTCGCGCCGTCTTCTTCCTTGCGCTCGAACTGGTCTGCCGACAGCGGCAGCAGTTGCTCGATCACCGGCTCCTGCTTCATCGTATTGACGAAGCGCGTGTACGCCAGGTACACCGCCGAAACCTTGCCTTCCGAGTACAGGTCGAGCTGCACCTTCACCGCGCCGATCAGCTTTTCCAGATGCGGCGTATCGCCCAGATGCACGACATTCGACACCACCTTGGCGCGCAGACGATTCAGGAAACCCAGACCCTTGGTGCCGATCGCGGTTGCTTCGATCGTCTTGCCCTGGCCTTCCAGTTCCTTGAACTTCTGCAGCGACGCACGCAGCACGTTGGTGTTCATGCCGCCGCACAGACCCTTATCGGTCGTAACGAGGATGATGCCGGCCGCCTTCGCGCCTTCGTTCGACACCATGAACGGGTGACGATACTCCGGGTTCGCACGGCTCATGTGCGCGGCGATATCGCGGACCTTGTCGGCATACGGGCGAGCAGCGCGCATGCGCTCCTGAGCGCGGCGCATCTTCGATGCGGCCACCATCTCCATCGCTTTCGTGATCTTGCGCGTGTTTTGCACGCTCTTGATCTTGCCGCGAATTTCCTTCATTCCAGCCATTGCTTGCTCCTATGTCGATCCGGCTAAGCGCTTCCGCTCTTACCCGGATCCCATGCATAGCTGCCAAAGCAGCGCGGGTTGTGTGACTGCGGCCCGCGCCGCTTCAAGGTTCGCTTATGCCTTGCGGGTCACTCGCGGATCAGTAAGCGCCGGACTTCTTGAAGTCTTTGAGAGCCGTGTGCAGCAGGGCTTCGTCGTCCTTCGAGAGTTCCTTCGTGTCTTCGACGCGCTTGATCAGATCTGCGTGCTTCGACTTCAGGTAATCGCGCAGGCCCTTTTCGAACGGCAGCACTTGCGCAACTTCCAGATCGTCGAGGTAGCCGTTGTTCGCTGCGAACAGCGCGACAGCCAGTTCCCACACTTGCAGCGGCTGATATTGCGGCTGCTTGAGCAGTTCCGTCACGCGGCGACCGCGTTCCAGTTGCTTGCGGGTTGCTTCGTCGAGGTCCGAGGCGAACTGCGCGAACGCAGCCAGTTCACGGTACTGCGCGAGGTCGGTACGGATACCGCCCGACAGCTTCTTCACGACCTTCGTCTGAGCCGCACCACCGACGCGCGACACCGACACGCCAGCGTTAATTGCCGGGCGGATACCTGCGTTGAAAAGGTCGGTTTCCAGGAAGATCTGACCGTCGGTAATCGAGATCACGTTCGTCGGAACGAATGCGGTCACGTCGCCTGCTTGCGTTTCAATGACCGGCAGTGCCGTCAATGAACCGCTCTTGCCCTTCACCTCACCGTTGGTGAACTTCTCGACGTAGTCTTCCGACACGCGAGCCGCGCGTTCCAACAGACGCGAGTGCAGATAGAACACGTCGCCCGGGTACGCTTCACGGCCCGGCGGACGGCGCAGCAGCAGCGAGATCTGACGGTACGCCCAAGCTTGCTTGGTCAAATCGTCATAAACGATCAGCGCGTCTTGACCGCGGTCGCGGAAGTATTCGCCCATCGTGCAGCCGGCGTACGGCGCCAGATATTGCATGGCAGCCGATTCCGAAGCCGAAGCGGCCACGACGATCGTGTATTCCAGCGCGCCGGTTTCTTCCAGCTTGCGCACCACGTTCATGATCGACGAAGCCTTCTGGCCGATCGCAACGTAGATACAGAAGAGGTTCTTGCCCTTCTGGTTGATGATCGCGTCGACTGCGACTGCGGTCTTGCCGCACTGGCGGTCGCCGATGATCAGCTCGCGCTGGCCACGGCCAACCGGGACCATCGCGTCGATCGACTTCAGACCGGTTTGGACCGGTTCCGAAACCGACTTACGCCAGATCACGCCCGGAGCGATCTTTTCGATTGCGTCGGTCTTCTTCGCGTTGATCGGGCCCTTGCCGTCGATCGGGTTGCCGAGGGCGTCGACCACGCGGCCGAGCAGCTCCGGACCCACCGGCACTTCCAGAATGCGGCCCGTCGTCTTGACAATGTCGCCTTCCGAAATGTGTTCGTACTCACCCAGAATCACGGCGCCGACCGAGTCGCGCTCGAGGTTCAGTGCGAGACCGAAGGTGTTGCCCGGGAATTCGAGCATTTCGCCCTGCATCACTTCCGACAGGCCGTGGATACGCACGATACCGTCGGTCACGGAGATCACTGTGCCCTGGTTGCGAACGTCTGCGCTCGCTTCAAGGCCCTGGATCCGGCTCTTGATCAGCTCGCTGATCTCAGAGGGATTGAGTTGCATTATTCGCTCCTGATAGTCAATTCTGTTGCGTGCCAGCCGCTTCGGCGCTTGAGGCGCTTCAGGCCGTCAGAGCCGTTTGCATGCTGGCAAGCCGCGCGCGGACCGAGGTATCGAGCACTTCGTCGCCGACTGTCACGCGTACGCCGCCGATCAACGACGAGTCGATCTCGACCGTCGGCTTCAGCTTGCGTTTGAACTTGCGTTCGAGACTTGCGACGAGGTCGTTCAACTGCGCGCCTTCGAGCGGGAATGCGCTGACGATCAGCACATCGGCCGCCCCTTCGCGGGCGTTCTTCAACTCTTCGAACTGCACAGCGATTTCCGGCAGCAATTGCAGACGATGGTTGTCCACCAGCATTTGCACCAGATTCTTCGCTTGCGCGTTGTCCTTGAGCGGCGACTTGACCGCGGCCAGCAGCAGTTCGCTAACCTGGGCGCGGCTTACTTTCGGGCTCGAGGCGATCGACAGCACTTCGGGCAGACGCGCAACCTGTGCCAGCTCCTGCACGAGCGTGGACCAGGCGGCGATGTCACCAGCTTCGGCCACGCCAAACAGCGCTTCTGCGTACGGACGGGCGATGGTTGCAAGTTCGGCCATGATCAGAGCTCGGCTTTCAGTTGATTCAGCAGGTCAGCATGCGCTGCCTGGTCGACTTCGCGCTTCAGGATCTGTTCAGCGCCCTTCACAGCGAGTGCGGCGACTTCGCCGCGCAGCGTTTCGCGCGCTTTCACGACTTGCTGCTCCGCGTCGGCCTTCGCTTGCGCGATGATGCGAGCGGCTTCAGCCTGTGCTTGAGCCTTGATTTCGTCAGCGACTGCCACAGCGCGCTTTTCTGCGTCAGCAATACGTTGCTGACCGTCGTTGCGTGCCTGAGCGAGTTCCTGGTCGACGCGCTTGTGAGCGGCTTCGAGTTCTGCCTTGCCCTTTTCAGCAGCGGACAGACCGTCAGCAATCTTCTTCGAGCGCTCGTCGAGGGCGTTGATCAACGGCGGCCACACGAACTTCATCGTGAACCACGCGAGGATCAGGAACACGACCATTTGCGCAAACAGGGTTGCGTTGAGATTCACGGTGTTTCCTTAAACGTTGCTAGTTCGGAAAGTGAAACGGCAAGGCGCTCATCGATTCTGTATTCGATCAGCGCCCGAGTGCCCGTTCCGCCCTGCGCCTTTACCAGTTATAGCTCAGGCGCAAACTTCCGAGGAACCTCAGCCTGCCAGCTTCGACAGCAGCGGGTTCGCGAACGCAAACAGCATTGCCACACCAACGCCAATCAGGAACGCCGCATCGATCAGACCAGCCAGCAGGAACATCTTGGTTTGCAGCGGGTTCATCAGTTCAGGCTGACGTGCACATGCTTCGATGTACTTGCCGCCCATCAGGCCGATACCGATACAGGCGCCGATTGCACCCAGGCCGATGATGATGCCGATACCGATGGCGGTCAGACCCTGGATGTTGGCGATGAAAGCTTGCATGATCACTCCTTTGTGAAAAGTCTTTTAGAACTGGTTGGAACTGGGATTTAAATGAAACAAAACTAAAAACAATTCGTCGTGCGACACGCCGTGATTAGTGGCTGTCGTGTGCCTGTCCGATGTACACCAGCGTCAGCATCATGAAAATGAATGCTTGCAGCAGAACGATCAGGATGTGGAAGATCGCCCAAACCGTGCCAGCGATAACGTGGCCGATGAAGCCGAGCACTGACGCGTCCGCGCCGAAACCCCACATGCTGCCGAGCAGGGCAATCAGCAGGAACAACAGTTCGCCCGCGTACATGTTGCCGAACAGCCGCATGCCGAGCGAGACCGTCTTTGCGACGAACTCGATGATGTTCAATGCAAGGTTCGGGATCCACAGGAGCGGATGCGCGCCGAACGGAGCGGACAGCAGTTCGTGCACAAAGCCGCCTGCGCCCTTGATCTTGAAGTTGTAGTAAATCATCAGCGCGAACACGCCGAGTGCGATGCCGAGCGTGCCGTTCAGGTCGGCGGTCGGCACGATGCGGTGATGGGGGATGACTTCCGACAGACCCAGCCAGCCGATCACGCGACCCGGCAGATCGACGGGGATGAAGTCGAGCGAGTTCATGAGCGCGACCCAGACGAACACGGTCAGGGCCAGCGGTGCGATGAAAGTGCGCGTGCCGTGGATCATCGACTTCGATTGATCCTCAACCATTTCAACCAGCATTTCGATCGCGCATTGGAAACGGCCCGGCACGCCGGACGTTGCCTTGCGGGCAGCGAGATGCAGAATCAGGATCGTGGCCAGACCGCAAACGATCGACCAGAAAAGGGTGTCCAGATTCCAGACGTGAATGTCGAAAATCGACGTCTGGTGCGCTGTGGAAAAGTTCTGCAAGTGGTGCGCGATGTACTCGGACGGATCCAGAGCGCGCGTGCCTTCGCTAGCTGCCATATCGTTAATGCCACCCAAATTGTCGAAAATCGTCTTAGGCCGGTCCCGCAGCAATTCTGTATTGCGGGAACACGCCGGGTGCGGACCATGTCATATCCGCACTCCTGATGCCGGCGCTGCGCGCCAGCCTGAATTTTTTGCTGCTACTTTCGTTGCTGCTACCTTAGCGCCAGGCTAAGGCGATCCAGTACGTCTTGAGCGCGATGAGGTAAGTCACGAGCAGCGGAACCCAGCGTACGTCGTGATACCAGAAGGCGATGGCTACAAACATCGCGATCGTTGTCCCCATCTTGAGCGCTTCGCCGATCATCCAGCTCATTGCTGTTTCGGCGCCGCTCAGCGTTCTCAGTCGTGCCGCGAACAACGCGCTCGGCACCCAGCAGATCGCTCCTCCCAGGAACGCGGACAGCGCAGCAGCGCCCGGCGGCTTGTAGAACAGCCACCACACCAGCGTAGCACCCAGGGACAAAACCATTTGCGCTGCCACGACCTTGAAAGGCGTGACGCGCGATGGACGGCTCACGTTAGGACCAAATAGCTTTTCAGCTTCAGTCCGCGTGAGCGGAACGATATTGTTATCTTGCTGCTCGACATCCCACGCTTCGTCAGGTGTCGCTTGCTGACCGGTGGACGCAACGGAAGCTTTGCGTTCAGCGCGGTGTTCGTCGTGCCCATTCTTCGGCGCTTGATTCGACGTTTTGACCGCCATCGCAGTGTTCCGAAAGTCTTGTTCCAGCCCGCGAGCTTACGCTGCGCTTACGGGGTTCCCGTGCAATTAAATCCGGGCGATTGTAAGCGATAGTTGCAGGCAATTCAAGACTTTAGGCCGTTCAATAACCAGCGTGAAAAGGCTCCTCACCATGCGGGAACGGCTGTTTCACCGGGCGAAAGACGTCAAATGTAAGGCTGTCGGGCGGTGCCAAAACACGCGGTGCGAAACGTGAGAATTTGCCCTCGCCGATGGGTCGTTTAAACGCCGTAGCAGACGTCTCGAAAACGCAACAAACGCCGATTTCTGCCTAAGCAAGTGGACACGGCGGGCGCTGCCGGGTAGGTGCGCGCTAATTCGTGGACCGGCGCGGCGTGTGACGATCCACAAGGAAAGCCTTCGGGAAGTATCCGCTCGCCTGCGCTACATGAATGCGCTGGCGACATGGCGACCAACTCTCAGCCTTGGCGTCGGACACGCTCTCCTCCGTGAGGAGTTATCCTTGTCGAGTTTGCGGTGTAACCGCTTCGCGGCTCCCGCCATCAGTCAGGCTCAAATGCGTCCGATCGCGATGGCCGCATGGCAGTTGCTGGTGCAGACGGCCGTAATCCTGATGGCCAGCAAATGCCGTGAGACGACTCAATATATTAGTAATCCTGATTATCGTGCGTCGCTTTTATTTAGGAATCCGTCGAATGCCGATATGGGCCAATGGTCCGCCGCAAAGTCCGATCAATGATCAATGCTATGCGCTTTTTGCAGACCAGCCGCGTCAAAACATCCACGGCGAATCCAACAGCCTGCGATTGGCAGTCGGCCTTATCGCAAGCTGTCAGATGCCCTTCCCAGCCAATTCATCAATCAAGCCGTGGCGTTGCCACGTAACCGGACCAGAATGCCTTCCAGTGCGTCCAGATCACCGAAGTCCACCAGCACCTGGCCGCGCCCGCGTCGGCCGAGCTTGATCTTGACCGTCGCCGCCAGCAAGTCCGACAGTTCTTCTTCGAGCCGCCGAGTATCGCGGCCACCATCGCCATTCGCACGCGCCTTCACCGCTGGCGCGGCTTTTGTAGTCGCCGTCACGAGCTTTTCGGTTTCGCGCACCGACATGCGCTTGTTGACCACCTGATTGGCCAACGTGATTTGCGTCGCGGCATCGACGGCAAGCAGCGCGCGAGCGTGCCCCATGTCGAGATCGCCGGCCAACAACATTGTCTGTACGGGCGACGCCAGGTTGAGCAGACGCAGCAGATTCGATACCGCGCTACGCGAGCGGCCGACCGACTCCGCCGCCTGCTCATGAGTGAAATTGAACTCGTCGAGCAAGCGCTGGATGCCCTGCGCCTCTTCCAGCGGATTCAGATCCTCACGCTGAATGTTCTCGATCAGCGCCATTGCGGCGGCAGCCTGGTCCGGCACGTTCTTCACCAGCACCGGCACTTCGTCGAGGCCGGCGAGACGCGCCGCGCGGAACCGCCGCTCGCCGGCGATGATTTCGTAACTGTCCGCCGAGATGGGGCGCACAAGAATCGGCTGCATCACGCCTTGCGCGCGGATGCTGGCCGCCAGTTCTTGCAATGCGCCCTCGTCCATGCGCGTACGTGGCTGATATTTGCCCGCTTGCATCTTGCTAAGCGGCAGCACGTTCGGCGCCCCTTCGATCGTGACTGCCTCGGTAATGTCTGCCGTACCGCCCAGCAATGCTTCCAGGCCGCGGCCCAATCCCTTCTTTCTCGCTACTGCGTTCATCGTGCTTCCTCGATCCGCTTAGGATGCCTGGGGCGCGTCATTCAATGCGCGCACCCGCTCAATCATTTCCGCGCCGAACTGCACATACGCCTGCGCACCGCGCGATGCCCTGTCGAACACCACGCCTGGCAAACCATAGCTGGGCGCCTCGGCGAGACGCACGTTGCGCGGGATTACCACGTCGAACACCTTGTCGCCGAAATGCTCTTTCAGCTGATCCGAAACTTGCTGTTGCAACGTGATGCGCGGATCGAACATCACGCGCAACAGACCGATCACCTTCAGGTCGCGGTTGAGGTTCGCGTGCACCTGTTTGATGGTGTTGACCAGATCGGACAAGCCTTCCAGTGCGAAGTACTCGCACTGCATCGGGATCACGACGCCGTGCGCGGCGCACAGGCCGTTGAGCGTTAGCAGCGACAAGGCCGGCGGGCAGTCGATCAGCACGAATTCATATTCGTTTTCGACCGCCGCGAGCGCAATCTTCAATTGGCGCTCGCGGTTCTGCACACTGACTAGTTCAACTTCGGCGCCGGCGAGTTCGCGGTTCGCGGGCAACACGTCGTAATCGACAGCCTCCGGCCGCACCCGCGCATCGGCCACCGCGACGCCGTCCACCAGCACTTCGTAGACGGTATTTGCGCATGCAGCCTTATCGATGCCGCTGCCCATCGTGGCGTTGCCCTGCGGGTCCAGGTCGATGAGAAGGACTCGCTGTCCCTGCGCTGCCAAGCTCGCGGCCAGATTGACTGTGGTCGTCGTTTTGCCGACGCCGCCCTTCTGGTTCGCAACGCAGAAGATTTTTGCCATCGTTGGTGTGTCCCTTTTGCAGCTTGGATGAAGTAAAAATCGCGGATGATGCCGGATGCGGCTGTGGGGCTGGCACGCGCCAGCGGCTAGCGCCGCTAGCTGCCGGCATCCACCAAAACTTTGATCAGATGTCGCTCCGCATCGAGCGACGGCACGTTCAGCCGAATAATCCGTTCCACGTGGGCGCCCACCGGCAGGCGCTCGATCTCGCCTTCCGGCCGTACGCCTTTCATGGCCCAGATCGAACCCTGCTCCGCAACCAGATGACGGGCCAGTGTAACGAAATCCGCGAGCTCTGCGAATGCGCGCGAGACAATTACGTCGAACTTTGTCGGTACTTCGGCGCCGGGCTGCAAAGTCTCGACCCGGCCGGTCACCACGGAGAGATTCGCGAGGCCGAGTTCGGCCTTGGCCTGCACTTGGAATGCCGTCTTTTTATGAACGATGTCGTTCACGGTGACGGTCCATTCCGGCAGGACAATCGCCAGCACGATGCCCGGCAGGCCACCGCCCGAGCCGACATCGAGTACTGAGGACGGTCCTAGCGGCGCGAGGTGCGGCACGATCGAAAGCGAATCCAGGATGTGCTGAATCAGCATCTGGCGCGGGTCGCGGATCGCCGTGAGGTTGTAGACGGCATTCCACTTCGACAGCAACGCGACATAGTCGAGTAGTTTGTCCAGCTGCGCGTTGCTCAAATTGAGGCCGAGCTCGCGTACACCATCCGCCAGCAGCGGCGCCAACGCGTCCCCACCGCTTCCCGTCTGGCTCACCGTCATTGCGTCACCGGCGTGCTGTCAGTGCCGGGCTCGGCGGGTTTTGTCGGGCGACGGCCCAAACCGCGCTTCAGATGGACCATCAGCAAGGAGATCGCCGCAGGCGTAATGCCCGAAATACGCGATGCCTGGCCAATAGTTTCGGGGCGGAATTGCGTCAGTTTCTGACGTGCTTCGAATGACAGCCCCCGCACTTCCGAATAGTCCAGTCCTTCAGGCAGACGCGTGCTTTCGTGCGCCTCGTTCCGCTCAATTTCGCCAGCCTGCCGGTCGATATAGCCCTGATATTTGATGCCGATCTCGATCTGTTCCTTGATCTGGGCCAGCAGCACGTCGTCTTCGGCCAAGGCCTCCGGCGCGGCACAGGCGCCGGCGCGCAACCCGCAAACCCCGTCGTAGGACACACCCGGGCGACGCAGGAGATCCGCCAGGCTGTACTCGTGGTCGATCGGCTTGCCGAGCAATGCCGTCGCGTCGTCAGCCGGTAATGTCTTAGGATTGACCCACGTCGTGCGCAGACGCTCTGTTTCACGTGAAACAGCATCGCGCTTGCGGCTAAACGCGTCCCAGCGGATGTCGTCAACAACGCCCAACTCACGACCAATCTCCGTGAGGCGCATATCCGCATTGTCTTCACGCAAGCTCAAGCGGTATTCCGCGCGGCTTGTGAACATGCGATACGGCTCCGAAACGCCGCGCGTCACCAGATCGTCGACGAGCACACCGAGATAAGCCTGATCGCGCCGCGGGCACCACGCTTCCTTACCCTGAACAAACAGACCGGCATTGATGCCCGCGAGCAGACCCTGCGCCGCCGCCTCCTCATAGCCAGTTGTACCGTTGATCTGACCGGCGAAGAACAGTCCGTTGATCACCTTGGTTTCCAGCGACGCCTTCAGCCCGCGCGGGTCGAAGTAGTCATACTCGATGGCATAGCCGGGCCGCAGAATGTGTGCATGCTCCAGGCCACGCATCGAACGCACGAGTTCCAGCTGCACATCAAATGGCAGGCTAGTGGAAATCCCGTTCGGATAGAATTCATTCGTCGTCAGCCCCTCCGGTTCGAGGAAGATCTGATGTGACTCCTTCGATGCGAACCGGTGAATCTTGTCCTCGATCGACGGGCAATAGCGCGGCCCCACTCCTTCGATCACGCCGGTGTACATCGGCGAACGGTCGAGACCGCCGCGGATGATGTCATGCGTGCGCTCGTTCGTATGCGTCACCCAGCACGGCACTTGCCGCGGATGCTGCTCAACGCGCCCAAGAAACGAGAAGACCGGCACCGGATCGAGATCGCCCGGCTGCTCCTCAAGCTGCGAAAAATCGATCGTGCGACCGTCGATCCGCGGCGGCGTCCCCGTCTTGAGGCGACCTTGTGGCAGCTTCAATTCCTTAAGACGCGCGGACAGCGACACTGCAGCTGGATCGCCTGCGCGGCCGCCGGTGTAGTTGTTCAAACCCACGTGAATCTTGCCGTCAAGGAACGTCCCGGCCGTCAAAACAACCGCGCGCGCGCGAAAACGGATTCCCACTTGTGTCACAGCGCCGACGACGCGGTCGCCTTCCACCATGAGATCGTCGACTGCTTGCTGGAATAGCCAAAGATTCGGCTGATTCTCCAGCCGATGCCGGATCGCCTGCTTGTACAGCAGACGGTCAGCCTGAGCGCGCGTCGCACGAACGGCCGGACCCTTCGACGAATTCAGAATACGGAACTGGATGCCACCCTCGTCCGTTGCGGCCGCCATTGCACCGCCGAGCGCGTCGACTTCCTTCACCAGATGGCCTTTGCCAATGCCGCCAATAGACGGATTGCAGCTCATCTGGCCAAGGGTTTCGATGTTGTGGGTCAACAGGAGCGTCGTGTTACCCATGCGAGCCGAGGCTAAAGCCGCTTCGGTGCCGGCATGACCGCCGCCAACGACGATTACGTCAAATTCTGTGGGAAAGAGCATCGCGAGATCTCACGCCAGATCGTCGCGTGAGCCTTCAAAAGAAAAGTATGGGCGAATTATAACGGGTTCGGTTTAGGCCCGAATTTAGGCCGAATGGCCAACCCATAAAAAAGCGGTGTGTTTCACGTGAAACACACCGCTTTGAAGAGCGGGAAACAGCAGCAAGTCCAAGTGCTAAGCCACTTTCTTCGCCAGTCCCAGATAGGTTTCGATCACGCGCGGATTTTGCGCCAAGTCGGCCGCCGGGCCTTCCAGCGCCAGCTCACCCGTTTCCAGCACGTAGCCGTAGTCTGAAATTTGCAGCGCGGCGCGCGCGTTCTGCTCGATCAGCAATGTAGCAACGCCGGTCTGTCGCAGAGCGCTAATAATGTGGAAGATCTCCTTCACGATCAACGGCGCAAGACCGAGACTCGGTTCGTCCAGCATCAGCAAATCCGGCTTGCCCATGAGCGCCCGGCCCACTGCGAGCATCTGCCGTTCGCCCCCGGACAAGGTTCCGGCAGCCTGCTTGCGCCGTTCCTTCAGTCGCGGGAACAGCGTAAAGACCGGTTCGAGCTGGTCGAGGAAGTTGCGCTCCCCCGCCCGCTTGCGTCGATAGGCGCCGAGGACAAGATTGTCTTCCACCGTCATCGACGCAAACAGTTCGCGCTTCTCCGGCACCAAGCACATGCCGCGCGCGACGCGCTTTTCGACCGGCACGGCGCTGACGTCTTCACCTTGATACAGGACGGCGCCCTTCGCGTGGCCCGTGGTCGGCAATGCGCCCATGATCGCGTTCAGCAGCGTGGACTTGCCCGCACCGTTCGGGCCGATTACCGAGACGATCTGGCCGGGCCGCACCTTGATCGCCGCACCGTGCAGCGCTTCCACCTTGCCATAGCGGACCGACAAACCGTCAACGTCGAGAATCGGGCTAACAGCATTCATCGTGTTCTCCATCACTCCACCCCGCCGAGATAGGCTTCCAGCACCGCCGGATCTTGTTGCACCTCTTGCGGCAAACCTTCGGCGATACGCGTCCCGAACTCCATGACCACCAGCCGATCGGTGAGATTCATCACGAAATCCATATCGTGCTCCACCAGCAGCACGCTCATACCTTCCGCCTTCAGGCGCCGCAGCAGGTCGGCCAGTTGCAGCTTTTCCTGATAGCGCAGACCGGCGGCCGGTTCATCCAGCAGCAGCAGCGTGGGGTCACAGCACAACGCGCGAGCGATTTCGAGAATCCGCTGCTGTCCCAACGCGAGGCTGCCGGCTTCGTCGTACATGTGGTGCTCGAGGCCGACGCGGCGAATCTGGCGAGCCGCCTCAGCCATCAGGCGCGCTTCTTCCGCGCTGTTCAGGCGCACGACGCTGCGCCACACGCCCGCCTGTCCGCGCAAGTGCGCGCCGATCGCGACGTTCTCGAGTACTGTCATCCCCGGCAGCAGCTTGACGTGCTGGAAAGTGCGGCCGATTCCCCGTTTGACGATTTCACGTGAATTCAGCGAATCGATGCGCTCGCCGCGGAACGTGATCTCACCGCTGGTCGCCTGCAACACGCCGGTCACCAGATTGAAGGTGGTCGACTTGCCGGCGCCATTCGGCCCGATCAGGCCGATGATCTGCCCTGCTTTCACTTCGAAGCTGACATCGTTCACCGCAACCAGTCCGCCGAACTGCTTGCGCGCCTTGTTTACCGTCAGTAGGTCTTCGCCGGCTGCCGGCTTGCTGCGCTGCGGCAACGGCTCGGCATGATCCGCCAGATGTGCGCGCGGTCCTTTGGGGAAGAAACGCGCAACGAACGGCCAAACGCCTTGGCGCGCGTACTGCAGCAACAGCACCATCAGAATGCCGAACACGATCACTTCGAAGTTGCCGTTCTCGCCGAGTAGCTTGGGCAGCAAGGTTTGCAGATAGTCCTGCAGCACCGTCAGGATCGCCGCGCCGAGTACCGCGCCCCAAACGTGCGAAACGCCGCCCACGACCGCCATGAACAGAAACTCGATGCCGTGATTCAGACCGAAAGGCGTCGGGTTCACCGCGCGCTGCAAGTGAGCGTAGAGGAAGCCCGAGACCGCGGCCAGCACCGCCGCGTACACGAAGATCACCACGCGCATCCACCCGGTGTTCACGCCCATCGCCTCGGCCATCATGCCGCCGCCGCGTAACGCGCGGATCGCCCGCCCAGGACGACTATTAAGCAGGTTCTGAACTGAAATCACTGCGCCAAGCACGACCAGCCAGATCAGGTAATAGATATGGCGGCCGGATTCGAGGTCGATGCCGAACACATTCAGCACTGGAATCCCGTTGATGCCGTCGTACTTGCCGAGCATTTCAAGATTGCCGAACAGGTAGAACAGCGCGAGACCCCAAGCGATCGTGCCGAGCGGCAGAAAATGTCCCGACAGACGCATTGTCACCAGTCCGAGCATCAGCGCGATCAATGCCGTCACGATCACGCCGGCGATCAGCGCGAGCCACGGCGAAACGCCGTAACGCGTTGTCAGATACGCGGTTGCATAGGCGCCGATACCAACGAACGCGGCCTGGCCGAAGCTCGTCATCCCGCCGATGCCGGTCAGCAGCACGAGACCGATCGCGACGATCGAATACAGACCGATGTAGTTGAGCAGCGTCACCCAGTACTCAGGCACGTGAATCGGTTGCGGCAACACCGGCAGCGCAAACAGCACCACGAGGAACAACCAGAAGAACTTGTTTTGCATGATCCGTTTCATCGCGTCACTCCTCTTCCTCTTCGGCGTGCGGGCTGGCAAGACTCCGCCAGAGCAACACGGGGATGATCAGCGTGAACACGATCACTTCCTTATAAGCGCTCGCCCAGAACGACGAATACGACTCCAGCAGGCCAACCAGGATCGAGCCCGCGGCCGCCAGCGGATAGCTGACGAGTCCGCCGATAATCGCCCCCACGAAGCCCTTCAAACCGATCAGGAAGCCCGAGTCGTAGTAAATGGTGGTCAAGGGTGCGACGAGGATGCCGCAGAGCGCGCCGAGGCCCGCCGCCAGCGTGAACGCGAGGCGCCCCGCTTGCGTCGTGCCGATGCCGACGAGCCGCGCGCCGAGCCGGTTCACCGACGTCGCACGCAACGCCTTACCCGAGATCGAGCGATCGAAGTAAAGATACAGCGCGCCGATCAACACCACTGCCGTACCGACCACCCACAGGCTTTGCCCGGAAATCGTCAGCGTGCCGATGTTGAAGGTCGCGTCGGAAAACGCCGTGGTGCGCGAACCCTCCGCGCCGAACATCACGAGACCCAGGCCGACCATCGCGAAGTGCACCGCCACCGCCACGATCAACAGCAGCAGCGTGGTCGCTTCCGCGATCGGCTCATACGCGAGCCGGTACACGTACGGCCCCATCGGAATCACGATCAGCAGCGTCAACGCTATCTGCGCGATCATCGGCAGCGTATGCATGAAAACGCCTTGCGTGAGCGCGTAGACCGCGATCGGAAACAGCAGATATTTGCCGACCAGCATGACCAGCGTGCGCGCCGCATGCCGGCGCCGTTCCGGATGCCGCACCAGCCCCGCTATCTCAACGACGAAGCAGGCCGCGCCCATCGCCATCAGCAACCAGCAGGTGGCCGGAAACTTCTGAGTTTGCAGTGCGGCGAGCGTCAATGCGCCGTACGAAACAAACTCCCCCTGCGGGATGAAGATCACCCGCGTCACGGAGAACACCAGCACCAGCGCGAGCGCGAGCAGCGCGTAGATCGCGCCGGTGGTGATGCCGTCCTGCGCGAGGATCGCCGCAATTGATAGATCCATACTTCCTCGTCCTGAAGCGTCGAAATCGAAACTGGGAAACCGTCGTGGCGGCAGAACTCGCGGCCGTCCACCGACCCGCTATGCCTGAAAAGGCGACGGCCGCGCCGGAACACGGCGCGGCGGTCGATGCCATTGTCATCGAACAGAATGGCAATGCGGCGTCACATGCCGCACGTTGCGCGAGAGGCGCATACCGCTTTTGTCGTTAGTCGTTCTGCAGCTTCCACTTGCCGTCGACGATCTGCACGATCACGCGTGCGCGCTTGTCGAGGCCGTTGTGGTTGGTCGTCGTGGTGTTCATGATGCCGTGCGAAACCGGCAGTTCCTTGATGTTCTCAAGCGCGCCGCGCAGTGCCACGCGGAACTGTTCCGTGCCCGGCTGAGCGGTCTTCAGCGCGACCGGAATCGCTGCTTGCAGCATCTGGCCGGCGTCCCATGCGTGACCGCCGAAGGTCGCGACCGAGCCCGCGCCATATGCTTTCTCGTAAGCCGCCTTATAGGCCAGCGACGACTTCTTCACCGGGTTCGAGTCAGGCAGTTGATCCGCCACGAGGATCGGGCCGGCCGGCAGGAATTCGCCTTCGCAATCCTTGCCGCACACGCGCAGGAAGTCGTTGTTGGCGACACCGTGCGTCTGATAGACCTTGCCCTTGTAGCCGCGCTCCTTCAGCGTCTTGGCCGGCAGCGCCGACGGCGTGCCCGCGCCCGCGATCAGCACCGCGTCGGGATTCGCGCCCATCGTCTTCAGCACCTGGCCCGTCACCGATGCGTCCGTGCGGTTAAAGCGCTCGTTCGAGACGATCTTCAGATTGTGTGCCGCGGCCGCCGCGGTGAAGACGTTGTTCCAGCCGTCGCCGTAGGCATCCGCGAAGCCGATGAAGCCCACCGTCTTCACGCCGTGATGCTCCATGTAATCGGCGATGGCATCGGCCATCAGACTGTCGTTCTGCGGCGGTTTGAAGGCCCATGCGCGCTTCGCGTCCATCGGCGAAATGATCGCCGCCGATGCCGCCAGCGAGATCACCGGCGTCTTGCCTTCTGCAGCCGGATCGAGCATGGCGAGCGCATTCGGCGTGACGGTCGAGCCGATGATCGCGTCGACGTGGTCTTCGTCGATCAGCTTGCGCGTGTTTTGCACGGCCTTGCCGGTATCGGATCCGTCGTCGAGAATGATGTACTGCACGGTCTTGCCGCCGATCTCTTTCGGCAGCAGCGCAATCGTATTCTTTTCAGGAATCCCGAGCGATGCGGCCGGCCCCGTAGTAGAAAGCGTCACGCCGATCTTCACCTGAGCGAACGCCGCGCCCGCACTGCACATCAATGCCATGGCAATGCCGGTGCGAACCCACTGCTTTGTCTTTCTCATTGCAAGTCTCCAAACGCTTTGAAGCGCGTATCTGAAATCCGACTCGTGGGCCGGGTGTCTGAATCTAGTTATCGGGTTCTGGCGTGCCAAGCATGGTTTTCCCTGCCAGGCGCGAATACCGTCGCCGCTTTGGTGCTACTTCACTGCTGCATACCACGACTGCAAACTGCTGCGATATCCTGTGAACAAAACACTAACATGTTAGTAGTATTGCGTTCTGCATGATTGCAGGTCAATAGACGGCAACCCAAATGCGGGTTTGTCCTGAAGCCACGGAGCCACACTTTTTCACGCGATGCGGACAATAAAAAAGACGCGTCAACTGCACGCGTCTTCTGTCTATTGAAGGTCCATATCGCTTTGCCTTCGCTCAGTCGCCGGACAACTTCCACTTGCCGCCGACAATCTCCACCATCACGCGCGCCCGCTGGTCCAGACCGGCATGGTCGTTCGCGCTCATGTTGAAGATGCCGTGCGACGCGGGCATGTCTTTGGTGCTTTCCAGCGCGGTCCGCAATGCTTCGCGGAAGGCAGGCGTGCCCGGTTGCCCCTTCTTCAACGCCTGCGGAATCGCGCGTTGCAGCAGCAGGCCCGCGTCCCATGCGTGGCCGCCGAAGGTGGACACCGAGCCGGCGCCATATGCGGTTTCGTACGCGCGCTTATAGGCGAGCGCACTCTTCTTCACGGGGTTCGAATCGGGCAGTTGTTCTGCGACGAGCAACGGACCCGCCGGCAGATAGGTGCCTTCGCAATCCTTGCCGCACACGCGCAGGAAGTCGTTGTTGGCGACGCCGTGCGTTTGATAGTACTTGCCCTTGTAGCCGCGCTCCTTGAGCGTTTTCTGCGGCAGCGCGGCCGGTGTGCCTGCGCCGGCGATCAGGACCGCGTCCGGATTCTGCGACATGATCTTCAGCACCTGCCCGGTCACCGATGCGTCGTTGCGTGCGAAGCGTTCGTTCGCGACAACCTTGATCTTCGCGAGATCCGCGGCTTTGCCGAATTCCCTGAACCAGCTCTCGCCGTATGCGTCGGAGAAACCGATAAAGGCCACTGTCTTCACACCGTGGTTCGACATGTGCTGCGCGATCGCGGTGGCCATGAGAATGTCGTTCTGCGGCGTCTTGAAGACCCACGCGCGCTTCGCATCCATCGGTTCGACGATGCTCGCCGCCGCTGCCATGGAGATCATGGGCGTGGTGGTCTCAGCGGCGACGTCGATCATGGCCAGCGAATTCGGCACGACGGTCGAGCCGATCA
Organism: Paraburkholderia dipogonis; assembly: GCF_042680985.1. Classification (NCBI taxonomy): domain Bacteria; kingdom Pseudomonadati; phylum Pseudomonadota; class Betaproteobacteria; order Burkholderiales; family Burkholderiaceae; genus Paraburkholderia; species Paraburkholderia dipogonis. The sequence continues at coordinate 114,413 of NZ_JBHUFR010000021.1, read as the reverse complement.
GCGCATCCACGTGATCTTCGCTCGTGAGCTTGCGCGTGTTCTTGACGGCCTGGGTGGAATCCGTGGCGTCGTCGAGCACGATGTAGTCGATTTTCTGGCCCGCCACCTCTTTAGGCAGCAGCGCAATCGTGTTCTTTTCCGGAATACCGAGCGACGCGGCCGGGCCCGTTGCCGACAAGGTCACGCCGATTTTTACGTCCGCGAATGCATGGCCGCTCCATGTTGCGCTCACTCCGGTGGCGACCAATGCCGCGCTGATCCAACGCAATGCCGACTTCATCCCGCTCCCCTATCAACCCCGTTATTCATTCGAATTTAAATCTGTGGATTTAAATCCCGACCAAGCGGTCGGTGAATAGCGAGTTTAGCGGACGAAAGCCACGCGCGGCAAGCGTTTTGCAGGATTCGGAGATGTGAAATAGAGACATGTTCGGTGAATGAAAAAGGGTCACCGAATTAGCGGGAATTTGAATGGCGATTAACCAGAAATACAAATAAAAAGCGCTGTTGGATATCAATCCAACAGCGCTTTCGTCTGGGCACTGAGTGCCTCATTGTCTCCTCGCTCTCCACCTGCAAAATTCGTGGTGCATCAGAACTGCATGAAGATTAAACGAGCACTCCGCGTACTACAACTAGCAATTACCCTAGTGGTGCACTGCGGCACTGAATTGGGGCACGGTTGCGGGAGCCATACCGTGTATGCATTTCGACTCGATTGCCACTCTCTTCAACCTGCCGCATCGAGACGTCCGAATTATATCGGATGCCGAAGCAATTGCCCGTTTCACTGAACGTCAAGCTCGCAGCGGTCGCACTCGCGCGATGATTTCGCCGACGATGCCACGCCGGAACGCCAGCACGCAGGCAATGAAAATCACGCCGGTGACGATGGTCACCGATTCGCCCAGCGAGCGGAACCACTCGACACCGGTGGTCGCCGCCAACGCCCCGCCGATATCGCCGAGCCGGTCCTCGAGCGCGACGATCAGCGCCGCGCCGAGCAGCGGTCCAAACAACGTACCCATACCGCCGACGAGCGTCATCAGGATCACGAGGCCGGACATGGTCCAATACGCGTCGCTCAACGTCTCGAAGCCTTGCACCAACACCTTGAGCGAACCCGCGAGACCGGCGATCCCCGCTGACAGAACGAACGCGAGCAGCTTGAAGCGATCCGTATCGTAGCCGAGCGACACCGCACGCGGCTCGTTCTCCTTGATGGCCACCAGCACCTGCCCGAACGGCGAATGCACGATCCGCACGATCAACAGGAAGGCCAGCACCATCACGGCGAGCACGACGAAATACAGCGCCACGTCGGACGACAGATCCAGCACGCCGAACAGTTTGCCGCGCGGCACGCCTTGCAGACCGTCCTCGCCATGGGTGAACGGCGCCTGCAGGAACACGAAGTACACCATCTGCGCGAGCGCTAGCGTGACCATCGCGAAGTAGATGCCCTGGCGGCGAATCGCGAAGATACCCACGATCAGCCCAAGCAAGGTTGCCGCCGCGGTGCCGGCGAGCACGCCGAGTTCCGGCGAGAAGCCGAGCGATTGGATCGCATAGCCCGTCACATAACCGGCCGAAGCCAGAAACATGGCGTGGCCGAACGACAGCAAACCGGTGTAGCCGATCAGCAGATTGAACGCCGCCGCGAACAGCGCGAAGCACAACACCTTCATGACGAAGAGCGGATAGATGCCGAGCACGGGCACCGCGAGAAGCACGATCAGCAGCAGACCGTAGAGCACTTTTCTCTGCATCATTTTTCCTTGCCGAAGAGACCCGCCGGGCGCACCAGCAACACCAGCGCCATGATCACGAAGACGACGGTCGCGGACGCTTCCGGGTAAAACACGCGCGTCAGCCCTTCGATCACGCCGAGCAGCAAACCGGTGAGAATCGAGCCCATGATCGAACCCATGCCACCGATCACGACCACCGCGAACACGGTGATGATCATCGGCTGGCCCATCAGCGGCGAGACCTGAATCACCGGTGCGGCGAGCACGCCTGCAAACGCCGCCAGCGCTACGCCGAAGCCATAGGTGAGTGTGATCATCAGCGGCACGTTGATGCCGAACGCTTCGACCAGTTTCGGGTTTTCCGTACCGGCGCGCAGATAGGCGCCAAGACGCGTCTTCTCGATCACGAACCAGGTCGCGAAGCACACCGCCAACGAGGCCACCACGACCCACGCGCGATAGTTCGGCAGGAACATGAAGCCGAGATTGGTTGCGCCGGAAAGCGCCGACGGCACGTCGTACGGCTGGCCCGACGATCCGTAGATGGAGCGGAACACGCCCTCCACCACGAGCGTGAGCCCAAAGGTCAGCAGGAGCCCATACAGATGATCGAGCTTGTAGAGCCAGCGCAGCATCGAGCGTTCGATCGCGATGCCGAACAATCCGACGACCAGCGGCGCCAGCAACAGCATCACCCAGTACGGCAGGCCGAAATACGAAAAGCCCATCCACGCGAGCATGGCGCCCAGCATGAACAACGCGCCGTGCGCAAAATTGATCACGTTGAGCAAGCCGAAGATCACCGCCAGCCCGAGGCTCAGAATTGCATAGAACGAGCCGTTCACGAGCCCCAGCAACAGCTGGCTCAGCATCGCCGGTAGCGGAACGCCAAAGATTTCCATTGAAGCCTTAACCCATCGCGAAGGTGAGATCGGTCACGCACGATCCGGCCGGCGCGCGATCAGCGGCAAACGACGCCGATCGCGCGCGGCATATGAAACGCTTCGCCGTCAGCCTGTGTACCATCATGGCATCACGCATCGCCCGTCAAGACAAGCAGGCAGACAGCTATCTGGTTACGAAACAGTGATTATTTCCACAACGCGCAGCGCGTTTCGGCCTTGGTCGTGAACGCCTGCTCGCCGGGAATCGTCGCCGTGATCTTGTAGTAGTCCCACGGCTCTTTGGACTCGGCCGGCGTCTTGACCTGCATCAGGTACATGTCGTGGATCATGCTGCCGTCCTGACGGATGTAGCCCTTCGCATAGAAGTCGTCGATCTTGGTCTTTTTCAGCTGCGCCATCACCTTGTCGGAGTCGGTCGAACCCACCGCCTTCACCGCGTTCAGATAGGTCATGGTCGCCGAATAATCGGCGGCCTGCAGGCTCGACGGCATCTTCCTCATCTTGTCGAAATAGCGCTGCGCCCACTTGCGCGTGGTGGCGTCCTTGTTCCAGTACCAGCTGTCCGTCAGTACGAGGCCTTGCGTGGTTTCCAGACCAAGGCTGTGCACGTCGTCGATGAACATCAGCAGCGCGGCGAGCTTCATCGTCTTGGTAATGCCGAACTCTTTGGCCGCCTTGATCGAGTTGATCGTGTCGCCGCCCGCGTTGGCGAGGCCGAGAATCTGCGCCTTCGATGCTTGCGCCTGCAACAGGAACGACGAGAAGTCCGACGCCGACAGCGGATGGCGCACCGCGCCCAGCACCTGGCCGCCGTTCGCTTTCACCACGTCCGACGTGTTCTTCTCCAGCGCCTTGCCGAAGGCATAGTCGGCCGTCAGGAAGTACCACGTCTTGCCGCCCTGCTTCGTCACGGCCGAGCCCGTGCCCTTGGCGAGCGCCGTGGTGTCGTACGCATAATGGATCGTGTACGGTGTGCATTGCTCATTGGTCAGCGTGTCCGCGCCCGCGCCAATGCTGATGTACACCTTCTTCTTTTCGCCGGCCACGGTGTTCATCGACAGACCGGTTGCCGAATTCGTGCCGCCGATCAGCAGATCGACGCCGTCGCGGTCGAACCATTCGCGCGCGCGCGACGCCGCGATGTCCGCCTTGTTCTGGTGGTCCGCATACACCACGGTGATCGGCTTGCCGTTGACCTTGCCGCCGAAATCCGCCACCGCCATGCGGATCGCTTCGAGTCCACCCTGCCCGTCGATGTCCGCATACAGACCGGACATGTCGGTGATGAAACCGATCTTCACCGCGTCGTCAGCCGCTTGCGCGCTGCCCATCGTCAATGCGGCGCCGGCGGCGACCGCGAAACAAAGTGTGGCAAGCCGCGCGAGTGGGTTCTTTTTCATTCCTGTCTCCTGGTTTCTTCGCTTGTGGTTATCAGAGGCAATCGGGCGTTTTTATACGCCCAGCAGATCGTGCAGGACCGGCATCTTGCTTTCGAGCTCACTCGCCCCGAAGTGCTCGACAATCGCGCCGTGCTCCATCACATAGAAGCGGTCCGCCAGCGGCGCGGCAAAACGAAAGTTCTGTTCGACCATCACGACGGTATAGCCCCGCGCCTTGAGTGTCATGATCATGCGCGCAAGCGCCTGCACGATGACAGGCGCGAGCCCTTCCGAGATCTCGTCGAGCAGCAGCAGGCTCGCGCCGGTGCGCAGAATGCGCGCCACGGCCAGCATCTGCTGTTCGCCGCCGGATAGCCGCGTGCCCTGGCTCGCGCGGCGCTCCTGCAGATTCGGGAACATCGAATAGATTTCTTCGAGCGACATCATGTGCGCCTTGTCGCCGATGGGCGGCGGCAGCAGCAGGTTTTCCTCGCACGACAGGCTCGAAAAGATACCCCGTTCTTCCGGGCAGTAGCCCACGCCGCAATGCGCGATGCGATGCGTGGGCAGATTGATGGTTTCGCGTCCGCCAATGCGGATCGAACCGGTGCGCCGTCCGGTCAGGCCCATGATGGCGCGCAGCGTGGTCGTACGTCCCGCGCCGTTGCGGCCCAGCAGGGTGACGACTTCGCCGCGGTTCACCGTCAGATCGAACCCATGGAGAATATGAGACTCCCCGTACCACGCCTGCAAACCCTTGATGTCCAGCGCGGGAACGGCGTTCTCCGTTCCGCTTACGTCGAGGCTTTCACGCTCGGCAATCGTATTCATGCGTGGGCTCCGGCGAGCGCCGCGTCGGCGCTGCCCATATAGGCTTGCATCACGAGCGGATTCTTCGACACTTCGGCGTAGCTGCCTTCGGCGAGTACTTCGCCTCGTTGCAGGACCGTAATCGTGTCGGAGATGCCGGCAATCACATTCATGTTGTGCTCGACCATCAGGATGGTGCGGCCGCTCGATACTTTTTTGATCAACGCCGTCACGCGATCGACGTCTTCATGGCCCATGCCTTGCGTCGGCTCATCGAGCAACATGAGCTCAGGTTCCATGGCGAGCGTGGTGGCAATTTCCAGCGCGCGTTTGCGGCCATAGGAAAGTTCGACCGTCAACACATCGGCGAAATCGGTCAGTCCGACCTGGGTGAGCAGATCCATTGCGCGATCATCGAGTTGGCGCAGCGTGCGCTCGCTCTTCCAGAAATGAAATGCCGTGCCGAGCTGGCGCTGCAAACCGATGCGCACATTCTGCAATGCTGTTAGATGCGGAAATACCGCGGAAATCTGGAACGAACGGATAATGCCGCGCCGCGCGATTTGCGCCGGGCGTTCACCCGTGATGTCGATGCCGTTGAAAACGATCTGGCCCGCAGTGGGTTCCAGAAATTTGGTGAGCAGATTGAAACAGGTGGTCTTGCCTGCCCCATTCGGGCCGATGAGCGCATGGATCGAGCCACGGCGCACGCGCAGGTTCACACCGTTCACGGCGATGAAGCCTTTGAACTCACGGGTGAGGCCGCGCGTTTCGAGAATCGTATCGCCGAGAATCATGTTCCCTTCCATACGGAGTAAGGCGAAGCATTACGATCTTCCGCGCGAACCACTGCGCGACTTTTTATGACGGCGGCACCCCGTGCCGCTCGTTGGCGTACTGCACCAATCCGGACGGTAATCCATGGGGCGGCACGCAGCATGGCTGCCATTGTCGCGCCAATGATGCAGCGCATTCATTGGGATTTGCACTTAGTGGAAGTAGATGACACCGGCTCCGAACGGGCCGCATACGTGCGAGATGCCCGCCGCACAGGTCGGACGGGCATCTCATGCGGCTCGTGCGCGAGTCTGTCACACCGCGGACATGGACCGCGTCGCGCTAGCTTCTGCCGCGAAGCTGCCGCCCACACGCGCACGGCGATCTTCGCGGATCATGTCGCTGGCGCGCTCGGCGATCATCAGCGTCGGCGAATTGGTGTTGCCCGAGGTGATAGTCGGCATGACAGACGCATCGACCACGCGCAGTCCGTCAACACCGATAACCCGTAGCCGGTTGTCGACGACGGCGCCGGGGTCGTCGGTCGTCCCCATGCGACAAGTGCCGACAGGATGGAAGATGGTCGTGCCGACCGCGCCGGCAGCCTGCTGCAACTCCTCTTCGGTCTGGTACTGAATGCCCGGCAAAATCTCCTGCGGCCGGTAACGTGCGAGCGCGGGCGCCGCCGCGATGCGGCGCGTGAGACGTAGCGCGTTGGCGGCAACGTGCCGGTCGTAATCGGTGGAGAGATAGTTCGGTGCGATCAGGGGCGGCGCTGAAGCATCGGCGGATTCGATGTGAATGCTGCCGCGCGAAGTGGGCCGCAACTGGCACACCGACGCCGTGAACGCATTGAACCGATGCAGCGGTTCGCCGAAGCGATCGAGCGAAAGCGGCTGGACGTGATATTCGAGGTCGGGTCGCGTGAGCGAGCGATCGCCCGGATCGGATTTGGCGAACGCGCCGAGTTGCGACGGCGACATCGACATCGGGCCGCTTTGAAAGAACGCGTACTGCATGCCGATCAGCAACTTGCCCCACCAATGCGCGGACGCTGTATTGAGCGTGCGCACGCCGTCGACTTTATAGGCCATACGCAATTGCAAATGATCCTGCAGATTTTCGCCCACGCCACGCAGATCGTCGACGACCTCGATACCTAGACTCCGCAGACGCGCGCCATTGCCGATGCCGGAGAGTTCAAGCAATTGCGGCGAATTCACCGCGCCTGAACTGAGGATCACTTCGCAACGCGCCTTGGCCAGATAGTCCGTGTTGTCGCCGCGATATTCGACGCCCGTGCAACGGCGTCCTTCGAATACGACGCGTTGCGTGTGCGCGCCGGTGATCACGGTGAGATTCGGCCGCTTGAGTGCGGGACGCAAAAACGCCTTCGATGCGTTCCAGCGAATGCCGCGTTTTTGATTCACGTCGAAATAGCCGACACCGGTGTTGTCGCCGCGGTTGAAATCATCGGTGGCGGGAATGCCGGCCTCTTGCGCGGCGCGTGAAAACTCTTCGAGAATTTTCCATTTCAACCGCTGTTTTTCGACCCGCCACGGTCCGCCCGCGCCATGCGATTCGCTCGCGCCGGCATGGTGATCTTCGCTGCGTTTGAAGACCGGCAACACCGAGTGCCATGACCAGGATGCGTCGTTGGTGACGCGCGCCCATTCATCGTAATCTTCACGCTGACCGCGCATATAGATCATGCCGTTGATGGATGAACTGCCGCCTAAAACGCGTCCACGCGGATACGACAGCGCGCGGCCATTGAGGCCCGCTTCCGCCTGCGTTTTATAGAGCCAGTCCGTGCGCGGATTGCCGATGCAGTAGAGATAGCCGACCGGCACGTGAATCCAGTGGTAGTCGTCCTTGCCGCCGGCTTCGAGCAGCAATACCTGCACGTCGGGATCCTGGCTCAGGCGATTGGCCAGCACACAACCCGCTGTCCCCGCGCCCACGATGATGTAGTCGAATTCGCCTTCGAGGCGCCGGGCTGCGTGCGTCGTGTCGGTATAGCTCATTTCCGTCTCCTAAGCTTTTTTGCCGATCAGTCGCATGGTTGTCATGCGACTGTGGCGTTAGGCTCTATTTGTTTTTTCTGCCTTCGACATGCGACCAGGAGCGCCGCCTGCCGAAGGCAACCGCCTGACTTTCACACTACTTGGCCACTGGCATCGTGAATTCAGCACCCTTGGCGATACTGTCTGGCCAGCGCTGCATGATGCTCTTGTAGCGCGTATAGAACCGTACGCCTTCTTCACCATACGCGTGATGATCGCCGAACAGCGACTTCTTCCATCCCCCGAACGAATGCCACGCCATCGGCACGGGAATCGGCACGTTGATACCCACCATGCCGATCTGAATCTGCCGCGAGAAAGCGCGAGCGATGCCGCCATCGGACGTAAATAACGACACGCCGTTCGCAAACTCGTTGGCGTTGATCAGTTCCACCGCGGAAGCAAAATCCGGCACGCGCACTACGCAGAGCACGGGTCCGAAAATCTCTTCGCGATAGATCTTCATGTCGGTCGAGACATTGTCGAACAAGGTGCCGCCGAGAAAGAAACCTTTCTCGTGACCACTGACCTGATGGCCGCGCCCGTCGACCACCAGCTTCGCACCCGCCTCGACGCCCGAGTCGATATAGCCGACCACTTTCTGGCGATGCACCGCGGTCACCAGCGGTCCCATCTCGGCATCCGATTCCATGCCGTTGAGAATCTTCAAACTCTTCACACGCGGCGTGAGTCGCTCGATCAGTTCGTCGGCGATATGACCCACTGCCACCGCGACCGAAATTGCCATGCAACGCTCGCCCGCTGAACCGTACGCGGCGCCGATCAAAGCATCCACCGCCTGGTCGAGATCCGCGTCCGGCATCACCACCAGGTGATTCTTCGCTCCGCCCAAAGCCTGCACGCGCTTGCCGTGCTTCGTGCCTTCCGTGTAGATGTATTCGGCAATCGGCGTCGAACCGACAAACGACAATGCGCTGACGTCCGGATGCACGAGCAATGCATCGACAGCGACCTTGTCGCCATGCACCACGTTGAACACGCCGTCCGGCAGGCCGGCTTCCTTCAGCAATTCCGCGAGACGATTCGAACAGGACGGATCGCGCTCCGATGGCTTCAGCACGAACGTATTGCCGCATGCAATCGCGACGGGGAACATCCAGCACGGCACCATCATCGGGAAGTTGAACGGGGTAATACCCGCGACCACGCCGAGCGGCTGACGCAGATTCCAGTTGTCGATGCCGCCGCCGATCTGATCGGTGAAGTCGGTCTTCAACAGGTTCGGAATGCCGCACGCGAACTCGACGATCTCGATGCCGCGCATTACCTCGCCCTTCGCATCCGAAAACACCTTGCCGTGCTCGCGCGTGATCAGTTCCGCGAGTTCGTCGTGGTGACGGTCGAGCAGTTCCTTGAATTTGAACAGGACTCGCGCGCGCTTGATCGGCGCGGTTTCACTCCACGCGGGAAACGCGGCCTTGGCGGCGGCGACGGCCGCATCGACCTCGGCGACGCTCGCCAGCGGCACGCGCGCGCTCACGCTGCCTTGCGCGGGATTGAAGACGTCGCCGAAACGGCTGCTCGTGCCCTCGAGCGTCTTGCCGTTGATGAAATGGGTCAGCGCACGGGCGCTGGTCGCGCTGCGCTGGGTTTCGTCCTGATATGTCTCGCTCATGGTGTCCTCTTTCCTGTGAAGTCTTCCGCCCCGGCGTGCCCCGGGCGTGATAAAGGCGTGCTGAAGGTGAAGCGTACGGCGCTTCGGGCCGGGAAATCCAATGAGTAATGCTCAACTGCACTATAAGGCGCGCTAATATCAGGATATGGATCTGACTCTGCTCCGGGCGTTCGTCACCGTGGCACGCGAGGGCAACCTCACGCGTGCCGCCGTGCAACTGCACCTGACCCAACCTGCTGTCAGCCTGCAAATCAAGCATTTGCAGGAGACGCTCGGCGTCACGCTGTTCACGCGAACCTCGCACGGGCTCTCGCTCACGCGCGACGGACAAGCGCTACTGCCTCACGCTGAACGCGCGCTCGGCGCGGCGAACGACGTGCAGCGGGCGGCGCAATCGCTGCGTCACGAAGTACGTGGACGACTGCGGATCGGCACCATCCTCGACCCGGCGTTTCTGCGCCTGGGCGGCTTTCTCAAACAGCTCGTGGAGAGCTGGCCGCACATCGAGACGGCCTTGCGCCACGGCATGTCGGGCTGGGTGCTGGAGCAGGTTCGCGCGGGTGAACTGGATGTCGGCTACTACATTGGCTTGCCGTCCGAAGACGAACCGCGCGACGGCCCGGCTTTTTACGCACTCACGCTGACCCATTTCCAGTACCGCGTGCTCGCGCCGGCCGGCTGGAAAGACCGCGTCAAGGGCGCGCGCGACTGGCGCTCGCTCGCGGCGCTGCCGTGGATCTGGACGCCGCCAGCATCGGCGCATAACCGGCTGCTGACGCGCTGCTTCGACGAAGCCGGTGTGAAGCCGGTCAAGGTCGCGGAAGTGGACCAGGAGCCGTCGATGCTCGATCTGGTCAAATCCGGCGTCGGTCTCACGCTTGCACGCGACGCCACCGCGATCGCCGAAGCGCATGCACATGCGTTGACCATCGTCGAAGGTGTTACCGTGCCGACTCAGCTCACCTTTATCACGCTCGCGCAGCGCAAGGAGGAACCGGCGATCGCCGCGGCGTTGAAGCTGATCGAGCAGCAGTGGGCGACTTGAGGATCCCGCAAGCGTTGCTTGCGTGGTGGATACGACAGCGCCGCCGAGTGCGCGATATGAGCCGCTCTCATGACAGCCGCAGCCCGTGTGGCCATATCGCAATAGGTAACCCGCACGATCTGCTTGCACAGCAACCGCGGCCACTTGCCCCACGCCTGAAACCACACCGTCACGCAGTTTTTGTTAGATTGAGGGTTCGCGCTCACGCGCCGGCTCCGCATCCTTTTCCGCTCCACCTGATTTGTCCTTCCCGGCAGCTTCGCCCCGGCAACACCGGAAGCCGCCGACCAATCCATCCTTCAACAGGAACCTGACATGGCACGCAACATTGAAATCAAAGCCCGCGCCCAGCATTTCGAGCAACTCCGCGAACGCGCGGCGCAGCTCGCACCGGACGCACCGCTGATCTTCCGCCAGCAGGACTTTTTCTACGACGTGCCGCGCGGCCGTCTGAAGTTGCGCCAGTTCGACGACGGCACGCCGGCCGAGTTGATCTTTTATCAGCGCGACGACCGCGACGGTCCGAAGGCGTCGTATTACACGCGCAGCCCGGTGACCAATCCGGAGGCCATGCACGCGCTGCTCGCCACCGCGCTGACCACGCGCGGCATCGTCACCAAGGAACGGCATGTGTATCTGACCGGGCGTACGCGGATCCATCTGGATCGGGTGGACGGTCTGGGCGACTTTATCGAACTCGAAGTGCTGCTCGCCCAGGACGACGACGAAGAAGGCGGCCACGCCGAGGCGCACGCGATGTTCGCCACACTCGGCGTGCCGGAATCGGATCTGGTGGCCGTGGCCTACGTCGATTTGCTGAGCCCGGACAACGAGCCGAAGCAAGCGGCCTAAGACTGACGCAATGCAGTGCCGCGGGCGGCGTCAGCGCGACCGGGGCCGCATCAAGGTGCGGCCGTCCCAGGCGATAGATGTCCCAGCGGCAACGGGCCATTGCGCTTGAACGTGGTGAGCACGATATTTGAGCGCACGCTGTCGACGCCCGGCACACGCATCAGCTTCTTCATCACGAACGTCGACAGATAATTCAGATCGGGCGCGACGATGCGCAACAGATAGTCGGCGTCGCCCACCACGGCGTGACATTCCAGCACTTCAGGCAGCACATCGATCTGCTGCTGAAACTGCTCGATGATCGAATCACCGTGGTGCTTCAACTTCAGACTGGTAAACGCGGTGACGCCTAGTCCGAGTCTTTCCGGCCGGAGCACGACACGATAGCCGTCCACCACGCCCACCTGTTCCAGCCGCTGCAAACGCCGTCCAATCTGCGACGGCGACAGCGGGACCTGCTCCGCTAATTGCTGATGCGTCGCACGGCCGAAGCGTTGAAGCACGTCCAGCAGCGCAAGATCGAAGTGATCCAGTTCTAACATGTCGAATATCCGCATCGAATGGCTTGTTGATGCACGATTATTGCATAGTTATCCCATAACTCGCCTTCTTTGCGCCCATTCCGCACTCCCGCCGCTCTACACTTGCATCACCGATACACAACAGCCATCGCTGTAGAGCGCAGCATCATGTCCACCGCCAATACCGCCAAACTGAAAGAGCAATTCGACGCCGGCCTCGAAACCCGCGCCGATTTCACCATCGATCAACCGACCGAGCGCTACGGCGCCGTCGACCACGCGGTATGGCAACAGCTTTACGCGCGCCAGACCGCGCTGCTCAAAGGGCGCGTCTGCGACGAGTTTCTGGCGGGCGTCGACACCATCGGCATGTCGCCCGACCGCGTGCCCTCGTTCGACGAGATCAACGCGAAGCTCGCACCCGCCACGGGCTGGCAGATCGTCGCCGTGCCGGGCCTCGTACCGGACCAGGTGTTCTTCGAGCATCTGGCGAATCGCCGCTTTCCCGTAACGTGGTGGATGCGGCGGCTGGATCAGCTCGACTATCTGCAGGAGCCGGATTGTTTTCACGATCTGTTCGGCCACGTGCCGCTGCTGATCAACCCCGTATTCGCGGACTACATGCACGCCTACGGCCGCGCCGCGCTCGCTGCTCATGACGCCGGTGCGCTGCCGCTGCTCGCGCGTCTCTATTGGTACACAGTGGAGTTCGGGCTGATCCGCGACGCGGCGAGTCCGAACGGCGTGAAGATCTACGGCGCGGGCATCGTGTCGAGCAAGGGCGAAACGCTCTACAGCCAGCGGAGCGCCGCGCCGAACCGGCTCGGCTTCGATCTCGAACGCGTGATGCGCACGCGCTACCGTATCGACACGTTCCAGAAAACCTACTTCGTGATCGACGACTTCGCGCAGTTATTCAAGGTGGCGCAAACCGATTTCGCGCCACTGCTGGCAAAACTTGCCGCCGAACCGGCGTTCGCGGCGGGCGACGTGCTCGAGCACGATCGCATCATCACGCGCGGGTCGCAGGAAGGCTGGCTGGCCGACGGTGATGTCTAAAAACTAAGGCCGACTGCGGGCAGACGTCATCCGTGAAAAAATAGGGATGCGCACGCCCGCCGGCGTGCCTGTCCAGATCCAACGAGGTAGCACCATGATTCAGAAACTGACTTCCGAACAACGCGCTGCGCAACTCGCAGGCTTGCACGGCTGGCAAGCCGTGGCAGACCGCGACGCGATCCAGCGCCAGTTCAAATTCGCCGACTTCAACGAAGCATTCGGCTTCATGACGCGCGTGGCGATCAAGGCGCAGGAAATGGATCACCATCCGGAATGGTTCAACGTCTACAACAAGGTGGAGATCACGCTGTCCACGCATGACGCCGGCGGCCTGACCGAACGCGACATCAAATTGGCGACGTTCATCGACAGTATTACGGCGTAATACAGACGAACTAATGGTCTCAGGCGTGTTTATGCGCCGAACATCGGGTAATTCGGCAGCAATGAAAGGGCATTGCAGGTAATCCCTTGTCCAAACCTTCAGTTCTACAGGCTATTCTTAAGGTGCACGTAAGAATCCCACGCTTGCCTGGCAATCCCGTCTAAACGATCCGGTGATAGCGTGTGCTGACGCTGTACAATCATCAGCGCATACGGCTTGGAGAGCGCGCTTGCCTCCTTGCACAGAACGAGTTCGTCGCCGCTCGAAGGTGAGCGGGCGCGCCAGAAGTTGATTGCGGCTTCCAGTTCGTGAATGCTTATCTCGGACATGACTTCGTGATTGCTTTCAGGAAAACGCCGGGTGGTCGAAAGTTATCCTGGCCCTTCGGGAGACTGGTGCGATGTGACAAGGTTGAGAAGCGCCCGGTCGGCGTTTCGAGGCCGCTCAATGCCTGCTCCGTGGCCGCTTCGTGCCAGTTCGGTACGGCCACGCCGCACGCTGCCTGTGCAGCAGGCGCCCCGGCGAACCGCTTGCCCAAACGCCTAACCCATTGTACTTGAGCGAAACCCATGCGACTCCTTCTGATCGAAGATGACCGCCCCATCGCACGCGGCATCCAAAGCAGTCTCGAACAAGCCGGCTTCACCGTCGACATGGTCCACGACGGCATTTTCGCCGAGCAGGCCCTCACGCAAAATCGCCACGAGCTGGTGATCCTCGATCTGGGTCTGCCCGGCATCGACGGCATGACGCTGCTCTCGCGCTTCCGTCAGAGCAATCGTCACACGCCGGTGATCATCCTCACCGCGCGCGACGAGCTCAACGACCGCGTGCAAGGCCTGAATTCCGGCGCCGACGACTACATGCTGAAGCCGTTCGAGCCCACCGAACTCGAAGCGCGCATCCGCGCGGTGATGCGCCGCAGCGGTCCGCACGGCGATATGCCGCGTCCGGAAGTGTCGCTGGGCGGTGTGCGCCTGTCGGGCGTCGACCGCCGCATTTTCAACGACGACAAGCCACTCGAACTCTCACCGCGTGAATTCGCGGTGCTCGAAATGCTGCTGCTGCGCCATGGCCGCGTGGTCAGCAAGGCGCAACTGCAAGATCATCTGACGCATTTCGGCGGCGATCTCGGCGACACCGCGATCGAAGTCTACGTGCACCGGGTGCGTAAAAAGCTCGAAAGCTGCCGTGTCGAGATCGTCACGGTACGCGGCTTCGGTTATCTGTTGCAGGAAATCCGTCAGGCCGCATAATCGTCATGAAGGCCGCACGCTCTGCTGCGGCCTGACGGCGCCGGGCCGGCGCCGCGCACTGGGTGCGCACTTCGCCGGCATCCGGCGAAATTTCGCGGTGCTTGCGCCGTTGCTCCTTTCCCGTGCGTTCGAACATGCCTCAGCCGGCCGCCAATAGTCTGCGCCGCACGCTGCTGCGGCGCCTCGCTGCTCCCCTTTCGCTGCTCGCGCTCATGAGCGGCCTGATCGCTTACTGGCTGGCGTGGCAGTACACGCAGCACGTGGTCGACCGTTCGCTCGCCGATCTCGCCACCGCCATCTCCAAGCAGATCCAGATTGCCGGCCCGAATGCGCGCATCACGGTGCCGCCGCTCGCGCAGGCCATGTTCTCGGACCCGGTCGAACACCTCGTCTATCGCATCAGCACGGGCGAAACGGAAATTGCCGGCGATCACAATCTTCCGCTGCAAGGCACGAGCGTGCGGCGCATGCATTACGCGTACGTTTTCGAAACGCAGCATCAAGGCGTGACGGTGCGAGTGGCGCAGGTCCGGGTCGATCAGCCGACGGGTAATCCGATCGTCGTCGAAGTCGGTCAGCCGGTGCATCACCGGTTTCGGATCGCCGCCGAGTTCCTGGTTGCGATCATGATGCCGCTGCTGTTGCTGCTGCTGGCGGGATGGGTGATCGTGTGGCGCGTGGTCAATCAGCAGCTCAATCCGCTCACCGACCTGGCCGATTCGCTGAACCGGCAAACTCACACGTCGCTCGAACCGGTCGACGAAACCTATGTGCCGGTCGAAATTCGCCCGCTCACCGGCGCGCTGAACGCGCTGCTCGGCCGCCTGAAAACGGCGCTCGACGGTCAGCGCAAATTCATCGCCGACGCCGCGCATCAACTGCGCACGCCACTCACCGCCGTCAAGCTGCATGCGGAGCAAGCAGCCGTCGCGCGCGATCCACAGCAAACCCTGGCCGCCGTGCGTGAACTGCGTGCCGCGGCAGATCGCGCGGTGCGGCTGTCGAATCAGCTGCTCTCGCTCGCACGCGCCGAGCCGGGCGAACAGGCGGCTCGTTTCGTCAACGTGGACATGGCCGCGCTCGCGTTCGACACGGGCGCCGAATGGGTGCCGCGTGCGTTGACATTCCACGTCGACCTCGGCTTTCAGCGTCTGGACGACCCCAGCAATGGCCATCCGCTGATGGCGCGCGGCAATCCCGTGCTGCTGCACGAGGTGATCGCCAATCTGCTCGATAACGCGCTCAAGTACGTGCCGCCGTCGCGCTTCGATGGCGGCCGCATCACGGTGACGGTGTCGCAAACGGTGATCGACGAATTGCGCATGGCGGAGATCATCGTCGAAGACAACGGGCCGGGCGTGCCACACAACCAGCAGGCCGATCTTTTCAAGCGGTTCTTCCGCGGCGACGGTCAGAGCGACGCCGGCGTAGATGGCGGCGCCGGCCTCGGCCTTGCGATCGTCCACGACATCATGGTGCTGCATCACGGCAGCGTGCATTACGAAGACGCCCCGGAAGGCGGTGCACGTTTCATCGTGCGTATTCCGCTCGTGCCGATCAGCGTGGAGAGCAATATGGAAGCCGTTGAACCGAGGCGCCCGGCAAAAAAATCGGCGCACTCGGCGCCGGTGGATATCTGACTGTCTGGAAGCTTGACGGGCGTTTGAATCGATCGCCCACGTGATCGATTCAAACAGCCTGCGGATCATTTCTTCTTCGCTTTCTTCGCTGACGCTTTACCCTTGCCGGACTTGCCCGCGCCCTTCTCCTTCTCCGGCGGCGCCAGCATCGTGCCGCGGCACTTACGCGCGCCGCAACGGCATTCATATTCCTTCTTGAGCTTCTTGGTCTGACGCGCGTCGATCACGAGGCCGTAATCGTAAAAGACTTCCTCGCCTTCCGCGATATCGCGCAACGCGTGCACGTACACGTGACCGTCGATTTCTTCGGCTTCGCAGTTCGGCGCGCAGGAATGGTTGATCCAGCGCGCGCTATTGCCGTCCACTTTGCCGTCGATCACCTTGCCGCTGTCGAGCGCGAAATAGAACGTGTGATTCGGTTCGGCCGGATTATGCGGATGCCGGCGCAACGCTTCTTTCCAAGAGATCCGCTCGCCTTTGTATTCGATCAGGCGCTCGCCGGCCGCAATCGGTTCGAGGGCAAACACGCCTTTGCCGTGCACACCCGAACGGCGCACGGCGATCCTGCGTGAACTCATTGAATGAATCCTTGTGAAGAACTGGGGGTGAAGTTTGGCAGCCGTCGAAAATGCCCGCGTCTGACGCGCTGCTTTTTTCTGACGCGGATAGCAAACGCGGCGCCTTGCGAGCGCCGCGTCGACCTGCGACGCACGTGCGCCACAACCGGCATCCTACACGGTGAAGACGGCTTCGTTCAACCGTCAAAAAGACGCGCGCTGGCGACGGCTTGCCAACTTCACCGTTGTCCGAACGAAATGTCGCCGAACAATGCCTTTTGCTCGCGCGGTTGCGAACGCCAGTACTGCGGCGGCGCTTCGACCGTCGCGCCGAGCTGCGCCGCGGCGTGCCACGGCCAACGCGGGTTGTACAGCAGCGCGCGGGCCAGCGCGATCAAATCAGCGTCGCCGGCTTCGATCAGTTGCTCGGCATGCAACGGGTCGGTGATGAGGCCCACGCCGATGGTCGTGAGGCCGGTGGCTTCCTTGACCGCTTTGGCGAACGGGATCTGATAACCCGGTTCAAGCGGAATCTTCTGCAACGGCGAGACGCCGCCGGACGACACGTCGATCCAGTCGCAGCCGCGCTTTTTCAGCTCCTGCGCGAACGCGATCGTGTCTTCGAGCGTCCAGCCGCCGTCGACCCAGTCGGTCGCGGAGACACGTACGCCGACCGGTTTGTCGGCGGGAAACGCAGCGCGCACGATATCGAAGATTTCAAGCGGAAAACGCATGCGGTTTTCAAGCGAGCCGCCGTAGTCGTCGTCGCGCTGATTGGCGATCGGCGAGAGAAATTGATGCAGCAGATAGCCGTGCGCAGCATGCACTTCCAGTCCGTCGACACCGAGCCGCGCGGCACGGCGAGCCGACGCCGCGAATGCTTCGCGGATACGGTTCAGCCCAGACGTGTCGAGCGCCAGCGGCGGCTCTTCGCCGGCCTTGTGCGGCAACGCGGACGGCGCGTGCGGCAGCCATCCGCCTTGCGACACCGGAATCAGCTGGCCGCCTTCCCACGGCGCGTGGCTCGACGCCTTGCGCCCGGCGTGCGACAACTGCATCGTAACCTTGATGTGCGAATGCTTGCGGATCGCGGCCAGCACCGGCACGAGCGCGGCTTCGGTCACGTCGTCCCACAAGCCGAGATCGCCGGGTGTGATGCGGCCATCCGGCTCGACCGAGGTCGCCTCGATGCACAGCATGCCGGCACCGGACAACGCCATGCTGCCTAGATGGATCATGTGCCACGCGGTTGCCTCGCCACGGTCGGCGGAGTACTGGCACATCGGGGACACGACGATACGATTGGGAAGCGTCACGCTACGCAGCGTGAGCGGAGAAAAAAGCGCGCTCATGGATTACGCCCAGTAGAAACCCGAGAGCGATCGAGCATAGCACCGCAACTGATTTAGTGCTGGCTTGGCGCTTTTCAGGCCTTTACGGTTTCGCCTCGACCTGATCGAGCCATTCGCCGAACATCCGTCGCGCGGCGGCTTCGAGCGCGGGACCGAACTTCACGGTCTCGGCCCGCAACTGGCGCGCGTCGATACCGTGGCCAACCAGTTCACCGGCGTTGCCGATCAGCCAGGGTTCGAAGCGATCGGTACGGATCTCCGGATGACACTGCAGACCCAGCACATGATTGCCCCAGGCGAACGCCTGGTTTTCGCAAGCCGGCGTCGACGCAAGACGCGTTGCGTTGTCAGGCAGATCGAAGGTATCGCCATGCCAATGCAGCATGGAAGTGTGCGCGCCATCCAGATGACGAACCGGCGAAGCGCGGCCGGCGTCGGTCAGCGTCAGCGGGGACCAGCCGAGTTCGGTTTGGCTTGCGGGATAGACGCGAGCGCCAAGGGCACGCGCGATCAATTGAGCGCCGAGGCAGATGCCGAGAGTCGGCAAACCCGCCGCGATGCGTTTCTCGATCAGGGACAGCAACGGCACGAGCGTCGGATAAAGCGCGTCGTCGGTTGCGCTGATCGGGCCGCCGAGCACCACCATCAGCGATGCGGAAACCGGATTCGGCGCTTCGATGCGGGCAAAGCCGACATCGAGATAGCGGACCGGGCGCCCGCGCTCGCCGAGCACCAGCTCAAGACTGCCCAGATCCTCGAAGTGCACGTGGCGAATGGCCAGAACTTCGCGATTCATCGGCCTGTCCCACCTTCAGGTTGACTAAAGACTTGCCGCCACGCGGCACCGGACGGCTGACGGGCGGCAAACGCCGCCCGCTGAAGCCGGCTTGGCAGTGTAGCGGATTGTCCCGGAAGAAGCCGCCTTATTGGGCGAAGATCTTCCAGGTCTTCTTCTGGGTGGCGACGTCGGCCATCTCATACACCGAGCAGTCGAGGCGCAGATCCGTATCCGACATGTTCAGGTCGAGCAACGCGCAATGATGCGGCGTCTTCTTCGGATTCTTGCTCGGCTCGAAATGCGTGCAGCTCAGACACATGCGATGCGGCGGAATCGTGCCTTGCGCTTCCAGCTGATGAACGGTCTTGAGCAGCGTGCGATAGAACACCGCCTGCTCGTCGTCACGCAGCGTGCCGACCGCCTTGGCCAGAAAGTCCGGCCATTGCGCGGCGCGCTTCGCGGCCGTACGGCCACGAGCCGTCAGGCGGACCGCGAGGGCACGGCCGTCGTCGAGGGCACGGCGCTTTTCGACCAGCCCCTTGGTTTCGAGCGTGCTGACTGCATCGCTGGTCGTCGCGGCGGTGAGCGCCGTTTCACGGGCAATTTCGCCGAGACGCATCGGGCCTTTGCGTTGCATCAGCAAGACCAGAATTTCGCCCTGGGTCGGCGTCAGGCCAGCGCCCTCCGCCCATTCCCAAGCCTGGCTCCGCATTGCCGTGCTCAATCGCAATAGGCTGTGGGTCACCCGCCCGGTCGCCTGTTCTCCGTATACGCCTTCGCTCATAATCTTCAATTGTTTATTTACAGCTTTCGTACGATGCCGGCGAACTATCCGCCGACCGCGCCCGTAGCCTGTGTGGGGTAGCCTCGCCCAACTGCGGCAAGACGGTTTTCTACTATCTCAAAAATTTACTGCCTTGCAAGGCAAGGCCGCGAAAACGACATTCTATGCGAGAGCGGCGAATCGTACAGCTAACTTATCCTAAACAAGCTGTGGATAACCACGGGAAAACTCAGGGATGGCTTGTGCGCCGATTCTTGATAAGCCCCCGAGCAAGTCCACCTGTCACAAAGTTGTCCTCGTATACCGGTGCCAACGCGCTCTCGACCAGTTCAGTTATGGTTTACGCAGCGCATTGACTTTGCAGGGAATTATTCAGTTGTCCACAGGCAGATGCAATGCTTGTTAACTACTACTACGTTTGTATACGTTAACGGTATAAAAACCTAAGGCACGTCGAGCTGGAAAATAATTTATTGAAAAAAACCCGCTCGAAGCGGGTTTCCTTACGATTGCACGCAGCCCATGCCGCCTTCGGTTAAGCCCGCCACTGCAAGCACTGCTGTCTGACGGCTTCGTGCAGAGACTTTTCCCGTTCGACCACACCGCGTAACCAGGTTGCATCATTCACCTGACCGCGAGCGATCGCGCCGATTTCGGCAAGCGCATTGCCCGAACCCAACGCTTCGGCATGCGGAGCAATCAGGTCCAATGTTTCGAGGATGTCTTCTGAAATCGTCTTGCGCTCGCCGGTCTGCGGATTGATGCAGGTACCGGCCAGACCGAAGCGGCACGCTTCGAAACGATTGAAGGTGTAGACGAGGTAATCGTCTTCCTGCGGCGTGATCGGTTTGTCGAGCAGCAGATGCCGGGCGAGCGTCTGGATGTAGCACGCAATCGCCGCGGCGCGATCCACCGACAACGGCGTGTCCATCACCCGAACTTCGATCGTGCCGAAACCCGGCTTCGGCCGGATGTCCCAGTAGAAATCTTTCATGCTGTTGACGACGCCGGTGTGGACCATCTTCGAGAAATATTCCTCGAAGCTGTCCCACGTCAGCACGAACGGCGCGCGGCCCGACAGCGGGAACGCGAACACGGAATTCAGTCGTGCCGAATGAAAACCGGTATCGACACCCTGCACGAACGGCGACGACGCTGACAACGCGATGAAATGCGGAATGAAGCGCGACATCGAATGAAGCAGATAGAGCGCGCTGTTCGGATCCGGGCAGCCAATATGCACGTGCTGGCCGAACACCGTGAATTGCTTGGCGAGATAGCCGTACAACTCGGACAGATACTGAAAACGCGGCGTATCGACGATCTGCCGCTCGCTCCATTGCTGGAATGCGTGCGTGCCGCCGCCGCACAAGCCGACGTTCAAATGATCCGCCGCGGAAACCAGCGTGTCGCGAATCTTGCGCAAGTCGGTGACGGCCTGCTCGTGTGTTGTGCAAATGCCGGTCGACAACTCGATCATGCTTTCGGTGATTTCCGGCGTGATATTGCCGGGAATCTTTTCGTCCTTGATGAGGCGCAGCAGATCCGAGCCGGCTTTGGTCAGATCATAGTCATGCGTATTGACGATCTGCATCTCGAGTTCGACACCAAATGTAAACGGTTTCGAATCGATGAAGGGTTCGAGTGACATGGCGTCCCCTGAGTCAGGTCGGCCGGGTGTGAGTCACATGCCCGGCCGTTTTTGAATCGAATATAAGTTGGAAAAAGCGTGTCAAACATCGAGCTTCGAGCAGCGCAACGCGCTCTTTGGCTCGCGCTTGCTATTCGCGCCGCTCAGCGACCAGCGCGAGGCTGCGATAGACGAGCCACGGCCCGAGGATCTGCAGCACGAAAATGGAACACATCACGATCGCGCGCAGTTGCGGGTCGAAGTTCGGATACAGGTTGTAGGTGTCGTCGACGAGCAGATACGCGAGCGCCGACATCGGCGATAAGGACAAACCGAGCGCCATCCCCTGCTTCCAGTTCAAGCCGCTCGGCTTGGCGAACGCCAGCACACCAACCAGTTTCGCCACAAGGCGCGCAACAATCAGACCCAGAGCCGCGACGCCGCCGAGCGCGATGTCTTTCCATTCGAACGAGGTCAACGTCAGCACGAACAGAATCACGGTCAACAACCAGCCGGCCGTGCCAAAGTGCTCCGGCCACAACTGCGGACGCGCCTCATGATTCTTCACGATGATGCCCGCGGCCAGCAACGCAAGAATGGTCGACAGCTTGAACAGATGCGCGATCGCGATGGCCAGCAGCACGAGGCCGAACAGCGCGACGAACGAGTGCTCGTCCTGCATGTTCAACCGTCGATAAAAGAATGTGCAGGTACGCGCGAGCAGATACGCGAGCACGAGCGAGCCGACCAGCAGATAAAGCGGCTGCAGGATGGTCGCGAATACGTTGCCGTACATCTCCTGATGCAGCCAGCTCGACACGAGCTTTTCGATCACCACGGCATACATGCTGTTCAGCGCGGTCAAGGTCAACAGACGCTGGGTGACCTGGCCTTCCGCGCGCAATTCCGTTTTCAGCTGAATCACCATGGCCGGCGACGTCGCCATGGCGATCGCGGCGAGCACCGTTGCCACCATCAGCGGCACGTTCAGGAACAGCAAGACGGGCAACACGAGCGCGAAAGTCAGCGTGGCTTCGGCGACGCTCGACAAAATCAACCACGGATTGCGACGAATCCAGCGCAAATCGAGCCGGCTGCCGAGTTCGAACAGCAGCAAACCGAGCGCGACATCGAGCAGCGGCCGCGCGGCGCTCGCGGAATCCGCGTCGATCACGCCCGAACCGGCCGCACCGGCGATCAGGCCAATGACCGCATAGCCGGAAATGCGCGGTAAACGCCACGCGCGGTAGCACAGCTCACCGCACAGGCCGGCGGCGAGCAATGCGAGACCAGCCCAAAAAATGGCGTCGGGTGAAAGCGGCCAGGCTGGAAAAAATGAAAACGCCGAATTCATCGTGATGGGTTCTCCTTAGCAGCAACGGCAGGCGACACGAACCGGCGCAAACACCGGCGAGCGGGTGAGCACATGAAGCGCTCACTGTCGAGATCGCTTCGCGTGACCAGCGTTGCGAGTTTTTCAACGATCGGATGATCTGAATGCGCTGCGGCAGCAAGGAACCTGGCGCATTCGGGGTGCGGCCGTAGCAACCGGCACGGTGAAAGAGCGCCGCGACTTTGAATCAGATTCTGATTGAGCGGCACCGTTCCGTTTGCTGCGTGTGCCGCTGTAGAGACAAGGCACGACGCGGAAAAGAACGGCGATTGTGCCATAGCTTTTTCAGCCTTGACCGAAAAGGCGCGAACATGCTGGCAAAACGGTAAAAACGTACGTTATCTCGCCGACATGAGGAAAAACCGACCGCTTTGAGCGTGAATCCGGCCGATCAGAGGGCTAGTTTGAACGCGACAGATGTGCTTTTCGGGACATCGCCGAGGAAGTTTTCTACGGGTTCTGACGCGGTCCGAGCTGCGCCAATAAGCTCTCTTCCAGCCACGGTCTTTCTGTTTACAGGTTTACTGTATGTATACGTAGTAACAGTTAACAAGGTGCCTCGATTTCTGTGGATAACTCCTGTTTACCGAAACGAATCATCGCCTTGCCGACGGCATAACAGGATGCACAGCATGTGCGGGAGCGGCGCGTATACGAGGGTAACTTTTGGCGATTTTCAGGGACGGCAGAGTTACCCCGTTTACGTCCACAACGGTTCCACACCTGTTGCGCCGGTAAACCGCCGGGTTATCCACAACTTTCAGTGGATAACTCATCCCGGCGAGCATGCTGGCCGGGGCCTGAGGTTAACTCAGCGTTCCCTGACGCAATGCGCGCAACAGGAAGCGCGCCGGGTCGATGTCTTCAGCGAGATCCCGTTCGAGCGGCCAAGGTTCGCCTTCGAGTTGCGAGGCGATCAGTTCCGCACCGAGCGCCGCCCATACGAGACCTCGCGAACCGTACGCAAAAGCACCATAGAGGCCGTCGGTGCGAGGCAGATCGAGCGGCCATGCGCCACGCAGACGCTTGGCGTCGAGCGCTGCCTGCGCTTCGTCGGCGAGTTGGCCGATCATCGGCATGCGGTCGCTGGTGACGCAGCGGAACGCGACGCGTCCCGTTAACGCAGTCGATTGCGCCGGATCGGCGACGTTTGCAAAGGCCGGCAGCATCTGCGCGACGCGTTCCAGGTTTTCCAGATGACCGTCTGCGCGCAGCGATGTGTCGGGATCGTCGAGCTCATAGGTGGCGCCGGTGAGCGTGACGCCGTCCGCCAGCGGCACGGCGTAACCCTCGCCGATTACCGGCATCTGAAGCGGCGGCAGCACGGCGCCGGGCGGCAACAAAGTGAGTTGACCGCGAATGCTGCGCGTCGGCGCATGCTGTAAACCGGCGATGCGCGCGGCATCGTGCGCGCTGGCGACGATCACCACCGGCGCGCGCGCGATGGCCTCGCCCGAGGTGTCGAATACAGTCCACTGACCGCCGGACCGCTCGATCCGCGCGACGTCCACGCCGAAGCGGCGCTCGAGCAGTGAACCCGCCGCGGCGCATTGCGCGGCGCACAGCGACGCCGGGTCGATCCAGCCACCGTGTGGAAAGAACCATCCGCCGCGCACGAGCGGCATGCCGGCGAGCCGCTGCGCTTCAGCTGCGGAGACGGGCGTGACGTAGTCGGCCGGATAGCCGAATGCAGCGATTGCTTCGCTGATCGAGCGGGCCTCGTCGTCGTCCGCGGCGATCTGCAACAAGCCTTGAGCGCCACACAGCGGCGCGTGGCCGAGCCGCTCAAGCGCGGCCCAGCGTCGGAGCGCATACAGAAAGCCGGCCCGCGTGACGCGCGAGGCGACGCTGTCGTCGCGCGAAATCATGGGATGGAACACGCCGGCCGGATTGCCCGATGCCTCCTGCGCCACCGAAGCATGCCGCTCCAGCGACGTGACGCGCCAGCCGCGCGCGGCGAGCCGTTCGATCGCCGCGCAGCCGGCCAGCCCCGCGCCGATCACCACCGCATGCCTTTCGTCGACGGCGAGCGGCGCCGGCGGCTCATGACGGCGCACACGCCAGCGTGGCGCGAAACGGCCGACCAGCATTGCCCGTTTCCAGCCGAAGCCGTCCACCTTGCGGTACTCGAAGCCGCATTGCGTCAACGCGCGCTTGATGTCGCCGGCGCTGCTGTAAGTGGCGAAGGTGGCGCCCTCGCCTGCCAGCCGCGCGAGCGCCTTGAAGATCGTCGGAGTCCAAAGCTCGGGATTCCTGGCGGGTGCGAAGCCGTCGAGATAAAACGCATCGGCGCGCAGCCTCAAGGCCGGCAAGCGCTCCTGCGCGTCGCCGAAAACCAGCGTGAGCACCACGCGCCCTTCATCGAATTCAAGCCGATGCGTGCCGGGAACGAGCGTCGGCCAGGCGTTTGCGAGCGCTTGCGCGAGGGCGGCAATCTCGGGATCGGAAATCGTCGCTGCAACCACCTTGCGTAAATCGCCGACGGTAAAGGGATGCTTCTCGGTCGACACGAAATGCAGCCGCTCGCAGCGCGACGGGTCGGCGCGCCACGCGGCCCAGGTCACCAGAAAATTGATGCCCATGCCGAAGCCAGTCTCCAGCACCGTGAAAATGCGGCGGCCCTGCCACCGGTCGGGCAGCGAATTGCCGTGCAGGAATACGTATCGAGCCTGTTCGAGACCACCTACGGCGCTGTGATAGATGTCGTCGTAAAGCGGCGAAAAAGGCGTGCCATTGTCGCGAAAAGCGAGGACGGCGGGGATCAGCGGATCGGTCATGCGCGACGAAAAATGACGCCTGGAAAAATGCCCCCGGGCCTGTCGCTTCGCGCCAGGCGCCGCGAGGGAGAGTGAGAAAATTTGAGGCTGCCGGTGGTTACCCGCGCGTGGGCTCGAACGTTATCGCGCACGCCTGGCTCGCCGGACGGCGAAAAAGACCCGCCGAACGTTGGCAAAAACCAACGGCAAGCCCCGTCCATACTGGGTTTCAGGCCTCGGTTGACGGTCGCCGAACGCAATATTTGCGCTTTCCTTGCGATATCGGCCCCGGAACCGCGTAAATCTTCGAAACCCTTGTCCTGATTGGGTTTGCGCTGCGCTATCATAGCAAGCGCCGCGAAGAGAGCGGCAGCACGGCCGACGGGCAGTCATCTGTCCGGCGCCTTTGGTCCGGAGGGGATCCGGAGCCGGCGCTGCTCGACGGCGCGGCCCGCGCACGTATAATCGGCGCGTTCGCGCTGTTCGTGTCAACCTAAACTCAGAAAGGAACCTTAATGAACAAACAGGAACTGATCGACGCCGTCGCAGGACAGACGGGCGCCAGCAAGGCTCAAACCGGTGAAACGCTGGACACGTTGCTTGAAGTGATCAAGAAGTCTGTGTCGAAGGGTGATGCGGTCCAGTTGATCGGCTTCGGCAGCTTCGGTTCGGGCAAGCGCGCAGCGCGTACGGGTCGTAACCCCAAGACCGGCGAAACTATCAAGATCCCGGCCGCCAAGACCGTCAAGTTCACGGCTGGTAAGGCGTTCAAGGACGCAGTCAACAAGCGCTAAGCAGACTACTGCCAGGCAGTTGACACCCGCCAACGGCGGGTTTTTTTTTGCCCGCGCAATGGCGCATCGAGAAGCCGCGACGGGCGTCGCGGCGTGATTGCGCTAAGCTGCAAAAGCCGTTCAGTTCAGTCGTGACGATGCACGATTTCATTGTGGCCATGACCGTCGTGGTCGTGGTCATGATCGTGACCATGATGATCGTGGTCGTCTTCGTCGAAGTCCCAGGCCGGGAACGGATCGCCGAATTGCGCCCAGGCTTGCGGTCCCTGCGCGTATTCCTCGTCGGTCAGCAGGCACGCGTCGAACTTCGCCTTCCAGACCGTCGCGTCGATGCCAACGCCGATCATCACCAGCTCCTGACGACGATCGCCGATGCTCAGATCATCAGGATCGCCGTACCAGTCCGCGGCGATTTCGGCGGCCAGCTCGTCGTCGCCGTCGGGCCACTCGCTGCGATCCTGAGCGGCCCACCACATGCCCGCCGGACCGTGCCGGCAAGCACCGCCCGCTTGTGAAAGCGAACCGGCGATATCGTTACGCGTAGCCAGCCAGAAGAAGCCCTTGCTGCGCAGCACGCCCTTCCACTCCTGATGCAGCAACGCCCACAGGCGTTCCGGATGAAACGGCCGGCGCGCGCGGTAAATGAAATTGCCGATGCCAAATTCGTCCGCCTCGCCGTGATGAGCATGGCCGTGCTCGTGGTCATGTTCGTGATTGAGCGATGCCAGCCAGCCCGGCGCGCTCGCCGCTTCGTCGAAATCGAAGCGGCCGGTGTTCAGCACCTGGGTGAGCGGCACATCGCCGAAACGGGCGACTACCTGCACTGCGCGCGGATTGATCCGGCCGAGGATTCGCTGCAGGCGCGTGAGTTCGTCCGCGCTCACCAGATCGGCCTTGTTTACCACCAGCACGTCGCAGAATTCGATCTGCTCGATCAGCAGCTCGACCAGTGTGCGGTCGTCTTCCTCGGTCGCCGCGATGCCGCGCTCGGCGAGCGCGTCGGCGGAACCGTAGTCGCGCAGGAAGTTGAACGCATCCACTACCGTCACCATCGTGTCGAGGCGCGCGACGTCGGCGAGCGACGCGCCTTCATCATCGACGAAGGCGAAGGTCTCGGCGATCGGCATCGGCTCGGCCACGCCGGTCGACTCGATCAGGATCGCGTCGAAGCGCTGCTCGTCGGCCAGCCGTTTGATCTCGACCCGCAGATCGTCGCGCAGCGTGCAGCAGATGCAGCCGTTCGACAGCTCGACGAGTTGCTCCTCGACGTGAGAAAGCGCGGCGGCGTCGCGCACGAGAGTCGCATCGATATTGACGGCGGCCAGATCGTTGACGATCACGGCAACGCGCAAACCCGCGCGATTCGCAAGGATGTGATTCAGGAGCGTGGTCTTGCCGGCGCCCAGAAAACCGGAGAGCACGGTGACGGGCAATAGCGGCTGGTTCATCGCAGTACGGAGAAGCTAGAGGATTGGAAGGCGTGCCGGACTCGGCGCCGCATGACTGCGGAGCGCGACGAGGACGAGCCTCGACGGCAACACGAAGCCGCATTGTGCATCAAAACGGGTAGAGGTCGCGTGACAGGCTCGGTCAGCGCGCGGCCGGCATCAGATTCCACTTGCGCAGGATCGCGGCGATCTGCTGCGCGTACTTGTCTCGCAGCGACGGCGTCTCGGAGTGATAGGCGCCGATTGCCTGCCACGTGTTGCCGTACTTGTTCATCTGGCGGCGCAGATGCCATGCCGCTATGTAGACGTTCTTGCACGGCTCCATCAACGTGCCTTGCGAGATGCCATACTGGGCGAGCACGGGCAGATGGATCGAATTGATCTGCATGACGCCGTAGTCGGTCGAGCCATTCGCATTTTTATGCGTCGCGTCGGGACGATTGTGCGACTCCTGCCACGCGATTGCGCGCAGAATCAAGGGGTTGACCTTCTGATACTTCGCGGCTTCGTCAAAGCAATCGGCGCGCGCGCACCCTGCTGCCATCAGCACGGCAAGTCCTACTGCGACGGTGACGAAGTTTCGTTTCATCAGTCAAGACCACTAAGCAAAGCGCAAGAGTAAGGTTCGGTAAGGCATCGTATCGGCCATACTTCAGCCACTGACAGCCGCCGGGCCACGCTGGCCGGGACGATTGTCGGACATCGGGGAAAACCCCGCGTCGGCAACTGGCAGCAGGGACTCGAACGGCTCGTATCATACCGGCAGGCGGACTCCCGTCAAGTTGGCTAACCGACATAAGAGAGCAGAAAACGAAGCGCTTTCACGCCCATCGCCCGGCTATTCTTCAGCTTTCAATTGCTTGACAACAGACGGCGGTCTCTAGAGAAATCGCACGCGACAGTTCGTTTTGTGACAAATCCGACATGAAAAACTGTTACTGTTCATTTTTTTCGGACATCGGGCGGTGGGCAACGAGGACGATGATCGTCCGCGAGGCCGACCGGCAGATCGACAGGGCGGCGGCCTGCTCCCATGTCCACACTGCATGACCGTCGGCGGCTACGGCCGCCGGCATCGATACCCTATTCCATGAGAAGAAATCGTATGGCTTTGCGTCGCGTCGCAACGGCGCTGCTGGTGGCTGGCTTGATCACCGCGCAGACAGCACAGGCACAGGTGACACTGAACTTCGTCAACGCGGATATCGACCAGGTGGCCAAGGCGATTGGCGCGGCAACCGGCAAAACGATTATCGTCGACCCGCGTGTGAAAGGTCAGTTGAATCTCGTGTCGGAAAACGCAGTGCCGGAAGATCAGGCGCTGAAAACCTTGCAGTCCGCATTGCGCATGCAGGGCTTCGCGCTCGTGCAGGATCACGGCGTACTGAAAGTCGTGCCCGAGGCCGACGCGAAACTGCAAGGCGTGCCGACCTACGTCGGCAATGCGCCAGTCGCGCGCGGCGACCAGGTGGTCACGCAGGTATTCGTTCTGAAGAATGAATCGGCCAACAATCTGTTGCCGGTGCTGCGTCCGCTCATCTCGCCGAACAATACCGTGGCGGCCTACCCCGCCAACAACACGATTGTAGTTACCGACTACGCCGACAATGTGCGGCGGATTGCCCAGATCATCCAGGGCGTGGATTCCGCCGCGGGCCAGTCGGTTTCGGTGGTGCAGCTGAAGAACGCCAATGCGATCGACATCGCCACGCAACTCAACAAGATGCTCGACCCGGGTTCGATCGGCAGCACCGACGCGACGCTGAAAGTGTCGGTCACCGCCGACCCGCGCACCAACTCGCTGCTGATCCGCGCGTCGAACGGCGCGCGCCTCGCGGCGGCGAGGACGCTGGCGAAAGAACTCGATACGCCGACCACCATGCCCGGCAACATTCACGTCGTGCCGCTGCGCAACGCGGACGCCACGAAGCTCGCCAAGACCTTGCGCGGCATGTTCGGCAAAGGCGGCGAGACCGGCTCGTCGAGCAACTCGAACGACGCGAATTCGTTCAACCAGAACAACGGCGGCGGCATAGGCGGCAACAATTCGACGGGCTCGTCGGGTACGCCGCCGCTGCCGTCGGGCGGACTCGGCAGCAGCTCGTTGGCATCGCCGATGGGCGGCAGCGGCAGTGGCGGCGGATACGGCGCGGGCGGTTCCAACAACGGCGGCTTCGGCAACGACAAGGAAAAGAGCGACGACAATCAGCAAGGCGGCATGATCCAGGCGGATTCCGCGACCAACTCGCTGATCATCACGGCGGCCGAGCCGGTGTACCGCAATCTGCGCGCGGTGATCGACCAGCTCGACGCACGTCGCGCACAGGTCTATCTCGAGGCGCTGATCGTCGAGTTGAACTCGAACACGAGCGGCAACCTCGGCATTCAGTGGCAAGTGGCGAACAACTCGATTTTCGCCGGCACCAATCTGCAAACCGGCAGCAGCAACAGCATTGTCAATCTGACGGCGGCGGCTGTGGCGGCCGGATCCACCGGCGGCCTCGCCGGCGCGCTCGGAAACGGGACGCTCCAGCAAGGGTTGAATATCGGCTGGATTCACAACATCTTTGGTGTACAGGGACTCGGCGCGCTGCTCCAGGCGCTCTCGCAAACCGCCGATGCGAACGTGCTGTCCACGCCTAATCTCATCACGCTCGACAACGAGGAAGCGAAGATCGTCGTGGGTACGAACGTGCCTATTCAGACGGGTTCGTATTCGAATCTGACGAGCGCGACGGCCACTTCGGCGTTCAATACCTACGACCGCGTCGACGTCGGTCTGACGCTGCACGTGAAGCCGCAAATCACGGACGGCGGCATTCTCAAGCTGCAGCTCTACACCGAAGACTCGGCGATCGTCACCGGCACGAACAACGCGGCGACCAACCCGGCCGGCCCGGAATTCACCAAGCGTTCGATCCAGTCGACGGTGCTCGCCGATAACGGCGAGATCATCGTGCTGGGCGGCTTGATGCAGGACAACTACCAGGTGAGCAACAGCAAGGTGCCGCTGCTCGGCGATATTCCGTGGATCGGCCAGCTGTTCCGCTCGGAACAGAAGACCCGCAACAAGACCAACCTGATGGTGTTCCTGCGACCCGTGATCATCAGCGATCGTGGTACCGCACAGGCCGTGACGTCGAATCGCTACGACTACATTCAAGGCGTGCAGGGCGCGTACAAGCAGGACAACAACCTGATGAAGGACAACGACGACCCGGTGGTTCCGCCGATGCCGATCGGTCCGAGCCAGGGCGGTTCGCCCGCGATGAATCTGTTCGATCTGGACAAGATGCGCCGTCAGCAGCTGGCGCCGCCGCCGGGTAACGGTGGAGCGGTCACGAATGGCGCTGCGGCAACCAACGGCACCGCCGTGCAGAGTAGTCCGGCCACCGTCGGGCCCGCGATACAGAGCAGCCCCGTCACGGCGACGCCTTCCACGGCGTCGCCAGGAGTGCGGCCGTGAGCACGCCGTCCACGCCGCCGTCAGCGTCTGCTACGCCAGCCGCAACGCGAGCCGGTGCCGCGACGCAAGCGACGCAAGCCGCGGCAATATCGCCCTCCGGCGCGACGGAGCACGGTGGCCGCGAGGCGCCTTCAGCCATCGCCGCACGGCTCGTGCCGTACGGCTTCGCCCGCGCCGGCCAGATTCTGGTCGCGCATCAGCATGCGGACAGCCTGGAGGTCTGGATCAGCGAACGCACGAGCGATGCCGCGCTGTCCGAAGTAGCACGCAACTTCGGCGCAGTGTCGATCGTCCGTCTGCCCGCCGATGAGCTCACGCAGGCGATCAACCAGGCCTATGCGCGCCAGGACGGCAGCGCTGCGCAGGTGGTGGGCGAAGTGGAAGGCGAAGTCGATCTCTCGCGCTTGATGCAGGACATTCCCGAGGTGGAGGATCTGCTGGAATCGGAAGACGACGCTCCGATCATCCGCATGATCAACGCGCTGCTGACGCAAGCGGCGCGCGAGCAGGCGTCGGATATTCATATCGAGCCGTTCGAGACTTCTTCTGTGGTGCGCTTTCGCGTCGACGGCACGTTGCGCGACGTCGTGCGGCCGAAGAAAGCGCTGCACGGTGCGCTGATTTCGCGGATCAAGATCATGGCGCAACTCGATATCGCCGAGAAGCGTTTGCCGCAAGACGGCCGCATCACGCTGCGCGTGGGCGGCCGCCCAGTCGATGTTCGCGTCTCGACGCTGCCGACCGGTCACGGCGAACGCGCGGTGCTGCGTCTGCTGGAAAAAGACGCGTCGCGCCTGAACCTCGAAGCGCTCGGCATGGCGCCGGATACGCTCGGCACGTTCGACAAGCTGATCGGCCGGCCGCACGGCATCGTGCTCGTGACCGGGCCGACCGGCTCCGGTAAAACGACCACGCTGTATGCGGCCATGTCGCGGCTCGAAACCGCGACCACGAACATCATGACGGTCGAGGATCCGATCGAATACGACCTGTCGGGCATCGGTCAGACGCAGGTCAACGAACGGATCGGCATGACCTTCGCGCGGGCGCTGCGCTCGATTCTGCGGCAGGATCCGGACGTCATCATGATCGGTGAAATCCGCGACCTGGAGACCGCGCAGATCGCGGTGCAGGCGTCGTTGACAGGCCACCTCGTGCTGGCCACGCTGCACACGAACGACGCGGCATCCGCCGTTACGCGTTTGACCGACATGGGCGTCGAGCCGTATCTGCTGGCGTCGTCGCTGCTCGGCGTGCTGGCGCAGCGGCTGGTGCGGCGCTTGTGCCCGATATGCCGCGAAGAGCGTGTCGAGGAAGACGGCAGCGTGCGCTACCATCCGGTCGGTTGCGACCGGTGCGGCCATTCCGGTTATGCGGGACGCCGCGGCGTCTACGAATTGCTGCTGATCGACGACGACATCCGCACGCTGGTTCACCGCAACGCAGCCGATGCCGAAATTCTCGCGGCCGGCCGTGCGCAAGGCATGCGCACGCTGCGTGAGGATGCGGACCGCTGGCTCGCCTCCGGGCTGACATCGCTCGAAGAAGTGATCCGCGTCACGGGCGGAGCCTAAGCGCATGCCGGCATTTCGTTTCGAAGCAATCGACGCGACGGGCAAGGCGCAAAAAGGCGTGCTCGACGCCGACAGCGCGCGCGGCGCGCGGACCAATCTGCGCTCGCAAGGACTGACGCCGCTCGTCGTGGAGCCGGCGGCGACGCGCACGCGTGGCGAGCGCAATCAACGGCTGTCGCTGGGGCGGCGTCTGTCGCAACGCGAGCAGGCGATCCTGACGCGCCAGCTCGCCAGCCTGCTGATCGCGGGCCTGCCGCTCGACGAAGCGCTCGCCGTGCTCACGGAGCAATCGGAGCGCGACTACATTCGCGAGCTGATGGCGTCGATTCGCGCGGAAGTGCTCGGCGGCCATTCGCTGGCCAATGCGCTGACGCAGCATCCGAAAGACTTCCCCGAGATTTACCGCGCGCTGGTCGCGGCCGGTGAACACACCGGCAAGCTCGGCCTCGTGCTGTCGCGGCTCGCCGACTACATCGAGCAACGCAACGCGCTGAAGCAGAAGATCGTGCTCGCGTTCACGTACCCCACCATTGTCACGATCATCGCGTTCGGCATCGTCACGTTTCTGTTGAGCTATGTGGTGCCGCAGGTGGTGAACGTGTTCGCCAGCACCAAGCAGCAACTGCCCTTCCTCACCATCATGATGATGGCGCTCTCCGGGTTCGTGCGGAGTTGGTGGTGGGCGATGCTGATCGGCGTGATCGTGCTGATGTATCTGGTGCGCTCGATTCTCAGGCAGCCCGGCCCGCGCCTCGCGTTCGACCGGTGGCTGCTCACTGCCCCGCTGCTCGGCAAGCTCGTGCGCGGCTACAACACCGTGCGTTTTGCCAGCACGCTCGGCATTCTCACCGCGGCCGGCGTGCCTATTCTGCGCGCGCTGCAAGCCGCAGCCGAAACGCTCAGCAACAACGCGATGCGCGAGAACATCGACGATGCGATCGTGCGTGTGCGCGAAGGCACGTCGCTGTCACGCGCGCTCGGCAATACGAAGACGTTTCCGCCCGTGCTGGTGCACCTGATCCGTTCGGGCGAAGCTACCGGCGACGTGACCACGATGCTCGACCGCGCGGCCGACGGTGAAGCGCGCGAACTCGAACGCCGCACGATGTTCCTGACGAGTCTGCTGGAGCCGTTGCTGATTCTGGCGATGGGGGGCGTGGTGCTGGTGATCGTGTTGGCGGTGATGCTGCCGATCATCGAGTTGAACAACCTGGTGCAGTAGGAGTGGATTGCGCGATTACCGCTAAGGGTGACCGCGCAATCGATTGAAGCGGCGCTGCTGTTCAGCGCCTGAGCTTCAGCGCACGTAGATGGTTGGACCTGCGGGATTGGCTGGCAGGAACACTTCGGAATGCGCGCCATTGCGGTCGATGATGATCGAGCGGGCGCGGACTTCGGAGAGTTTGGTGCCTTGCATCAGCGCGCTGCCGAGCGACACCGCATGCGGCGGTTCGCCGCCCACGCTGACGATGGCCGCGGCGCCTTCCCGCAAAGCGAGGATGCCGAACAGCCGCACGTCCTGGTTGGCGTTGCGCGTGAGCTGGCCGCCGAACAGCGTGCCAGCCTGCTCGGTCGAGATCTGCGCGTGCGCGGCGGCGGCGGGCAACGGCGCACCGGACAACGTGCTGAGCGTGATCACCCAGTAGGTGAGCGTCGCGCAGAACACGGCGAACAGCGCGAGCGACAGAAGGCGGATTTGGATGGCGTTCATGCGCATCATTGTACGGACTATTGTGAAAATTGCGTTGGGCTGAAAGCGCCTTCTCACGACCCTTCAACTGCATGACATTAAAATGACCGGCCGGGCGTGTTCAATGGCACCCTGATTGCCAAAATGCGAACCCCGCCCAGTCAAAAATTTCACCTGAAAAGAGGTAGCAAGCTATGCAACTGTCGACCACTCGCCGTCATGACATCGCGGGTTCGCGCAGCCGTCGTCAACGCGGTTTCACGCTGATCGAAATCATGGTCGTGATCGCGATTCTGGGCATTCTGGCCGCGTTGATCGTGCCGAAAATCATGAGCCGTCCCGACGAAGCGCGCCGTGTCGCCGCCAAGCAGGACATCGGCACGATGATGCAGGCGCTGAAACTCTATCGTCTGGACAACGGCCGTTATCCGACCCAGGAGCAAGGCTTGCGCGCGCTGATCGAAAAGCCGAGCACGGACCCGGTGCCGAGCAACTGGAAAGACGGCGGCTACCTCGAGCGTCTGCCGAACGATCCGTGGGGTAACGCCTACCAGTTTCTGAATCCGGGCGTGCACGGCGAGATCGACGTGTTCAGCTATGGCGCGGACGGCAAGGCGGGCGGCGAAGGCAATGACGCCGACGTCGGCTCGTGGCAGTAAGCGCTTATGGGGTCGGTGTTTTCATGCGCGCGGTGGGATTGAACTCCGCGCATTCCTGTCGATGCATCGTCGTTTGATTTTGAGTTGATTGTTTGTGGCCGGCACTATGCAATTGTCCCCTTGCAAGTCCCGTGTGGACACGCCCTGTACGGCTTCGTTGCCGCGCGCGGCGTGGGCCGGCGCGTGCGCGCGTGGCGTGCGCCGCCCGGCAGACGCGGGCAGGCGCGGCGCCGGCAAACACGCGGCGGGCTTCACGCTGTTGGAAATGCTGGTGGTGCTGGTGATCGCGGGCTTGCTGGTGTCCCTGACCGCGTTGACGATGACACGCAATCCGCGCACCGATCTGAACGAGGAAGCGCAGCGTCTCGCGCTGCTGTTCGAATCGGCCGGCGACGAAGCGCAGGTGCGCGCGCGGCCGATTGCCTGGCAACCGCTCGATGGCGGCTTTCGTTTCGACCTGCGCACGGAAGACGGCTGGCGTCCGCTGCGCGATGACCTGCTTGGACCGCGTCGCTGGGAAGGCGGCGTGACCGGCGTGAGCATCAGCTATCCGGGTTCCGATTCGCAGCCCAGCCGTATCGTATTCGGCACCGAGGCGATCGACGTGCCTGTGCAGATCACGCTGTTTTCGGCAGCCGGGAGCGCGACGATCGTCGGCACTGGCAATGGCCGCTACGAGGTGCACTGAGATGCGTCTTTGCAGGAGCATGACGGCTCGCGAGAAGGTCCACGGCGCGCAGCGCGGTTTCACGATGATCGAAGTGCTGGTGGCGCTGGCGATTATCGCCATCGCGTTGGCCGCTTCGTTGCGCGCGGTGGGCAGTCTCGCGAGCGGCGAAGCCGATCTGCACCGCCGCCTGCTGGCCGGTTGGAGCGCGGACAATACGTTGGCGCAGTTGCATCTGACGCATGCCTGGCCGAACGTCGGCTCGACGAGTTTCGACTGTTCGCAGGGCAACTTGCAGTTGATCTGCACGGAGCAGGTGACGGCCACGCCGAATCCGGTGTTTCGTCGAGTGGAAGTGATGGTGACGATGCCCGGCGGGTCCGGCAATCTGGCTCAGATGGTGACGGTGGTCGCGAATGAAAACAACCGTTCGCTCTGAGCGCCGGCGCCGATTGGGCGTGAGGGGCGCGCGTGGTTTCACGCTGATCGAATTGCTGGTGGCGATTGCGATTCTGGCGGTGATTGCCGTGCTGTCGTGGCGCGGGCTCGACCAGATCATTCGCGGCCGGCAGACCATCACGAGCGCGATGGAGGACGAGCGCGTTTTTGCGCAGTTGTTCGACCAGATGCGGATTGATGCGCGGCAGGCCGCGTCGGATGACGAGGCTGGGCAGGCGGCGGTGTCGGTGTCCGGCAGCGTGTTGCAGATCGTGCGGGAATTCCGCTTGCCGGGTGCGGCGCCGCGGTTGCAGGTGGTGAGGTATCGGGTGTCCGATGGACGCGTGATCCGGTATGCGTCGCCGCCGTTGGCGAATATGGGGGAGTTGCAGCGGGCGCTGCGCGGCAGTGAAGGTGATGGGTGGAGCGGTGTGCCGTTGATGGGCGGTGTTGGGTCTATTTCTGCTCAGGTTTATGTGCCTAAGGTGGGGTGGACTACGCAGATGGGAGAGGTGCAGAGTGCCATTACGGAGGCGGACAATAATCTTAAGGTGCCCCAGTTGGGGAGTGCGCCGCTGCCGCGGTCTGTGACTGGGTTGCAGGTGAGTGTTGGGGCTAAGTCGTTGGCGCGGCCTGTTACTCGGGTTTTTCTCGTCGGAGAGTGATATGAGGTTCGCTTTTTTGTCTGTCCGACGGGGTGGTTCTTTGTTGGGTGCTGGTTTTGGCCTTTCCTTGATGTCTTTTTGGTCTATTAGCGTTGCCCCTGTGCGGGGCGGCACTTACTTTCTTTGCCGCCGCAAAGAAAGTAAGCAAAGAAAGCGGCTTCACACCGCTAACGTACAAGCGGGTCCCCCGCACAGCCACTCTTGTGGCGCGATCAACGCACATTCCCTCCCACAGCAAACGGCAGTGACCAGGCAGTCATCCGTTCCGGCGGCGCTCCGCGCGCCGAGCGGCAAGCAACCGAACCACGGGGCCGTGGCAAAGCTTGACGGCTCGTCACGGTATCTTTGCCCTGCTTCGCCTATGCGTGCATCCGCGCCTCCGGCGCTTCGCCGAGGCGAAGCCGACGGCCCCCGCTTCGCAAAAGCGAAGCCATTGAGCTATACCCTTCCGGCGAGCACATCGTGCGAGGCGGGAGGTATGACGGCCTTGTCACGGGTGTTGAATGTGCGAAGTGACGGATTCCAGATGGTCCACTACCGGGGCTGTGCGCGGGATCCGCTTAGCATTGGCGGTGTAAAGCGGCTTTCTTTGCCTACTTTCTTTGCCGCGGCAAAGAAAGTAGGTGCCGCCCCGCACAGGGGCAACGCTAATAGACCACAAAGAATTCAAGGAAAGGCCAACAAAAAGGCCACCAAAAAAACCCAACCCCAAAAAACCCAAACCGGCGTAGCCATAATCAGCGCCTTACTAGTAGTCGCGCTATCAGCGATCCTGGTATCGGGCATGCTCTGGCGCCAGCAAGTCCAAATCCGCCGGATAGAAAACCAGCGCCTCCTCTCACAAGCCCAATGGGTAGCCCGCGGCGCGCTAGACTGGACGCGCCTGATCCTCCGCTCAGAAGGCGACACATCAGCCGGCATCACCTACCTTGGCGGTCTATGGGGCGTCCCAATCGCCAAAACCCGCCTATCCGATTTCCTGGGCCAAATAGGCGAAGTAAGAGCACAACAAGGCGCAGAAACCTACCTATCGGGTTCAATCGAAGACGCCCAGGCAAAATTCAACCTGAGAAATCTGGTGGAGAGCCCAGCCCCAGGCGTGATGCAACTGGACATGGACCAAATCGGCGCCTACCAGCGCCTACTGGCATCGCTCGGCGCAAACAGCCAGCTGGCAAAAACCACCGCAATCCAGGTCCGCGCGAGCCTGGCACAATCGGCGACCCGTTTTCAGACCGTGACGTCCACGAACGGCACAACCGCAACCCCGCCGCCGATCCAGGGCGGCGCCACCGGCGGCAGCTTCACCAACAAACCGGGTATCGAAGACAGCGAGGACAGCTCCGCGAACGCCCCCATCCAGCTGACCAGCGTCGACTCGCTGCTCGATATCCCCGGCTATACGCCAGAAATGGTCGCGCGCTTGCGGCCGTTCGTCACCGTGCTGCCGACGGTATCGGCAGTCAACGTGAACACGGCTTCGGCCGAAGTCATCGCGGCGGTCATACCGGGAATGAGCGTGTCGACGGCGCAAGCCTTCGTCGCGCGCCGGCAAACGGTGTTTTTCCGCAATGTCGGCGACATACAGCTCGCGTTGCGCGGCGCCGGCGTGCAATCGGTCTCGATCGACCCGAGCGAACTCGACGTCAACTCGAATTACTTCCTCATCCACGGCCGCGTGCAGCACGAACGCGCCGAGGTGGACCGCACGACCCTCGTCTATCGCGACGCATTGACTCACACTACGCGTATCGTGCGAGTAGAAGACCAACTATGAATAACGCCTTTCCCAGAGAGAGTGGCCTTTGAGCACGCTGATCGTTCTATTGCCGCCGCGTGATCCGGCGGTGCCATCGCAGGAATGGCAACTGCCGGAGCTGCCGTTCGTGCTGCTCGACAAGTCGGGCCGCGCCCAGCGGACCGGCCGGTCGGCGCTCGCGCTGCTGCCGCGCGCCTCCACCACGGTGCTGATGGTCGCCGCGCGCGATCTGCTGATGATGCCCGCCACGCTTCCGCCGCTACGCGGCCCGCGGCTGCGTCAGGCGCTGCCCAATATCGTCGAGGATCAACTGATCCAGGACCCGCAGACCTGTCACATCGCCGTCGACCCGAAACCGCTCGCGGGCGGCCGGCAGTTGCTGGCGATCATCGACCGCGGCTGGTTCCGGTATATCTGCGAATCGTTCACCAACGCCGGCCATCGCAGCTTGCGCGCCGTGCCGGTCACGCGCTGCCTGCCGCAGGCGGCCGCGCTCGATGCCGATGTGCCCGCCGAAGTCGCCGAAACGGTGAATGCGGGTGAGCCGGCCATGGCGGGCGCGGCCGACGTGGCGACGTCGCTGCCGGGCGTGGCGCCCGGCGTCGCGGCTGCGGTGCCGATGGTGGCCGCCGTGCTCGGCGCCGTGGTGCAGACCGCGCCCGCCCTGCTGCTCGAAGGCGTGGCAAACAGCGCAGGCGAGCGCGGCGTGCCGCGCGTCGAACTGGCGATTGCACGCGGAGTGCAAGGCGAAGGGCTGGCGGTACCGGCCAGCGCCGTGAACGCGACGCTCAGCGCGCTCGCCGGGGCGGCGCCGGTCTCGCTGCACATGCTCACCGAGGTGCCCGGCAACGAGCCGAGTCTCGCGCCGAATAGCCCGGCGCGGCTGGCCGCGCACATCCACGGGGCCAGTCCGCTGCCGTTCGAACAGCTTGCGCGGCGCGCGCTGGAGTGCCGCTTCGACCTGTGCCAGTTCGAGTTCGCCTCGCAGCCGTGGCGGCTCGACCGCGCGACGCTGCGGCGTCTGCGGCTGCCGGTGTTGCTCGCGGTCGGCGCGCTGCTGGTTGCGGTCATCGGCGCAAACGTGCAGTGGCTGATGCTCGCGCGCCAACGCGATGCAATCAACACGCAGATGACAGAACTGCTGCTCAATACCTTCCCCAAAACGACCGTCGTGCTCGACGCGCCCGACCAGATGTCGCGCCAGTTGCAGCAGTTGCGCGTCGCGGCGGGCGAACTGTCGCCGGACGATTTCCTGCCGCTCGCCGATGGGCTCGCGCGCTCTCTGGCGCCGGTGCCGGTCAACGGCATCGCCGCGCTCGACTATCACGACCGCCGGCTCGATGTGAACTTCAAGCCGGAGGTCAAGCTCGATCCCGATTTCGCGAAGCGCCTGGCGCGTAACGGCCTGAGCGGCGCGATCGACAGCAATACCGGCAAGTGGACCATCAGGAACGGACAATGAAAGCTGAACTCGCTCAAACATGGGCCGGATTCTGGGAGCAGCGCACCGAGCGCGAAAAAGCCCTGCTGACGTGGGGCGGCGGCGTGCTCGCCGTGGTGATCGCGTGGTCGGTGCTGTGGGCGCCGGCGCAGGAAGGCCGCTCACACCTGCGTGAATCGCTGCCCGCCATGCAGCGTCAGTTGGCGCAGATGACCGCGCAGGCGAACGAAGCGCGCCAGCTGTCGGCGGCGGCTCAAGGCGTTGCGCCGACCGGCGCCGCGCTGAAGGACGCCCTTACCGCTTCGCTCAGCGATCACGGCCTCGCGGCGACGCAGGTTCAGGTGATCGGCAACGCGGTCCAGATCCAGTTGAAGAACGCGTCGTTCCCGGCGTGGACCGCCTGGGTCGACGACGTGCGCAAGCAGTTCAAGGTGCAAGTCT
The DNA here is from genome assembly GCF_042680985.1 of Paraburkholderia dipogonis. Taxonomy (NCBI): domain Bacteria; kingdom Pseudomonadati; phylum Pseudomonadota; class Betaproteobacteria; order Burkholderiales; family Burkholderiaceae; genus Paraburkholderia; species Paraburkholderia dipogonis. Next base: position 74,039 of record NZ_JBHUFR010000021.1, on the reverse strand, counting down.
CGGAGGCGCACGCCACGGCGCTCAAGGAAGACGGCCAGGTGGACCTGACGGCGTCGTTGCAGCCGTCCACCGCGAAATGACAATAACCGCGATCTCGCCGTCACAGGATCTCGCATGAATTACTGGATGCGGCGCCTGCGCGTCGCGCTGCCCTGGCTGGTGGTCGCGGTGCTGTCCGCCGCGGCCGTGATGCTGACGATGCTGCCGGCCGCCTGGATCACCCCGCAGTTCGCCAAACAGACGGGCGGCCACGTCAATCTCGTCAATCCGGCCGGTTCGCTGTGGCACGGCTCGGCCACGCTGATGCTGGCCGCCGGCTCAGACATGAGCGCGGCGACGCTGCTGCCTGGCCGGATCGAATGGCACACGGCATTCTGGCCGCTGTTTACGGGCCGCGTACGCATGATCATGCGGCACAGCGAAGCGATGCCGGAGCCGATCACCGTCGACGCCACGCCGCGCACCGCGACTGTTACGCCCGGCGCGATCGCCGTGCCGGCTTCGCTGCTGAGCGGTCTTGGCGCGCCCTTTAACACGCTCGATCTGCAGGGCAATGTGCAGCTGTCCTGGTCGGACTGGCGCAGTTTCAATCGGGAGGCGTTCGGGCAACTGACCATCACGTTGACCGACGTCAGTTCGCGCGTCTCGCTGGTCAAGCCGCTTGGCTCCTACCGCGTGCTGTTTCAGGCGCAGGGCGAGTCGTCCACGCTCGACCTGACCACCACCAAGGGCCCGTTGATGCTGAGCGGCAATGGCACGGTGTCGGCGGCGTCGACGTCGTTTCATGGGACAGCCAGCGCCGCGCCGGAGGCCCGCGATAACCTCGCGGGATTGCTGAACCTGTTGGGGCGGCCGAGCGGGCCGGACACGGTAGCGTTGACGTTCGTGCACTGAGGCGCGGGGTCTGGCGTTGCGGGGCGGGCCGATCGAGATCGCAGCGCATTGATGTTGTTGCGTAAAGCGGCCAGCGCTTCTACTCGGCTTGCGTCCGTGACGGCGGCGTCGCCGTGCTTTGCGCGACAGGCGCAGCCGACGATGCCGGCAGCGGCGTCGGCGCTGCCACATCGCCGGTTTCGCGATTCATCTGCGAGGCGTCCCAGCCGCCGCCCAGCGCCTTCACCAAACCCACCGACGACACCATCCGTTGCCCGGCAATGTTCTCCAGCTTCTGCTCGGCCGTGAAAGCCGTGGTCTGCGCCGTCAGCACGTTGATATAACCGACCGTGCCGGCCTTGTACTCGTTCGTGACGATGGCGAGCGCCTGGCGCGCCGAGGCCACCGCTTGCTGCTGCACGACGATTTCCTGTGCGAGGATGCGCTGCGACGCGAGATTGTCCTCGACGTCCTGGAACGCGGCCAGCACCGTTTGACGGTAGGTCGCGACGTCGCCGTCATAGGCGGCGCGCGCCGCGTCGGTCTGAGCCTGGCGCAGGCCGGCGTCGAACAGGGTCGCAGCGAGCTGCGGGCCGAGCGTCCAGAAGCGCGACGGCGCAGTCAGCAACTGCGAGAACACCGAATTTTCGAAGCCGCCGGAAGCCGACAGCGTAAGCGACGGGAAGAACGCGGCGATGGCGACGCCGATCTGTTCGTTCGCCGCCGCGGCCTTGCGTTCCGCCGAGGCGATGTCCGGACGCCGCTCGAGCAGCGCGGACGGCATCTGCGCCGGCACGGTGGGCGGCGTGGCGGTGAGCGGCGCCGGCGGAATCGAGAAGGTCGAGGCCGGTTCGCCGACCAGGACGGCGATCGCGTGCTCATCCTGGGCGCGCTGAACGCCGTTGTCGATCGCGGACGCCTGCGCCGATTGCAATTGCGTCTGCGCCTGAATCACGTCGGAGCGCGCGGCAACGCCGGCCGCGTACTGGTTCTGTGTGAGTTGCAGCGAGCGCTGGTAGGCCGCGACGGTGTCGTCGAGCAGCTTTTGGGTCGAATCGAGCGCCCGCAGCGAGAAGTAGGTCTGGGCGAGCGTGGCCTGGGCCGACAGCCGCGCGTTGGCGAGGTCCGCCGCGGCGCCTTGCTGGCCGGCTTTCTGCGCGTTCACGGAGCGGGTGACCGAACCCCACAGATCCGGCTCCCAGCTTGCATCGAGCTGCACGTTGAAACTGTTGCTGACGCCGGAGCGGCTCGTCGCCGTGGTCGAGTTGCCGCCGGAGGACTTCCCGTTGCCGGAACGCGTTGCACCCGCCGACGCGCCGATAGTCGGGAAATACGCCGCCCGCGCCTCGCCGACTAGCGCGCGCGCCTGCCGGTAGGCGGCAGCGAACTGGGCGACTGTCTGGTTGGCGGTGTTCAGGCGCTCCTCGAGCGCGTTGAGCTGAGGATCTTCGTAAATGCTCCACCAGTCGCCGCGATCCTGCTGATCGGCCGGTTCGGCGACTTTCCAGCCAGGCGCGGCTTCCTTGTACGACGCCGGAATCTCGGCGGCAGGCCGCTTGTAGTCGGGGCCGACCGCGCAAGCCGCCAGCAGGCCGGCGAGGGCTGCAGCCACGGCAATAGTCAGGGCGCGAGGCGCAAGCATCCGCGCGCGCGAGATTCGATCAGACTGCATGCAATGAATTCCTTCTGGACGCCGCGGCGCGGCCAATGGCGATACCGCCGGCCGGGCGAGATCTTGGTCTGCCGGAATGTTAGCGTATGAGCCCGCTGGGCGCGGCAAACTGAAAGGGTAAAGCGAGGAAGGAGGCAGGTGTGTTACGGAGGGTGTCGCGAAGGTTACGCGCTGTTACCGGCGAGGCGTCAAACCCGTGATTCCGTCGACTTCGCCTGGCGAGCCAGCTTGCCGGCAGCGGCCCGGCACGGCGCATCGCCGCGCGCCTGACAGGCGCCGGTGGGGCCTACGTGCTTGTCCGCGCCGGTAGGAACGACAGCGGCGTTCACCGCAGGCACGGCCGCCGCTACCAACTGGATTTTCGCTGTCTTGACGCCCTTCTGTCCCCGCCGATGCTCGAACCACGCCAGCACCGCCACGCCGACCGATCCGCCAGGCAATACGAACAGCACGGCGAACAACGCGAGTTTCCACCAGCGGTGCGGCCCTTGAAAGGTGCTAAGTGCGGAATCGGTCAGGGAGCGGCTCAGGCCGCCAAGCGTGTTTTTGAGGTACAGCATCAGGGAAATCCTTTTCGCGCGTCGCGGTCGCGGCGTGCAGACAATCGGTCAGAACATGGTCTCGGGTGGCGCGGGTCGCGCGTAACTCGTTGCCTATAATAATATTGACTATGCAATTAAATTTCAAGATACTTCCACCCGCGAATGGCGGTCGTGTTGCTTTCCTGTCGTTCGCACTACGCGAAACTAGGTTTGACTTGTCTGCTTAGGCAGCTAAAATTCGTTCTGCTTGAGACGTTTCCGGATACACGATGACTGAAGGCCCCTACAAGGCGGACGAGATTCACCTCGAATCGAGTCTCGGCTACTACCTGACGAAAGCTCGAAACGTGCTGGTCGAGCGGACGGATCGTGCCGTCAAGCCGTTGGGGCTGACCACGCAACAGATCGGCGTGATCATGATGCTGTCGTCGCGGCGCGCAAGCACGCCGTTCGAACTGTCGCGCGCCATGTCGTATGACAGCGGATCGATGACGCGCTTGCTCGATCGCCTCGAAAAGAAAGGCTTTATCGTGCGTTCGCGCAGCGAGACCGATCGGCGGATGGTGGAACTGGAGTTGACGCCGCAGGGCCACGACGCCGCACGGCAATTACCTGGCTTGGGCGCGGCGGTGCTGAACGAACAGCTGCGTGGATTTTCGGCCGCCGACCACGCCACGTTGATCGACCTGCTCGGCCGTTTCATCGCGAACGGCATCGACGCGGGAGCAAGCGCGGGATGCGGATTGGGGCCGCAGCAGGAATCGCTGGACGAATCACCCGAAGCCTCGCCGCGCGAACACGGCGAGCACTAACTTAGACGCGTTTTTCCGAGCGCGTCGTTGTCTGAAGATGTCTGTCTGGGCAGAGAGTGATGCGGCATGTAAGCGCACCACCGAGAGTCGCAGATAAAGCTGCCGCGACAAGCTTTCCCGCTGAGGAGAAGAATGATGAACGCCACGGCTTCCGCCGCCGCCCTACCCGCCGCCGAACCCGCTCCGCTCAAGGGCGGCGCCTTGGCTTTGCTCACAGTCGGGCTTGCACTCGGTACGTTCATGGAAGTGCTCGACACGTCGATTGCGAACGTCGCGGTGCCGACCATTTCCGGCAGCCTTGGTGTAGCGACCAGCCAGGGCACCTGGGTGATCTCGTCGTATTCGGTCGCCTCGGCGATCGCGGTGCCGCTGACAGGCTGGCTCGCGCGGCGTGTCGGCGAAGTGAAGCTCTTTACGCTGTCCGTGTTGCTCTTCACGATCGCTTCGGCGCTGTGCGGTTTCGCGCACAACTTCGAATCGCTGATTGCGTTCCGGCTGGTGCAGGGGCTCGTTTCCGGGCCGATGGTGCCGCTTTCGCAGACCATTCTGATGCGCTCGTATCCGCCGGAAAAGCGCGGCCTCGCGCTGGGTCTATGGGCGATGACAGTGATTTGCGCGCCCATCTTCGGGCCCGTGATGGGCGGCTACATCACCGACAACTACACGTGGCCGTGGATCTTCTACATCAACGTGCCGATCGGTCTGTTTTCGGCGGTATGTGCGTTCCTGCTGCTGCGCGGCCGTGAGACGAAGACGACAAAACAGCGCATCGACGCGGTCGGGCTCGCGCTGCTCGTGATCGGCGTGTCGTGCCTGCAGATGGTGCTTGACCTCGGCAAGGACCGCGACTGGTTCAACTCGACGTTTATCGTGACGCTGGGGGTGATCGCGGTGATCTCGCTCGCCTTCATGCTGGTGTGGGAGATGACGGAGAAAGAGCCGGTAGTCGATCTTTCGCTATTCAAGGATCGCAACTTCGCGCTCGGCGTGGTGATCGTCTCGTTCGGCTTTATGGCCTTCTTCGGCTCGGTGGTGATTTTCCCGCTCTGGCTGCAAACGGTGATGGGTTACACCGCCGGGCTGGCGGGTCTGGCGACCGCGCCGGTCGGTCTGCTCGCGCTGTTTTTGTCGCCGATGATCGGCAAGAACATGCACCGGCTGAACCTGCGCGTGGTGGCGAGTTTTGCGTTCATCGTGTTCGCGTTCGTCTCGTTCTGGAACTCCACGTTCACGCTCGACGTGCCGTTCAATCACGTGATCTGGCCACGGCTCGTGCAAGGCATCGGCGTCGCCTGCTTCTTCGTGCCGATGACCACAATTACGCTCTCCAGCGTGCCGGATGAGCGGCTGGCGAGCGCATCCGGTCTGTCGAATTTCTTCCGGACGCTGTCGGGTGCGATCGGCACGGCGATCAGTACGACTTACTGGGAGAACGACACGATCCGCCATCACGCGATGCTGACCGATTCGGTCAACGTCTACGCCGCGAACACCAATGCTTATACCAATGCACTGGCCGGTCTCGGGCTCTCCGGCGATGGCATTACCGCGCAGTTGAACCAGGTCGTGACGGCGCAGGCTTATATGATGGCCACCAACGATTTCTTCCGCATTTCATGCGCGGCGTTTATCGTGCTCGCGGCGCTGGTCTGGGTCACCAAGCCGCGCAAGGGCGTGGGCCCTTCAATGGGGCATTGAAGTCTGACCATGCCTTAAGCAGACGCGCGCCGAAACAATATTTTTCCTTCGACTCTTCGCGCGCGTCTTCAGCCTTTATTGCGTGACGGCTTCGCCATTCGTCGCCGGGATCGATTGACCCTGCATGGCATCCGGATGCGGCGTCGCAGGCGCGGCTTGCGGGGGTTTAGCGCCGCTTTGCGGCGCGCCGGCCGCCGTGCCTCGAACGTATTGCTTGAAGTCGGCGCCGGCTTCCCATGGGTTCGGCTTGCAGCCCATCGATCCGTCGCAATGCGCAGCGAAGCCGATCGTTGCCGTGCCGTCCGGATTCGCGGCGCGCGTAATCTGATACGCCAACGCGCGCTTGCCGCCATCCGGGCCGGCGGTCTGGATCAACGTGTCGGTCGAGGCATCGATCTTGTAGGTCGAATGGCTCGCCACCCACGCTTGCGCCCGTTGCCACCAAACATCGCATTCCGTTTTGTTCGAACACGTCAGCGGCGTGGTCGCAATCTGCATGACGTCCGGATCGACCTGCCCTTGCGTCGAACATCCCGCCGCCGCTACGCACAGCATGGCCAACAGACTTTTCTTCATCACGTTGAATCCTCCCTCTGTGGTGCGCGTCCTATCAGTTTGGACTACGGCGCGGGTACGGTGTTTCATCTGGATCAGAGAATCGTCGGAACGCGCGGAGTATTTGCCGATGGCGTTTGAAACGCGCCGCACGTTGCGTAGACGTTACCGGCATGGAATAAAAAAAGCGGCCATGTTGGCCGCTCTTTCGTCACGTCACCCGCGAGTGTTATTCAGACGCTGAACCGGTTCAGCGTGTACGCCCGATACGCGGCGACGAATGCGTCGAACGAACCGACTTCTTCCTGTTCGAGTTTGGCTTGCTCGGCGAGCGATTGCGCGGCCAGATCGGTGAAAGCCTGGGTCTGCTCTGCATCCAGCGGACGCGCGCGGAAATACGCCGCGTGCGCTTCGCTTTGTTCAAGACCGAATGCGAGGAAACTTTGCTGCTTCTCGCGCATGGTCTGCAGCACGCGCGCCGACGGCGTCAGCGATGCATCCGCCAGCTTCGCGCGTTGAACCGCGACGGCGCGTGCATGCGCGTCGCCGCCGTGCAGAGTGTCGAGCGCGGCGGCGGCAGCGTCGATCTTGATGAGCAGCTCGTTCGCCCAGTCCGTCATCGCGACCGGTTGGCCGTCGCGGGTCAGTTCGAGGCCCGGCTTGCGCCCTTCCATGGTCACGCGGCCGAAATTCTGGTTGGCTTCGGCATAAGCATCAGGCGGCAACAGCGCGCTGTCGTCTAGCGCGCAGACCAGCAGGTAGGCATCGAGAAAGCGCGACGTCTCGAGCGAAATGCCGGTTGGTTCGAACGGGTCGATGTCCATGCAGCGCACTTCCACATATTGCACGCCGCGCGCGGCCAGCGCGTGCAGCGGACGTTCGCCCGGATGCGTGATGCGCTTCGGACGGATCGTCGAGTAGAACTCGTTTTCGATCTGCAGCACGTTGGTGTTGATCTGCACCCACTCGCCGTCGCGTTGCGTGCCAATTGCCTCGTACGCGGGATACGGCTGGCTCACGGCCTTCGCGAGCGCGTCGAGATAGCCGGGCAGCGTGTCGTAATCGGCGTGCAACTCGGCTTGCGCCGTGGTGTTCGAATAGCCGAGGTCGCTCATGCGCAAACTGGTTGCGTACGGACGATAGAGCGTGTCGGCGTCGAACGAATCGAGCGTGTGTTTGCGATCGCGGAGGAAACGCCGATCCAGCGCCGGCGATGCGCCGAACAGATACATCAGCAGCCAGTTGGTGCGCCGGAAGTTGCGGATCAGCGCGAGATAGCGGTCGGACTGGAAGTCGACCGCGTTCGCGGTGGACTGCTGGTCCGCATGCAAGCGCCGCCACACTTCTTCGTTCAGCGAATAGTTGTAGTGGATGCCCGCGATGCACTGCATCGTGCGGCCGTAGCGAAGCGCGAGGCCGATGCGGTACACGTACTTCAACTTGCCGATGTTCGAAGTGCCGTAGTGCGCGATCGGAATGCCGTCGTCCGTGTCAGGCAGCAGGCCCGGCATGGAGTTGTTCCACAGGATCTCGTCGCCGAGTTGCGCGTAGACAAAACGGTGGAGCGTGTCGAGCTTGTCGAGCGTGAGCGCGACGTCGTGCTCAGCCGGCGTGATCAGTTCGAGCAGTGCCTCGGAATAGTCAGTAGTGAGCGATGGATGCGTAAGCGCCGAACCCAGCGCGCGCGAATGCGGCGTCAAGGCGAGCTTGCCCTCGTGCGTCACGCGCAGGCTTTCCTTTTCGATGCCGCGCAGGCCGCGTATCAGCGCGTCGCGCTGCGGGCCTGAGGTCAGCACGGACAGGCGGTGCGAGAACGCGTCGGTCGTGTGGGAAGGTGTCGTGTTTGGCATTGATGCGAGTCGGGCGTTGCCGGCCGCCATGTGCCGCAGCACTGCGGTTGACAACGTTCGGCGGAATTTTCGGTAGCGGGCACTTTAACATCTCGCCAGAACGGCTGCTTGAGGCCGCTTCGGCGGGTCGCCGGCGCATGGCGGACCACTGCTTTTTCGGGCCAATTTCGCGCTATTTCGCGCCAGTCAGTCGGATCTGTGCCACGTTACTCTATCCGCCACGCGCCTTGCGCGCGATCCGCATTTCCTCTCCCGAAACCGCGCGATGCGTTGGCCACCATCGGCGCCGCACCGCGTCGAACGACAGGCGCGACGCGGCGACTTACCCGCCACGCGCGGCGCCCGCGCGGTCCGCTACTTCATTCCACAGATGCATCGCCGCGTACGCACGCCACGGCCGCCATGTGTCGGTGCGGGCGCGCTGCTGCGTGGGCCGCACGAGCGACGGATCGCGCGCGCAGATCGACTGCATCAGCACGAGGTCCCATGCGGGCCACGCGTCGGCATCGCGCCATGCGCGCATGGCCACATACTCGACGGTCCACGGGCCGATGCCGGGCAGCGCGAGCAGCGCGGCGCGCAGACTGCCGGCGTCGGCCATGTTGCTGTCGAGCGGCACATCACCGGTGGCGACCGCGTGCGCGAACCCCTGCAACGCCGCTACACGTTTACCCGGCATGCCGATTTGCGCAAGATCCACGGCGGCCAGCGCGGCAGGCGTCGGAAAGCGCCAGGCGGTGTTCTCATGCGGATGCCCCTCGATGCGCTCGCCGGCGCGCTGCACCAGTCTGCCGATGATGGTGGTCGCCGCCTTCACGCTGACTTGCTGCCCGACGATCGCGCGCACCACCAGCTCGAAGCCCGACCACGCGCCCGGCACACGCAAGCCGGGCACGGCTTCGACCAGTGGCGCGAGCCACGGGTCAGCGGCGAGCTCGGCGCCGATCTTTTTCGGATCGGCGTGCAGGTCGAACATCTTCGAAATCGGCGCGGCGAGCGCGTCGGCGTGACGGCTCACCGGCCCTTCCATGCTCGCGACAAGGCAACGCTTGCGCGGATGCAGACGCACGCTCAGCGTGCCGCTGTCGCCGGCCCAGGCGATCGCGCGACGGTACGCGCCGTCTTCCACCGCCTCGACGCCAGGCGTCGCGCGTCCGCCGAAGAAACGCAGCAGGCGCGGCCAGTCGAAGGGTGGTTTGAACGGCAATTCAAGGGTAGCGACTTCGTCAGGCGTACTCACGCGGCGTGGTCCAGTTTGGTGGTGGTTTCGATATCGAGGTCAACGTCTGCATCGGCGCGGCGGTTGCGCTCGGCCTGGCCGCCCGAAAAGTCGCCGGCGTGCTGCGCCTCGTTGTCCAGCAGCGCGGCCTTGCGTGGCAAACCCCAGCGGTACCCCGCCAACGCTCCGCCCTTGGCCACCACGCGATGACAAGGAATTGCGAGTGCCACCGGATTCGTCGCGCACGCGCTGGCCACCGCGCGCACCGCGCGGGGCGCGCCGACCGTTTCGGCGATCTGCGAATAGCTGCGCGTCTCACCGTATGGGATGCGCCGCAACGCGTCCCACACACGCTGCCGGAATGCCGTCGAGGCGATGTCCAGCGGCAGATCGAAATCTTGACGCGTGCCGCGCAAATAGGCGTCGATCTGCGCGATGAACGGCGCCATGTGTTCGGTATCTTCCAACACGTCGGCGTTGGCGAATTCGCCGCGCAGGTCGTCGGCGAGCATGGCTTTGTCGTCGCCGAAGCCGATTTTGCAGATGCCCTTCTCCGTCGCCGCGACCAGTACATGACCGAGCGAGGTCGGCGCGCTGGCATAGCGAACGGTGAGTCCGGCGCCCTTGCGGCGATATGCGGACGGCGCCATGCCCAGTTCGGCGGATGCGCTGTCGTACATCCGCGACGGCGAGCCGAAACCCGCGTCGAGCGTGGCGCGCGTGACGTCCGAGCCGCTCTGGAGCGCGTCGCGCAAGGCGGCGCCCCGCTGCGCGGCCTGATATTGACGCGGCGACACGCCCACCACCCGCTTGAAAAGACGCTGCAGATGGAACGGGCTGACGTGCACGGCGTCGCTCAATTGCGCGAGCGTGAGGCGCTCTTGCGGGTCGGCGTCCAGCGCGGCGCACGCGCGATTCACGATTTCCAGCTCGCGCGGCAGGCCGCCGGGCTGGCAGCGCTTGCAATCGCGAAAGCCCGCGGCCCGCGCGGCGGCGGCATCGGCGAAAAAAGCGACGTTCTCACGGCGCGGCAGGCGCGAGGCGCACGACGGACGGCAGAACACGCCGGTTGTTTTGACGGCATAAAAGAACGCGCCGTCGGCTTGCGATTCGCGGTGCGTGACGGCTTCCCAGCGCGCGTCGTCGGAAGTCCAGTGGCTGGCGCCGGTGGCGGTATCGGTAGATTTGCGGTTCATGATGGTCCCGAAGAGACGGTGTCGATGCTCACCAATGTAGGCCGCATGCCGACACACTACGCTCCGGTTCTTGCTCTGTCATTGCGCTTCTTCGTAGACCCGAAGCCCCGCCAGGCGTCCGTTTAGCGGAAAACTGCGACAATTTGGCACGATATCGGGTTTTCCCTTAAAAAGTTATTGCGTCGCACCAGGCCGATGTGTATATTAGTACTTGTCTCCTCCATGTCTCCTCCTGATATGGATTCAGCCCGCTCCACATAGAGCGGGCTTTTTTTCGCCCATACGGTTCTGATCCGGCCCTCACGGCGGCTTCCACGGACTGCACTCGCAGGGCTGCCCTTTCTTCTTCTACACTGGCGATTCACCGGTTCTGCGAGCCAGCCAAGGGGCGTTCCACATGAAAATCCACATTCGCGAGATCGATCACGTTGTCATTCGGGCGACGAACGTCGAGGCCATGGCGCGTTTCTATTGCGACGTGCTCGGCTGCAGCGTCGAGAAGGAACAGCGCGATCTGGGCCTGACACAGTTGCGAGCGGGGCGCTCGCTGATCGATCTGTTGCAGGTGGGCGGCAAACTCGACCACGCGGAAAACGGCGTGCCGGGCGCCGGGCGGAACATGGATCACGTGTGTTTGCGCATCGATCCGTTCGACGCCGAAGCGCTCAAGGCGCATCTGGCCGAACACGGCGCGCGGCTTGGCGAACTAGGCCAGCGCTACGGCGCGGACGGCTATGGACAGTCACTGTATCTGTTCGACCCGGAAGGCAATATGGTCGAACTCAAGGGGCCGCCGGAAGCGGCGCGCGTCACGTCGCTCTAAGGCTTACGCCATTGAAGGAAGCGTCAGGCGTTGGCGGGCGCCTTCAACACCGTCCATTCGATTTTCACCGCATCGGCCTCGGCGCTGCCAAGCCACGCCTCGCCGTCCTGCACGGTGCATTGCAGCCGCATGGTCCGTTCGGCCAGCGAGCCGAGGGCCGTGGCGACGTCTTCGCCGAGCGTCCATACCGTCACGTTGCGCATGCGTTCCACCTTGTTGCGCACGCCCTGCCACCAGATGTCCGACGCGCGGCCGCCGTAGGCGATCACGATCACTTCGTTCGAGCGGCCGCTTGCCTTGGCGATGCGCCGTTCATCCGGCTGGCCGACTTCGATCCAGGTTTCGATCGCGCCGGTCAGATCCTTCTCCCACAGATCCGGTTCGTCCACATCCGACAAACCTTTGCAGAATTCGAGCCGCTCCTGCGCGAACAGCGCGAACGCGGCGACGCGAACCATCATCCGTTCGTCGGTTTCCGAGGGATGGCGTGCGATCGTCAGCGAATGGTCGGCGTAGTAATGCCGGTCCATGTTGGCGATCTGCAATTCCGCCTTGTAAATCGTCGATTTGAGAGCCATGCCGTTGCTAAACCAGGCGCTCGCTCCACCGGAGCGAACTGAAAAAGAATCGTCGACGGCGCGTTGCCGTTTTCCGTGTTTGTTGTACATCTTCTGTTCCTCCCGCGCCGTCAGCCGGCTGGCATACCGCGAGAGAAGCATTTATCGCGCCACTGTCGGTTCGAAAGCGGTGCCGTAGACCTCGCCAGCGGCTTCCCGCAAGGCTTCGAGCACGACCGAGGCCGCCGGAGAACGCAGGTGCGACTGGCGCGTGATGATACCGAATGTGTCCATCCTGCACGGTAAATCGATCGGTATCCGCTTCAGAACGCCATACTGTTGGTACTGACGCGCCACTTCGTCCGGTAAAACCGCCAACATGTCGCTTTGGAGCAGCAGGCTCGAAATCGCGAGAAAATTGTTGGTATTGACCACGTTTTGCGGCGGATTTAGCCCGATTTGCGAAAACATCAGATCGAAGCGATGACGCAAAACACTGCCCGGAGGATGTAAAACCCAGCTCGCGTTGACGATTCCACGCAGTGTCAAACCTGTCTCATTTTCGAGATGATGACCGGGACGCGCCACCACGCAAAGCGGTTCGTCGGCGAGCGGTTCGTAGCGCACTTCAGTTTTGAACTGATTCTGCCGCTCCAATACGCGGCCGATCATGATGTCCAGTTCGCCTTCCGCCAGTCGCGGCAGCATCACGTCGGAGGTTTCGACTTCGGCCCAAATTTGCAGTTGCGGATAGCGTTCCTTCACGCTGGCGATCGCGCGCGGCACCATGGTCGCTGCGGCCGCCGCGATCACGCCGATCCGCACTTGCCCCGCGAGCCCCGAACGCAACGCCGAGATTTCGTCGTGCGCATGGCTCAGATTCGACAGCACCATGCGTGCATGACGGATCATGACTTCGCCATACAGCGTGGCATGCATGCCATGCGGCGTGCGGTCGAACAGGCTCACTTCCAGCATGTCCTCGAGCTCTTTCAGCAGACGCGACGCGGCGGGCTGGGTCATGCCGAGCACGTCGGCGGCACGCCGGACGTTGCCTTCCTCTTCCATTGCCGCGAGCAATAGCAACTGCCGCGTCTTGAGCCGCGCCCGCACGAACCAGTTCGAGTAGCTACGTGTCATGGCCTGTCTCCGACCTGTTTCCGATGAGGCGGCTCGCAGTCACGAGCCGCAAACGCTGCCAAGGCAAGGCTCCATCATGCCATACCGGAATTGATATCGGGATAGCCTAAAAAGGGATTGGAAAGTTATTGGGGCGGCTCATACCATTCGTGGACTTTCTGAGCTTCCTTACGTGGCGCCTTTCCGTCGATGAACCGCGATCCGCTCGTCCCACTCGTTGCAAGTCCGTTGCGCCATTACATCAATGGCGGATGGGAGACGGGCGCGACCACGGGCGTCTCGCTCAATCCATCGGACCTGGACGATCCGGTCGGCGAATATGTACGAGCCGACGTGCGGCAAACCGATATGGCCATCGAAGCGGCGCACGCGGCCTTCCGCGAGTGGTCGTTGGGTTCGGCGCAGCGCCGCGCGGACGCGCTCGACGCCATCGGCAGCGAGATGCTCGCGCGTCGCGACGAACTCGGCCGGCTGCTGGCGCGCGAAGTCGGCAAGACGCTGCCCGACGCCTTGACTGAAGCGACGCGTGCCGGGCAGATCTTCAAGCTCTGCGCGGCCGAGGCAATGCGCGCCTTCACTGAGCCCGTCGCGTCGGCACGTGCCGGCGTCGAGATCGACGTGACGCGCGAACCGCTCGGCGTGGTCGGCATCATCGCGCCATGGAGCGCGCCGCTGGCGGTTGCGGCGGCCAAGATCGGCGCGGCGCTCGCCCATGGCAATTGCGTCGTCTTCAAGCCGGCCGAATCGACGCCGGCTTGCGCGGCGGCGCTGGCCTCGATCATCAGCCGCGCCGGTTTGCCCGCGGGCGTGTTCAACCTCGTGATGGGCAGCGGCCGTCAGGTCGGCGCGCGAATCGCCGCGCATCCGCTGACGGCGGCGATCAGCTTCACCGGTTCGGCGGAAACCGGCACGCGCGTGCTGCAAACCGCCGTCGCGCGCCAAGCGCGCGTGCAACTGGAGATGGGCGGCAAGAATCCCTTCGTCGTATTGGCCGACGCCGATCTCGAAGGCGCCGTCGACGCCGCCTTGAGCGGCGCCTATGGCTCGACGGGCCAACGCAGCACCGCGGCGGCGCGACTGATCGTCGAAGGCGCGGTGTTCGAACCGTTCGTGGACGCATTGCAGGCGAAGCTCGCCAGACTCTCGATCGATCACGCCTTGAAGCACGGCACGGATATGGGTCCCGTGGCCAACGCCGTGCAGTTGGAGCGCAATCTCGACTACGTGCGCATCGGTCAGCAGGAAGGCGCGCAATTGCTGAGCGGCGGCCGGCAACTGGAACGCGCGACACGTGGCTATTTTTTCGAACCGGCGCTCTTTATCGGCGAATCAGAACACCGTGTCGCGCGGGAGGAAATCTTCGGCCCCGTCGCCGTCGTGCTGCGCGCGGACGACTACGACCACGCGCTGCATCTCGCGAACGACACCGCTTACGGTCTGTGCGCCGGCATTTGCACGCGCTCGCTCAATCGGGCGCGGCATTTCCGCCGTCATGTGCATAGCGGCCTCGTCACGATCAATCTGCCGACCACTGCCGTCGAGCATCACGCGCCCGGCGGCGGCCGCAAAGCGTCCGCTTATGGTGCGACGGACGCGGCCTTCTGGAGCGCTGTCAAAACGGCGTACGTGGCGGGCTGATGGTCATGCGATCGCTTCACCTCACCACGCACCCCAACGTTCATCCGCGTCCCGGCTGACGCCGCCGTGCATCACCCGCTGCAATCAAACAAATCAACGCAGCTTTTTTAACTTCAGGAGACAGATATGACCAGCAAGCTTCGCCGTTTGACGCTATCCGCGATGGCGGCCGCCGCCCTCGCCGCGCCTTTTGCCATGCAACTTTCCGCGCACGCGGATGCGCCGCTCAAAGTCGGCTTCCTCGTGAAGATGCCGGAGCAGGCATGGTTCATCAACGAACAGAAAGCCGCGAGCGCGCTCGGCCAGAAGGACGGCTTCTCCGTGGTGAACATCGGCACGCCGGACGGTGAAAAAGTGCTGGCCGCGATCGACAACCTCGGCGCACAAGGCGCCAAAGGCTTCGTGATTTGCGCGCCCGACGTGCGTCTCGGACCGGCGATCCAGGCGCGGGCCAAGCGCTACAACATGAAGTTCGTCACCGTCGACGATCAACTGGTCGACTCGACCGGCAAGCCGCTGCCGAACGTGCCGCATCTGGGCATGTCTGCGTTCAAGATCGGCAATCAGGTCGGCACCGCTATCGCCGAAGAGATGAAGCGCCGTGGCTGGAAGCCGGAAGAAGTCGGCGCGCTGCGCATCACGAACTACGAATTGCCGACCGCGAAACTGCGCACCGACGGCGCGACGCAATCGCTGCTGGCCGGCGGCTTCAAGAAGGAAAACATCTTCGACGCCCCGCAAAAGACGACGGACGACGAAGGCGGTTTCAACGCCTCCTCACCGGTGCTCGCACAGCATCCGAACATCAAGAAGTGGGTGATCTTCGCGCTCAACGAAGAAAGCGTGCTGGGCGGCGTACGCGCGACCGAGCAATTGCACATTCCCGCCGCGGACGTGATTGGTGTCGGCATCAACGGCGCGGGCGAAGCGTTCGCCGAATTCCAGAAGAAGGAACCGACGGGCTTCTACGGCACGATCGCCGTGAGCTCGACGATGCACGGCAAGGAAAGCACGGAGAACCTCGTCGAGTGGATCAAGGACGGCAAGCAGCCGCCCGCCGATACGCAGACCACCGGCAAGCTGATGGTGCGTAGCAACTGGCAGGACGTGCGCAAAGAACTCGGCATTTAAGCGGTATTCGAGTTCGCACGCTGCGGGCCGCTTCTCGCTCAGGCGAGAGCGGTCCGCACAGGTTGTTCACCAGCTTGAGGTTTTTCGATGACGTTCTCACACACCGAGTCCCACGCCGCGCAAGCAGCGCCCTCGCCTGCGCTCGCCTCCACCGAGCCGTATCTGCGGCTCGACGGCATCACCGTGCGCTTTCCCGGCGTGCTCGCGCTCGACCAGGTGTCGCTCGAAGTGCGGCGCGGCGAAGTGCACGGCTTGATGGGCGAAAACGGCGCCGGCAAGTCGACGCTGCTCAAGGTGTTGTCCGGCGTGAATCAACCGGCGGCGGGCACCTTGTCGCTCGACGGCGTCGAACAGCAATTCACCACGACGAAGGCCGCGATTGCCGCGGGCGTGGCGATCATCTATCAGGAACTGCATCTCGTGCCGGAACTGACGGTTGCGGAAAATCTGATGCTCGGCGCCCTGCCGAATCGCTTCGGCGTACTGGACGAAAAAGCGCTGGTCGCGCGTGCCGTGCGCGAACTGGAACGGCTCGGAGAAAGAATCGATCCGTCGCAGCAGGTCAAGAATCTTTCGATCGGCCAACGGCAAATGATCGAAATCGGCAAGGCGCTGATGCGCGACGCGCGCGTGATCGCATTCGACGAACCGACCAGTTCGCTGTCGTCGCGTGAGACGACGCAATTGTTCCGGATCATTCGCGCATTGAAGGCCGAAGGACGCGCGATCATCTACGTCACGCATCGGATGGATGAAGTCTACGAACTGTGCGATCGCGTCACCGTGTTTCGCGACGGTCGCCGCATCGATACATTTGAAGCGGGTGAAGGACTCGACCGTGATCGCCTGATCAGCTGCATGGTGGGCCGCTCGATCGCCGACGTGTACGGCTATCGCTCGCGCGATCTCGGCGACGTGCAACTCGACGTGAAGGAAATGATGGGACGCGGCCTGCGCGAGCCGGCTTCTTTCACGGCACGCAAAGGCGAAATCGTCGGCTTCTTCGGGCTAGTCGGCGCGGGACGCTCCGAGCTGATGAAGCTCATCTATGGCGCGGTCAAACCGGATGCCGGGGAGATCACGCTTAAAGGCAAGCGCGTGCGTTTTGCCACACCGCGCGATGCCGTGCGCGCGGGCGTGGCGTTGTGTCCCGAAGACCGCAAGCAGGAAGGCATCGTTTCGATCGCCTCGGTATCGGACAACCTCAACATCAGCTGCCGGCGCCATTTCAGCCGCTTCAACGTGCTCAACGGACGCAAGGAAGCGCAGACCGCCAAAGAGTTCATCGGCAAGCTCGCGATCAAGACGCGCAACGGCGACACGCCCATCGGCACGCTGTCCGGCGGCAATCAGCAGAAGGTGATTCTGTCGCGCTGGCTCGCCGAAGACATCGACGTTTTCCTGATGGACGAACCCACGCGCGGCATCGATGTCGGCGCGCGCAGCGAGATTTATGGGCTTTTGTATGGGCTCGCCGAAGCGGGCCGCACGGTGATCGTCGTGTCGAGCGATCTCGCCGAAGTGATCGGCGTGACGGATCGCGTGATCGTAATGAAGGAAGGTCGCATCGTCGGCGATCTGCCCAAGGCGCAGGCCACGCCGGATGCGCTGATCAAGCTCGCCCTGCCCCGCTGACGCCGCCTTGAATCCTCAACACAGCGAAGCAACCGAATCGAATTACGGCATAGCCATAGAAACGGAATAAACACCATGCAGACACCTTCAACCGATTCCTCCACCCCAGCGGTCGCCTCAGCGGGCTTGAGCGCGCGCGCCGCGCGCACCTGGGACCTGATCAACAAGTCCGGCATCGTGATGGTGTTCGTGATTCTGTTTGCGGCTTTGTCGTTCACCGTGCCGGATTTTTTGAGCTCGCGAAACATCCAGGGCTTGCTGCTCTCCGTCACGCTGATCGGCTCGATCTCCGTGACGATGATGTTCGTTCTCGCGCTCGGCGAAGTGGATTTGTCGGTGGCGTCGATCGTCGCGTTCGCGGGCGTGGTGGCGTCGACCTTGATCACCGCGACGCATAGCGTGATGCTCGGCGTCGCGGCCGGCGTGCTTGCGGGTGGCGCGGTTGGACTCGTCAACGGCGTGCTGGTCGCGCGCTACAAGATCAATTCGCTGATCGTTACGCTGGCCATGATGGAGGTCGTGCGCGGCCTCGCCTACATCACCTCGAACGGCGACGCCGTGATGATCTCCGAAGAACGTTTCTTCGACCTCGGCGGCGGCGCGTTTCTCGGCATTTCGTATCCGATCTGGAGCAACATCGTCGGCTTCGTGCTGTTCGGCTTTTTGCTGAAGAAAACTGTGTTCGGCAAGAACGTACTCGCCGTCGGCGGCAATAGCGAGGCTGCGTTGCTGGCGGGCTTGCCGGTGACGCGGATCAAGATCACAGTGTTCGTATTGCAGGGCCTCGTCACCGGATTTGCAGGCGTGATGCTTGCGTCGCGTATGAGTCTGGGCGATCCGAAGACCTCGGTCGGCCTCGAACTCGGCGTGATTTCCGCATGCGTGCTCGGCGGCGTCTCGCTCACGGGCGGCGTCGCGACGATTTCCGGTGTGCTGGTCGGCGTGCTGATCATGGGCTCGGTGCAGGACGCCATGAGCCTGCTCAACGTGCCGACCTTTTACCAATACCTTATTCGCGGCGGGATCCTGCTGCTGGCGGTGCTGTTCGACCAGTTCCGCCGCAGCAAGCGCGTGCACTGAAGCGCGCCCCGCCCCCACGTTTGCCAACAGGAGATTTCATGGCTGATTCGAACCAGACTAAAAAGCCGCTACGCAGCCAGGCGTGGTTCGGCCTCAAGGACCGCGACGGTTTTCTACATCGCTCGTGGATGAAAAACCAGGGCATCCCGCACGACGAATTCGACGGACGCCCGGTGATCGGCATTTGCAATACGTGGTCGGAACTGACGCCGTGTAACGCGCATTTTCGCGAGCTGGCGGAGTACGTGAAGAAAGGCGTGCATGAAGCCGGCGGCTTGCCGCTCGAATTCCCGGTGATGTCGCTCGGCGAGACTAATTTGCGGCCTACCGCGATGCTGTTTCGCAACCTCGCCTCCATGGACGTCGAGGAGTCGATTCGCGGCAATCCGATGGACGGCGTGATTCTGCTGGTCGGCTGCGACAAGACCACGCCCGCGCTGCTGATGGGCGCGGCGTCGTGCAATTTGCCCGCGCTGGCCGTTTCCGGCGGCCCGATGCTTAACGGCCGGTTTCGCGGCAAGAACATCGGCTCCGGCACGGGCGTCTGGCAGATGTCCGAGGAAGTGCGCGCCGGCACCCTGACGCAGGAAGAATTCACCGAAGCCGAGTCGTGCATGAACCGCTCGCGCGGCCACTGCATGACGATGGGCACGGCGTCGACCATGGCCTCGATGGTCGAATCGCTCGGCATGGGCTTGCCGCACAACGCGGCGATTCCCGCCGTCGACGCGCGCCGCCAGGTGCTCGCGCATCTTGCGGGCCGGCGCATCGTCGACATGGTGCGCGAGGATCTGACGATGGACAAGATCCTCACGCGCCAGGCCTTCGAAAACGCGATCCGCACGAATGCGGCGATCGGCGGCTCGACCAATGCGGTCGTCCATCTGATTGCGCTCGCCAAGCGCATTGGCGTGGAGTTGTCGCTTGAGGATTGGGAGCTGGGGTCGAACGTGCCGTGTCTGGTGAATCTGCAACCGTCCGGTGAATATCTGATGGAGGACTTTTACTACGCGGGCGGCTTGCCGGCGGTGTTGAAGCAACTCGGCGAGCAAGGGCTCTTGCACAAAGAAGCGTTGACCGTGAACGGCAAGACCCTTTGGGATAACGTGCGCAACGCCCCGAATCACGACGAGAAGGTCATCACGACGTTCGCCGAGCCGTTCAAGCCGAAGGCCGGCATCGCGGTGCTCAAGGGCAATCTCGCGCCGAATGGCGCGGTGATCAAGCCTTCGGCGGCAACGGCGTCGTTGCTCAAGCATCGCGGTCGCGCGGTGGTGTTCGAGAACATCGAGGAACTGCACGCGAAGATCGACGACGAGTCGCTCGATATCGACGAGCATTGCATCATGGTGCTCAAGGGCGCGGGGCCGAAGGGGTATCCGGGCTTCGCGGAAGTCGGCAATATGCCGCTGCCGAAAAAGGTGCTGCAAAAAGGCATCACGGACATGGTGCGCATTTCCGACGGCCGCATGAGCGGCACGGCGTACGGCGCGGTGGTGCTGCATGTGTCGCCGGAAGCGGCCGCGGGCGGCCCGCTCGCGTTCGTGCAGACCGGCGACATGATCGAACTGGACGTCGAAGAACGCCGCCTGCATCTCGACGTCACCGACGAGGAACTCGCGCGCCGGCGCGCCGCATGGCAGGCGCCCGAGGCGCCAAAGCGCGGCTACTACAAGCTCTACGTCGAGCACGTGCTGCAAGCCGACCAGGGCGCGGATCTCGACTTCCTGGTGGGATCGAGCGGCGCTCCGGTGCCGCGCGATTCACACTGAGCGGCTGTTCATGCGTTAAACGGTTGTTCCCTGCGCTTTGCGAGAAGGCGTACTGCCGATGCGGATCGAGACAATCCGCATCGGCTTTTTTCTGTCCGTTCAGAAGCGAAGCAAGTGTACGCAAATAAAATCGGCCGGGCATTGTCATGCCAAGCCGATTTTTTTAACTCACAGCTTCACCACCTCCGGCTTATCAAGTCAGAGGACAGACGCGCAAAATTACATTCCGGCTTTTCGCCGGAATGGACGGCGTTCAGCTTATTGCTTGATGAATCGGTCGTTTGCCCAAAGGCCTTGCGTATCGCTATTGCCGGAATTCACGAATTCGATGTCGTGACCGACCACGCGGACGACACGGAAGCTCGAGTTTTCCGGAGTGGAAACACATTGATATCCGGAGAAGAATTCCTGCATTTTTTGCTGTTCGCCGGCTTGCGCATGCTGGTCGGCGGCGTCGAGTTTATCCTTCGACAGGCAGCCATACGCGTTGGCCTTGAACTGGATGGTTTGCTGCGGCTTGATCATGACGTCTTGCGCCTGAACAGTAGCGGCAGCCAATCCCGCAATGGCGAAAACAACGGCAATTCGCATTTTCATATTTTCCTCCGGTGCGGGTGGATACTCAGGTTAGCTATGTATTTAACTTTAACTTTGAACCCGCATCTTGCACTTTAGGAGAACGCGAGAGAACGACAAGCACATCTTGTGTGCGGTCGCAACAGCGGCGAAATGTCGCACCGTCATTTGCACCTGCTTAATCGTTGGGCAACGGCCTAATTGGCTGCGGTTGCAACGGATAATAAAAAGGCAAGCAGGCCACGCCGCTTTAACCAGTAAAGCTTTGCGGCGTGTATTCGCGTAAACGAGAGGCGTCAATTAAGTGATTTACTACAATTAATCCGCGCATTTGGTGCGTTGCACACCAAGTCATTCAACGGACTAAAGCAGAGTCACGAAATAACGGTGTGCTTGCAGAAGATAAAGAGTGCCAGCTTGACGAACGGTGCGCGCAGGGGCGCCATAAAAGGCAGCCTGCGCCTTTCGTGAAATCAGTCGACGCGTCGATTCGCCTCGAAGAACTCGGACTGGAACATGCACATTCGCAAAGCGTTGTGATAGCTGCCATTACCGAAAAATTCCTCGATCAACTCGGCTTCGTGTCTGAAGCCGCACTTTTCATAAACGTGAATCGCCGCCGTATTCGACTTGTCGACGATCAGATAGACCTTGCGCAAGTTCAGCACCGAAAAGGCATAGTCGGTGGCGAGCTGGGTGGCGAGGGTCGCGTAGCCGCGGCCTTGCGCATGCGGCGCGATGATGATCTGAAACTCACCGCGTCGGTGAATATAGTCCAGCTCGATCAACTCGACCACGCCGACGGTTTGCCCCTCGTTGTCGATCGCCACGAAGCGTCGCTCGCGCAGATCGTGCACGTGCTGGTCGTACAGCTGGGTCAGTTCCGAGAAGGTTTCATACGGCTCCTCGAACCAGTAACGCATGATTTTCGCGTTGTTGTTCACTTCATGGACAAAGCGCAGATCGGTGCGCTCGAGCGGGCGCAAAGTGAGTTCGCTGCTGCGTTCGGTTGTCATTGGAATTCCCCTCAAGAATTTTTGGTTTGAATGCGCGCGGTTTGTGCGGGCTTGCGCGCTTTCCAGTTAGTCAGGGCACCGTGCGAGGAGTTCTTGCAAGCTATCTCGTCCCCACGAGACTTTCTTACGATAAGCCAGGCGCCATGCGGGTGCCGCACGCGCAGGGCGTCGCGTCGTCGCAGAGCCGCCCCCGGCGCGAACGCGGCAATTGTGAGGTGCGCGGCACGGTACGGGTACGCGCGGTGCTCTACAATGAAATCATGCTCCTGCAATCGGAGGCTGCCGTGATCGAGAACTTGATATTGGGTGCGTTTCTGGTCATTCCGCTGCTCATCGTCGCCTTTCTTTTCTCCGACGAATTGTGGCAAGAACACCGGCATTTGCACGAGATGCGACCGATGCACGTAAGACCGCGCCGCATCGACTGGCGGCATCCGCTGCGCCGTTCGCGGGATCGTCTCTGACGCGCTGTGCTTGCCAGCCCGGTCCGCCTGCGTGCCGCCCTGCACGAATCAACTCGCCGCCCTAAAATAGCGGCCCGTTGAACAGGAGGATTCGTGCGCAAACTGATGTCATTGATGCTGCTGGCTGCAACCGCCATCACCTTCGTGCCGACTACCGCCGAAGCGCATTCGCGAGTGGTGTGCAAGCGCGTGTGGGTACATGGCCGTCTGGTAAATCGTTGCCACCGCGTGCCGGCGCCGCGTCACCACCGTCATCATCGGCGTCCGCCACCGCCGCATCATGGTCCGCCGCCGTACCATCGGTAGCAAAATCAAACCCGCCGTGTGCGGGTTTTTTTAATGCGTGCCGCGAGCGCGGCGGCGAGGCAACCCAAGGCAAATAAAAAAGCCTGCCCGTGTCGGGCAGGCTAAAAAGAGATCCACACTCAATGCCTTGCGAGAACCAAGGCAAGGACCAGTCTAGCCGTACGGTGCAAGCGGCTGGTTTCAGCGGCCTTTACACATGTTACGGCGCATGACCGCGCGCGGAACCGGGCGATGCATCGCCTCAGTCGGCGCGCCAATGTGAGCGAATACGTTTGGCGAGCGCTTCGAGCGTGTCCGCGTCGGCGACGTCGCGCGCATGCATTCGCAGTGGCTGGCCTTCCCAGCGCGGGATCACGTGAAAATGCACATGCGGCACGGTTTGTCCCGCTGCGGCGCCGTTGAATTGTCCGATGAACACGCCGTCCGGCCGCAACGCCGCGCGCACCGCGATCGCGAGCTTCTGCGTCATGCGCATGCAGGCCACCGTCGAGGCATCCGACAACTCGAAAATCTCAGCGGCGGCTTCCTTCGGCACCACAAGCAAATGCCCGTCGGCTTGCGGCATCAGATCCATGAAGGCGAGGGCGGCATCGGTTTCGGCCACCTTGATGCAGGGCAGTTCGCCACGCAGAATCCTTGCGAAGGGATTGCTGTCGTCGTAGTTCATCGCGTTCCTCTTATCGTGGAAGGTCATATCGGGTAAGGCGCTGTTGCCGACATTGTCCATCACCTGTGTTACAGCACGCCCACGCGCGCTGCGCGTTTGATCGCCTGCGGCGGCTGACCGAACGCGCGCAGAAAGGCGCGCCGCATCCGCTCGGTATCGACGAAGCCCGTTTCAGCGGCCACCGCCTCCATGGAATGGCGGCCCGCTTCCAGCATGGCGCGCGCGGCCTCGACGCGCAATGCTTCGATGGCTTTGGCCGGCGATTGGCGGGTTTCGTCGCGAAACGCGCGGCTGAACTGGCGCGGGCTGAGATGCGCGACGTCGGCGAGCTGCTCGACAGTCAACGGTTCGCGCAGATGACTTTTGGCGTACGAGAGCGCGTTCTGAATGCGGTCGGATTTCGGCTCCAGGTCCAGCATGGCCGAGAACTGCGACTGGCCGCCGGTGCGGCGATGGTACACAACGAGCTTCTTGGCGATCGCGCGCGACACTTCCACACCGAGATCGTTTTCAACCAGCGCCAGACACAGATCGATGCACGCGGTCATACCCGCCGACGTCCACACCGAACCGTCGACGATAAAGATGCGGTCTTCATCCACGCGCGTTTGCGGAAAGCGTTGTTGCAGATCGCGGGCGTGAAACCAGTGGGTGGTCGCGTGGCGGCCGTCGAGAATCCCGGCCTCGGCCAGCACGAACGCACCCGTGCAAATGCTCGTGGTGCGCCGCGCCGCGCCGAGCGCCTCGTTCAGAAACGCCCGCAATCCCGGCGACGATGGCGCGATCTGCATTGCGCCGGTGACCACCACGGTGTCGTACGCCGGATCGCCGAACGGCCGGGTGGCGACCTCGACGCCCGCCGAACTGCGCACCATGCCGCCATGCTCGGAAATGATCTCTACCTCGTACTCAGGCTGGCCGGCCTCCAGGTTGGCCAGTTCGAAGATCGAGACCGCCACCATATCGAGGATCTGGAAGCCTGGAAAAACCACCACGCCGACGTGTCTCATCGCAATGTCCTAAAACGAGGTAAACACGACATTTGAGACAGCAGGCTACGCGTCTAGACTTGCTTCGTCAACACCGCAATGCCGCACAACAGCCAGGCAGCGGCGGCGGAGTTTCCCGGTTTTTCCCATTCACTTATCGGACAGGGCACAGGCGCGAAGCGCCACGCCCGCAAGGAGAGATTCAAATGGCAACGCAAACAGGCAAGGGCACGGCATTGGTGACGGGCGCATCGTCGGGTATCGGCGCGGTGTATGCGGACCGCCTCGCGCGGCGCGGCTATGACCTGATTCTGGTGGCGCGCGACGTGCAGCGGCTGAACGGCCTGGCCGAGCGTCTCACGACGGAAACCGGCCGCCACGTCGAAACGATCGGCGCGGACCTGACCGTCAAAGCCGACGTGCGCCGCATCGAAGAAAAGCTGCGTACGGATCGTGACATCACGATGCTGGTCAACAACGCCGGCGTCGGCGCGACCGCCTCGCTGATCGATTCGGACGTCGACGCGCTCGAAAAAATGATCGACCTGAACGTGACCGCGCTCACGCGCCTGACGGCGGCGGTCGTGCCGGGCCTGGTGGAGCGGGGCAACGGCATCGTGATCAATATTGCGTCGATCGTCGCGCTATCGCCGGAAACGTTGAACGGCACGTACAGCGGCACCAAGGCCTACGTTCTTAACTTGACGCAGTCGCTGCATCACGAAGTGGGTGGCAAGGGCGTGCAATTGCAGGCTGTGTTGCCGGGCGCCACCAGCACGGCGTTCTGGGACCGTGCGGGTCTCGCGGTCGAACATCTGCCGCAGCAGATCGTGATGACTGCCGAAGACATGGTGGACGCCGCGCTTGCCGGCCTCGACCAGGGCGAACTGGTGACGATTCCGTCGTTGCCGGATGCGGCGGATTGGGAACGCTTCAACGACGCACGTCAGCAATTGCAGCCGAACCTGTCGCATAAGCTGCCGGCCGCACGCTACACGCGCGGCGCCTCGGCGGCATAACGCCGGGACGGACTGAAACCGCCTTCAGCGCCAGTCAGTCGACACGTCGTCGGGATCGATCAACGTCAGTCCCGACGACGGCAACGGCAGCGCCGTCTTGTAACGCACCTGTTTGAGCGCGAAGCTCGAGCGGATATTGGAGATGCCCGGAATCTTCGTCAGATGATCGACGATGAAGCGCTCCAGCGTCTGCATATCCGGCATCACCACGCGCAGCAGATAGTCGGCGTCGCCGGTCATCAGATAGCACTCCATCACCTCGGGGCGCTCCGAAATCGCCCGCTCGAAACGCTGCAGCGCGTCTTCCACCTGCTTTTCCAGACTCACCTGAATGAACACGTTGATGCGCAGCCCGAGCGGCTCCGGGTTCAGCAACGTGACCTGCTGCTTGAACAGACCGAGCTTTTCGAGTGCCCGCACGCGGTTGAAGCACGGCGTGGGCGACAGGTTCACCGAGCGCGCCAGATCCGCATTGGTGATGCGCGCGTTCTGCTGCAACTGGCTGAGGATGCCGATGTCGATGCGGTCCAGCCGTCTGGGTGGCGTGGTCATAGATGAAATATTCTGTTGTGATGGCGAAATCAGGAATAAATAGCCTATCGCAGTCCGGGTTCACAAGCAAATGAGACGCTCATTTTGTGAGCACATGGTTACCATTGACTCACTCGATCTTGAACCGAACGCGTCGATGCGGGAGTGGTGCCATGACGGATTTGTCCAGCGGTAGCGAGCAGTTGCGGTTATCCAATCCACGACGCGTTGAAAGCGCGGAGCGGGCGGATACGGATCCGCAGGAAACCGCCGAATGGCTGGAGGCGCTCGATGCAGTCGTCGCGCATGTCGGCCGCGATCGCGCGCAGTTCCTGTTCGACAAGCTTGCAAGCCACGCGCTGTCGCTGGGTGTCGAATCGGCGCGCACCAATGTCACGCCGTACCAGAACACGATCCCGTTCGACCAGCAGCCGCGCTATCCGGGCAATCTCGAACTCGAAGAACGGCTCGCCGCCGCGCTGCGCTGGAATGCCTTGGCGATGGTGGTGCGCGCGAACCAGGCCTACGGCGAACTCGGCGGCCATATCGCGAGCTACGCGTCGGCGGCGGATCTGTTCGAGGTCGGCTTCAATCATTTCTTTCGCGCGGCCGCACCGGGCGGAGAAGAGGGCACGGGCGACCTCGTGTATTTCCAGCCGCATTCGTCTCCGGGTGTGTATGCGCGGGCTTACCTCGAAGGGTTCTTGAGCGAGCAGCATTTGCAGCACTATCGCCGCGAGATCGGCGGTCCGGGTTTGTGTTCGTATCCGCATCCGTGGCTGATGCCGGACTTCTGGCAGTTCCCGACCGGCTCGATGGGTATCGGCCCGATCAACGCGATTTATCAAGCGCGTTTCATGCGCTATCTCGCCAATCGTGGCCTCGTGCAAACGGAAGGCCGCAAGGTATGGGGTTTTTTCGGCGACGGCGAAATGGACGAGCCGGAATCGACCGGCGCGCTCTCGCTGGCCGCGCGCGAGGGGCTCGACAATCTCGTGTTCGTGATCAACTGCAATCTGCAGCGGCTCGACGGGCCGGTGCGCAGCAATGGCCGCATCATCGATGAACTGGAAGCGCACTTCGTCGGCGCCGGCTGGAATGTGATCAAGGTGATCTGGGGCTCCGACTGGGACGCGCTGTTCTCGCGCGACCGCACGGGCGCCTTGCTGCGCGCGTTCGCCCATACCGTCGACGGCCAGTTCCAGACCTTCTCGGCTAACGACGGCGCGTATAACCGTGAACGCTTCTTCGGCCAGAACCCGGAGCTTGCCGCGCTCGCCGCGCAATTGAGCGATGACGACATCGACCGTCTGCGCCGCGGCGGCCACGACGTGCGCAAACTGCACGCGGCCTACGCGAAGGCGCTCGAACATCGCGGCCAGCCGACGGTCATTCTCGCGAAGACGATGAAGGGCTTCGGCATGGGCACCTCGGGCCAGGGCCGCATGACCACGCATCAGCAAAAGAAGCTGGGCTTCGATGACCTCAAGGCGTTTCGCGATCGCTTCCGCCTGCCGCTCACGGACGAGGACGTCGAACAGGTGAAGTTTTACAAACCCGCGGAAGACAGCCCGGAAATGCACTACCTGCATTCACGCCGGGCGGCTCTCGGAGGCTATCTGCCCAGAAGGCGGAGAGTTGCATCGAAGGGGCTGACCGTCCCGCCGGTGTCCTCCTGGGGGCAATTTTCGCTGGACTCGAACGGCCGCGAGATGTCCACGACGATGGCGCTCGTCCGCATGCTGACCGCGCTGCTCAAGGATCAGGACGTCGGCCCGCGTGTGGTGCCGATCGTCGCCGACGAAGCGCGCACTTTCGGCATGGCGAACATGTTCCGCCAGGTCGGGATCTATTCGCCGCTCGGGCAGTTGTACGAGCCCGAAGATCTCGGCTCGATGCTGTATTACCGCGAGGACACGAAAGGCCAGATTCTGGAGGAGGGCATTTCGGAAGCGGGCGCGGTGTCGTCGTGGATCGCGGCGGCGACGTCGTACAGCGTGCACGATCTGCCGATGCTGCCGTTCTACATCTACTACTCGATGTTCGGCTTCCAGCGCATCGGCGATCTGATCTGGGCCGCGGCGGATCAGCGTGCGCGCGGCTTCCTGATTGGCGCGACCTCGGGCAAGACGACGCTCGGCGGCGAGGGCTTGCAGCATCAGGACGGCTCGAGCCATCTGGCGGCATCGACGATTCCGAATTGCCGCGCGTACGACCCGGCGTTCGCGTACGAAGTTGCCGCGATCGTCGACGAGGGCATGCGTGAAATGGTCGAGCAGCAGCGCGACGTGTTCTATTACGTCACGGTGATGAACGAAAACTACGCGCAGCCTTCCGTGCCGGGCGGCGACTTGCAGGCGCTGCGTGAAGGGATTCTCAAGGGCCTCTATCCGCTGACGGTGCAAGTGCCGGCGCCGGATCAGGAGAGCACGCAAGCTCAGGTGCAGTTGCTCGGCGCGGGCGCGATTCTCGGCGAAGTGATTGCGGCGCAGCAGATGTTGAAGGGCGACTGGCAGATCGACGCCGCCGTGTGGAGCGTGACGAGCTTCACCGAGTTGCAGCGCGACGGCATGGCGGCGGAACGGCTCGCGCGTCTCGGCGAAGCGAGCGCAGCGCCGTATGTCACGCAGGCGCTCGATGCATCGCAAGGTCCGATCGTCGCCGCGACCGACTATGTACGCGCTGTGCCGGAACTGATTCGCGCGTACGTGCCGCGCCGGTATGTCACGCTCGGCACGGATGGTTTCGGCCGCAGCGATACGCGTCAGGCGTTGCGCGAGTTTTTCGAAGTGGACCGCAAGTCGATTGTGATCGCCGCGTTGAAGGCGCTGGTGGACGAGGGCGCAATTGACGCAAGCGTGCTTGTCGAAGCACGCAGCAAGTATCGCGGCGATGCGCCGGTCGGTGCCGCGTCGTGGCAATGCTAAGAAGCGCACACGTTAGAAACCGCCGTATGTACTGCCAGTGCTGGTGCCACTGCTACTGCTACCGCTACTGCCGCAAATGAAAACCCGCCCTGCAAACCGGCGCGTTTTCATTCCACGTTAGTAGACCCGCAGGCCGAACAATCAATCGCTGACCGCAACCTGATTCTTCCCATCCCGCTTCGCGCGATACAAGCCGACATCGGCCGCTTCGATCAGCTTCGTCACCGGTTCGGCGGCCGTGGGCACGAGCGTCGCCGCGCCGATGCTGATCGTCACGATGCCGGTCGCGGAGCCCGAATGCGGAATTGCCAGCCCTTCGATTGCAATGCGGACCTTTTCCGCGAGCAGGCGCAAGCCGCCCGACGATGTGCCCGGCACCACCACCGCGAACTCTTCGCCACCGAAGCGCGCCGCGAGGTCCGCCGAGCGCCCGAGGCACGATTCGACGGTATGCGCGACCGTCTTGAGGACTTCGTCGCCGGTAACGTGCCCGTAGGTATCGTTATAAGCCTTGAAGTTATCGACATCGATCATCAGAAAACCGAGGCCGGTCTTGTCGCGTGTGCTGCGACGCCATTCGGCGGCTAGGTATTGATCGAGGTAGCGGCGATTCGACAGGCCGGTCAGGCCGTCCGAATGCGTGAGCCGCTGCAATTCCAGATTCGTCGCGAGCAATTGCTGTTGCGATTGACGCAGCGCCTGGTAGGCCTCGTCGCGTTGAATCAGGTTCAGGTATGAACGCGAGTGATAGCGGATGCGCGCGATCAACTCGATGCGGTCGGGCAACTTCACCAGATAGTCGTTCGCGCCGGCAGCGAAGGCCGCGCTTTTCACGAGCGGCTCTTCTTTGGTCGACAACACGATGATCGGAATGTCGCGCGTCGCCGCATTCTGCCGGTACTGGCGCACGAGGGTGAGGCCGTCGGTGCCCGGCATCACGAGGTCCTGGAGGATCACCGTGGCGCGCGTTTCTGCGGCGCAGCGCAGCGCTTCTTCAGGCGAGGCGCAGTAGTGAAAGTCGACGCTCGGTTCGTCGGCCAGCGCCTGGCGGATCGCCTCGGCGATGATCGCCTGATCGTCGACCAGCAGCACCATGATCGGGCACTCGGCTGCGGGCGGATTGCCGAGGATGCGCGCGAGGGCATCGTCGATCGCGAGATTGGGGGCGTCCACCGCGTCCGACGCGAAATCCTGCGCGGCGGCGTTCTGATGCGGCTTAGGAGTGTCCATGATGTTCGGCCAGAATGAATGTGAGTGAATCGAAACGGCTCATAAGTGACGAATGCGTGCCTAGCGCGCGTTGACCGCCGTCGCGAGCGCGGCGGCGATGCGCGGCAACGGCAGGATCGCGGCGGCGGCGTCGAGTGCCGCGGCCGCTTTCGGCATTCCGTACACGGCGCTGGTCGCCTCGTCCTGCGCGATCGTGTGATAGCCCTTGGTGCGCATCGCCTTAAGTCCGATCGCGCCGTCGCGGCCCATGCCGGTCAGCAGCACGCCGACCGCGCGCGCCGGCCAGCGCGCCACCACGCTATGAAAGAACACGTCGACGGAAGGCCGGTAAGGCGTCTCTTCCGGCACGGGCGTATAGCCGAGCACATTGGGCAGTTTCAGATGCAGATGGTCGTCGGTGGCGGCGAGCAGCGCGACGCCCGCTTGCGGGCGGTCGCCTTCGCGGGCGATCCGCACCGGCACCGCCGATTGCTGGTTCAGCCAGTCCGCCATGCCGGCGGCGAACGCCGCGTCCACATGCTGCACGATCACGATAGCCGCCGCGAAATCCTTCGGCAGGCCGGCGAGCAGCGTGGCAAGCGCCGCCGGTCCGCCCGCCGATGCGCCGATCGCCACCAGCGGCGTGTCGCGATTCGTCGCGCAGGCGGGCGTTGCCGCGTCCGCCGCGCCAGGCGCGTTGCGTTCCTTGACGAGCGCCGCGATGCGGTCGATCTTCGCGATCAGCGTGGCGATGCTCTTGTGCGCGTCGGGACCGTTCAGCGAAGGCGTATCGACGGCATCGAGCGCGCCCGCGCCCATCGCTTCATAGACGCGCCACGCGTTCGCGCCCACGTCGACGGTGACGATCAGGATTGCGCACGGCGCGCGCGCCATGATGCGCCGCGTGGCCTCGATGCCGTCGACGTTCGGCATCACCAGATCCATCAACACGATGTCCGGGCGCTGCGCGGTGCAGAAATCGACCGCCTGCTGGCCGTCCTGCGCGATCCATAGCACTTCGTAGTCGTGGCGCGCCGCGAGCGCGCGGCGCAGCGCCTCGACGGCGAGCGGCATGTCGTTGACGATTCCGATTTTCATCCGTTTCTCCCCGGGACTAACCGTATGCTTCGCCGATCAGATCGCGCACCGCTTCGAGCAGTGCTTCGTCATGAAAGCTGCCTTTCGCCAGATAGTAGTCCGCGCCCGCGTTCAGCCCGGCGCGGCGGTCCTCCTCACGATCCTTGTACGAGACGATCATCACCGGCAGCGACTGCAACTGCGGATCGCGTTTGATGAGCGTGACCAATTCGATGCCGTCCATGCGCGGCATGTCGATGTCGGTGATGACGAGGTCGAAGCGCTCGCCGCGTACAGCGTTCCAGCCGTCCATGCCGTCGACGGCGATCGTCACGTCGTAACCGCGCGTGGCCAGCAGTTTGCGTTCGAGCTCGCGCACGGTGAGCGAATCGTCGACCACCAGCACGCGGCGCGTGGCACGTTGAGCCGCGCGCGCGGCGCCGTGTTGCGTGTGCTTGAGATCGCCACCCGCCACGAGCCGTTCGACGGAGCGCAGCCAGTCGTCGACGTCGGCGATCAGCACCGGATCGCCGTTCTCCATTAGCGCGCCGGCGGTGATGTTGCGGATCTTGCCGAGGCGCGGATCGAGCGGCTGCACCACGAGCATGCGCTCGCCGAGAAAGCGGTCGACCACCACGCCGTAGGTTTGCGAGCCGTCGCCGATGACGATCATGCTGACGGTGCTGCTTTCGTCCGCGGGCGGCGCGGCGTCGAGAATCTGATGCGCGGTGACGACGCCGATACGCCGCCCGGAGAAGGCGATGTGCTGATGCCCTTCGAGCAATTCGATCTCCGCGCGGCTCACGTGCAGCGTGCGGTTCACATGCGCGAGCGGCACCGCGTACGGCTCGCCCGCGACTTCGACCAGCAGGCTGCGGATCACCGAAAGCGTCAGCGGCAACTGCAATTGCACGCGCGTGCCAAGTCCCGGTTCATGCGTGATTCGCACCGAGCCACGCACGCGTTTGACGACGTCGTGCACCGCGTCGAGTCCGACGCCGCGGCCCGAAACTTCGGTCACCTGATCGCGTAGTGAAAAGCCAGGCAGCAGCAGGAATTCGAGCAACTCGACTTCGGATAGGCGCGCGACCGTTTCCTCGCTCGCGAGTTTCTTGCGCACGATCGACGCGCGCAAGGCGTCGAGATCGATGCCCGCGCCGTCGTCGGAAACGGTGATGAGCAGCGTGCCGGCGGTGTGACGCGCGTCGAGCGTGAGCGTGCCTTCTTCCGGCTTGCCGCGCGCGAGCCGCACGGCGGGTGCCTCGATGCCGTGGTCGAGCGCGTTGCGCAGCATGTGGCCGAGCGGCGCTTCGAGCAGGTCGAGAATGTCGCGGTCCACTTGGGTCGATTCGCCCACTAGTTGCCAGCGCACTTTCTTGCCGAGCGAACGCGCGACGTCGCGCACCATTCGTGCGAGGCCGCTGGTGCCGTCGCCGAACGGACGCATGCGGCATTGCAGGGCAGCGTCGTAGAGTTGTTGCGACAGGTGCGTCGAGCGGCGGTCGAAGCTCTCCAGATCGGCGAGACGCTCGGCCAGCATATGCTGCGATTCGGCGGTCAGGCGGCGCAATTCTTCGAGCGCGGCCTGGGTGCGCGGATCGAGTTTGAGGTCGGCGAGCGTTTCGTGCAGTTGATCCAGCGCGCGAGTGCCGTCGCGTTGGACGCGTTTGATACGCAGCATCGATTGCGCGAAGGGTTTCAGCCAGCGTGATTCGACCAGCGACTCGCCGGATAGCGATAGCAGACGGTCGAGGTTGTCAGCGCGCACGCGGAGCATGCGGCCGGGTTCGGTGGCGGGGGCGACGGTTGTGCTGTTCGACGCGGACGGAGCGGCGTCCGCGTCGTGCTGCTTCTGCGTGAGTGCGAGGGCGGCGTGGTTGTCTTGTGGAGGAGCGGGCGTAGCGTTGGCCGGTCTGGCTTCAGCGCGCAGCGCATCGGCTAGCGAGTTGAATACGGCGTCGGGGTCCGGCTGCGCGGTCGAGATAGCCGACGTGCCTTCGGCGCGCAGTGCGCGGGCTAAATCGTTGAACGCAGCGTCAGCGTCAGCGTCTAGGGCCGCATTTGCACCGGGGGCGATGGCAGGTGGTTCGGCGACCGTCGCGGTCGCCGGTGGCGTAGCGTCCCGCCGTATTGCCGCGCCATGCGGCGGCACGCCCGTCTTCCGCGCCTGCAATGCCGCCACACACACGCTGACCGCGTCGCGCGCCGACTCGTCTTCATCGTTGCCGATGCGCGCGACGATATCCACCCCGCGCAGCAACTCGTCAATCCAGGCCGCGTCGAGCAACGCACGTCCTTCCTGCGCGGCGACGAAGCAATCCTCCATGGCATGCGCAAGCTCGACGCCCACCTGCACGCCGACGATGCGCGCCGCGCCCTTCAACGAATGCGCGGCCCGCATGCAGGCCTCGAGCGCGGCCGCATCGCCAGGCGCGCGGTCGAGTGTGAGCAGGCCGTCGTTGAGCACGCGCGCCTGGGTCCGCGCTTCCTCGCGGAACAGATCGATCAGCGACGGGCGGCGTGGGTCGTCCGTCATCCGAGACTCCGGTTCAAAGTGTCGAAGAGCGCGTCGGCGTCGAGCAGGCCGACGCTCATGCCGCGCCACGGCGCGACCGCTCGCGTATGGGCAGCGGCGGCATGCGAAAGTGTGGCAGGCGGCGCGCAAAAGCTGGCCGTCGCGATCCGGTGCACGCCGTCGACCTGATCCACCGGGAACACCGCGTGTTCTTCAGCGCGCGAGACAACGAGGAAACGCGGCTGATCGTGGCGCGCGCGATCGTCGCGTGCGCCGGCGCCGGTTTCGAAACCGAGCAGGTGCGCGAGCGACAGGCACACCAGCAATTCACCTTGTACAT
Organism: Paraburkholderia dipogonis; assembly: GCF_042680985.1. Classification (NCBI taxonomy): domain Bacteria; kingdom Pseudomonadati; phylum Pseudomonadota; class Betaproteobacteria; order Burkholderiales; family Burkholderiaceae; genus Paraburkholderia; species Paraburkholderia dipogonis. The sequence goes on along the minus strand of NZ_JBHUFR010000021.1, from coordinate 40,210 downwards.
TTACCACGCCTAGTACCGCGCGATGCTGCCGATGCGGCAACGTATGAATCGGCCGTGTTTGCACGATGCGTTTGAAGATCGGCGTGGGCAGCGCGAGCCATTCGTCGCCGATGCGAAAGACGAGAAACGATTCGCTCGCGCCTTGGGCATTTTGCTGCGGTTGTGCCCGCGCGCGCACGTCGTGTCGCGAGAGGTCCACCAATGGAATCGGCCGTTCCAGCAGTTTGGCCGCGGCCGCTTCGAACACTGGGCAATTGAGGCAGCGCACGTACTCGACAAGACGCTCGCACGACGAATCGCCGCGCACGCCGATGCGATTCCAGCAATCGTCGAAGCTCACCGTTTGCGCGTCAACCATGTTGCGCTCTCTGTGCGCGCGACGCGCGTTGCATCAACAGTCGTGCGGCGTCGCGGTCGCCTTCGAGTTCGAGCAAGGCCGCGAGATGCGCGAGCGCTTCCGCGTGCTGAGGATCGAGATACAGCGCCTTGCGATACTGACTGCGCGCGAGGTTAGCATCGCCGTTGGCATCGGCCAGCACGCCGAGCAGATAAAACGCGTCGGCGTGTGGAGCGTGGTGTTCCAGATAGGCGTTGATCGCCGTGGCGGCTTCCGCGAGGCGGCCGGCGTCGGCCAGCGCGTGCGCGGTTTGTAGTGTGTCTCGTACGGCGTTGGTCGGAGCGGTGACTGGCGGCAACAACGGGTTGTGTGCCAGCGGCGTGGCGGCTGGCACCGACGTCTTGTGCGTGTACGCTTGCGTTGCGCTGTTGTCACGCGGGGCGAACTGCGTCGCGCCGCCGAACGGCGTGCGCGCAACCGGATCGGGCCACGCGAAAGGCTCCGCGGAAAACACTTGCGGCGACGAGAGCGGGGGAATCCGCGAATGCGTCATCGCAAGCGCGGCGGCGGTAGCGAGCGGCGCGGTGTCCCAGCTATTCCACTGCGTTTCCTCGGGCGCGCCGTGATGAAACGCGAAGGCCAGCGGAATCTTCGCGGACTGCATGCCGTAGCGCATCAGAAGCCCAGTTTCCGCGGGGCCGACGAACAGCGTGCCGTTTCCGGCCAGTACGCTGGTGAGCGCCTGCAGGGCTTTTTGCTGCGCGTCGCGGTCGAAGTAAATCAGCACGTTGCGGCAGAACACGAAGTCATAGACGCCAAGCGACGACACGTCGAGTTGCATCAGATTGGCACGCGAGAAACGCACCGCTTCGACGATGCGCGGTGCGAGACGCCAGCCGTCGTCTGTGCGCGTGAAGTGCGCGTCGCGGTACGCAAACGCATTGCCGCGAAACGAATTGCGTCCGTAGACAGCGCGTTGCGCGACGGCGAGCGAGCGGTCGCTAATATCCATTGCGTCGATGCGCAACTGCGCGGCGTCGAAGCCTGCGTCGAGCAACGTCATCGCGATCGTGTAGGGTTCTTCGCCGGTCGAACAGGGCAGGCTCAGGACGCGCAGCGGCAACGCATTGCCGCGCTCGGCGAGACGTTCACGCGCGAGACGCGCGAGTGCCTTGAACGCGTCGGCGTCGCGATAGAACCAGGTTTCGGGCACGACGACCGTTTCGATCAGCGCTTGCACCATCGAAGGTGAACATTGCGCGGCCTCCCAGTAGTCCGCGAGCGTGGCTTCGGCGTGACCGTCCGCGCACCATGCTGCCGCGCGCTGATCGACCGCGCGCTCGATCGCACTATGGCCGAGCGATGCCGCATCGAGCCCGATCGTCCGATGCAACAGCTCGGCGAAGCGTCGATAGAGCGGTGCGTTGTCGTGATGCGCGTTCATGCGTGCGCCTCGGGAAAGATGAGCGTTTTGACGTCGTCGGGCAGCAGATGTTCGACGCGGATCCACTGCACGAGGCCGCCCGCTTCGCTCGCGACCGGGCCGAGATAGCGCGCGTGCGGCATGTCGAGTCCGGCATCGTGAAACGCCGTCACGTCCAGTCGAATCGTGCGAGTCGCGCCTTCCAGCAGCAGTGCGAGCAGGCGCGTCGTGCCCGCATGCGGATAGCGCACCAGCACGATGCGCGTCGACATCAATTGCGCGGCGGGACGGCCGAGCGCTAGCGCCGGCAGATCGATCAGCGGCAACGGCGCGCCCTCGTGATCGAGCACGCCCGCGACCCACGACGGCGCGCCGGGGATTGTCTTCGGCGGCTGCTGCGGTGTGAGCGGCATCAGACGCTCCACCTGCGTCGCGTCGATTACGTACCGTTCGCTATCGAGCGTGAAGAGGATGAAGAGCATCGGCGTGTGCGTGGGCGGTGGTGAGCGTGCGGGTGTCGGCGTCGAGTGGCGCGCCGTGGCGCGTCAGGCCGTCACCTTGAAACGCGACACGCCGGTGCGCAGACTGTTGGCGACGTGCGTGAGATCGTCGATCGCTTGGGTCGACTGGCGTAGCGATTCCGCCGTCTGCTGCGCGGCCTCCGAGAGTTGCGTCAGCGCCTGGGTGATCTGCTCGGCGCCGGTGGCCTGCGTCTGCATGCCTTCGTTGACCATCGAGAAGCGCGGCGCGAGCTGCTGCACCTGCTGGATGATCTGCGTGAGATGGCCGCCGACGTTCTGCACGTCGAGCATGCCGCGCCGCACTTCTTCGGAGAACTTGTCCATGCCCATCACGCCGGCGGCCACCGCGGACTGGATTTCCTTGACCATCTGTTCGATGTCGTAGGTCGCCACGGCGGTTTGATCGGCGAGGCGGCGAATCTCGGTTGCCACGACCGCGAAGCCGCGGCCGTATTCGCCGGCTTTTTCCGCTTCGATCGCCGCGTTCAGCGAGAGCAGGTTGGTCTGGTCCGCGACCTTGGTGATGGTGGCGACAACCTGATTGATGTTGCTGGCCTTCTCATTGAGGATCGCGAGCTTCGCGTTGACCGAGCCGGCCGCTTCCATCACGAGACGCATGGTCTCTTCCATGCGCGCGAGCCCGGCGTGGCCGGTGCCCGCAAGCGCCGCCGACTGGCCGGCCACTTCGGACACTTCGTTCATGGTGCGCAGCAGGTCGCGCGAGGTCGCGAAGATTTCACGCGACGTGGCGCCGATCTCGGTGGTGGTGGCGGCGGTCTCGTTCGCGGTGGCTTGCTGTTCGCGCGAAGTCGCGGCGATTTCCGTCACCGATGTCGTGACCTGCACCGCCGATTTCTGCGCCTGGCCGACCAGTGCGGTGAGTTCGTCGGTCATGCGGTTGAAGCCCGCTTCGAGCGCGCCGATTTCGTCCGCGCGATTCAGTTGCAGGCGCTGGGTCAGGTCGCCGGTGCGCATCACGTCGACAACGCGCAGCACCTTGGCCATTGGCATGGTGACCGCGCGCAGCAGCCAGTACCCGGCCAGCACGGCGGCGATGGCGGCGATCAACAGCATGACGAGCAACACCACGCGGGTTGCCTCGACCGAACTGCGGATGCTTTCGGCGGCTTTATCGGCGTCGGCCTTGTTGTTTTCGACCAGTTTGCGCGCCGAGAGGCGGCCCGCTTCCCAGATCGGCGTCAGCTGCGCGTTGAAGATCCGCACGGCGTTCTCTTTTGAGCTCGGCAGGGCGTTCAACAGCGATGCCTGGATCGGCAGGTACTGGGTGTGTTGCTGGCGGAAGTCGTTGAAGAACTCACGGTCGTTGTCGCGGAAGATAGTCGCGCCGTAGTCGCCGAGAAGCTTCTGAAGGGTTTGCTCGGTGTCTTGCAAACGTTCGGTGTCGCGCTTGACGGACTCGGGATCCGCGTCCACGTAGACGAGGCGCTGTGTGACGGTATAGTTCTCGAACCAGGCCGCGCGCATCGCGGTCGCGTAGTAGAGGCCGGGCATCGAATCTTCCTGCTGGCTCTTCGCGTCGCGGTCGATGCCGCCGAGCTGTTCGAACGTGACGATTGCCATCGCCAGCATCACGATCAGCACGATTCCGAAGCTGCACAGAATCCGTTGCCGGATGGTCCATTGTTTCACGCGCACGCCCCTTACTTTTTTCGCTTGTCTCGACCCGTGTTGCCGACGTGGTCCGATCCTTCAATCGACGGGCTGGAAAAGCTTTGCGGGTTGTCAGAACTATCTGACAGGTTATGCGGCGGATTTTACATTGATCGGTGGAATGGGGAAGCGGGGTAATCACTTCGACGCATAGCCAGCCGTGCCGCCCGCCGCGTTACACGAGTAATGTCCCGTTACCACTTGCAGCATCTATTTCTGCGCGCGCCCGCCACAATCTGTTCCATGCCTGAACGGCGGGGAGTCAAACATGAAAAAGATCGCAGTGGCGTTGGTGATGGTGGGAAGTCTGAGCGTGGCCGGGCAAGCATCGGCGCACGGTAATGGCGGCGATGTCGTCGGCGCGCTGATCGGCGGGGCCGTGCTCGGGGCGGTGGTGACCTCCGTGCTGAATCCGGCGCCGGTGGTGGCTTACCAGCAGCCCGTGTATGCGCAGCCGGCGTATGAGCCCGCGCCGGTCTATGCGCAAGCGCCGCCGGGATACTGCTATGACCAGTACCAACGTGCCTATGTGGCGTGCGGTGCGCCACCGCCGCCGGCTCAATACGGATATCCGGAGCCTCAGCCGGGTTGGTAATCAATCGTGCAGCGCGCGCGTCGTTGCGCGCGCCACAGACAAAAAGGCCGTCGTGTTACGCGACGGCCTTTTCATTTCAGGCGCGACTCAGTGCTTGTGATGCAGCCACTCCGCATAGTGCGTGTCGAGCCAGCGCTCGAGTCTTTGCGGCTTTGTCTTCTGGTGGTAGTGGGACGCGGCCCAGATAGCAACGCCGACCAGCAGCATGACAGCAGGCCCCAATAAATAAGCGATCAACGATTCAGACATGGGAGCCTCCGTATCGAGTTGCGTCCACCCTTCAGTTTAGGCGATGAAACGCCGGAGAAAAGGTCTGTGTGATGAGATTGCGGCGGGCAGTTTCGTAGCGTCTTGTTCCTCACCTTTGAAACCTAGTGGAGGAATAGAATTTCTTATTTTTAACAGTGAGTTGGATCGTGCGAGACGGGTTTTGTGTACCATTGAAAATCCCATATTTCAAAGGTTTGGCGCCCGACGAGGCCGGTTTCAAGGCGTACTGGTGGAGGCTCTACGCGCGCCTTCGATCTGCGCATCCACAAAATCCGCCCACCGCTGCATGACCCATCGCTGCTTCGCGGCATTTTCCGCGCTCGCGCCTTGCTCGATACGCTCGGGCGTCGTCGCCGTGTTCTGGTCGAGCGCGTCTGACGGCTGCGTCAGCTCGCGCAGGTGCGCGGTGGCGGTGCGCCGGAAGTCATGCAGGACGAAATGCTCCACGTCCAGACCGAGCGCCTTGACCGCCTGGTTCAGCGTACTTTTGGCGATCGGCCGATCGTCGCCTCTGACGCTCGGGAATACGAATTTTCGGCTGGCCTTGGCGTGGTCGAGTTCGCGCAGCATCGAGACGGCCTGCTGGGAAAGCGGCACGCGCCGATCGCGGTCTTTTTTCAGGCGCGCAGCGGGGATCGTCCACATCGCCTTGTCCAGGTTGAATTCGGCCCACGTCGATTCGACCAGGTCCGACTTGCGCACCATCGTCAGCACGAGCAGGTGCAGCGCCAGCTTCAACGGTCGGCGAATGCTCGACGCGTCGATCGAGCGGAACATGGCGCCGATCTCGTCGCCGGAAAGCACGCGGGTACGGCTGTCGAAAGTAGCGATGGAGCGCGCCGGCACGACCTCGGCCGGATTGCTGGATGCGAGTTGCCGGGCGATCAGATATTCGTAGAGACGCTTCACCACGTTGCGCGTATGCAGCGCCATTTTCGGCGAGCCGCGACTCTTGATTCTGTCGCATATCGCGACGATGTCGTCGGCGGTCACCGCTTTGATCTGCATGTGGCCGATGGCGGGCAAGACGTCTTTGTCGAGCGCCCGCCGCGTGGTGCGACGGTATTCCTCCGACTTGCCGGCCATTTCAGTCGCGAGATAAAGCTCGGCGGCTTCGCGCAGGACATCGGCTTTGCTTTCCGCGCCGCGGTCGCGCCGCGCCGTGGCGACCGGCGAGATGCCTTGCGCGACCATCTCCGCATACTTCTGCGCCTTGGCGCGCGCGACACGCAGCGAGATCATCCGGTAGTCGCCGATGGTGGCAAGCGGTTGGCGCTTGCCGTTCAGCGTGTAGCGGAAGCGCCAGATCTTGGTGCCGGTCGTCATGATTTCGATGACGAGACCATTGCCGTCAGCGACGCAGTAGCGGGCGTCTCGCGGTTCGAGCGCGCGGACTTGGGCTTCGGTGAGAGGGACGGCTAGGCGGGGCATGTTCGGATCGCGGGTGCTCGGACAGCGGCGATTTTAAACCTTATGGCAGCTGTGTACCAAAGGTTTGGCGATTTTTGGGTCAACGGAGTGTGCGTTTACGGCGGCGATCCGGCGCTTTGAATTGTGCGAAGAGCTTTTGTGGTAAAGCGGGTTAGCCTTATCGCCGCTCCGTCGCTCACTTCCCAATACAAAACCTGCTAAAAATCACTCCGAGCAAGTCATCCGAACTGAACTCGCCGGTGATTGAATTCAACTGATCCTGCGCAAGCCTGAGTTCCTCAGCGAACAAATCAAGCGCCTGCGAGTTCTGATCGGCGTGCGCGGCCGCAGTCGCCAGATGCTCCTCGGCCGCGCGCAATGCAATCAGATGCCGCTCGCGCGCCAGGTAGACGCTCTCTGCGCCCGCCTGCCAGCCGGCGATCCGCAACAGTTCGTCGCGCAACAGCGCAACGCCGTCGCCCTGTTTCGCCGACAGCCGCACTTCGCTCAGTTCGAGGTCCGCGTCGAGCGCTTGCGTCGCGGGCGCGAGGCCGGTCAGGTCCGTCTTGTTCAGCACGCGTACCACCGGCACGCCGCCCGGAAAGCGTCCGGCAATCGCACCGTCTTCAGCCGTCATGCCGGTGCGCGCGTCGAGCAGATGCAGCACTACATCCGCGCGCTCGATTTCGCTCCATGTGCGCGCAATGCCGATCTTTTCGACTTCGTCCTCGGTATCGCGCAGGCCGGCTGTGTCGATCACGTGCAGCGGAATGCCTTCGATCTGAATCGTCTGCGCGACCTTGTCGCGCGTCGTGCCGGCGATCGGCGTGACGATCGCCAGCTCCGCGCCGGCCAGCGCGTTCAGCAGCGACGATTTGCCGACGTTCGGCTGCCCGGCCAGCACCACCGAGAGCCCTTCGCGCAACAACGCGCCTTGCCGCGCTTCGCTCAGCACGTGCGCGAGACGCTCGCGTATGCGCGTGAGCTTGCCGCGGGCGTCGGCGGCTTCGAGAAAGTCAATCTCTTCTTCGGGGAAGTCCAGCGTCGCTTCGACCAGCATGCGCAGCGTGATCACGTCTTCGACCAGCGCGTGAATGTCGCGCGAGAACGCACCGTCGAGCGAGCGACCCGCTGAGCGCGCGGCGGCCTCGGTGCTGGCCTCGATCAGATCGGCGACCGCTTCGGCTTGCGCCAGATCCAGCTTGTCGTTGAGGAAGGCGCGGCGCGTGAATTCGCCGGGCTCGGCGAGGCGCAGACCGAACGCACGGCCGGCGTCGATGCAACGCTGCAGCACCAGTTGCAGCACCACCGGACCGCCGTGGCCTTGCAGTTCGAGCACATGTTCGCCGGTGTAGGAATGCGGCGCCGGGAAGTACAGCGCGATGCCGCGGTCGAGCGCGTTGCCGCTGACGTCGAGGAACGGGACGTAGCTGGCGTGGCGCGGCGCCAATGTCTGGCCGGTGAGCGCCTGCATTAGTGGCTGGGCTGCCGCCTCTCCCGCGCGGCCGAACGAAATTCGCACGACACCGATGCCTCCCCGGCCGGGCGCGGTGGCAATGGCGACGATCGGATCGGAATCGGTGGTGAGCATAGAGAGCGTGGCAAAAACGGAGAGGAGGGGAGGGCGGCGCCGGTCAGCGCGGCGCGAGGCATTGTAACGCGGGCGCTTTCGGTGCCCGTGTCGCGACGCTCTTGTTGATGGCGGAAGCTGACTTATTCGCGCAGTTCGGATTTATCTCAAACGAGCTAGGATTGCTACTGCGCCCCTTGCGAATAAATAAGAAGTTGTAGGGCGGCGAAGTCGCAGACAGGCACGCCAGACAAGGAAAAACACCAAAAATCTACAAATTCGGCAGACACGTTGCCTGACGCGGCTCGCAAGCTAAAAGTATCTCAAATACGCTAAAACTAAACTCGCCCGGTTGTCAACTGCTTGAACGTTGAATTGCACAATCCGGCCCATGCCGACCAATAAAGAAAAAGCCGCCTTCGCCAAACGGCTGAAGGATCTGCTGGAGCCGCTGAAGATTCGCGGCGGGACCAAGCTCGCCGAGCAATTCAACCTTCGCTACCGAGGCGAGCGGGAGGTTACACCGCAAACCGCTCATAAGTGGTTATCCGGTACGACGATTCCCAAGCCCGATAAGTTGCGTACGCTGGCCGAATGGCTGAACGTGAAAGAGCATTGGCTGCACTATGGGCCGTCCCCGGGCGTGAACGCGAGGCCTTTGGCGCGTGGCGAGAAATATCCGCCGTCGGCCGAGACAATCGAGCTCGCTTCCAAGATCGAGTCGCTCACGCCGAAAGACCGCTTTCTGGTCGAAGAGATGATCGTGCGCTTTTACGGTGAAGACGCGGAAGAGGAATAGGCGCGGCATCGCGCGACGTGTTTTGCCGAGAGAATGAAAAAAGCCGCCCGGTTTTGCGCCGGGCGGCTTTTCTTTTCTACTGCTGCTATCTGAGCTTCGGACGACGGTGGGCGCTTCCGCCCACCTCAAGCCAATCTCATCAAGCCGCTTTGGCCTTCGTCTGCCCCATCATCCGCGTGATGTAGTACTGCTGGGCGATCGACAGCACGTTGTTCACGACGTAGTACAGCACCAGACCGGCCGGGAAGAAGAAGAACATAACCGAGAACGCGATCGGCATGAACATCATCATCTTGGCTTGAACCGGGTCCGGCGGCGTCGGGTTCAGCTTGGTCTGCAGGAACATCGAGACGGCCATCAGCACCGGCAGGATGAAGAACGGATCCTGCTGCGACAGATCGTGAATCCACAGAATCCACGGCGCGCCGCGCATTTCCACCGACGACAGCAGCACCCAGTACAGCGAGATGAACACGGGAATCTGAATCACGACCGGCAGACAGCCGCCGAACGGATTGACCTTCTCGGTCTTGTACAACTCCATCAGCGCCGAGTTCATCTTCTGCGGATCGCCCTTGAAGCGTTCGCGCAGCGCTTGCATACGCGGCGTGATCGCCTTCATGCGTGCCATCGACTTGTAGCTCGCGGCCGACAGCGGGAAGAACACCGCCTTGATCAGCAGCGTGAGCAGCACGATCGACCAGCCCCAGTTGCCGACATAGCTGTGGATCTTTTCGAGCAGCCAGAACAGCGGCTTGGCGATGATCGTCACCCAGCCGTAGTCCTTCACCAGTTCCAGACCCGGCGCGATGCCTTCGAGCATGCGCTCTTCTTCCGGACCCGCAAACAGGCGCGCGGACACGTCGACAGTTTGACCCGGCGCGATGGTCGGCACCGGCTCCTTCACGCCGACGCGATACAGCGTCGGATCGATCTTCTCGACGTAGATGTCGCGCTTCACGCCTTGCTGCGGAATCCAGGCCGACGCGAAGTAATGCTGGACCATCGCGATCCAGCCGTTGTCGGCCGAGGTCGCGTAATCCTGCTTGTTCTTGTCGATGTCGCTAAACGTCATCTTCTGGAAGTGATGCTGGTCGGTGTAGACAGCCGGCCCGATGAACGTGTGCGAGAAGCGCGGCGTTTCCACCGGCTGATCGTCACGCACCAGTTCCATGTAGACCGACGGACTCACCGGCGTGGTGCCGACGTTCTGGATCTTCGTGTCGACGCCGATCACATAGCTGCCACGCGTGAACGTGTAGGTCTTGATGACCTTCACGCCACCCTTAACCGGCGATTCGAAGCTGAGCTGGAACGACTTTTCGTCGCCGGTCAGGTCGTGCTGCTGGTTCGGCAACGGCGTGTAGATGTCGTTGTGATTCGGGAAATCGCCGCCGAGCAGGCCCGTGCGCGCCAGATACGTATGGTTCGCGGTGCGGTCGAACAGCGTGATGACGAGGTCCGGCTGCTTGCCGTCACCCTTGTTCACGAGCGACAGCTTCGACAGCGTGCCGCCGCGAGTGTCGATTTCGCCGCTATAAACGTCGGTGTTGAACTTGACCAGTTGCGTTTGCGTGGCCGCCGGCGCGTTGCCCGGAGCAGCTGCGTTGGTGGCCGGCAGATCGGCGGGCTGGGTTCCCGGCGTCGTGGTTCCCGGTGCGGCGCTACCGACGGTCTTGGTCGGCGTGGCGCTCGGGAAGAACATCGACGGGCGTCCGTGGTCGCGTTGCCAGTTGTCGAACAGCATGACCGCTGACATGAAAAAGATGACCCATAGGACGGTGCGTTTGATATCCATGCGTTGTCTCAGTGTCGATGGAACGGCGCGTCAGCGCTTTTCAGAAGTGGGAGGCGGGACGAGATCGATGCCGCCCGCGGAAAACGGGTGGCAGCGGCAAATACGCCTGGCGGCGAGATAAGTCCCGCGCGCGGCGCCATGATACTGGATTGCTTCGCGCGCGTAATCAGAGCAGGAAGGGTAAAAACGGCACCGGTTGCCGAGCATTGGGCTCACGGCAACCTTGTAGAAACGCAGTAAAGCGATGAGTACCGTTTGCATGGCTGGTGCGGCCGAACGGCGCCGCGCAACGTGGAGTACCGGGCGACGCCCGCGCAGCACGGCCGCCGGAGCGGTCTGAACTGCAAAGCGGGTGGTCACTTGAGCGTCATTCCGTCTTGGGCGCTTCCGCGGGCGGCGCCTGGCGACGGGTCACTTCGCGCGCTGCCTTGTCGAGCAGCGCCTCGATTTCGCTGCGGCACAGCGCCCTCAACGGCGGCGACGAGGCGCTCGGCAAAGCTTTCTTGTCGAAGCGCGTGTGCAAACGCAGCAGCACATCCCAACCGCCGAATTCCGCGCGACGCAGCCGGAAGGCTTCACGCGCGATTCGACGTACCAGATTACGCGTGGCCGCGCGCGGCGCATACTTCTTGCCGATCACGAGGCCCAGGCGAGCTTCATTGCCGGTAGGCCGGCCGTACACCACGAAGTGAGCGGTGCGGCGCCACGGGCGCAAACGAAAAACGGATGAAAATTCATCCGTTTTCAGCAGCCTTGCGGCTTTGGGGAAGGCGGCTTGCGCTCGCAACGGAACCGAGCCCAGTTGCTGCGCCTCAGCCGTTCCCGCTTCACCGCGGGCTTCACTACCCGGCATAAGCGTCGCGTGCAACGCCTGCCTTAGATGGCGAGGCGCTTGCGGCCCTTCGCGCGACGTGCGTTGATGACCTTGCGGCCACCTGCGGTCTTCATGCGAACGCGGAAGCCGTGGGTGCGCTTGCGACGGGTAACGGAAGGTTGGTAAGTACGTTTCATGTTGCTCTCACTTGATCGAAAAATAACCGCGCGATCATCGCTGAAAGCGCAATGGCCGGTGGTTCACTGAATTGGTTTTCGCGGAACCCGCTATTTAAACCGGTTTTTCGTTGACCGTCAATAGTTTAGCCTGGTTCGCGCCGGCTCCATGAGGAGCGAGCCTCGTGATCCGTCCCTGTGGATAACTCCCTTGCGGGTCCGTTTTGGCGTTAGAATCTCGCCTTACTTCCCAAAAATCCTGCACGCCGCTCCGGCTCGCTTGCCCCGCAAACCCTTGTGGCACAAGCGCCTGGAGCCATTACGCCTGGTTAGCCTGGCTGCTCAGGGCCTTGTTGCGTGCGCGCGACAGGGGCAGCGGCAACCGCCGTGCACACCATAACGACAGCAACTCGATGAACGATTTCTGGCAACACTGTTCCGCATTGCTGGAGCGCGAGCTGACGCCCCAGCAGTACGTGACGTGGATCAAACCGTTGGCCCCGGTCGCCTTCGACGCCGCTGCGAACACGCTTAGCATCGCTGCGCCGAACCGTTTCAAGCTCGACTGGGTCAAGAGCCAGTTTTCCGGCCGCATCGCGGATATGGCCCGCGATTTCTGGCAGGCTCCCGTCGACGTCCAATTCGTACTCGACCCGAAAGCCGGCATGCGCGCCCCTGTCGCAGCCGCGCCCGCACCGGCTTCCGCGCGTCCGGTTTCCGCGCCGGGCTCGATGGGCGGTAGCGCCGGCAATAGTGCGGCTGTGGACGCAGCCGTCGGCGCCGTGCAAGCGGCGCAGGCCGCGCGCACCGCTGGTACGAACGGCGCGAACAACGCGATGGCCAATCTGAACGCCAATGCCCGCGCCGCAGCCGAACAAAACGCGAACGCGCGCGCCGCGGCCGCTGAAGATTCCGCCGATCTCGATCTGCCCAGCCTCGACGCGAACGAAGCCGCGGCCGCCCGCCGCACATGGCGTCCGGGCCAAAGCGCGAGTTCGAACGGCAACAGCGGCGAAAACGACTCGATGTACGAGCGCTCCAAGCTGAACCCGGTTCTGACCTTCGACAACTTCGTGACCGGTAAGGCCAACCAGTTGGCGCGCGCCGCGGCGATCCAGGTCGCGGACAATCCTGGCATCTCGTACAACCCGCTGTTTCTGTATGGCGGCGTGGGCCTCGGCAAGACCCACCTGATTCACGCCATCGGCAATCAGCTTCTAATGGACAAGGCCGGCGCGCGGATCCGCTACATCCACGCGGAGCAGTACGTGTCCGACGTGGTGAAGGCTTACCAGCGCAAGGCGTTCGACGATTTCAAGCGCTACTACCACTCGCTCGACCTGCTGCTGATCGACGATATTCAATTCTTCTCTGGCAAATCGCGCACGCAAGAGGAATTCTTCTACGCGTTCGAGGCGCTAGTGGCGAACAAGGCGCAGGTGATCATCACCAGCGACACGTATCCGAAGGAAATTTCGGGTATCGACGACCGCCTGATCTCGCGCTTCGACTCCGGCCTGACCGTGGCGATCGAGCCGCCCGAGCTGGAAATGCGCGTCGCGATTCTGATGCGCAAGGCGCAATCCGAGTTCGTGAGCCTGAATGAGGACGTCGCGTTCTTCGTCGCGAAACATTTGCGTTCGAACGTGCGTGAACTCGAAGGCGCGCTGCGTAAGATCCTCGCGTACTCGAAGTTCCACGGCCGCGAAATCACGATCGAAGTCACGAAAGAAGCGCTGAAAGACCTGCTGACGGTGCAGAACCGGCAGATTTCGGTGGAAAACATCCAGAAGACCACGGCTGACTTCTACAGCATCAAGGTCGCGGACATGTATTCGAAGAAGCGTCCCGCGAACATCGCGCGGCCGCGGCAGATCGCCATGTATCTGGCGAAAGAGCTGACCCAGAAGAGCTTGCCGGAAATCGGCGAGCTGTTCGGCGGACGCGACCACACCACCGTGCTGCACGCGGTGCGCAAAATTGCCGACGAGCGCAGCAAGGACGCGCAACTGAACCACGAACTGCACGTGCTGGAGCAGACGCTAAAGGGCTGAGCGGTCTGTCTGGAAAAAACGACCTGTTTATTTCCAAACTCGCCCCCATTTTAGTGAGGCGGTTCCGTTTTCAGGCACAATACAGGTTTAACCGCCCGGCGGCCGCGGGCGGATTTCACGCCGTGACAGGCGCAGCGTGGCGCCGGCGGGGAGTCGTGGCGGCGCGCGAAGAAGCTTTGCCTGAAGGCGCGCAGGCCGTTATATCAACGAAGGAACTCTATGCAACTGGTCAAGACCGAACGCGATAACCTCCTCAGGCCGCTGCAAACTGTGAGCGGCATCGTCGAACGCCGCCATACGTTGCCGATCCTCGCCAATTTGCTGATTACCAAGAACGGCCCCGACGTGTCGTTCCTGTCCACCGACCTCGAGTTGCAGATCACCACGCGTGCCGATTTCGGCGTGGGCGGCGATTCGGTAGCGACCACGGTGGCAGCGAGAAAGCTCCTCGACATTCTGCGCGCCATGCCCGACGGGCAGGTCACGCTCACGCTGAACGACAAGCGTCTGACCGTGCAATCCGGCAAGAGCCGCTTTGCGCTGCAAACGCTCGCCGCGGACGAATTCCCTACGGTCGCGCAAGCTAAAGACTACGGCGCGAACCTCGTGGTTCCCCAAAAGACGTTCCGCCAGTTGCTCGGCATGGTCCATTTTTCGATGGCCCAGCAGGACATCCGCTACTACCTGAACGGCATGCTGCTGGTGGTGGACGGCGACCAGCTGATGGCGGTCGCAACGGACGGCCACCGTCTGGCGTTCTCGTCCATGAAGATCGAAGGCTCGTTCCAGCGTCAGGAAGTGATCATTCCGCGCAAGACGATTCTGGAATTGCAGCGCCTGCTGGAAGACATCGACGACACGCTGAAGATCGACATCGCGCAAACGCAGGTGAAGTTCACCTTCGGCCAGGTCGAACTGGTGTCGAAACTGGTGGAAGGCAAATTCCCCGACTTCCAGCGCGTGATTCCGAAGTCGCACAAGAATCAGTTCGTGATCGGCCGTGAAGAACTGCAGCGCTCGCTGCAACGTGCCGCGATTCTGACGTCGGACAAATTCAAGGGCGTGCGCTGCATCATCGAGCCGGGCCAGTTGAAGATCATGTCGACCAACGCCGATCAGGAAGAGGCGCAGGAAGAACTGGAAATCGCATACGACGGCGACAGCGTCGATATCGGGTTCAACGTCACGTATCTGCTCGACGTGCTCGCGAACCTGAAGGTCGACACGTTGCAAGTGAGCCTGGGCGACGCCAGCTCCAGCGCGTTGATCACGATTCCCGAGAACGACGAATTCAAATACGTGGTGATGCCGATGCGCATCTAACGCGTCCAACACCAAAGAACACACCAAGGGGCGCAGCGCCCCTTTGGCGTTTTTATGGTGTTTTGAAAAGTCCCGAGCAGCAACCTTGCAGCAACGCAGAACCGGAAAAAATCCATGACTGAAACGAACAATTCGCAACCCGACAACAGCTACGGCGCATCCTCGATTCAGATCCTCGAAGGTCTGGAGGCGGTGCGCAAGCGGCCCGGGATGTACATCGGGGATACATCGGACGGGACCGGTCTGCATCACCTCGTATTCGAAGTGCTGGACAACTCCATCGACGAAGCGTTGGCGGGGCATTGCAACGACATTCAGGTGATCATTCACGCGGACAACTCCATTTCCATCACCGACAACGGCCGCGGCGTGCCGACCGGTCTGAAGATGGACGACAAGCACGATCCGAAGCGCAGCGCCGCTGAAATCGTGATGACCGAGCTGCACGCCGGCGGCAAGTTCGACCAGAACAGCTATAAGGTGTCCGGCGGCCTGCACGGCGTGGGCGTGTCTTGCGTGAACGCGCTGTCGGCGTGGCTGCGTTTGACCATTCGCCGCGACGGCAAGAAGCACTTCATGGAATTCCATCGTGGCGTGCCGCAGAACCGCATTATCGAAGAGATCGACGGCGTGGCTGTTTCGCCGATTCAGATCACCGGCGAGACCGAGAACCGCGGCACCGAAGTGCACTTCCTCGCCGACGAGACGATTTTCGGCAACATCGAATATCACTACGACATTCTGGCCAAGCGGATTCGCGAACTGTCGTTCCTGAATAACGGCGTGCGGATTCGCTTGCTCGATCAACGCACCGGCAAGGAAGAAGATTTCGCGTTCGTGGGCGGCGTGAAGGGCTTTGTCGAGTACATCAACAAGAACAAGTCCGTGCTGCACCCGAATATTTTCCACATCAGCGGCGAAAAAGACGGCGTGGGCGTGGAAGTGGCCATGCAGTGGAACGACAGCTACAACGAAAACGTGCTGTGCTTCACGAACAACATTCCGCAGCGTGATGGCGGGACGCACTTGACCGGGTTGCGTGCGGCGATGACGCGCGTGTTGAACAAGTACATCAACGATCACGAAGTTGCGAAGAAGGCGAAGGTCGAGACTTCGGGCGACGATATGCGTGAAGGGTTGTCGTGCGTGCTGTCGGTGAAGGTGCCGGAGCCGAAGTTCAGCGCGCAGACGAAGGACAAGCTGGTCTCGTCGGAAGTGCGCGCGCCGGTGGAGGATGTGGTCGCGAAGGCGCTCGAAGAGTTTCTGCTCGAGACGCCGAATGACGCGAAGATTATTTGCAGCAAGATTGTCGATGCAGCGCGCGCGCGGGATGCGGCTCGGAAGGCGCGTGAGATGACGCGTCGCAAGGGCGTGCTCGACGGTGTTGGGCTGCCTGGGAAGCTGGCGGATTGCCAGGAGAAGGATCCGGCGAAGTCCGAGATTTATATCGTCGAGGGTGACTCGGCAGGCGGGTCGGCGAAGCAGGGGCGGGATCGGAAGTTTCAGGCGATTTTGCCGCTGCGCGGCAAGGTGTTGAATGTCGAAAAAGCGCGCTATGACAAGCTGCTTTCTTCGGAGCAGATTGTTACGCTGATTACGGCTCTCGGTTGCGGGATTGGTAAGGAAGACTACAACCTCGATAAGCTGCGTTATCACCGCATCATCATCATGACCGATGCTGACGTCGACGGTGCGCACATTCGGACGCTGTTGTTGACGTTCTTCTATCGGCAAATGCCGGAGATGATCGAGCGTGGGTATATCTATATCGCGCAGCCGCCGTTGTTCAAGATCAAGGCTGGGAAGGATGAGCGGTATTTGAAGGATGAGGCTGAGGTTAATGCTCACATTCTGAAGCTGGCGCTGCAGGGGTCGGAGTTGTTGGCTTCTGAAGGTTCGACTCCGATTACAGGCGATGCTTTGGGTGAGTTGGCCCGGGCTTACTTGCTGGCTCAGGCTGTTGTTAATCGGTTGAGCCGGTTGTATGACGCTGGCGCGCTTGAGGCTGTGATGGATGGGATTGCTATTGACCTGTCGAGCGAAGAAGCGGCTGATGCGTCGGCTAAGGCTCTGGAAGCGAAGCTAAGGGATGATCCGTTGAAGCCTGAGGTTAAGGTTACGACGATGTATGATCCGGTGCGTGAGTTGCGGTCGCTGCGGGTTGCGCGGACGCATCACGGGAATCAGAAGATTTCTGTGTTGGATCAGGATTTTCAACTTACTGCTGACTATCAACAGCTGATCAATACCGCTAATACGTTTAAGGGGTTGATTGGGACTGGCGCTGTCATTAAACGTGGCGAGCGGAGTATGGCTGTTACTGACTTCAAGTCCGCTATGAAGTGGTTGTTGGCTGATGCTGAACGAAATATCTCGAAGCAGCGCTATAAGGGGCTCGGTGAGATGAACCCTGGGCAGCTTTGGGAGACGACGATGGATCCGACAGTGCGTCGTCTTCTTCGGGTGCAGATTGAGGATGCTATTGCGGCTGATGGCATTTTCACTACGCTCATGGGGGATGATGTGGAGCCACGTCGGGCGTTTATTGAGTCGAATGCGTTGCGGGCGGGGAATATTGATGTTTGAGGGCTGCTGCTCAGATGAACGCATAAGTTGAGAAAATAGGACCCTTAAGTCGACAAACTTATGGGTCTTTTTTTATGGCTCGGTCTCCACATCCGTTTTACTGAAGCAACAACATTCGCGAAGAGGCAAACTGGTCTGATCCTCGGATCGTCCCATGAACCGGGGCTGCGAGTGTTGGGATACCCATACAGATGGCAAAAGAAAAGAAAGATATTGCTTCAATATTTCGCTACATGGGACCCGCGTTGGACGCACTTAGAACACTCGGTGGGTCCGGCAGCCCTGACGAGGTCGTGGAGCGTATTGCGCAAGACCTTGATCTTCCAGATGAGGCACAAAACGAAGTCTTGCCATCAGGCGAAGGACGTTTCCGCAACCGTGTGCGATGGGCACGACTTTATCTCGTGCGAGAGGGGCTCGTTGACTCGTCGCAACGCGGAGTCTGGGCGCTCACCGACGCCGGACGTCGCACGAGTCTCTCGATTGAGCAGGCGCGCGGCGTAGCTACGAAGTGGAACCGCATTTTTGGAGAGGAGCGGCGAGCGAGAGCCGGCGGTGCGGAGCCTATGTCGGCCGAAATTTCAGAACCCACAGGTGCGGCCACGGGTGACTATCGTTACGAACTCATCCAGATACTGAAGAATCTTCCCGCATCGGGATTTGAACGGTTGTCTCAACGACTTCTTCGCGAGGCTGGTTTCGTGCAAGTGGTCGTAACCGGAAGCAGTGGTGATGGAGGCATAGACGGGTACGGCACCCTGCAAATTAATCCACTTGTCTCGTTCAAAGTCTTGTTCCAATGCAAGCGCTACGCAAAGTCGGTGTCGCCGTCACAAGTTCGTGATTTCCGAGGAGCAATGTCGGGACGAACCGACAAAGGCATCATCATTACGACAGGCACATTTACAGCGGAATCGCGTCGCGAGGCGGGCCGCGACGGCGTCCCTCCAATCGAGCTCATCGATGGCGAAAAGCTCATCGACATGCTGGAGCACCTGGAACTGGGATTGAGGCCCGTGCGGACTTTTACCGTCGACGCGCAATTTTTTGACGAATTCAAGAGCTAGCCGTTAGCACCGGTGTTCAGTCGATGACAGTCTAAAGGGCGCGCGGATTGCAGGCGATGGGCTTTATCTAGTAAGTCTGGGAACGGAGTTTAACGATTTTCGTAATCGCCGATCAACGAGCCGTCGAATACATACTGTCAGCAGCGCGCCGCGATGCTGACGCCAATATTCTGGCGAAGTCGAAATCGCTTTCCGGCGAGGGTGTTTTGAGCAGCTTGCACTCTAACGTTGCGAGTAGAATGCAGCGAAATCGGGCTCCTCGCGCTTATCGCTTGGCGCCATTTAACTCATAAAGCTAATACTGATGCTCACTGGCGCACTACGCAATCAAGTCGATTCCATCTGGAATGCCTTCTGGTCGGGCGGAATTTCAAATCCGCTCGAAGTCATGGAGCAAATCACCTACTTGTTGTTCCTCCGTCGTTTGGATGACATCCATACTCTGGAAGAGCGCAAGGCCACTGTGACGAAGAAGCCGATGGCGCGGCGCATTTTCCCCGAGGGAAGCGACGCTGGCGGACAACCCTACGATGACATGCGCTGGTCGCGGTTCAAGCACTTTGCTGCGCCGGACATGTTCTCGCTGATCGACAAGCACGTGTTTCCGTTTCTGCGCACGATGAATGCGGACGGCTCGACCTACGCGCACCACATGCGCGACGCGCGCTTCACCATTCCGACACCGGGTTTGCTGGCGAAGGTCGTGGACATGCTCGATCACGTGCCGATGGAAGATCGCGATACGAAGGGCGATCTCTACGAATATATGCTCGGCAAGATCGCGAGCGCCGGACAGAACGGCCAGTTCCGTACGCCGCGGCACATCATCCAGTTGATGGTCGAACTCACCGCGCCGGCGCCCGCGGATGTGATCTGCGATCCCGCCAGCGGTACATGCGGGTTTCTCGTTGCAGCAGGCGAATATCTTCGCGACAAGCATCCTACGATGCTTCGCGATGCCACTGAGCGCGAGCACTTCCATCACGGTATGTTCCACGGCTACGACTTCGACAACACGATGCTGCGAATCGGCAGCATGAACATGGCACTGCATGGTGTCGAGAATCCAGACGTGCGTTATAAGGATTCGCTTGCGCAAGGCCACGTGGAGGACGATGAGAAGTATTCGCTGATTCTCGCGAATCCGCCGTTTGCAGGGTCGCTCGATTATGAGAACACGGCGAAGGATTTGTTGAGCATTGTCAAGACGAAGAAGACAGAACTGCTGTTTCTCGCGCTGTTCTTGCGCTTGCTGAAGCCGGGCGGGCGCGCGGCAGTGATCGTGCCGGACGGTGTGTTGTTTGGCTCGAGCAAGGCGCACAAGGAATTGCGCCGGATGATCGTCGAGGATCAAAAGCTCGATGCGATCGTTTCGTTGCCCTCGGGTGTGTTCAAGCCTTACGCGGGCGTGTCCACTGCGATTCTGCTTTTCACGAAAACGAATTCAGGCGGCACCGATCACGTGTGGTTCTACGACATGGAGGCTGATGGGCGTAGTCTCGATGACAAGCGTCAGCCGCTGTTGAGCGAGGACAAGCTTGGCGTGACGCCGGCGACGCCGTTGACGGAAGCAGAGCACGAGAAGAACAACTTGCCCGATGTGCTTGCGCGCTGGAATGCGCGTGAGGGCACGGAGCGTGAGCGAGCACGCACCGAGCGGAGCTTCTGCGTGCCGAAGTTGGATATCGAGGCGCAGAGTTATGACCTGTCGATCAATCGGTATAAGGAAGTGGTGCACGAGGCGGTTGAGCATTTGCCGCCGCTGGAGATTTTGGCGAAGTTGCATGCGCTGGAAACGGAGATTCAGGCGGGGATGAAGGAGCTTGAGGGGATGCTGAAGTGAGAGATCGAAAGACTCTCGCGCTTGGTGAGATTATGGCGAGCAAGCTCGGTTCGGTTGATCCGAGCCGGTTTCCTGATGAAAGCTTTGACCTGTACAGCATACCTGCGTACGACGCGCAAATTCCACAAGTAGAATTGGGCTCAGCGATAGGATCGACAAAACAAATTGTCGCTCCAAACGACGTACTATTGTCGAAGATCGTCCCGCATATTCGCAGGACGTGGATCGTGGGCGAAAACCGAGGGCGAAGACTTATCGCCTCGGGTGAGTGGATTGTATTCCGAAGCGAAAGTGTCGCACCGCAGTTCCTTCGACATTTGCTTAGAGGAGATGCGTTTCACGCGCAATTCATGACGACCGTGTCTGGAGTCGGGGGTTCTCTTCTTAGGGCAAGACCTGCGCAGGTAGCTCAGATTCAGATCAAAGTTCCATCGCTCGCCGAACAACGCCGCATCGCCGCGATTCTCGATAAAGCCGATGCACTGCGCGTCAAGCGCACGCAAGCCATCGCACTACTCGATAGCTTAGCGCGATCGATCTTCTTGGAGATGTTCGGAGATCACGCGGCGAAATCTTGGACCACGACCACGATAAATGCTGTGGCGGCCTCTGAAGGCGGTATTCGCACGGGCCCGTTTGGGAGCCAGTTGCTGCACTCCGAATTCGTGGACGAGGGGATCGCCGTGTTGGGTATCGACAACGTCGTAGCCAATGAATTTCGGTGGGGAGCGTCTCGCTTCATCACTTCGACGAAGTTCGAGAGTCTGAAACGATATAAAGTCAGTCCGGGCGATGTTTTGATTACGATCATGGGAACTTGCGGGCGGTGCGCGATAGTCCCTTCCACGATTCCGTTGGCAATCAACACAAAGCATCTCTGCTGCATCACATTGGACCAAAAACGCTGCTTGCCAGAGTTTCTGCATTCCTATTTCCTGTTGCATCCTACGGCGCTTAGGTATTTGCAACAGAAGGCTAAAGGCGCGATTATGGACGGCCTGAACATGGGCACTATTAAGGAAATGCCCTTGCCGATGGCGCCAATCGAACTTCAACGAGCCTATGCGTTGCGCGTTGGCGCAATACATAGGATGAGACAACAACACGAGCAATCTCTCCAAGCGTTGGAGTTTTGCTTCTCCTCCCTCCAACACCGCGCCTTCACCGGCACCCTATAAAAACCAACAATAAAATGACCAACTTCGCCTTCCTCTCCCCCGAATGGTCCATGCTCTTCGACGCGGCGAGCAGGGCGGAGGCATCCGCGAACACCGACCCGCGTGTGTCCTGCTTCTACGCGCGTCGTACACTAGAAATAACAGTCGCATGGCTCTACATGCATGACAAGGCGTTCAAGCTTCCCTACCAGGACAACCTCAGTGCATTGATCCACGAGCCGACGTTCCGTCAAAACGTCGGCGAAGCGCTCTTTACCAAAGCGCGCCTCATCAAGGAACTCGGCAATCACGCTGTTCACGGCGTGAAGAAAATCGCCGTCTCCGATGCGCTCGGCGCCACGCGGGAACTGTTCCATCTTTGCTATTGGCTCGCCCGAACCTACAGCCGCACGACCCGTCCTGACCCGGGCCTCGCGTTCTCGCTGGATCTGATTTCTAAGCCCGCCAGTGCAGCGCCGCCCGCCAAGACGCCGGAACAAATCCAGCGCCTCAACGACGAACTTCACGCGAAGGACAAACGTCTCTCCGACCTGCTCGCCGATAAAACTGCGCTCGACGAAGAACTCCAGAAACTGCGTGAAGAAGTTGCCGCCGCAAAGAAGGCCAACAGCGCGCAGCCGGACACACACGACTACTCGGAAGCGGAAACGCGCCGTGCCTTTATCGACCTGATGCTCAAGGAAAGCGGCTGGACACTAGACCCGGCGAAGGACCACGAAGTCAAAGTCACCGGCATGCCGAACAGCGAAGGCATCGGCTACGTCGACTACGTACTTTGGTCCGACGACGGCAAGCCACTCGCGCTGATCGAAGCCAAGCGTACGACGAAAAGTCCGCTGGAAGGCGAGCAACAGGCAAAGCTCTATGCCGATTGCCTCGAAAAGGAACACGACCAACGTCCGGTCATTTTCCTGTCAAACGGGTACGAGAACTGGATCTGGGATGACCAGTCCTATCCACGCCGCGCGCTGCAAGGCTTCTATAAAAGGTCAGAACTAGAACTCGTCATTCAACGTCGCACAAGTCGCAAGAAGTTGGCGGAAGCGGTCATCGATACAAAGATCGTTGAGCGGTTTTACCAGACGCGCGCCATTCGCCGTGTCGGAGAAACGTTCGAAATCGAGAACCAGCGCAAGGCATTGCTCGTGATGGCGACGGGCACTGGTAAGACGCGTACGGTCATTGCGCTCGCCGACGTGCTGATGCGCAGCAATTGGGCCAAACGCATTCTGTTTCTAGCGGACCGCGTGGCGCTCGTGAATCAGGCGGTCGGCGCGTTCAAAACGCATCTGCCCGATGCGTCGCCGGTCAATCTCGTCACAGAAAAGTACACTGAGGGCCGCGTGTTCGTGTCGACTTACCCGACAATGATGGGACTCATCGACGACGCTCACAACGGCGTGCGACGCTTCGGCGTCGGGCACTTCGATCTCGTCGTCATCGATGAAGCTCATCGCTCGGTGTACCGGAAATATCGAGCGATCTTTGACTATTTCGACTCGATGCTCGTCGGCCTGACGGCCACGCCGAAGGACGAAGTCGACAAGGATACATATAGCCTGTTCGACCTCGAAAAGGGCGTGCCCACCGACGCATACGGTCTCGACGAAGCTGTGGCGAATTCGCATCTTGTTCCACCCGTGCCGATTTCCGTTCCGCTCAAGTTTCAGCGCGAAGGCATTCGTTACGACGATCTCTCCGAGGAAGAGAAAGAGCAATGGGACGCCGTTGAATGGAACGAAGACGGCACGATGCCTGCTGAAGTCGATACAGAGGCTATGAACAAGTGGCTCTTCAACATCGATACAGTCGACAAAGCGCTCGAAGTGCTGATGACAAAGGGGCAGAAAGTGGCGGGCGGCGATCTGCTGGGTAAAACCATTATCTTCGCTAAGAACAACGATCACGCCGAGTTCATCGCCAAACGGTTTGACGATAATTACCCGCAGTACAAGGGGCACTTCGCGCGGATGGTGACGTACAAGACCACGTACGTGCAATCGATCATCGACGACTTTTCGAAGCCTGAGAGGATGCCGCATATTGCGGTTTCGGTCGATATGCTCGATACCGGCATCGACGTGCCGGAGATCGTCAATCTCGTCTTCTTCAAGGCGGTGCGCTCCAAAACAAAGTTCTGGCAGATGGTCGGACGCGGCACGCGTCTGCGCTCCGATCTATTTGGGCCGGGCGAGGACAAGAAGAACTTCTTCATCTTCGATTTCTGCCAGAACCTGGAATTTTTTGGCGCGAGTCAGGATTTTGCCGAAGGCTCAACAACGGAACCGCTCGGGACCAGACTCTTCAAGGCTCGACTGGAAATGATTGGCGCGATTGATCAGCGCTTCAAAGACGAAATAGGCGAACCTGAACCGCCGCCTTACGGAGACCCTATTTCCGAAGGCCAACTGCGTGCGGCAACAGCCGCCCTGCTGCATTCGCAAGTTGCAGCGATGAACGTCGACAACTTCGTCGTTCGGCCGCAGCGCCAGTTCGTCGACAAATTCAGTAAGGCGGAGGCGTGGCAGATTCTCTCGCCAGAAGACTTTCATGAATTGTCGGCGCGTGTGGCGGACTTGCCGACCGAACTGACTGACAGCGACGAAGAAGCCAAGCGTTTCGACATGCTCGTCTTACGTGCCCAACTCGCTATTCTGCAAGCAGGCCTAGGTTTCGTCGGTCTACGCGAGAAGATCCAGCGTATCGCTGGCGAACTGGAGGAACAGATTGCGATTCCTGCAATCAAGACGCAAATCGCACTGATTAGCGCGGTCGCCGGGGACGAATGGTGGGAAGACGTCACAGTGCCGATGCTGGAGATCGCGCGTCGCCGGCTTCGTGCGCTTATCAAGCTTATTCCGAAGGTCAAAAGGAAGATCGTCTATACGGACTTTGAGGACGAACTCGGCGAAATGTCCGAAGTCACGCTTCCTCAAGTGACGGCGGGCCTGAACATGGCTAAGTTCAAGGTAAAAGCGAGAGCATTTCTGCGGGCGCACGAGAATCATCTGGCTCTTCAGCGGCTCCGTCGGAACCAACCGCTAACGGCCGCCGACCTTGAGGAGTTGGAGAGGATGCTGGTCGAAGCGGGCGGTTCCCCAGAGCTCATCAAAGCCGCGACGGATCAGAGTGAGGGCCTAGGTATCTTTATCCGGTCGCTAGTAGGCTTGGAGCGCGAAGTCGCGATGCAGGCGTTTAGCGAGTTCGTTAGTGGAACAACCGCTACGCCCGATCAAATCGAATTCATTAACCTTGTTGTTGAAGAATTGATCCAGAACGGCGTAATGGACCCATCGCGTCTATACGAGACTCCGTTCGTGGATATGTGTCCTTCTGGGCCAGAGACAATCTTTCTCGCGGATCAAGTCGATCAGTTGGTTACGGCGCTGGATTTAATCCGTGCGAGAGCGGCGGCTTAGAGCGCCGCTTCCCTGCACGTAGGTCGCTACCAGCGCGAACAATTTCGGCGACCCTCGTCCTCGCCGAATCCGTCGCGCTTGATGCATACTAATTCGCGTCATAGAACAGCAAATGTTGCGGCGTACCGCCGAAGTAGACGAGAGCTTCACATAGACATTGGGCGAGCGTCGCGGCGTCCCCGCGCGCGGTGAACGTTCCGGTGTCATTTCTTGCCTCTTGTCGGAACGAGGATGCGCTCCGACTGCGAATCATTACTGACTCAAGCCCAGCTTTTCAAAAAGAATTCTGTTGCGACGCTGTGCATTCCGAAGGAGGCGATCATAAGAAATGACTTCAATGTACGCAGGCAAATTTGGTGGTTGAAAATAATATCCTTCGCCGTCGAATGTTTCATGCGCAAAACTTCGCAAGCACCGTCTAAGAGAAGGTGTCAGGTCTGCAATAAAATACCCGACGAAACGCAAATTTTTTCCGTTGATTTGGCGTCCAGTAACGGACGTCACCACCCCTTCCTGTAACTCAAAAAAACGATCAGTAATTTGCCGCAGAGGATCCGAGGTCAAAAAGTCGTCGCGTTTGGGTCGCTTGAATTCGATCACCACCGCCGCGCCCGTCGCGTCATCTGGGTCCGGACCAACAGTAATCGCACGGTCGTAGAAGCACCCGATAATGTCCGGCTCTTTATTTGAGGTGCTACCTAGTCCGGGCACCGACTTCATTTTCTTGTCCGATGCCAAGATGGAATGGAAGCTTAGGCCCTCGTCAATCACCCACAGATTTTGCTGATCGCGAAATATGTCAACGGACGTCTTCCCCATCGGAAAGACGAGATTGTGTAGATCCTGTTCGAGTGCATAGCTTGCATCTCCTGCAAGTTTTTGCAAAGACCTCTCAAGCAAGTCCAAGATGACCCGGCGATGGACGATGTACTTGGCCAACTGCGATTTTCCAAGTTCATTTTCCGTCTCCGTGTAGTCTTCGAGCCTCAAGCGGTACTCTTTCTCCAACCCTTCATCCAGCAATTTCTTAATTTGCGTACCTTCGACGCGGTGTTCGGACTCGATCTCTCGTAATTCACGCCACAGCTCTGCATCGATAGCGCTCTTCCCCCCGCTCAGTCGAACTCGACGAAGAACACGGTCCCGATACTTCGAGTGCGTCAAAATCCTGTATTCGGGCATTTCTCGGACAAGCTCTTGGAGCTGCGCTTCCCGTTTTGCGACTGTCTCCTCAATTTCCTTGCTGAAACGGTCGCGCACTGTCGCACCAATTTTCTCCAAGAGATCGGCTTTGTTGATCAGTTGCTCGTCTTCGAAGTCGCCTTCGTCGCTTTGGAAAATAACATCTGTCCGCGTGAGATCAAGATGTCGATCTAAGTAATCCCCACTCACGAGTACCCTCAGTCCGTAGGGTCTACCCTCCTCGTCGAGGAGGCGTTCGGGCATCTCAGTCGCGATCTTGCCCAATTCTTCGTCCGTAACTGCGCGCCCATTTCCGCAAAGAACGATT
This sequence comes from Paraburkholderia dipogonis, assembly GCF_042680985.1. Lineage (NCBI taxonomy): Bacteria > Pseudomonadati > Pseudomonadota > Betaproteobacteria > Burkholderiales > Burkholderiaceae > Paraburkholderia > Paraburkholderia dipogonis. The sequence goes on along the minus strand of NZ_JBHUFR010000021.1, from coordinate 13,846 downwards.
CGCGGAACTACATTCGCTCGGTAGCTACGAACGTACGCCAACTCGAAAGCGTGGCCAGAAAAATTGATGGTGTCTCGTGCGGTGCGCGAGCCGATACTTTCCTCATAGACGGACCTCAGATCTACAGTCTTTCCTCGACCGTGTACAAGGATGCGCGGCATTCTGCCAAGTGCAAAGAGAGGTAGGAAATGTTCAATTATTCGCTTGGCGATAATGCCCGGGTCTGCGGAAAGATGTTTTACGTAAACTTCACGTGCTCCGTGCAGGCGGACAATAGTTTTTTGCTTGCCGGAATGCACCTCTTTCGACTCGATCTGAACTTCTTTGGCCGCGTCAAAAGTGAAGCAAATGCGCTCATAGGAGTCGACGGCGGAGGCATATACGCTCTCGATCTTCGCGTCTGAAAATACCTTTAGGAAAGTGAAGCGTCCGAAACCTTTGCCGCCGATATTGAGTTTTCGGCTGCTATAGACCTTTTCAAAAGATGCCAAGTTTTCTTTATGGAAACCAGCCCCGTCGTCGGAGATGATTAATCCCTCTACTGGCCATACCGCTTCTTCATTATGGGGAAGGTCTAGGAGGTCACGGCGTTCGCATACTTCGATCTCTATGTTGCCCTTGCGAGTATCGTCGTTAAATCACTCGTCAATTGCGTGCATGCTGTTTGAGACCGCCTCAAACAAAGGAATCATTGCCCGTTTTGCAGGCAATCCTATCGAGCGGACCAGATTTTCTACATCACTATCCACAATCGCCCCCGCATTTGCCAAACTTTGTCTTATCCCACGGTGGCTTCACCGCGTCCGAACTTTAAGATGTGACCACGCGCAACGCCTTGCGGATTATGCCACTTCGAGTCACCCATCGAGTCGCTATAACTAGCCTTCCCCACAAAGCCGCAATTATCGAGTGACGGCGTCGACACGCGTCGCAGCAGCCTCAGTTCCAGCCGAGGCTGTTGTCGAAACATTGGTCATCTTGGCGTAATGACCAGTCGCCCTCGTTGCACTTCTACCTGAATCCTGTCGCTGATATTGAACCCCGCCTTCGCCAACCACCTCCCAGAAAGCCGAATCCAAGGCGCCGGTGGCAAATCTGGAAAGAATTCGATATGAGCCGGCGCGTACGTTTTCATCGGCCGCGGTCGTCTTTGTGACGAAATGGTCAAGATGCGTTGGGTAACACGCGCAACTGCTTTATGATTGGCGTCAGCCATGATCAACTCCTAGATCTGTAGGGTTGTTTGTGGTCAGCGGGTCGTGTGGGTGGCAGCCCATGCGTCCCGCGCTTCATCTCCTTCCTCGTTCTCCTTTTTGCTTGGCTCAGCCCTTTCGCGTTATCTTCTGCACATCATCGAGCCAACCATTCAGTGATGCTTTATAAGCACAACCTGTCGTGATCGTCGGCTATGTCATTAGGCATCCGATCTATTTTCTCGCATTGTCAGGGGTTGTGCAACAACGTCGAACGCTCGGTGAACGACTAAATTTCGCACACACTCAGTCGCCAAATTTGAGAGGGAGTAGTCCTGACGGGCGTCGTATTAAATCAGGCACGTCGATGCTCGACTGAAGTCGAGCATCGCTCCTTCTTCCCATTGCGCGCGACAGTAAGCCATCACCAGCCGGGCAACAGTTGACACAGGTCGAACGTCAGCGCCGCCGCAGGGACCTCATTGCTTACCCGACGACGAAAGACTCGAAATCAAACTAGCGCCACACGACGTCTTGTGGCCGTCGAGGGCAACGGCTTTTCCGTCGATCAGCACATTTGGATCGCCCTCGATAATCACGCAGTCGTGATGGCCCGACTTCGGACACGTGCAACTGTCACCGACGCAAGCGACCGGACGACCCATCACAACAGATTGATCGCGACCGGTCACCACCTTCCCGCCGTGGCTTGTCGAATCCCCCACCCGGATCACACCGCGCATGTTTTCACCCGTTCGTTCTCAGCGATCAGTTACTTTATGTCGACGCGCTATCCATAGATAACTTACGCGTCGCAAAACTACTATTTAAACGGACTTGCACCGCTGTTCGCCTGCGCCCACGCTGCCTTTGCCGCCGCATCCGGAGGACTAACCATAACGATGCTCACCGTTCCATTTGGCCGCCGATTAATGGTCGCACTAGCCCCACCTTCCTGATAGCTCGAGATCGCACCCAAACCAATCTGAACTAAAGGCGAACTCACGCCGGTATTGCCGATGCGCGCTCCGATGTCGTAACCCTCCTTAACATCGCCAAGGCTCGGCGCAGAAGGGCCCGCTTGCCCCAACGCTTGTGTGAGGGGAATCGCCCACTGCTTATCGCCAGTCGTGTCATAGAAGACCCGTTTGGGTTCCTTCTGGTCAGGCAGCGCGGCAACGGCCTGTTTCCAGCCGGTGGCGAGTGCTTCAGCCTGTGCCGAAGTTTTCAGCGGCTGCCCGTGTTCGTCGGTGAGTTTCACGTCGACCGGTCGATGCAGATAACCAACCAAAGGCGCCTTGTCGAACTGTTCAACTTGCCACGCAGTCCAGCGCACAGGAATGTACGGGGTCGGGGTGAACTGGCCCGGACCCTTGTTGAGGGTCGTTTTCCATAACTCCGGCAATTGGGTTTGCCACCAATCGGCACGAGGCACAATGGCGTTGAAAAAACCGCCATTCGCTTTATCGACTTCTTCTTGAAATCTGCGATCTCGAGCCCAGTAGAAATTCCAGAGCTTGACGACGTCGTACTCGGTATCGTTTTTGTTGACCTCAGGCGTTTGGTCGACGGCGAAAGGCCGGATCAGTTTGTCGACCCGGTCGGACCGGGAAACCAGGACCGCACCGACGCTGTCAGGAAGGGCAGGGATGGCGTGACCGTATGCAGGTGCCCCGCCGCTGCCGGGTGCCTTTAGCAGTGACCTCACTGTGGAGCCATCCCGACTGTAGACCAGCGCGGCAGGCACATCGGGATGCGCATCAAAAAACGCGAAGAGCTTTTCGATCATGTCGGCGCCGTCGCCGGTGTTGGCATCCTCTTGCCAGAGAAACAGGGTCACGCCAAGGCTCGCCTGTGTACGGCCGTCGGCGATGATCGTCGCTGCGCGGAATTGATTCTTTGGATCCTTAGGTGGCTCCCAGACGATGACTGGAACCGGCCATCGTTCAACCGCATGGCGAGCGGCGAGGCCGAACGCCGTGCCGGTTGTCACATTGAGATTGGTTGCTCGGTCGCCGTCACTGTCTGGGTAGTCTTCGGGGTTGGTAGAGAAATAGGTTGCGTGGTTGTCCGCTTTGGCATCGATCCCGCGCGTAATCTCCGCGTTCGTATCCCATCCGGTCACAACACCAACTCCTCGAACCTCGAGTACGAACTTCTGCCCCGTTTGCGAGAGTAACGCGGGAGAACCGTTGAACCCGTGTGTCACCAACGCAGGAGCATCTTTTCTCGCGGGCGTCTCAGCGGCAATGGCAGATGTGCCCGAAGGACGATGAAGCCAGGCGAAGCTCGCTCCATACACGATTGCTGCAACGCCCAGTGCGATCAACACGCCGTTTCGAATACTGCTGCCCATATGCGGCATCTCCTGACCAGTCGTCTGCCAATATTTGTAGTGCCCTGTCATCACGTACGCGGTCCAGATGACCGCGACCAGTGCAAGCGCGCAAGCATAAGGCCAAATGCGAGGTCTCATCAAAGTTGACCCCAGTTCTTGGCTACTTGATCCTGCATGAATCGCTGTTCCTGCGCCCACTGTTCTTGTTGAGCGGCCTGCTGCGCGGCCGACTCTTTTGGAGTCAGTTCGCTGGTAACTAACGACGGAGGATACGTAGAAACCTTGTCTTCCGGGAACATCCCTGTTTGGTAATACTTCGCGCAGGCTTCAACTAGCTGCCTCGTTTCGTTTGGCAGTCGGCTGTAATTTTTGTTCGCTTGAAGTCTCGACAGTGCGGTGCTATCCAATTTCCAGTCGGCAATACCAATCAGCAGGTCGCGCCACACTGGATCGTCCAGCATAACGGCTTGTCCGATGGCGACATCCATTGCAGTCACCCAGCGGTGATTCTCTGCGCTATGTAATACGCCGGAGTGGTAGTTGTTCGCATCATAAGCATTGCTGTCTTTTGCCATCCGTGCGCGTGCCTCTTCGGGAGTCTCCTCGCGCAGCACAGCGAACCCGCCGATTCCGCCGACTTTCCAGTTCTGCGATTGCTGGTCCGGCGACTTGCCGGAATTGAACTGCGCTTTAAGCTTTTCAAGATCCAGCTCGGGGACCATTGAGTGTTCAACCGTTACCCAACGCAAGCTTGCATACTGGTTGCCCAATGCAACATTCTTCGTCACATCGTCCGGTGAAAAGACGCCGGGCACATCGGCATATCCTGGTTTCGGGCCGCCCCGCACGACTTCACCACCATATAGATCAGGCTCACATGGTGGTTTGAGTTCTTCACCGTTGATGAACCGGATGTCATTCCGCTCGAACTTGGCTTGCAGTGCAACATTCTGGGCTTGCGATGCCGCGCTCCCCCCGATCTGGGAAAAAAATCCGCTCGCCGGCGAGCCGATATCAGGTCCTGGCGACAGTCGCTCAAATTGCTCGCGTACAGGCACGCGCGCAGGCTTAGTGCCGACCAGTACCTTCTTGTAGTTACCGTCGCCGTTGTGATCACGCTCCATGCGCGTCCACATCCGCTGGAAGAACCGCTTAGGCGACAAGGCTGTCATCGCCGGCATCGTCTTCTTTTTGGGATTGGCCTTGAGCGCCGCGCCATCTGCCGGCACTTCGTCAGGCACGCCGAACGTGCCGATACCATGCACCGACTTAAGCCCGACGACCGTATCTTCAGGACAGAAATACAGATAGACCTTGCCGCGATTGTCCCGCTCGTCGAACGTGATCCAGTTCTTACCGCTCTTGTCCAGACGCTTCCCTTTGGTTTTTGTCCAACCCGGTCCCGCCCGACCACCATGCCTGTCATGCTCGATTAGCATGTCGGCTAGATCCGGAACGGTGTAAGGTTTTTGCGCGACTTCGTTGACGATATCAATCAGCGTCTTGAGCTTCGCATGGCCGGTCTGACTTGAATCCGCCGTCTCGTAAAGACCGTACGGCGTATCCACCATGATGATGGTGTCAACGCAGCGATGACCTTTCTCTTTCAGAATTGCTTGCGCAAGCAGGGTCAGTATCGTGCCCTGGCTGTGTCCCATGATGGTAATCGTTTCGTGTTCAGGCAGCATGCCTTGGGCCGCGGCAAGATCCTTTGCCTTGATCGCGCGAATCGTGAAGATCAGATTGGCAAGCCGCGTCGCAGCCAATACGAAGTAGGTGCGATCGGGCGCGTTGGCGGCATACAGATAATTGCCCGCGATATTTGACCAGGTCACAAACTGTGCGTCCTTTCCAGCAACGAACCCTCTACCGTACATGTCCGGGATATTGTTCGTCGCGTTCGCAAAGAACCCGCCTGCCTTGGCGAAGTGTTTGTCGAGCCGGTTGCCCTGAAGGTCCTGGTACTGGGCGCGCGTCATGAGATTGCCGTTAGGGTCTGCCGCGCGACTTTTCACCTTTCCCGGATTGATCAATTTCGCAATATTGCTGTCGTCCGCTCTGTAACCCCAGTAGAACGGAATCAATACGCTGTTGGTGGTTTTGTCCGCTGTTCGTTGATACAGATACGTGTCCGGATCGCCGAGAATGCTCTCATCATTGATGCGAACATCGGCCTTTGGTTTTTTCGCGAGCGCCTGGTATTTCGCACCGTACAGACCCGACTTCAGATCGTCTCTAGACAGCCGATCATTGAGCCCGTGGCAGAGCCCTTCCTCGACGAACGAGTAGACGGCCCCTGGATCGTTGACGCCGTGAAGGAAGATCACAATGCCCGGCAGATCGCGTGGCATTGCGACAGGCCTGTCGTTTGCGCGGCTAGCGTGCGTGACCGCCGCCCCTTGGCCGATCACGTGGTAATCATCGTTGGCATTCGCCATTCCGTTCTCCAGTTGCTCTTTAGAGGGCGGGCTTAAGGATATCGACCTTGAGAATACGCATAGCGTCGTCCTGCACGAGGTCTGTTAGACCGTTCGCATCGGTCTTGCCTTCGATCACTCGACCATCGTCGAGCGTCATGCGATACGGCTGCTGCGCAGCAACTGCGGGCGACGATTCGGTGTGCCCGGGATAGTGCAACTTGAAGCGCTGATCGGTGGGCGCATTGTTGAACGCGGTCTTGGTGGCTGTCTGCGTCGACGGACCGCCCCATTGATGCGAGGCCGATAGAATTTTCACGTCACCGTTCGTTCCCAACGTAACGCCGCCGCCGATCTTCACGTAGCTGCCGTCCTCGGCAACGAGGCGAATTGTGGGCGCAGTGACCAGCACTTCATTTTCGTTCGTGCTGATTCTCACACCCTTCTGCGCATTGGCCGTCAAGGCATCGGCCTGGGCCTGGAGCAAAAGCGGACCCTCGCCGGCGATCGCTTGTACTCCAGTTCCGCGGGCGAACAATTGCATGCCTTGGCCGGCCGTGGCGTTAAACCGCTGGCCGCTCATAAGCTGCAGATGTTGCTGGGCGACCTGGTCCACGTTTTCGCCTGCGTAAGTAACGTGGGTTTTGGGCGTGATATTGACGGAGCCAGCCTGCGCGCCGAACGCCATGAGCGCCTGCGAACTACCTGTCGATGACTGTGTGCTGTCGGTCGAATTCCATGACTTGAACGCCGACACAATTTCGTTTTGACCCGCTGTGTCTGCTGCCTGACCACCGTGCTGGCCGGCATAGTCGCCTAGCGACTTGAACAGCTCGGTACACTCTGCAAGCAACTGGATCAGTTCATCGCGATCGAGTTGGTGTCCACTTGCTTGAGAACGAGCATAGGTTGTCAGAAGGACGCCTTGGGCAGCGCGCAACGCGGCCGCTGCGTCCGTTCTCAACTCTGCGCCCTCTCCACGCGCATCACCGTTTCCATCCGTGCGTGGCTGGGTCAAGTAGCCTAGATTGAGTTGAGTGAAAGCGTGTTCGCTTGCCAGCTGGCTACTGATCTGGCCGGCTGTGTCGTCGAACCGGAGTTGGTTATATCGCTGTCCTTTGATTTCTTTCGTCTTTCGACCCGACACATAGCGATTGCCGGGCAGTGCGCCGGTGTGGCTGAAGGTCGCTGGCGTGTTGGAGCCGTTTGACAGGACCCCGATCACCACGAGCCGGTCCGGATCACCGTCTATATGGTCCAGCAACACCTCCATACCGATGCGAGGTACCGTGTTCTCGCCAAAGTTCGCGCCGGCCAGCGCAGATACGACCCGCACCGGCGCGCTGTCGGTCTCATTGCCATTTGTGCCGGCGCCCTGCGCATGTGTATGGTCTTCAGAATTGAGGCCTTGGATTTGCACGCGAATACGCCCCGACTCATCGCAGAACACTTCCTCATCCTTCGGTCCAACGACCGTGGCGGTTATGGGGTGCACTACTGGCAGGTCAATGCGTGAGTCGTACGCGGGTGTAAGCGCCACGCCACGGCGAACGCATGTGAATCCGTTTTCATAGCGCGTATCGGAGTTACTTACGCTGCCAGAATTCCCGGACGCGGCGGGCGTTCCAAAGACGCTGCTACTCGCGTTCAGCAGCGCTTGCGCTCGTTCGTTAAATTCCTTTGGTAGATTGTTTTCTGCTTGGTGGCGCAATGACGTGACAATGAACTGGCGCTGTTCCGCGGGCCGTAAATCGACAGCCGGGTGGCCAGTGAGCGTAAACCAGTGGCCCACAGCGAGATCGCGCACTGTGCCTGCGCCGTGCACGGATTGCGCTCGCAACTCGTGAGCTAGCATTCGGTCCTTTCCGATCCGGTCGTAGTCGGCCCACGAGTCCCCGGCATGCGGTGAATCAGTCGCCGAATCCGACAGCAAACGAGCAAGGTCGTTGCCAGCTTTTCCTTGATCGACAATCGTCACCTGATCTGTCTGCGACATTGCCGCGACCTTGTAGTCCCAAGACGAGCGCCGTATCGCGCCAGCTATCAGCGTTTGTGACTCTGCCCAAAGTTGGACCGTGTCGCGCTCCTCCGTGCCTGCGTCCCGGTGATAGCGAACCGTACCTGCTGTCGTCTGCGGCAGCTTCATTGGATCGTCGAAGAATACGAGCGTATGGACAGGGCTATCGCCGGCGTTGTCGCTGTTGGAGGCGCGCCCGGCCCTGACGAAGACATTCGCACCATCGCGCCGCAGAAGGCGACGGATGAAGGCGGCGTCCGATTCGTTAACCTGGCGAGTGAGTTCACGGGTCGGGTAGCGTGAGCGTGTCAATCCCGACAGGTCAAACTCGAAGGCGCTAGCGAGCGCAGGACTGCGCTGTGTCCATTCGCGCATCAGCACATCTAGAATGTCGGGCAAACTTTTCCCGCGGAACATTCGTGAATTGACGCGACGTTCCATCACCGATAATGCATCGCTGATCGTCAGTTGATAGCAGGCAAGAGAACCGTCCGATTGCCCGGCGGAACACGCCGTTACGATAGCGCTAATGGCGTGTAGCTTCCCGACGTCCGTCACGAACTGCACTGTGACGGGCAAACCCAGAAACGCGTTGCCGGGCAAGTCCGCTCTGGAAGACAGACAGGTTAGGTGGCCCTCAATTCCGGTCATGAGCCCTTCCGCGATCTCAAGACGCTGAACTAGCAACGCCTGTTCGAGTGAAGCCTGCGTCTTTCCCCAATGCAGACGCACCGGGCGTCGTTCTTGATCGAGCGTCCCGGACAGGGCCTCTCTAAATAACTGGACATCACTCACGGAAGACAACCCCCAAATCTCGCTTTTCTCGTGAAAGGCGGGTAATTGTAGATCAACTCAAATTTAACAAATTGACGCAGTGAAAATCTAAAACGAAAAATGAGGATCGCGGTTCAAATTTCACCAATCTGTGGGGCGTATTTTAGATAAGTTTTGACGGGTTATGAATAAAATTGTAATTCCGCTAATTTGACCTAATTCGCATATCCGCCGAATTAGTGTTAGTGTCGGTGACTTACCCGTTCAGTGGCGGCACGGTTATGCATTCAGTTTGCCCGGACTGTGCTGGTGGCATATATGTCGTCACTGCGCTATCCACAGACCTGCTCCGCGCCTTCGCCTCCCCGTCCCTGACGCAAAGCAACCGCGCCTTCCGCCTGCATTGGGGCTCGGCCCAGTCGAGCCTCGAGCAGGTGCTGATCGCGCATCGCGTCGACATCAGCGAGGGCCTGTGCTTGAATGAGCGGGCGCAGGCGTTGTTTCATGCAAATCGGTGGGGCGTGCTGCGGCTTTCGGTTCCCACGTCGTCTTCATCGAAGGGTGGGTTGGGACGGTCGGCAGCGCGAACCTTAACCAGCGGAGCATGGCGTCCGACAGTGAAATCAACATTGGCGTAACGGGTCAGGCCTACGCGGCGCCACTACGCCAGAAGATATTCAGCCTGCAATCGGGCGGCGATGTCCAAGGAGGCGGAAATGCAGGCGAATGGTCGGATGCATTCACGGACTGGAAAACGCTGATGGCGAAGAATCGAGATACCCAGATGGCGGGGACCAAAAAAATGAAAGGATTTCTGTTGCCCTTCGAAGATCATCGAGCTACTACGACTCTCCATGCGTCGATTAGCGTTCCGTCCGCTACGACGGCAGAACTGGCTTGATACGAATGAAACTATGACGAAATTTTTCTCTTTTTTAATGCGCGTCCTCGTTGTCACGGCGTGCCTGCCACTCGCAAACGCCCCAGCAAACCCGCTCACCATTCTCACAAGCAAAACGAGCACCGCCATGTCAGATCTTCCGCGAAATGAAAAACTGCCCCTCTTCGATCCGCACAGGAAGACGTTCGCATGTGTTTATCAGGCTCAACATGTGCCGCCAATTGATTCGCAAGCCGAGTTATGGTTTCAGCAGGCCTTAGCGCTGGATAACCCGGATGTCTACTATAAAAACCGTGACTACCCAAAGATTTATCAGCTCTACTTGCAGGCCGCTGAACGCAATCATTGGAAAGCGATGCTCAACCTCGCATCGCTGATAGTGTCCAAGTCGCCCGGAGTGCCTGAGCATGACCCGGAGGTGGCGATCCGCTGGGTCGAAAAAGCTATGCAACTTGGCGTACCGGACGCGTATGACGTGATGGGAACCTATCACCAGAACGGAATGATCAAAGGTGGCGACGCCACCAGCGCATATGCATTCTTTCAACGCGCATCGGACATGGGAAGTCCGGCAGCAATGACTTATCTCGGCTACAAAATGGCCGCTACATACGATGATCCTGCCGAGGGCTTCTGGGGAAATCTTCCTGTCGCAACTCAAATGTTGGAATGTGCACTCGCACAAGGTTACGGCGACGCCGCAGCGAAGCTTGGTCTTATCTACGCTCGCCCGGGCACTGCGGAAGCCAAGCAGCGCGCGTTAAAGATCATGCATGAAGGTGTAAAGCTAGGCAGTGCAGAGTGCGCAAATTCACTGAGCTCTGAATATCGGGGTCTTGGCCTTACTGATGGTACCAATCTGGTTGGTCACATCGATAAGGCGCGCGCCCAGCGATATAGCAAGATCGGGGATATGTTAGGTCTTTATCAAGGGCGCCTGAAGCTGCCCAATCTCGATAAGGTTCTTCCGCCGCCGCCTGCGCCGCTGCCCCGTTGGGACGGCGACACTCAGATGCTCATCGACGGCGCAAAGGCCGTGACCCAACCACCCAAGTCGCAACAGGGCGCGGTTTTGCAAGGGCGAGAATTCGTACCGAAAGGCTATTCGGTGCCGTCGCTCAAGCAAAGTTCGCTCGCGGTAACGGGAGATCAGCTTGTGCCGCGCGATGGTTACTGGCTAGCGCTCTTTGGCCCGGGATCTGCACCAAAGGACCAATTGATGAACGCGCGGAGCAGCTCGCCAGAAAGGTACCAAGCTGGCGAACGTTTCGAGCCTTCCGCATTCTCTTGGCTCGGCGTAGATCAGGTGCAGTGGCATTACCTCGGCGAGGCGTTCCTCGCCCCGCCGCAACGGGAGGACTTTCTAAGGCATACCGTGGAAGCGGGGTTGCTGCGTGAAATTGCAGAGCCAGAATTGGTGCTTCAATGTAACGGCTCACAATCTTGTACGAAGACTGGGATTTGGGAAGCTCGAGTTGCGGCGGATCATCCGCTCGCTACGCTTCATAACCGATGGGATCAGCAAGCGTTTGTTGAAAAAGGTCAGGATTTCCCGCATCCGCGCGACCGGTTCCTGGGCATCGGCACCGACGAATTGCGCTGGACATATCAAGGTAGCCCGAATGCCGATTCAGGCACTCCGGGCGTACGGGAAATTACTCTTTAGTGATGGGAACAGGTGTCGGAATTGCTCTATGCAGTTGCTCGACGCTGGTTTGCGGAGAACAAAGTGGTCAAGCAAGTTATCGTGGTCGGCGACAGCGTTGCCCCACACGGCGGAACAGTGATAACGGGCTCAAATGCCGATACTGTGGACGGCAAGCCTATCGCGCGTAAGAATGATCTGGTCGATTGCAAGGAGCACGGCAAGCAGACGATCAGCGAAGGCGATGACACCAATATGGTCAGTGATCAGCCGGTAGCCTTGCACGGACATCGCGTTGCCTGTGGCTGCACGCTGGTGAGTCGTGGAACAACTTTGTCTGTGTCGTAGGTCAGTGCAGGATTGTCCGTATCAGATCGCGCAGCCCTTATTCAGTTCAGGCGTTCGGCTGCGCGGTACGGTTTGTTACTGTTTCATCAAAGTAACTGCTAATTTGTCGAGGGTCTGCATGATGTAATCGACTACCGTTCTCGCGCGCTAATTCAGGTTCATCAATCAATCGGCAAACATCCCTTCCGTCAGTTTCACCGGCTCGCCATTGACAGAAAACTTGTACTGCATGACGTTCTTGTTCTCCAGCGTGGAAAAGGAGATTGCCGCGCCGCTAGTCGAAAACTATCAATCAGCCTGCTAAGCCAGCGAACTGGAAAGCGATACAGACGGTGGCGGACGCGAATCAGAAGTTATATGAAGCGGCATTTGCCTTTATCCCTCGCAATCGAGCGTTGTCTGATTCGCCGGACGAGCAAGGCGATTTCGCGTCTATATGGCCAACATGGGATCCGGAGAGGAAGTCGACCGATGGGAAGATGCCTTTCGACGACGCCTTCTGGACGAAGCCGCAACACGAGGGAGCCGCAGCCAATCTGGCCCAACTGAAGGGATTCATTGTTTCCCTGCCTATCGAGTGGACGAGGGGCGAGAACAACAACTTGGGTTTTGCCACTTCGCTTGTTGCGGAGAATTATCAGGTGCCGAAGCCGACTGACGCTTATGAACAGGATGCGTCGGCTGCCGATGCGAGCAAGGGCGGAGAACTTAGCTGATGAGACAGTTTAGAAGTCGGTGGAATTCGATCGCATTCGCGTCGTTGGTGTGTGCGATGCAATCTGTGTCGTCTCGTGCCATGGCGGAAGCACGCCAGGAATGCGTCGGCCGCTACGAATTGACGATGCCTGACGATGCCGATGTCGCTTTGACCATTCCCACCGCGTTCTCCAAGCCGCAGGAAAATCCAATTCGGTTTTCCAACGATCAGCCAGCTGTGCACTCCGTTTTTATTTATAACGGTACCTTCCGGATAACCGGATCGATGTCGCATGCTGAGTTCGGTTCGATCCTGGGTGGGATCAAAACGCGGGTGTCTTCAAGCTCAGTGTCGACCGATGAGAACGGTCGGTTTGAGGTGGTGCCGGTGGGACGGCCGGACGCATTTGCCTGGGCCGGTCAACGTGCGGCCGGGTTCTACATTTATGAGAATCGGCGGGCGATCAGCTTTCGCGAGTCATCGTCGGAACCATCTGTGGCGAAGCAACGTACTGAAGCGGTTCTAAAGGGTCTTTCCGCCCGCAATGCCTACGAAATTCCTAAAGGCGACGGTGTATGTCTGCCGGGCATGTTCGTTGCCGATAACGGGAAAGACTCGGCGCGTCAAGTGGGCGTAACGTTTCGCTTGAAAAATCACCCCGACGTCACGATTTTTTTTCTCGATGAGAAAGCGTTGGCAGTTGACCCCAAGCTTACGTCTAAACAGAAGAGTGAGTTCGTATGGGGTTATGAATACGGAATTGGCAAGCGGATCAAGCTTGTTGGAGAGGCGCCTTACCGGACTGTCAAGCTCGATGGCCGGGAGGGTGTCGAGACTTCGGCGATCATCACGCGCGACGACGACTCGACGGATTATGGATATCTAGCTACGGTGCAAGGGGATTCCAGTGCACCGACTGATATGCCTAATCTGCTTGTTCTGGTCGAGAGAAACGCAAAGTATGCAAAGGGGAATGCGCCTGTGTCGACAGAGGAGCTTGATCTGATGGCGAAGGGGATTGCGGCTTCGGTAAGGCGGCGGCCGGCTCAGTAATGGGGAGCCGGTGCATACAGTCATGGTGGTGGCAGGGTGCATCGGACTGACGTTAGCGAGACATCGAGTGCCGTAATTAGCTTATCGGGCTTCGCTGATTTCGATACTACATTTTTACAGAGTGAAAAACATTCAGCTTCGGCTATGTACACCACATGAATGGCGGACGCTCCTCGGCTGGAGACCCGCCTGATCCAGAAATAGGTACGACGCCCCCTTAGCGCTGCCGCATTGGAGTTAGAGCGCGCAGCGACCGGGTCATCGCACCGAGAAAGGGAAGATTCAGTTGGATGCAGCTATGATGCTGCCGCCGTGCGCTGCTTTGCGGGGGACTTACGAATCCGGCGAAATGTGAGGCGACGCACGTCATTAATGCCGATATGGATCGCGGAGCAGGCCTTGGAAAATAATTCCGATTTAACAATTGCTTTTGAATATACGATTGCGGCAAACGTCTGATCTT
>NZ_JBHUFR010000020.1:0-5670 GCF_042680985.1 Paraburkholderia dipogonis | reverse complement strand
TGCAGGACCATCCGGGGCATGGCACCGACAGCCAGCAGGACCGGCAGTTTGCGGTTATCGCCGTTGAATGGATTATCGAGAACAACCTGCCGGTCTCCGGCGGCACGACAGACTTCCCGCACAGCCTGAAGCAAACGATCGCCGCGGCCCGTGCACAGCACGCCAGCAATCCAACGCTGCTCATCAAGTCGGCCGACGGTAGCGAAGGTTTCCTGGTGGTCACTGTCGAAGCGCAGCGCAGAACAGTCCCTTTCCGCAGCCCGTTCGAGCACAGCAAGCCGAAGATGCACATGCAGACGGCGACGGTGGTTGGCCCCGCCAATGCAGAGGTTTTTACGGACGAGTTGAATCGCATCAAGGTCCACATGCATTGGGATCGCCTCAATGGAGGAGATCAGAACGCGTCGTGCTGGATCCGCGTGGCCCACTCAGACACCGGCGGCAGCTATGGTGCGGTTCATGTGCCTCGTATCGGCGAAGAGGTGATCGTATCTTTCCTTGACGGCGACTGCGACAAACCGATCGTCACCGGACGTACCTATAACGGTGCAAAGACGCCGGACTGGCATTCGAACGGAATTCTGTCGGGCTACAAGTCCAAGGAATACCAGGGCAGCGGTTACAACCAGATGGTGATGGACGATGCCACTGGCCAGAACCGCATGCAGCTCTACAGCACGAGTGCAAATTCCCAACTGCATCTTGGCTATCTGATCGCGCAGACGGGTAACTCACGCGGCGCGTATCTGGGGAGCGGCTTCGATCTGAAGTCGGATGCGTACGGCGCGGTCCGGGCCGAAAAGGGCCTGTATTTGTCGACGCATCCGGCAAACGGCGCCTCGAGCCAACCGCTCGAAGTGCGTGAGGCGAATAGCCAGTTGGTGAATGCGGAAAGCGTCATGGAAGCGCTTGCACAAGCCAGCGAAATGCACCAGGCGGAAAGCCTGAGACACGGTTGCGATTCGCTGAAGTCTTTCACCGACGCAACACAGAACAGCGTGTCGGGAGCGACGGGCAGCGGTGGTAACACCGCCGGCGGTGGTACAGGCAGCGCGAATACGTTCAAGGAGCCGATCATGCTATTCGCGACGCCGGCGGGCATCGCGATGTCAACGCAGAAGTCCGCGCACATAGCGGCGGATCAGACCGTCAATCTGGTAAGTGGTCAGAACACGCACATCGCAACCGGGAAATCGCTTGTTGCGAGTGTGTCGGAGAAGATCAGTCTGTTTGCGCAGAACGCTGGGATGAAGCTCTTTGCCGCAAAGGGCAAGATGAAGATTCAGGCTCACTCCGACGGCGTCGAATTCACGGCTCAAAAAACCGTGAAATTGCTTTCCGCGACGGAAAAAATCGAAGCCGCAGCGGGCCAGGAAATTCTTTTGACGTCGGGCGGTGCGTATATCCGCCTCAAAGACGGCAATATTGAAATTCACGCACCCGGTAAGGTCGACGTCAAGGGCAGTCAGCACGCGTTTAACGGCCCCGCGCAGACAGACTATCCACTACCGCCGCTTCCAACATCCAAATATGACGCGGCCATGCAGTATCTGTATCACGACAATGAGCCGGTCCAGGGAGCCAAGTACATAGCAACGCTATCAGACAACAGCACGCGCGAGGGCGTATTGGACGCGCAGGGCAAAATGCACCTGGAAAACGTGCCGGTCGGTCCCGTTCAGGTTCAGCTTGGCCCCGATGCGCGTCAATTCGCGCGCAAGGATCTGACGAAGAATCCTGATTTCAAAGGCGAACAGCTTTCTGAAAGCGATGTGGATTCGCTTCTTGCCAAGCACGGGGGAGCGTGAGGTGAACTGGAGCCTGGAGGATTTCAAAAAGACGTCTCTGGACGTGGGGCAGTGGTGTTGGGGAACTCTGCAAGGCGCGTTCAATGAAAAGCAGACCATCAGTCAGGTCATCACGGATGCTGCCATCGGAATGATTCCGCTCGTGGGCGATGTGACAGCCGCCCGCGACCTTCTCTCCGTCTCAATTCGCCTCAGTACGGATCCGAGAAAGCGCGAGGAGATCATGGAGTGGGCGCTGCTCGTCATTCTTGTGTTCGCGCTGATACCGGTGGTTGGTGGCGTAATCAAGGGCGTAGGCCGATTAGCTTTGCGGGTTGAGGGCATCGCCGCCAAAGACCATGCGCTCCTTGCCGAAGTCATCCAGTTCCTGAACCGCATGGGCCACGGTGACGCGCCGAAGTGGCTGAAAGCACTGAACATCGCGCAGTACGAGTCCCAGGTCCTAAACAAGCTTAAGGACTTTTGCGCGACCGTCCAGCTCGCCATCCGCAAGTCTCTCGAGGCACGCGTTGGAAAACTGTTGCCCGAAATCTGGCGCAGCAAGATCGAACAGGTGAGCGCTGGTTTCTCCGCGCTGCAGGACATGGCGGATCGCATGGTGCCCAAGGCATTGCGGGAATTCGAGGCGAAGCTCAAAACGCTGCAGAACATGGTCTACCGTGGCGAAATTCACGAAATTGCTACGGGCGGCATGCCGAAAGTGCGTCGCGAAGCAGAAGCGTATCTTGAAGAACGACGGCTCGCGCGGGAAATCCGGCGTGGCAAGTTCCCTTCTTCGGAATGCTTGGCGGACGAAGGCAAAATCGAGGCTAAGTTGACTGCCAGGTATCAGTCGAAAATCGACCAAGGCTGGCCTGATATCCTGAAAGACCGCGGAAAGATTGCGAGCTATGGGAAAGATCAGGTTTTCACGAAGGTAGCAACATTTTCTGGAGAGATCTCGGCAATTGGGTCGAAGGAACTAGCCGGCAAGAAGCTTTACCGCGCATTCGGCAATCCGTCGAAGCATGCGCCATACCCCGGGGGGAGCAAGGCCGGGGGACGGCAGCCCGCGTTCTGGGGGCTGGGCGAGGCGCCCAAAAGTGCCGAGGAATGGCGCACTCGCTCGGCCGTGCTTGACGAGTGGAACGGGAATGGCTTTCTTGCGATTGTGCATCTACCTGCGGACTTACCTTCCCATATGGATTTGAAGGCTTGGTCTGGACAGATTGCAGAGCAATATGGCGACGCAGTTCCCACTCAATATCTTGAAGGTGGCGGCCAGCAACTCATCGTCGATCTCGGTGAACTTGCCGACGAGATTACGGCGGCGGGCGAGTTACTTAAGCAAGGCAAATTGCCACCCATCATTTCGAAAAATGGAGTGACCGTCGAGCTTCGAGCGACGAACTGGACAAACATCGAAGACGTTTACGGCTACAGCAAGTTCGATGAGAACGTACGTGGCGCTGCACAGACCCGCCGTCTTGGAACCGAGGAAATCCAGACTAAGGTGAGTAATAGCAGTGCCACCGCGGCGGCACGTGCTGCCAACTCAGACAACCGGTAATGAACCACGGAGCCGCAATGAAGTTGTTCAATATGCGCGATGAAACGACGCGCCGTCAGGTTTTCTGGCTCCTGAAGAGATTGACAAGCTATAGCCTCTGGGCCAAGAAGCGGGACGACTGGGAAATCTTCGCACGTGCCTATGAGAACGCGGTCAAGACCTGGCCATCGAGTCAGCCCGAACAGATGCTGGCGGATAACTTGCCGCGCATCTATGGGATCCTCAGCGCTTACAACAAAGGTTTGGACGAACTGCGGCGAGGCTATCGATTTGTCTGGCGTCAAGACGAAGCGTTCGATCAGGCGCTGACGGACTACCACGTCGTCGCCAAGTACCTTTACCCGGATGGCGACTACTGGGAGCGTGGCATTCAGGAGGCGCCTTACCCGCCTAAGGTTGAAGCGCTGAATCTGCTTATGCGCAGAAGCGAGTATGTGGGTGAGCACGCTGCCTGCGAGGTGCCCGCAAGCGGGCGCGCGACCGCACACTTCACGGCTGCCGGTGCGTTGCTGAATCCCAAGGCATACGTCTTTCCTTTCTATCAACTCAGTTTTCCCGTTTTTCCCGAGGTATTGCCGGCTGTGCCGCAACCTACCAATGTCGTTGTCCGATCAGGCGACACCGTGCCCATCGATGGCATATGGGAGCCCGTCACGATCACACGCGGGAAAGTGCTTGGCCTTATTCCTGTAGGCGCCACCAGCAGTGAAAACGTGGGCTGCTTTAACTACCTTGTTCAAGGCACGCGCGCGCCCCGTATGACGGGAGCTTTCAACGAGAGTAGTGGCCACGCCGAAGACATCGATGTCAGTTGGTGCCTGCTTTGGAAGGATGACCGCTACACAGACGGTTTGATCCCTGACGAGTCCGAATACTTCCTGACTGCGCCGGAGACCACCTCCTACATCGAACCGGACACAGTCATCCCGGCGGTGAGAACGGGCGAGGCATGCCCGGCCACTGGGCATTGGCAGGCGAAGGGCCATCCGGAACATCAGGTACATGTTGTCAAGGGCGCGGTCATGCCAGATCTGGTGATAAAGGATTGGTCAGACGCGGGCAAGGTGCACTACGTTGAGTGGACTCTTCTTCGCCAGGACAAAGAAGGACGCTGAAAACAGAGGGTATCGTGACCCGTCGACTCGTCTTCAAAGGCGATGAACCCCACAGCATCGGAATCGTTTTCGAAGGTGTTGCGGTACACCTCAGTTTAAGGTTGCGGCATGCAGCATTGCGTATCCAGCCCTGAAAAAAATCGCCCCGTTGGCGGCGACATCATGAAGTTTGGGAGTTAATGGGAACTGGATGGCTACGCTAGATTTTTCCACGGGCACACTGACGATTGATGCGTCTACGAGCCTCTTTCACCGCAAACCGTCACCTGACCACTTGCCGTTGACCGGGCCAACGGAACTGGCGAAGTACGACGAGTGGGAAAGCTATGGCATCGAGAACGTGAAGGTTTGGGGGAGGACTTTTGGCGTGACAGCTCGCTATCGCAACCAAAAACTCGCAATGGTCGACTTGGTATGGCTAGACGGCGTCGCCAGGAAAACCGACTGGTCGGCAACTGAAGACGACCTCGTGAAGGAAAAGAAGACGCTATCGAAAATGATCGCCTCCGAAGCGCAGCAGCCTTGTGTGTCTTCTGCGATCGGCGCCGATGCGTTTGTCTTCAAATGGGGAACGCTCACGGTGCGGGCCGATCTGCGCTCAATGGTTGTTACGACCAGCATTGCATATGCGGGCCTGGAAAAAGAATAGACGGGTCGCGCAACGGTTCGCGAAACAAGATTGAATGCGCCAGAAACCTTAAAGCTTTAAAGGCACCATGAAACGATTTCTAATTTTGAACGGCGACAAAACGACCGCTAACGGCGTCGTTCAGGCGGTCCCCACCTCTATTCAATTGAGCGATAGAGACGTCGCTCACGAAGGAGATCCAGTCGCATGCCCGGCTTGCAGTACAACGGGGAAAATCCAGTGCGACGGACCGCGCCAGATCATGACCGCGCCAGACGGAAGACACGCAGCATTAAGCGATGATCTATGTATTTGTGGCTGTCATCCGCCACCCCGGTTGCTGGCTTCCCAGCAGATGATGTGCACGGAAGCATAACTGTATGGATTCGTTCCAGTTCGCTTGGGGGCAGCTTGTGCTGCTTGCCTGAAACAGGGTGGCCCCATGGCTTGTAACCGCATTGGAGCGGCAAGCTATTTTTACCTCTCTTATGGTTGCATGGGAGCGAGAGGAAATTAATTCCGATTTAACAATTGCTTTTGAATATACGATTGCGGCAAACGTCTGATCTT
>NZ_JBHUFR010000019.1:0-4585 GCF_042680985.1 Paraburkholderia dipogonis | reverse complement strand
CGCTCGGCGCAATCGTTCAGCAACCCGGACCATGTCGCGGTGGTGATTCACAATTATCGCTGGCGTCTGGGGCTGGTGAAGGGCGAGCCGCAATACGACGAACTGGAGAAGCGCCTGGCCGCGGCGCCGACGATTGCCGTGCCGACCATCACGATGGAAGGCGACGCGAACGGCGCGCCGCATCCCGATCCGGCGGCATACGCGAAGAAGTTCACCGGCAAGTACGCGCACCGGAACATCGGCGGCGGTGTCGGACATAATCTGCCGCAGGAAGCGCCGAAAGCATTCGCCGATGCCGTGATCGACGTCGCACGTTTCTAGGCGAAGCGCGGGTTACAGAGGCGCGTCACGCGGCCGCCGCTTTCGGCTGCTAAGGCAAAAGGCCTGCTTCACAAAGACGGGCCGCAGCGATATGCAAGATCGCTGCGGCCCGTTGGTTCGTTCCGAGGCCGATCGTTCAGCCACTTGCGCACGCCATGCGCCGTCAACCGTTCCGTCGTCCGGCTGCCTTTCGCCGCGGGCTTTCCTTCGCTTTAGACGCAGCGAACATCGGCATGCGTTCCTCGATCCACTTGAGCAGTTCGAGCGGCCCCGCTGCAAGCGGCCGGCCGGTTTTGACCAGCACGCGCGCCTGCGCGCCTTCGAACAACGGATGCGCAATCGGGACCGTGGTCAACTCGCCGCTGGCGAGCTCACGATATGCGGCGAACTCTCCGATGAGCGTCACGAAGTTCTCCGCCGTCACGAAACGCTTCAACGCGCTCAGCGAGTTCGTCGTCAGCGTAGGGCGGATCACCACGTTCTCTGCCAACTCCAGCATCGAAACGACATGGCCGATGCCGAACGTAGAGGGCATCAGCGCGAGCGGATAGGCGCGCAGATCGTCGACACCCGCAGGCCCTTTCCGTTTGACGAGCGGATGGTCTTTCCTCAGCAGCAACACAACAGGCTGGTGCGAACTGGCTCGATATTCAATACGTGGATGCGGCGGCGGATTGTACGCCAGCCCGATATGCGCGCGGCTTTCCGCCACGTCGTCCAGCAGCGCGTCCACGGCCTGCGTCGTCATGCTGATGTCCAGGTGCGGATAGCGCGTGCAAAACGGCGCCAGCACGTTGTCGACGAGCGTGTCGACGAAACCTTCGCTGATGGACAGCTGGATACGCCCTTTCTGAAGCCCCCGCAACGCGTGCAACTGGTCCTCGAGTTTTTCCTGCTGCGACCGGTAGCCCTGCCAGAACTCGAGCAGATGCGCCGCGGCTTCCGTCGGCCTGACTCCGCGCGCCTGGCGTTCGAACAGGACCGTACCCAATTCGTCTTCGAGCAGCTTGATTTGCCGCGTGATGACCGAGGGCGACGTATTGAGGTGGTCGGCGGCGCCGCGGATGGTGCCGTGGGTCAGCACTTCGTGAAAATACCGAAGACGCTGCTGGTTGATTTCTCGCATTTGCTCGCTCCGGCGCTGGATTAGCGTTGTCTACAGGGCAACGATATGTGAACTTAGTTGCTCTTGCTAGTGAGGTTTTGCCCTGCCACCATCAACTCAACCCGCACGACGGGCCCACGGACGCAAAACCGGGAGACACGCATGTCAGCAATCCATCCATCGGCCGCCGGCGATCCTGCCTCAGCGCTCTACAGCAAGCTCAACTGGCGGCTGCTGCCGTTTCTCGTGGCCTGCTACATGTTCGCGTATCTGGACCGCGTCAACGTCGGCTTCGCCAAGCTGCAGATGCAGACCGATCTGGGTTTTTCGGACGCTGCATACGGCGTGGGCGCGGGCATTTTCTTCATCGGCTACGTTCTGTTCGAACTGCCGAGCAATCTCATGCTGCCGAAAGTCGGCGCACGCCGGACCTTCAGCCGCATTCTCGTGCTGTGGGGCATTACGTCGGCGTGCATGCTGTTCGTGCGCAGCGTGCCGGCCTTTTACGCCATGCGATTTCTGCTCGGCGTGTTCGAGGCGGGCTTCGCGCCGGGCATGATCTATTACCTGTCGTGCTGGTATGGACCGGCGCGGATGGCGCGCGCCATTGCGCTGGTGTTCGTCGCCGGACCGCTCGGCGGGATTGTCGGCGGCCCGGTGTCCGCATGGCTCATGACGAGTCTTTCCGGCGTCGGCGGCCTGGCCGGCTGGCAGTGGATGTTTCTCGTGGAAGGCCTGCCGTGCATCGCGCTCGGCCTGCTGACGCTGCGCGTCTTGTCCGACCGGCCTGAGCAGGCGCGCTGGCTGAACGACGACGAAAAGTTGCTGCTGGGGCGCGAAACCGCGCCGACCGAACATCGCGCGGACTCGTTCAAGGCTGTGCTGAAGAGCCCGAGAGTCTATGTGCTCGCGTTCGCTTACTTCAGCATCATCTTTCCCATCTATGCGATCAGCTTCTGGTTGCCGACGCTGCTGAAAGAGCAGGGCGTGAGCGACACGATCCGCCTCGGCTGGTACAGCGCGATTCCTTATGTCGCGGCCGCCGTCTGCATGTACCTCGCGGGCCGCAGCTCGGACCGGGTCGGCGAGCGCCGCTACCACTGCGCGATTCCGGCGCTCGGCGCGGCGATCTGCCTGATCGCGGCGATCTTCGCCGACGGCAATGTGACGCTCACACTCGTGGCGCTGACGCTGGGAACGGCTTGCCTCTGGATGGCCTATACGGTTTTTTGGGCCATTCCGTCCCAGCTTGTCGAGGGAACGGCGGCGGCAGGCGGCATCGCGCTCATCAATACCGTGGGATTGTCCGGCGGCTTTTGGGGACCCGCGGTAGTCGGCTGGGCCAAGGCATCGACAGGCAGTATGCATACCGGTCTCTTCGTCATGGCTGGCGCGGCCGCGTTGGCCGCCATTCTGATAATGACCGTCAAGCTGACGCTCAAGCAGGACTGACGGCTGCCGAGTCTGCATGGCAAAGTCTTTGTCGAAATCAAAAAGATAGGCATCCCTATCATCTCGTGGATTTTTTACGAGGTCGTTTGATAAAAGGTGAAACACATGAAAATCCTGATCGCCGGTTTCCAGCATGAAACCAATACTTTCGCGCCCACCAAGGCGTCTTATTCGAGCTTCGTTCAGGGCGAGGGCTTTCCGCCCATGGTCCGCGGCGACGACGTGTTCGGACTACGCGACGTCAATGTTCCGATCGGCGGCTTCATCAAAGTCATGGAAGCGAACGGGCATGAACTGAAGCCGGTGAGCTGGGCGGGCGCCAGCGCATCGGCGCACGTCACGACGGACGCATTCGAGCGGATCGGCGGCGAGATTCTCGCCGCTGTCGAGGCCGGCGGCTTCGACGCGATCTATCTCGACCTGCATGGTGCGATGGTGACCGAGCAACACGACGATGGCGAAGGCGAACTGCTCGAACGCGTGCGCCGGATCGTCGGCGCGCGCATGCCGGTGGTCGTGTCGCTGGATCTGCACGCCAACGTGACCGCTCGCATGTTCGAACACGCGAGTGCGCTCGTGGCGTATCGAACCTATCCTCATGTGGACATGGCCGAGACCGGCGAGCGCGCCGCGCGGCTTCTCGAAGATCTGATCCGTGAAGGGCGTTCGTTGCACCGGGCGGTGCGTCG
Organism: Paraburkholderia dipogonis; assembly: GCF_042680985.1. NCBI lineage: Bacteria > Pseudomonadati > Pseudomonadota > Betaproteobacteria > Burkholderiales > Burkholderiaceae > Paraburkholderia > Paraburkholderia dipogonis. The sequence continues at coordinate 1,018 of NZ_JBHUFR010000019.1, read as the reverse complement.
AGTGCCATTCCTGATTCCCGTGAACGGCATGTGCACGCTGGTTGAGCCTGCACGTGGGATGTACCGGTTGCTGGAGGATCTCGAAGAGCGGTCCGTGGTGACCGTCTCGTTTGCGCCGGGCTTTCCCGCAGCTGATTTTCCCGAGTGCGGCCCGACGATCTGGGCTTACGCATTCGACAAAGCGGCGGCAGAACACGCAGCGGACGCGCTGTTCGCGAAGATCGCCGGCGAGGAAGCGCGCTGGGATGTGCCCTTCCTGACGCCCGACGAAGCGGCGCTCGAAGCAATCCGCGTGAGCAGTTCCGCGGCCAAGCCGGTCATCATCGCGGACACGCAGGACAACCCGGGCGTCGGCGGCGATTCGAACACAATGGGGATGGTGCGCGCGCTGTTGCGCAATGGCGCCACCGGCGCGGCGGTCGGCGTGATCTGGGATGCGCAGGCTGCGGCAGCGGCGCATCGCGCGGGTGTGGGCGCGCGCGTTTCACTCGCGCTGGGAGGACGTTCCGGAGTGCCTGGCGATTCGCCGCTGGAAGGCGTGTTCGAAGTCGAGCACCTGTCGGACGGACGTTTCCGTTTCGACGGCCCGATGCTCAACGGCATGCAAGGCGAGTTGGGGCCGGTTGCCTGTTTGCGGATCGAAGGCGTCAGGATTGCGGTGAGCTCGGTCAAGATGCAGGTGTTCGATCGCAACCTGTTCCGCGTGGCCGGCATCGAACCCGAGCAGATGAAGATTCTCGTCAACAAGAGTTCGGTGCATTTTCGCGCGGATTTCGAGGCTATCGCCGAGGCGATCCTCGTGGCGAAAGCGCCGGGGCCGATGGCTGCCGATCCCGTCGATCTTCCGTGGACCCGTCTCGATCCGGCTATCCGCTTGCGGCCGTTGGGGCCATCTTTCAGTGAGAGCGATCCGGCACGGCTCGCAAGCGCTTAATCTTTTAGGGGAATCGCCATGTCTGACCAGATCAATTTGCGGCGTCGTCGTCTGCTCGGGACGACGGTTGCGGGCCTCAGCCTG
>NZ_JBHUFR010000018.1:212937-451579 GCF_042680985.1 Paraburkholderia dipogonis | reverse complement strand
GCCCCCTTTGCCGCTTCCGCTTGCACCGGAGTTGCCGCTCCCCGAACCCCCCGCGCCCCCCGCGCCGCTATTCGAACCGGCGCCACTATTGCCCGAACTCGCTGCGCCGTTACTCCCGCTACCGCCGCCGTGAGGCGCGCATCCACTAACGTTGGCGCGGCTGCAGTCGTGCGGTTGAAAGACCAGCGCGGCATCGTCGGCGGCGCTCGCTTCGCCGGCTGCCTCGCCGGTCGCCAAACCGCCCGGCGCCGCGCTGCCGCTCTGTGCAAGCTGCGATGTTTCATGCACTGCGCTGGCGGGCAGCGACGCGTCCGCGAGCACGATCCACTTGGGGATCACATCCGCCGAGGCTGGATACGCGACCTGAGTCGCCAGCACAACCACACCCGCTACGATCGCGGCACTCCGAATCACCCCACAGTAGTACTGATTGAATCTTATGGTCTTCATCACATCTCTCCCGAGGGAACGACGACACCTCGTTGCCGCCATCTCTCACGCTGAGTCTGCAGCGGTGGGCCTGTCTGCACGCAGGCCTCGTCGTCCCCCGAAATTGTCTTGCCGATGTCGATCAATCACGCATCGTTATCTTCCCGGCTGCCCGGCCGGTGTATGGGCAAGCGCTGACGCACGCTTACCCGATTATCGTTTTGCCGTTCATCGCCATGCATCGCGTTGCGTCGCGGTGGCGCGCACCAAGACGCATCTTGCCGATGCGATGAGCGTCTCTGGCTTCGAACGTCTGGTCTGTACGTAGCGATATCCATGCCACTGGCCGGAAAGCCTTGACGTAACAGGAGCGAGATAGGGATGTGCGATGCGCACACTGAAAAAACACAGGAAAACGTTTCGGCGATGAAACGCGCGGGCTCGATGCCGCGCTATGCCGCGTTACTCGACACGCCCGGCGTTCCCGGGAGCGTTGGCCGAGCCGTCGCCAGGCACCTTGCCCGCGACTTTGCCCGCATCGCCGCGCGAAGCAGTTTGCAGCGCGAGCAATTCGTCCACGGGAATGTGGCAGCGGATTCGATGCGCGGACGGCGTCGCCGACTTGCCTTCGCCTGCATCGACGAACGGCGGGTCCTGCTGCTCGCAGATCGCGCCGAGCTTGCGAGGGCAACGTGTATGAAACACGCAGCCGGACGGCGGCGATGCCGCGCTCGGCAAATCGCCGGACAGGTGGATACGGCTCGCGCCGCCTTGACCGTCGAGTGTCGGCACCGAAGACAGCAAGGCTTCCGTATAAGGATGATGCGGTCCTTCGAACACGGCCGCTGCCGGTCCGATTTCCAGCAGCCTGCCCAGATACAGCACCGCGATTCGATCCGCCAGATAGCGCACAACGTGAAGATCGTGCGAGATGAAAACGTAACTGACTCCACGTTCGCGTTGCAGATCGGCGAGCAGGTTCAGGATCGCGGCCTGCACGGAGACGTCGAGCGCGGAAGTCGGTTCGTCGCAGACCACCACGCGCGGTTCGCCGGCAAACGCGCGCGCAATCGCCACCCGCTGTTTGAGCCCGCCGGACAGTTGCCGGGTGCGCGAGCCGAGATAGCGCTCCGGCAGGCGCACGGCGGCCGTCAACGTGGCAAGCCGTTCGTCGATGGCCGGCCCGCGCAACGCGGTGAGACGCGACAGCGCGCGGCCGATCAGCCGTTTCACCGAATGCGCGCGATTGAGCGCGGAGTCCGGATTCTGAAAAACGATCTGCAGCGACTTGACCTGCTCGGTGTTGCGCCGCGTGACGCGCGCGGCAAGCGGCGCGCCGTCGAGTTCGAGCACGCTGCCCGCATCCGGCGTGAGCAGGCCGAGCATCAGCTTGGCAAGCGTCGTCTTCCCACTGCCCGACTCGCCGACAAGGCCAAGCGTTTCGCCGCTGGCGAGATCGATCGAGACGTTGTCGACTGCGCGCAGCGCAGCGCCGGACACGTGAAAAGTCTTCGAGAGTTTTTCTGCCCGCAGCACGAGAGCAGCGGGCTTGCCGTCGAGCGGCGCATCGCTGCGCTCGGGCAAAGCTTCAGCGCTCGCACGCGGTAAGTCGATCGCGCGCTCGTGGTAGTGACAGCGCGACATCTGATCGCCGCGCGCGGCACTCACGCGATACGGCGGCGGCGCTTCGCGGCGGCAACGGTCGTCGGCGAGGCGGCAGCGGTCCGCGTAGATGCAGCCCTGTGTGACCGAACCGGGCGAGGGCAGACTGCCCGCGATCGTATCGAGCCGTTCGCTGTCCTTGCTGCGCCCAGCCGTGGGCAAACAGCGCAACAGCCCGACCGTATACGGATGACGCGGTCGCGTGAAGACATCTTGCGTCGCGCCTTCTTCGACCAGTTTGCCCGCGTAAAGCACGCCGACGCGTTCGCACATGCGCCCGATCACCGCGAGGTTGTGACTGATGAAGAGCACCGCTGTGCCGAGCTCTTTGCGCAACTGCGCGACGAGGTCGAGCACTTCCGCTTCGACGGTCGCATCGAGCCCGGTGGTCGGTTCGTCGAGAATCAGCAGCGCGGGGTTCGAGGCGAGCGCCATGGCGATCACCACGCGCTGTTGCATGCCGCCCGACAATTGATGCGGATAACTCTCCATCACCCGCTCGGGCGCGGCGATGCGTACGCGCTGCAGCATTTCGAGCGTGCGCCGCAAGGCTTCGTCGCGCGCGACGCCGGCGGCTTCGAACGCTTCGGAGACTTGCCGCGCGATCGTCAGCGATGGATTCAGCGCGCGCCCCGGATCCTGGTAGACCATCGAGATCGCGTTCGCGCGCATGTTGCGCAATGCGTCGGCGTTGAGCTTCTGCACGTCCTCGCCGGCAATGATGATCTTGCCGGCCTTCACCTTGCCGTTGCGCGGCAGATAGCGCAGCGCCGCCATCGCGACCGTCGATTTGCCGCAGCCGGACTCGCCCACGAGACCGTACGCTTCGCCGCGTCGCACGCGAAACGAAATGTCCTGCAGCACTTCGCGGTCGCGTCCGCGCATGCGGTACGTGACCGTCAGGCCGACGACGGTCAGCGCGTCCGTGCGGTCGCTCTTCGAGACGTCGAAGGCGGGGAACGAGGAGGGCGGCGGGCCGTTCATCGGTCGAGCGCGCCTTGCACGCTGTCGGCGATCAGATTCACGCCGACCACGAGACTCGCAATCGCGCCGGCCGCGAACACCACGGTCCACCATGCGCCGCCCGCCATCAGCGTGTACGACTCGGAGAGCGCGAGGCCCCAGTCGGCCGACGGCGGCTGAATGCCGAAGCCGAGAAACGACAGCGTGGCGACCGCGAAGATCGCGTAACCGAGCCGCACCGTCGCTTCGACGATGATCGGCGGCAACACGTTCGGCAGAATCTCGGCGAACATGATGTAGGGTGCGCGTTCGCCGCGCAGTTGCGCCGCGGCGACGTAGTCGAGATGCCGCTCGGCGAACACGGCGGCGCGCACGGTGCGCGCGGTAATCGGTGTGAACGTGATGCCGATCACGAGGATGACGGTGAAGTTCGACGCACCGACCGCGGCGAGCGCGAGCAGCGCGACGATCACGAGCGGCAGGGCGAGCACGGCGTCGATCGCGCGTCCGACCACGTTGTCCACCCAGCCTTCGAAGTAGCCGACGATCAAGCCCAGCGTGGTGCCCGCGATCGTGCCGAGCAAGGTTGCGAGCGGCGCGATGGTGAGAATGTCGCGCGCACCGACGATCACGCGCGAAAACACGTCGCGCCCGAGTTGATCGGTGCCGAACCAATGCGTGCTGTCAGGCGGCGCTAGCGAATTGAGCGGATCGGAGGCGTACGGATCGATGCGCACGATCCATTGCCCGGCAATCGCGCAGACGATCCACCATGTGACGATCACCACGCCCACCACGAAAGTCGGCGAGCGCAGCAGCAGGCGCAACTGGTCGAAGCGTGGCTCGGCAGCCGCGCGCGGCGTCGGCGGAACGATGGTGCTCATTCGGCGCTCCTCACCCGCAGCCGCGGATTGAGCAGCACATGCAGCGCATCGGCAACGAGATTGGCGACCGTGTAGACCACGCCGATGGTCAGCACGCCTGCTTCGAGCATCGGAAAGTCCTTGGCCTTGGCGGCGTTGTAGATCAGCGAGCCGATACCTTGATAGTGGAACAGCGTCTCGACCACCACGAGGCCGCCGATCATATAGCCGAGTTGCGTGGCGGCGACCGTGATGGTGGGCAGCAGCGCATTGCGCAACACATGCCGCCAGATCACGATATGGCGCGGCAAGCCTTTGAGAATCGCGGTGCGCGTGTAGTCGGCATCGAGCGCCTCGACGGTCCCCGCACGCGCCATGCGAGCGATATAGCCGAAGAACACGAGCACGAGCGGCAGCACCGGCAGCACCAGATGACGCAACTGTTCGAGCGCGCCCGCTTCGGGCGGATACGACGCTTCGATTGGCAGCCAGCGCAACCACACACCGAACACCAGAATCAGCACGATCGACGAAACGAATTCCGGCACGACCGTCGCCGACAACCCCGCGATGCTGATCGTGCGATCGAGCCAGCGCCCTGCGTGCATGGCCGACCACACGCCGCCCGCAATGCCGAGCGGCACGACCACGATAAACGCCAGCAAGCCGAGCTTGGCGGAATGCGCGAGCGCCTCGGCGATAAACGGCCGCACCGGCTCGCGATACGCGTAGGACAGCCCCATATCGCCGCGCACGAAATGCGAAATCCAGTCGACGTATTGCGTCATCAGCGGACGGTCCGCGCCGAGCTGATGATTGAGCGCGGCGACCGCGCGCGCGTCGGCGAGCGGGCCGAGCACCGCGCGGCCGATGTCGCCGGGCAGAAGCTGTCCGCCCGCGAACACGATCACTGACAGCAGCCACAGCGTGATCAGCGACAAGCCCACCCGCGTCGCCAGAAAACGCACGACGCGGCCCGCGTTGCCGCTCGGCGCAGAAGAAGCGGAAGGGCTCACCGTGGTCGACATCGTGCTCTCCTGTCGCAAACGCGCCGGCGCTCAGGCATTCGACATCACGCGCTCAACACCGCGCGGTCGAAATAGAGTTGCGCGAGTGCGGTGAAGCGCACGCCGTTCACACCCTTGCGCATGGCGATCAGTTGATCGTAGAAGAACGGAATGATGATGGGCGTTTCGTCGAGCAAGAGCGTCTGGATCTGCCCGGAGATTTTTTTCTGCGAGCCGAGATCGATGGCGGCGACGAACTGCGCGACCAGTTGATCGTATTGCGGATTCTTGAAGTGCGCGGCGTTCCACGTGCCGGTGCTGGTGAGCGGCGCATTCAGGAACACGTTCGGCACGCCGCGATGACCGTAGTCGGTAATGCCGAGCGGCGAGTCGAGCCAATCCGATTTGCCCGGCGTGCCCGCGCCGTAATACAGCGACTGGCTCTCGACCTTCAGATTGATGCGCACGCCGATCGCCTTCGCCGCGTTTTGCACGACCACCGCGAGATCGGGAATCTCCATGTATTTTTCGGTGGTCAGTGTTACGTCGAAACCGTTCGGCACGCCCGCTTGTGCGAGCAACTGCTTTGCTTTCGCGACGTCGATCTTGCGTTGCGGCACGCCCGCCTCCGACGACGGAAACACCGGCGCGAACGGACTGTCGTTGCCGAGTTGCGCGCGCCCTTTGAAGAGGCCGCGCACCAGCACATCGCGATCCAGCGACAACGCCAGCGCCTGGCGCACGCGCTTGTCCTTGAACAGCGGACTGTCGTTGCGCATGTGAATCTGCCGATGCGCGCTCGACTTCACGCCCACGGCCTTGTAATCGGGATTGTTCAGAATGCCGGCGCCGCCCTGCACGGTGAAGGTGCCCATCACGTCTGCCTGATGGCCTTGCAGCGCGAGCAATTGCGCCTGTTCGTCGGCGTAGAAGGAGAACTGTACGCGTTGCGGTAACGCTTTGTCGCCCCAGTAATCGGGGTTGCGCACGAACGACGCGCCCACTTTCGCCTGATACTTTTCGAGCTTGAACGGACCCGTGCCGATGAAGCTCTTTTCATAACCGCCCGCATAGTTTGCGGGCAAAATCACGGCGTTGTAATTGTCCGAGGAAACGTAGTAGGGGAAATTGCCGTTCGGCGCATCCAGATGAAACGCGACGGTGTGGTCGTCGACCACTTTCGTGCCGCCTTTCGACAGCACGCCCTTGAGCACGGACAGCGCGGCCGAGCCACTGGCCGGGTCCGCGAGCCGGTCGAACGTGGCGGCCACGTCTTTGGCGGTGAACGGCTGGCCGTCGTGGAATTTGACGTTCGGACGCAGCTTGAAGGTCCACACGTCGCCCTTGTCGTTCGGCTTCCACGACAAGGCGAGCGCCGGCTTCAGCACTAGCTTTTCGCCGTCGTCGTCGATCAGGAATTCGCCGGTCTGGTTCAGCAGCGCGAGACTGGCGGCGTCGGTCACCGTGAGTGGATCGACCGCGCCCGCCGGCGTCAGGTGAGCCACGCGGATCGTCTGATTCGACGCGCCCGCGGTGCCTTGTGCCTGTGCTCGCGGTGCATTCAGCACGCCGCCGCCCACCAGCGACAAACCGATCACGCTGGCATAGCGCAGCAGATCGCGGCGCGTGATGCGACCGGCGAGGAATTCGTCGATGGCGTGGTTGCCGTAGGCGTCGGCGGTGAGGCGGGCTGCGTCGAGTGCGAGAAATCGGTCCGCGGGAGTCTTCATCGATGGAGTGTCCAGTCCGTTCTGTTGCCGGTTCTGAAGGGCCGCGCCGGATGCGCGCGACAGGCGACGATATTGCAATGACGAAAGCGTCGAGGCGAAGCGGGTTCAGTGTAAGCGATTGCTCATGGATTCGGAGCGCTTGCGGCGCTTGCGGGTTCACGTTGGGCGGATAAAAGGGCGGCTTTGTATCGTCACCACAACGTTCGGGGCGGTCGCGGCGCGAGGCGTGTCCGCGACGTCCGCCGCCGCGGCAGCGCAACGGCCAATGCGGCGAATGGAAACCTTACCGACCGCGGCGCGCGGCAGGGTGTTGGATTTACCGCGCGGGCGCGTCCGGGCGCCGCCAGCGGTGAAACAGCACCGAGCCGATCCAGCACGCCATGAACATCGCGACGATGCCGTAGCCCAAGGCTCCGAAGCGCTCGTTCACGCCGGCCACCGCATTCCATACGCCGCCATTCAGGCCGAGCTTGTCCGACAGCAGACTGAGCGCCTCGACGCCGCCGATCACGATCGCCACTACCGCCGAGACGAACGTGATACTCGCGTTGTAGTAGAGCTTGCGTTTCGGGTCGTCCATGGCCCAGCCGTAGGCGTGGACCATTAGCACGTTGTCGGTCGAATCCACCAGGGTCATCCCGGCGGTGAAGAGCGCGGGGAACACGAGAATCGAATAGAGCGGCAGACCTTTGCCGGCTTCGGACGCGGCAATCGCCAGCAAACCGATCTCGGTCGCGGTGTCGAAGCCGAGTCCGAACAGCACGCCGACGGGGTACATGTGCCAGCTTTTCGTCACGAGCCTGAAGAGCGGTCGCAGCGCGCGCGACAACAGACCGGCGGGTGCAATCGAGTCCGGCGTTTGAGCGGGTAGTTCGCCGCCGCGTTGGACGTGCCGGTAGCGGCGCCACACGTCGCGCAGAATCACGAGGTTGACGGCGGCCAGCATCAGCAGAAAGCTCGCGGAGACAAGCGTGCCGATCGTCCCGCCGACGGCCTTGAACGTCTCGAAACGGCCGTGCAGCGAATGCGCGGTCCACGCGATGCCGATCGTCGCGAGAATCACGATTGTCGAATGCCCCAGCGAAAACGACAGCCCGACGCCGAGCGGACGCTTGCCGGTTTGCATGAGCTTGCGCGTGACGGCGTCGATCGCCGCGATGTGATCGGCGTCGACCGCATGACGGAGGCCGAAGCCATACGCGAGCAGCGCGGTGCCGAGCAGCAGCGGGTAGTGGCGAAACGCGATCAGCGCCCACGCCCACGCGCCGAGATTGGCGGCGATCAGCACGGCGTACAGGGTGAAGAGGCGTGGGCGCAGGGAAGCGGTCGGCGTCATGAGTCGCGTGGGCAAAAGTTAATGATCGTGCGGATGCTTGTGAATCGGATCGACCCAGAACACCGTTTCGGGCTGTTCCACCGCGTCGATGTTCAGATTGACCACCACCGCTTCGTTGTCGCTGCGCACCAGCACGCATTCGAGCGGGTCGTCCGTGCTCGCGTTGATTTCCTGATGCGGCACGTACGGCGGCACGAAGATGAAATCGCCGGGGCCGGCCTCGGCGGTGAACTCCAGATGCTCGCCCCAGCGCATGCGCGCCTGGCCGCGCACCACGTAGATCACGCTTTCGAGCGCGCCATGATGATGCGCGCCGGTCTTCGCATTCGGATGGATCGTGACAGTGCCGGCCCAGATCTTCTGCGCGCCGACACGCGCGGCGTTGATCGCGGCCGCGCGATTCATGCCCGGCGTCTGCGCGGTGTTGGTATCGAGCTGATCGCCTTTGATGACCTTCACGCCGTGCTCGCGCCAATCGACCGGCGCAGCCGGCGGCACGTCCTTGTAATGCGGGTGTTCGTGATCCTGGCTCATGATGTGTCTCCTCGAGGGCGAGAGTCCCGGCGTTCGGCACGGCGCCGTCCGGCATTTTTGCATGTTCAAAAACGTGCGTGTGAAGTGGCCCTGCGTGCGGCGCAGCGGACGAAAAAAAAGCCCGTCCACAGAGGACGGGCTTCTTGCCGTTGGCGTGTGCTGCCTTCAGCGTGGTGCTTACTTCTGCTTCGCGTTGATCACGGCTTCAGCGACGTTGCTCGGCGTTTCCGCGTAATGCTTGAACTCCATCGTGTAGGTCGCGCGGCCCTGCGTCGCGGAGCGCAGCGACGTCGAGTAGCCGAACATCTCCGCGAGCGGCACTTCAGCGCGCACCAGCTTGCCGCCGCCGCCGGCGATGTCTTCCATGCCTTGCACCATGCCGCGACGGCTGGACAGGTCGCCCATCACGTTGCCCATGAAGTCTTCCGGCGTTTCCACCTCGACAGCCATCATCGGTTCGAGCAGCACGGGTTTGGCTTTGCGCATCGCTTCCTTGAAGGCCATCGAGCCGGCCATGCGGAACGCGTTTTCGTTCGAGTCGACGTCGTGGTACGAACCGAAGGTCAGCGTCACCTTCACGTCCACTACCGGATAGCCGGCCAGCACGCCGGCCTTCAGCGTTTCGACGATGCCCTTGTCGACTGCCGGAATGTATTCGCGCGGAATCACGCCACCCTTGATCGCGTCGACGAATTCGTAACCTTTGCCTTGCGGCGCCGGCTCCAGCGTGATCACCGCGTGCCCGTACTGGCCGCGGCCGCCCGACTGCTTGACGAACTTGCCTTCCACATCTTCGACCTTGTTGCGCACCGTCTCGCGATACGCGACTTGCGGCTTGCCGACAGTCGCCTCGACGCCGAACTCGCGCTTCATGCGATCGACCAGAATTTCCAGGTGCAACTCGCCCATGCCCGAGATGATCGTCTGGCCGGATTCTTCATCCGTCTGCACGCGGAACGACGGATCTTCCTGGGCAAGACGGTTCAGCGCGATGCCCATCTTTTCCTGGTCGACCTTGGTCTTCGGCTCGACGGCCTGCGAGATCACCGGCTCCGGGAAGATCATTCTTTCGAGGATGATCACGTTGTTCGGATCGCACAGCGTGTCGCCCGTGGTCGCTTCTTTCAGGCCGACGGCCGCGGCGATGTCGCCCGCGTAGACTTCCTTGATTTCCTTGCGCTCGTTCGCGTGCATCTGCAGGATCCGGCCAAGGCGTTCCTTCTTTTCCTTGACCGCGTTGTAGACCGTGTCGCCCGAATTCACCACGCCGGAATAGACGCGGAAGAAGATCAACTGGCCGACGAACGGGTCGGTCATGATCTTGAAGGCGAGCGCCGAGAACGGATCGGTGTCGGTCGGATGGCGCTCGATCTCCTTGTCGTATTCGTCGTGGCCGGTAATGGCGGGCACGTCGACCGGCGAGGGCAGATAGTCGATCACCGCGTCGAGCATGGCTTGCACGCCCTTGTTCTTGAACGCGCTGCCGCACAGCATGGGCACGATTTCGTTGGCGATGCAGCGCGCGCGAATGCCGTACTTGATTTCCTCTTCGGTCAGCGTCTCCCCACCGAGGTATTTGTCGAGCAATTCCTCGTTCGCCTCAGCCGCGGCCTCGACCATTTTGTCGTGCCATTCCTTCGCGGTCGCCGTGAGTTCCGGCGGAATATCACGGTATTCGAACTTGATGCCCTGGTTCTCTTCGTCCCAGTAAATCGCCTTCATCTTGACCAGATCGACCACGCCCTGGAAATGATCTTCCGCGCCGACCGGAATCTGGATCGGCACCGCGTTGCCCTTCAGGCGATCACCGATTTGCCGCTGCACGCGGAAGAAATCCGCGCCGACGCGGTCCATCTTGTTGACGAACGCAATGCGCGGCACCTTGTACTTGTTCGCCTGACGCCACACGGTTTCCGACTGCGGCTGCACGCCGCCCACCGAGTCGTACACCATGCACGCGCCGTCGAGCACGCGCATGGAGCGCTCCACTTCAATCGTGAAGTCGACGTGTCCGGGCGTGTCGATGATGTTGATCCGGTGTTCCGGATAGTTGCCGGCCATGCCCTTCCAAAAAGCGGTGGTGGCCGCCGACGTGATGGTGATGCCGCGCTCCTGCTCCTGTTCCATCCAGTCCATCGTTGCCGCACCGTCGTGAACCTCGCCGATCTTGTGGGTCACGCCGGTGTAGAACAGGATGCGTTCAGTGGTGGTGGTTTTGCCGGCATCGATGTGAGCGCTGATGCCGATATTCCGGTAGCGCTCGATGGGAGTCTTGCGGGGCACGTGAACCTCCTTGGAATGGCGCGCCTGAAACGCTTGCCGGGCGGCAGTCTGTGCTGCCCGGGGAGCCTGGGTGCTGCTTTACTAAGATTACTAGGATAGCGCGTCGGCCCGTCTTTTGCAGGAATCTTGCCAGCCGGACACGAAGGTGTGCTGGCAAGGCTCGAGCAGCCTGCGCCGCGCGCTTCGTTGCGCCATAAGGCGAGTTCGTATAGCGCGGTCAGATGCCGCGGTGCAGAAAAGAAAAAAGCCGTTGCCCCGAAACGAGGCGACGGCTCCTGGAAAGCGGTGGGGCGAAGTGGCAGTGTCCGCGCGCGACCTGGCGACTTATTGCGCGGCCGGCAAACCCTGAATTTTCATCCCCGGTTTGATGCCCTTCGACGTAAACCAGCCTTTGCTCATCTCCAACGCGTACACGCCGTTGTTCTTAGGGCAGTGATTGTTGGTGGTCTCGGCCTGCATCTCGTCGATGTCGGTGACCGTGCCGTCGGCGCGCATGAACGCGATCGACAGCGGGATCAGCGTGTTCTTCATCCAGAAGCAGTGCACGGCATTTTCGCCGAAGACGAACAGCATGCCTTCGTTCGGCGCGAGATTCGTGCGATACATCAGGCCTTGCTCGCGGTCCGCGTCGTTCGCGGCGACGGCGGCGTCGATCACGAACATCCCCGCGGTCAGCTTCGCACGGGGAAATTCGCCAGGCTGCTTGGCGCCGGCCGGCATCTGCTGCGCATGCGCGGGCGCGGCGGCGGTAGCGACCAATGTAATAGATGCGGGCAGTGCGGCGAGCGGCAGTGCAACGGCAACAGCGAAACGCGCAATCAACGAGCGCATGGAAAATCGCACGGCATGACTCCTTGCTGGAAATTAACCCGCGAATGTTACGCGAGCGCGTCAAAAACAAAAAGGCAGATCGCCTTGCGGTGATCTGCCTTTCAACGCCGTAAGAACGGCAATGAAGCTAGTTCTTGACTGCGTTTTTACAACAAACTTACTCCGAAGCGCCCGAAGCTGCAGCAGCTGCTGCTGCCTTCTTGTGCGACTTCTTGTGAGCGTGCTTCGTGGTCTTCTTTGCCGACGAAGCTGCTGCCATCGGAGCTGCCGAAGCTGCTGCCGGTGCCGAAGCTTGTGCGAATGCTGCCGTTGCGAAGAGACCAGCGACCAGAGCGGCGATCAGTTTGTTCATTTTGTGAATCCTCAGCTTTAGTTAATTAACCAAATGACCCGGTTATATGTAGAGTCATGTCGGTAAACGTGCCATCCACCTTTCGGTTGACATCCGCATCGACAAATTTTTCGACACGTCTGCTTTAGCGCTCAGACTGCCCGCACCTACCGCAAGAGCGGCTTGCACAAAGGCCCTTAAGGCTGAATGCCGGATAGCTTTAGGCGGCATCTGCGTCGAATAACGCCTGAGCTCGCGCGCCGGTTGACGTGAATTTTGCGGAAAAGTTATATGCGCTTGCGTTGGGGCGAATGCGAGACTGCGGCGTACGCGCGCATGCATTTGTTTCACGCGTTTTCACACTAGTTTCACGCGCTATTTTTGTTTGCGGATACAACGAGTTAGCTTATTTTTTGGCGACGTGAATCGCAGGCGTGTTGTGGCTTCGATCGTCAGTCGACGCGTGTGTGCGGATGATCAGGCGATGCCTTCCCACGGCGCCTTCGGTGACAATTCGACGCTCTCTCCCGGTTGCAGCCCCAGCGAAAAAATGTCGAGCGCGCCGATCCCGACACGTACCAGACGCAGCGTCGGGAACCCCACCGCGGCTGTCATGCGACGCACCTGTCGGTTCTTGCCTTCGGTGATCGATAGCTCGATCCATGTGGTCGGTATCGCGGCGCGAAAACGGATCGGCGGCGTGCGTGTCCAGAGGGCGTCCGTCGGCTCGACGTATTCCGCGCGGCAAGGCCGTGTCACGTAGTCGCCGAGATCGACACCGCGCGCGAGTTTTTTCAGCGTGGCCGCATCGACGGCGCCTTCCACTTGCGCCCAGTAACGTTTGACAAGCTTGTGACGCGGCTCGGCGATACGCGCTTGCAATGCGCCGTCGTCGGTGAGAAGCAGCAGGCCTTCGCTGTCGGAATCGAGCCGGCCCGCGGGGTACACGTTGGGCACCTTGACCCAGTCGGCTAGCGACGCGCGCGTCTCGTGCGGCGAGAACTGACAGATGGTGCCGAACGGTTTGTTCAGAGCGAGAAGGCGCATAGGCAAAAGAAGAATGACGAAGCGAGGCCTGCGAGAGCGCCAGGAGGCGCCGGGCCGACCGTAAATGGCGGGATAATAAAGCATAATGCGTGGCCAGATGCCTAGGGTCTTATATAAGACATAAGACTCATGCCTCACCGTTTAGCATTCGTCCATGTTGGAAAACCCCGAGCCGCCGCCGCCTCGGAGCGGCCGCTGCGTGGGCTAGAATAGCGGCCAGGCCGCTTGCAGTCGTCCGGCATTGCGCGTAGCGAGGAGCGCCCCATTTCGCAGTCTCCCCATCAGCTTTCAGCACAGCCTTCACTGGAGTCCGATCATGCCGTATCAGCACATCAAGGTTCCGACCGGTGGTGACAAGATCACCGTCAACGCCGATTTCTCGCTCAACGTGTCCGATCAGCCGATCATTCCGTATATCGAAGGCGACGGCACCGGCCTCGACATCACGCCGGTCATGATCAAGGTCGTGGACGCCGCGGTCGAAAAAGCGTACGCCGGCAAAAAGAAAATCCACTGGATGGAAATCTACGCCGGCGAGAAATCGACCAAGGTGTATGGCCCGGACGTGTGGCTGCCGGAAGAGACGCTGCAGGTGCTCAAGGAATACGTCGTGTCGATCAAGGGCCCGCTCACCACGCCGGTCGGCGGCGGCATCCGCTCGCTGAACGTCGCGCTGCGCCAGGAGCTCGACCTGTACGTGTGTTTGCGGCCGGTGCAGTATTTCAAGGGCGTGCCTTCGCCGGTGCGTGAGCCGGAGAAAACCAACATGGTGATCTTCCGCGAGAACTCGGAAGACATCTACGCCGGTATCGAATGGCCGGCCGAATCGGAACAGGCGAAGAAGGTCATCAAGTTCCTGCGCGAAGAGATGGGCGTGAAGAAGATCCGCTTCCCGGATACGTCGGGGATCGGCATCAAGCCGGTGTCGCGTGAAGGCACGGAGCGTCTGGTGCGCAAAGCGATTCAATACGCGATCGACAACGAACGCCGCTCGGTCACGCTGGTGCACAAAGGCAACATCATGAAGTTCACCGAAGGCGCGTTCCGCGACTACGGTTATGCGCTGGCGCAAAAAGAGTTCGCCGCGGAACTGATCGACGGCGGCCCGTGGATGAAGATCAAGAATCCGAAGACCGGCGGCGACATCGTCCTGAAGGATGTGATCGCCGACGCGTTCCTGCAGCAGATCCTGCTGCGTCCGGCGGAGTACGACGTGATCGCCACGCTCAACCTGAATGGCGACTATGTGTCGGATGCGTTGGCCGCGCAGGTCGGCGGTATCGGTATCGCGCCGGGCGCGAACCTGTCGGATTCGGTCGCGATGTTCGAAGCCACGCACGGCACGGCACCGAAGTACGCCGGCAAGGACTACGTGAATCCGGGTTCGGAAATTCTCTCGGCGGAAATGATGCTGCGCCATCTCGGCTGGACCGAGGCGGCGGACCTGATCATCAAGTCGATGGAAAAATCGATTCTGCAAAAGCGCGTCACGTACGACTTCGCGCGCTTGATGGAAGGCGCGACGCAGGTGTCGTGCTCGGGCTTTGGCCAGGTGCTGATCGAAAATATGTGAGTGATTTGCGCTGAACTGACGCAGGTCGTATCCGCAACCCCGGCGCTGAGAAGCGGCCGGGGTTGTTTGTTTTGAGCGCGCGGAATGTCGCGAATTCGGACGCATCGCGACACCGCAAAAAACGCGCTATCGCTTCGCCGGCGCGGCCGTCACGAGCGTGATAGGCATTGCGAACTGTTATTGAGATGCCTGCGTTGCGGCGTCGGTTAAGTTACGCCGCAGCGAGCGCCCGCTCGCCCGGCGCGAGGCTCGTGCACGCTGGCCCGAGCCTCGGCCGCATCACTGCATGCAAACACAATAACGATGAATACGAACCTCACACCCATCGTCGCGAATGTCTATGTCGCGACGCCGAGCTATGGCGCCGTCGTCACCACCGGTTACGCGCTCGGGCTTCTGGATCTGCACGATCTGGCGCAGCAATACGGCTTCGGCGTGCGCGTGAACTTCAACAGTTTCGACAGTCTCATCACACGCGCCCGCAACACCATGGTCGCGGAGTTCCTTGCCGACGATCGCTTTACGCATCTCATGTGGATCGATAGCGATATCGGTTTCAAGGGCGAGGATGTCGTGCGCCTTCTGCGGGCGAACCGTCCGGTCGTGGCCGGCGTCTATCCGATGAAGAACGATGGCTGGCCCGCCGCGGGTCTCGCGCAGCCGCTGCCGGCCGGTTCGACGCGCGCGGACTTCCGGGCGATGCACGCGTCGTATCCGGCGGCGGCGCGTTCCGACACGCTCGAACCGGACGCGGACGGATTCCTCGATGCGCTCGATGCGCCGACCGGCTTCATGCTGATCCGGCGCGAAGTGTTTCTCGCGCTGATTCGGGAGTATCCCGAGTTGCAGTGCCGCTCGCGCTTTGTCGGCCGCCCGGAATTCGACGCGGGCAAGGCGGCTGACTTTTTCTATGCGTTTTTCGACACCGGCATCGATCCCGAGACGCGGGCGTACCTGTCCGAGGACTACTGGTTCTGCCGGCTGGTGGCGAGCATCGGCATCACGCCGGCGCTCGACGCCCGTTCGAACCTGACACACCAGGGCATTGCCGTGTACGAAGGCGACGTCGCCCGAAGTCTGGAACTGCAGCGCTCGATGATGCGCCATACCGCCGCATAGGCGTGGCGCCGGTGCTGCCTGCCGACGCCTGGTGCGGAAACGGTGCACGGCCATCATCGCAAAACCGGAAGCCGGCATTGAACCGGAGCGCGACCCGATATATGGGACGTTCGTCCGATCAGCACGGCTAGATACCGACGTCCAAAAAAAGAAACCCGGCACGAAGCCGGGTTTCAAAGGACGGGTATCGAGCAGTATCAGGCAGGTGCCTGGATGTTCGATGCCTGTTTGCCTTTCGGGCCTTGCACGACCTCGAAGGTCACCTTTTGGCCTTCCTTGAGGGTCTTGAACCCATTCATCTGGATGGCCGAGAAGTGTGCAAACAGATCCTCACCACCTTCGTCAGGCGTGATGAATCCGAAACCTTTTGCGTCATTGAACCATTTGACCGTACCAGTTGCCATTCCAACTTCCCCTGTAACTCATGTCACTACCACGAGCCCTCGAAAAGCTCGACGACCGCGCGATGCAGCCGCTCCCTCCTCACAAGCTCACCATCGGCATTTTTTCGAAATTATGGCGCAGTGAAAAAAGTGCCAGCTTGATTGTTGAGGCTCTTTATTCGGGTGTCAAGAAAATTTTGAGACGCAGTTGTGACGTTGCAAACAGGCCCTTTCCAGGGTTTTTCCCGCTTTCGTTATGTGCGGTTGCGCAAGCGGGCCGTCTTGAAAAGTCGCATAATCGACTCACATGCTGTTCTGCGGCGCGCACCGCTCAAGTTCAGGCCGGGCGAGCCGTCAGCCAGTTAAGGCAGGTTGTGCGATACTCGATCCGACTGCGGTGCAACACGGCCGCAAGGCATCACAGGATAGGGGCCGGCTCCGCAATCGGCTCGTCGATTCAACGCACCCATGGCGGGTAATCACCCATCAGGCGTAGCGAACGGGCTCACCGGCCGGTTGCCGGGTTTTGACAGGATTGCGGGCCTGTCCTAGTTGTTTAGAATGGGTGTATGGCGATTATCCCGGACAAGCAGGACGGCACCGTACTGGAGCGGCAGGAGAAAAAGCTCAAGCCGCCATCCATGTACAAGGTGGTGCTGCTGAATGACGACTTCACGCCAATGGAATTTGTCGTGATGGTCGTGCAGGAATAT
Source organism: Paraburkholderia dipogonis (assembly GCF_042680985.1). Lineage (NCBI taxonomy): Bacteria > Pseudomonadati > Pseudomonadota > Betaproteobacteria > Burkholderiales > Burkholderiaceae > Paraburkholderia > Paraburkholderia dipogonis. Next base: position 434,775 of record NZ_JBHUFR010000018.1, on the reverse strand, counting down.
TTCAATAAAGATCGTGAAACCGCAACACAGGTAATGTTGAAGGTGCATCGCGAGGGCAGGGGAGTTTGTGGGGTCTATACGCGGGACATCGCGTCGACCAAAGTCGAGCAAGTCGTTACCCACGCACGGCAGGCCGGGCATCCGCTGCAGTGTGTGATGGAGGAAGCATGATTGCCCAGGAACTGGAAGTCAGCCTGCACATGGCGTTCATGGAAGCACGCCAGGCGCGGCACGAGTTCATAACGGTCGAACATCTTTTGCTGGCACTGTTGGACAACCCAACGGCCGCGGAGGTGTTGCGTGCATGCGCGGCCAATATCGAGGATCTGCGCCAGAACCTGCGCAACTTCATTCATGACAACACGCCGACCGTGCCTGGCACGGACGACGTCGACACGCAGCCCACGCTGGGTTTCCAGCGTGTGATCCAGCGCGCGATCATGCATGTGCAGTCCACCTCGAATGGCAAGAAGGAAGTGACCGGCGCGAACGTGCTGGTGGCGATCTTCGGCGAAAAGGATTCGCATGCGGTGTACTACCTGCAACAGCAGGGCGTGACGCGTCTGGACGTGGTGAATTTCATCTCGCACGGCATCGCCAAGACGAGCAGCACGGACGCCGCGAAAGCGAGCGACGCGAATGCCGAATCCGACGAAGCCGCCGCGCAGAAGGAAACCCCGCTCGCGCAGTTCACCCAGAACCTGAACCAGATGGCGAAAGACGGCCGCATCGATCCGCTGATCGGACGCGAGTCGGAAGTCGAGCGTGTCGTCCAGGTGCTGTGCCGCCGTCGCAAGAACAATCCGCTGCTAGTCGGTGAGGCGGGCGTCGGCAAGACGGCGATCGCCGAAGGTCTCGCCTGGCGCATTACGCGCGGCGAAGTGCCGGACATTCTCGCGGATGCCCAGGTGTATTCGCTCGACATGGGCGCGCTGCTCGCCGGCACCAAATATCGCGGCGACTTCGAACAGCGTCTGAAGACGGTCCTCAAGGAATTGAAGGAACGTCCGCACGCGATCCTGTTCATCGACGAAATTCATACGCTGATCGGCGCAGGCGCCGCGTCGGGCGGCACGCTCGATGCGTCTAACCTGCTGAAGCCGGCGTTGTCGTCGGGCACGCTGAAGTGCATCGGCGCGACCACGTTCACGGAATATCGCGGCATCTTCGAAAAAGACGCGGCGTTGTCGCGCCGTTTCCAGAAGGTCGATGTGACCGAGCCGACCGTCGAACAGACGGTGGCGATCCTGCGTGGCCTGAAGTCGCGTTTCGAAGAGCATCACGGCGTGAAGTATTCGTCGGGCGCGCTGTCGGCGGCGGCTGAGTTGTCGGCACGCTTCATCACGGATCGTCATCTGCCGGACAAGGCGATCGACGTGATCGACGAAGCGGGCGCGGCGCAACGCATCCTGCCGAAGTCGAAGCAGAAGAAGACCATCGGCAAGAATGAGATCGAGGAAATCATCTCGAAGATCGCCCGCGTCCCGCCGCAAAGCGTGTCGCAAGACGATCGCAGCAAGCTGCAAACGCTGGATCGCGACCTGAAGAGCGTGGTGTTCGGGCAAGACCCGGCCATCGACGCGCTGTCGGCCGCGATCAAGATGGCGCGCGCGGGTCTCGGCAAGCTGGATAAGCCGATCGGCGCGTTCCTGTTCTCCGGTCCGACCGGTGTCGGCAAGACCGAAGTGGCGAAGCAACTGGCGTTCACGCTGGGCATCGAGCTGATCCGCTTCGACATGTCGGAATACATGGAACGTCATGCGGTCAGCCGGTTGATCGGCGCGCCGCCGGGCTATGTCGGTTTCGACCAGGGCGGTCTGCTGACTGAAGCTGTCACGAAGAAGCCGCATTGCGTGCTGCTGCTCGACGAAATCGAGAAAGCGCATCCGGACATCTACAACGTGCTGCTGCAGGTCATGGACCATGGCACGCTGACGGACAACAACGGGCGCAAGGCGGACTTCCGCAACGTCATCATCATCATGACGACCAACGCGGGCGCCGAGGCAATGGGCAAGTCGGTGATCGGCTTCACGAATCGTCGGGAAACCGGCGACGAAATGGTCGACATCAAGCGTATGTTCACGCCTGAGTTCCGTAACCGTCTGGACGCAACGATCAGCTTCCGCTCGCTCGATGAGGAAATCATCATGCGCGTGGTCGACAAGTTCCTCATGCAACTGGAAGATCAGTTGCACGAGAAGAAGGTCGATGCGCTCTTCACCGACGCGCTGCGCAAGCATCTCGCCAAGCACGGTTTCGATCCGTTGATGGGCGCGCGGCCAATGCAACGTCTGATCCAGGACACGATCCGTCGTGCACTGGCCGACGAGCTGCTGTTCGGCAAGCTGATGAACGGCGGCCGTGTGTCGGTTGATGTGGATGCCGAAGACAAGGTGCAGTTGACCTTCGACGAACATCCGGCGCCGCGCAATCCGAATCCGGAAGCGGTGGAAATCGAGTAAGCGTACGCGGTAGTACTGGAAAAAAACGGCGTGGACTAGGTCCACGCCGTTTTTTTCGAGCCGACGTTATTGATCGAATGTGATCGGCTTGTTCATGTAAGCGTTCAGTTTCTGTCTTGCCCAAGGCTCGGGATTACCGATTGCGGAGACGATGCCCGTCGTTGCGCCACCGCCGAGCAGCACGCTGAAGATGCCTCGCAACGGGAAGTCGGCGTACAGAGGGCTCGAAATGTCGAATGGTTCGGAGCGGATGAACATGTCCTCGGCCGTAGCACCCATGTTCTGCTGGAACGCTTCCGGGAACTGCAACGCGAGAATGGTGGGATGCACGTTGTGGTAGTCGGAGCCGATTGCGGGATCGCCGAGCAGACAACTCCCGCCCGTGCCCCAGTGTTGAGAGTCGAAATTCGTCGCGACCGGGTCGGTCGTGTTCGGAATGCGGCTCGCGGGCATCTGCCATGGCATCACCGGCAATTTGAGCGCGCGGCTGACTGCCTTGCAGAAATCGAAGTAGCGATCCCATTCGCGTGGGCCGTAGCAGTAGCCGTTCACGTAGGCGCGTTGCGTGAAGTCGTCGGCTTCGTAGCGGTCGATCGCCAGGAAGTCGGGCGCGTAGGGCGCACTGTAGACGCCGAGGCTCGTCACATAGTCCGCGGTCTGTTGCGCCATCTCGGCCGGATCGATGTCGTCCGCGTAGATCCATTCCGAGAAGCCGACGCCCCAGAGATTGATCTGCCAGCCGAACGTCACGCTGGGCGCGACCGTGCGCGTCAGCCAGTTCACCGCGAGCACGTAGCCCGCAATAGTCTCGCTGACGTCGACAGGAATGGCGGCCGTGATCGACCAGCGGTCGAGTGCCTGCTGTAGCGGTCCACGCACGGGCATCGGGTAGGTCGCCCCGTAGTTGGCCTGCTGGCAAGCGCCCAGAAAGTCGGGGTTCACGATAAAGCCCGCGGGGACTGGGTGCTCGGTGTCGACGGCCTCCATCGCGATGTTGAGCGCCAGAATGTAGTTGGAAAAACTGTGCGCGTGCGCGTCGGCGTTGGCGAGGATGGTGGGCGTGTCGCCGAGCGACAGATTGCACGTGTACGACACCATGACGGGCAAGACGGGCTGAATGTTGCCCAGTTGGGTTTCGACGGTGCGCGCGAGCGTGATGGTCGCTCGGGTCTGCGGGTCGTCGGTCAGATAGACGGACGAATCGCCGGCGCCGTCGGTGCCGGCGTAGTCGAAGACCGAGGTCGCGCGTGCCGCAGCGAAGTCCGCCTGATTGGACGGCGTCAGGTTGGCGCAGCCGCCGAAGCACAGGTAGGCGGGAAAGCCGCGCACACTGAGATTGGCCGATGCCTCGATCGTCACGTCGAGTTCAGCGCTGCCGCTGCCTGGCACGCTCAAAAGCGATGATGTCTCGACCGCGTAGACGACGCTGGTGTCGAGGAAATCGTCGGCCACTACGGTGTAGTCGCCCGGTTGAACGAGGGCCGAGAAAGCGGTCTGTTGCGACGTTGCCGTGACGTTCTGCAGATAGTTCATGCTGCCGCCGATCAGCCGCAACGGCAGCTGCCGGTCGAGCGGGTCGTCGGCGGTGACATTGATCGCGACCCTGGCGTATCCCGTGGTGTCGACGTTTTCCGTTTTCACCATGGAATTGTCGATGGCTACGGTCTGCAGTGAGTTCGTCAGCGTGACAAGCGGGACGTTGAACGAATAGTCGACATTGTCGAGTGCGACGTTCTGAATCGACACGCGTGCCGTGCCCGATGGCGGCAGCTTGCGCAAGGAAGTGACGTGGTTGGTCGTCGTGGCGAATGCGGCCAGCGTTTCGCCTGTCGTGCTGTCGGTCAATGTGACGTTGAGCGTTTCGGTCGATAACCCAGACAGCGACCCAATCGAAATATCGAGTGCGCAATAGTATTCGACGGGAGCGAATGTCACCCCTAGCGTGGCCGTCGCGCCAGCCACGACGTCGATCGTGTTGTGGTCGATCACAAGCGGCGCTATGACCGTCTGATCGCTCGTGCTGACACTGTCGCCCGTCACCGCGTAGGTGCCCTGGTCGACGGTGATGCTGTCAGTGGCCCCATAGCCAAGCGGCATCGTGACGTCTGCGTCCCCTCGCGTGAGGGTGAGGACGGGCGCAATGCCGGCGAGCGCCGGATCCGGCGCGGGCGCGCAGGTTACGGACACCGTCCCGCTGATGGCGGGCGCCTCGTCGGCGGCGAACACGAATGAATCGAGCCAGGTTTGCGGGTCGGTCAAGAGATCACCGTTCACGCCGATCGTAATCTGGTCGGCCGGCTGCATGGTATAGCTGGTCAGGTAGCGGATCATGGCCGTGACATCGAAGGTGCCGTCGCCAATCTGCGTGGCGTCCGCGGTGATGTCGCCGATGACCCATGTGCTGTACGACGGCTGGATAGCCGTAGCGTCGAGATTGGCCGGCGAGCGAAAGTTGAACTCGAGGAACTGGTTGACGGCGACCGCACTACCGTCTTCATAGCGCAGGTTGGAAACGATGATCGTGCCATACCATTCGTTAGCGCCTGAACCAACGATTGCATCATATTCGATCTTCATACAAGCTCCATTCAGCGTAGACCGGCGAACACCGAGCGCCCGCATGGGCTAAAAAAGAGTTCTGTCCGGACGGTTGATTATCAGCAATACGTTAAAATTAATACGTATGCCTAAATAACAGGTCTGATCTAAGAATGTGCTTTCGGTCTTTAGCCTCCTGCGTTTGCGTGGATAAGAGTGGGAAAGGCAAGCAATAAGACGGCCGAATGTCGATTAATTTTTTAGGCCGACCGAATCGTTAGTGATGTTGATTGATTTATAGGTGGAGGGTGGTCATGTCCAAATGGGACAAGTCCGAATTTAATCTGCCGCTCGCGAAGGGCGAGGGATATGTGAAGGGGGAGGGAACCGTGCTGATTTAAGCTTATTCAGCACGGTTTTAGGCAAACGTGACAGACTTAATGCTTGCCTGTGCTGCCAAAGCCGCCGGCGCCGCGATCGCTGGTTTCGAAATCGTCGACGATATTGAACTCCGCTTGCACGACCGGCACGATTACCAGTTGCGCAAGACGTTCCATCGGATTCAAAACGAACGTGGTCTCGCCACGGTTCCACGTCGAAATCATCAGTTGACCCTGGTAATCCGAATCGATCAGGCCGACCAGATTGCCCAGCACGATCCCATGCTTATGTCCCAGGCCCGAGCGCGGCAGAATCAACGCGGCATAGCCCGAATCGCCGACGTGAATCGCCAGACCTGTAGGCACCAGAGCGGTTTCGCCGGGCTTCAGCGTCAACGGTTCGTCGAGGCACGCGCGCAGGTCGAGGCCCGCGCTGCCGGTGGTGGCGTAAGCTGGGAGCTGATCGCGCATGCGCGCGTCGAGGATCTTCAGGTCGAGTTTCATGCAGGTTCGAAGGTTAAGAAGTGGAAGCCGGGCGTTCGAGCTGGAACGCTTCGGCGAGAAGTTCATAGGAGCGCAGACGGGCGCGGTAGCTGCCCGCAACGGTGAGCACGATCAGTTCGTCGGCGTCGAACTGTTCCTGCAAGGCGTGCAAGCGCTCAGTGACCGTTTCCGGCGTACCGATGATGCTGCGCGGCTTTTCGCGATCGATCACCAGACGCTCGCGCTCGCCGTATTCCTGCGCGACGCCCTGTTCGATCGTCGGGATCGGTTCGTTCAGGCCGTAGGCCATTTGCACGCGGCGCAGATCGACGGCTTTCTCCAGATCGGCCGCTTCCTGTTCGGTGTCGGCGCAAATCACGAATACGGCGGCCGCGAGATACGCTTGTTGAATGTCCTGGCCGGCCTTGAAGCGCTCACGATACGCCTGCGCGACCTGATGCCCGAAATGCGCGTTGATGAAGTGCGCAAACGCGAAGGGAATGCCGAGCTGCGCCGCCAGCAAGCCGCCGAATTCGCTCGACCCGAGCATCCACACCTGCGGACGCGTATCGATTTGCGGCTGCAGCAGCACGCCGCTCGCAATGTGATCGGCGGGCAAGGTGCCGTGCATCAGCCCAAGCAGATCGGCCACCTGCTGCGGAAAGATATCGCCGCGATTGTAGGCTCCGGCAGCGACGGCTTGCGCCGTGTGCATGTCGCCGCCCGGCGCGCGTCCCACGCCCAGATCGATGCGATCGGGGAACAGCGCTTCGAGCATCATGAATTGCTCAGCAACCTTGAACGGGCTGTAGTACGGCAGCATCACGCCGCCGGAACCGAGCCGGATGTGCCGGGTCACGCTGCCGAGGCGCGCCAGCATTACCTCGGGGCAGGGGTTCGACACGCCGCGCAAGCCGTGATGCTCGGCGCACCAGTAACGCGTGTAGCCGAGGTCGTCGGCGAGTTGCGCGAGTTCGACCGTGGCGGCAATCGCATCCGCCACCGAGTGCCCGGCAATCACGGGCGTTTGATCGAGTACGGAGAGTCGCGTCATGTCAGTACCGCTCCAGATGATTCCCTTCGCCAACGCAACCCACGGCGACCGCATTCAAGCGACCGCCGGAATCGTTCAGCGAATCAGACTTGTGTCGGGCAGACGCTTCGCGATCTCCGCGATCAGCGCGCGCGCGAGCGTCTGCTTGTCGGCGCGTGGCAGCTTCGTGGCGCCGCTTGCTTCGAACAGGATCACTTCGTTGTCGTCGAGGCCGAAGGTCAGCGGGCCGAGATTACCGATCAGAAGCGGTACGTTTTTGCGCACGCGCTTTTCTTCGCCGTGAACTTCCAGATCGCCGCTTTCCGCCGCGAAACCGACCGCGAACGGCGGATGCGGCAGCTTCGCCACCGAGGCCAGAATGTCCGGATTTTCAACGAAGGAAAACGTGGGCAGCGCACGCTCCGCAGTCTTCTTGATCTTGTGCTCGCTGGCGTGATCGACACGCCAATCGGCCACCGCGGCCACGCCGATGAAAATGTCGGCGTCCGCGACCGAGCGCATCACCGCGTCATGCATCTGCTGCGCGGTTTGCACGTCCTGGCGGAACACGCCCCACGGCGTTTCGAGCGCGACGGGGCCGGCGATCAGATGCACTTCGGCGCCCGCCTGCTGCGCGGCGCGCGCCAGCGCGAAGCCCATCTTGCCGCTCGAGCGGTTAGTGATGCCGCGTACCGGGTCGAGCGGTTCGAACGTCGGCCCGGCGGTCAGCAGCACACGCTTGCCGGCGAGAATTTTCGGCGCGAAGAACGAGGCGATCGCTTCGTAAGTGGCCGCGGCTTCGAGCATGCGGCCGTCGCCGACTTCGCCGCACGCCTGCGGGCCGGAATCGGGTCCGAGTACTTCGATGCCGTCCGCGCGCACTTGTCCGACATTGCGTTGCGTGGCCGGGTTCTGCCACATCTGCCGGTTCATGGCCGGTACCACCAGCAGCGGACAGTCGCGGGCGACGCACAACGTGGACAGCAAATCGTCGGCCATGCCGTGCGCGAGTTTGGCGAGGAAGTCGGTCGAGGCGGGCGCGATCACGATCGCATCCGCTTCACGCGACAGATCGATGTGCGCCATGTTGTTCGGCACGCGCCCGTCCCACTGGCTGGTGTAGACCGGACGGCCCGAGAGCGCCTGCATGGTGACGGGGGTGATGAACTGCGTGGCCGCTTCGGTCATGACGACCTGCACGGTTGCGCCGGCCTTGGTCAACAGACGCGTGAGTTCGGCGATCTTGTAGCAGGCAATGCCGCCCGTCATGCCGAGGACGAGGTGTTTTCCTGCGAGTTCTGCGGTTGCCAACGAAAGCCTCCGACAAAGCATGATGGCGGGCAGCGAGGCGTTGCGTCCCCGCCGCCGCGTCTTTCAAAGCGTACTTGCGCGCAAACGTCAGCGCGCAGTCAGCGTGTGCCGTTAGCGCGAGCCGCGCACGCGCCGCAACTCGTCGAGCACCAGCAGCACCGCGCCGACCGTGATCGCGCTGTCGGCGAGATTGAACGCCGGCCAGTGCCACGTGCGCAGGTGGAAATCGAGGAAGTCGATCACATGGCCATACGCAAGCCGGTCGATCACGTTGCCGAGCGCGCCGCCGAGAATCAGCGCGAGCGCCGTGCAGAACATTTTCTGCCCGCCGTGACGCTTGAGCAGATAGCAGATCACCAACGCGGCCACCACGCCGAGCGCGGTGAACGCCCAGCGTTGCCAGCCGCCCGCCATCGCGAGGAAGCTGAATGCCGCACCGCGGTTGTACACGAGGATCAGATTGAAGAACGACGTGACCTCGTGCGCGACACCGTAGGCGAACACTTTCTGCACCGCGATTTTCGTCAGCTGATCGAACAGGATGACGATCAGCGCGACGCCCAGCCAGGGCGCCAGCGACCCGTTTGCAGCAGATGTTTTCGGCGCGGTTTTCGACATGGTTCTGGCCATTATGCCGCGCTCCTGATTTCACCGTTGCCGAACAGATTGCTGAAGCAGCGGCCGCACAGCGTGGGGTGTTCGGCATTCGCGCCGACGTCCGCGCGATAGTGCCAGCAACGTTCGCACTTCAGATACTTCGAGGCGATGACTTCGACGCCTTCTTCGGCTTCGCCGTCGACCTTCACGACCGTTGCAGCCGATGTGATCAGCACGAACTTCAGGTCGTCGCCGAGGCTCGTGAGCGCGTCGTAGCGTGCGCCGCTCGCGCGGATTTCCACTTCCGCCTGCAACGACGAACCGATCAGGTTCGCGACGCGCGCTTCTTCCAGCGCCTTGGTCACGTCGCTGCGCGCGGCGCGCAGGAGCGTCCATTTGTCGAGCAGCGCGCCGGCGTCCGGCACGGCCGGGAACGCGTGATACGTCTCGGTGAAGATCGTTTCGCTATTCGGCTGGAAGATCTTCCACGCTTCTTCGGCGGTGAACGACAGGAAAGGCGCCATCAGACGCAGCAGGCCGTGCGCGATGTGATACAGCGCGGTCTGCGCCGAGCGGCGCGCGACGGAGTCCGCGGCCGTGGTGTACAGACGGTCCTTCAGCACGTCCAGATAGAAGCCGCCGAGGTCTTCCGAGCAGAACGTCTGCAGCTTGGCGACCACCGGGTGGAATTCGTATTTGTCGTAGTGCGAGAGGATATCGTTCTGCAGATTCGCCGACAGCGCCACCGCATAGCGATCGATTTCCAGCCAGTCTTCGACCGGACGCGCGTGTTGCGCGAAGTCGAAGTCCGACAGATTCGCGAGCAGAAAGCGCAGCGTGTTGCGGATACGGCGATAGCCTTCCGTCACACGCTTCAGGATTTCTTCCGAGATCGCCAGTTCGCCCGAATAATCGGTCGACGCGATCCACAGGCGGATGATTTCCGCGCCGAGGCGATTCGCCACTTCGTGCGGATCGATACCATTGCCGAGCGACTTGCTCATCTTGCGGCCTTCGCCGTCCACGGTGAAGCCGTGCGTGAGCAGCGCGTTGTACGGCGGACGGCCGTCGAGCATCGAGGCGGTCAAGAGCGACGAGTGGAACCAGCCGCGATGCTGGTCCGAGCCTTCCAGATACAGGTCAGCCGGGAATTGCAGTTCGTCTTTGTGCGAGCCGCGCAGCACGTGCCAATGCGTGGTGCCCGAATCGAACCAGACGTCGAGCGTGTCGCGGTTCTTTTCGTACATGTTGGCGTCGTCGCCGAGCAATTCGCGCGGGTCGAGCGTTTGCCATGCTTCGATGCCGGCCTTTTCCACGCGTTGCGCGACTTCCTCAAGCAACTCCAGCGTACGCGGATGCAGTTCGCCCGTTTCCTTGTGCACGAAGAACGCCATCGGCACGCCCCATTGGCGTTGGCGCGACAGCGTCCAGTCCGGGCGGTTGGCGATCATGCTGAACAGGCGCTGCTTGCCCCACGCCGGATAGAAGGCGGTGTTCTCGATGCCTTCGAGCGCGGTTTCGCGCAGCGTCTTGTCGGTATCGTTCGGCTTGACGTCCATGCCGGCGAACCATTGCGACGTCGCGCGGTAGATGATCGGCGTCTTGTGGCGCCAGCAGTGCATGTAGCTGTGCGTGTACTTCTCGGTGCGCATCAGCGAGCCGGCGCCTTGCAGCGCTTCGACGATCTGCGGGTTGGCCGCCCAGATCGACAGGCCGCCGAACAGCGCGAGCGATTCGATGTAACGGCCGTCGCCCATCACCGGATTGATGATGTCCGAGTCGGCCATGCCGTGCGCCTTGCACGACACGAAGTCTTCCACGCCGTATGCCGGCGACGAGTGCACGATGCCCGTACCCGTTTCGGTCGTCACGTAGTCGCCGAGATAGACCGGCGCCGTGCGCTTGTAGCCCGGATGCGCGGACGCGAGCGGGTGGTTGAAGCGCAGGTTGACGAGCTTCGCGCCCGGCGTGGTGGCGACGATCGTGCCTTCGAGGCCGTACAGCTTCAGGCACGCTTCAACGCGCTCTTCAGCGAGGATCAGCAGGCCGCGCGGCGTATCGACCAGCGCGTAGACGATTTCCGGATGCAGGTTCAGCGCCTGGTTGGCGGGGATGGTCCACGGCGTGGTGGTCCAAATCACGATGCCGCCTTCCTCGCGCGGCAGCGCATTCAAACCGAACGCTTGCGCCGTCTTTTCCGGCTCGGCGAAGCTGAACAGCACGTCGATGGTCGGATCGGTCTTGTCCTTGTATTCGACTTCCGCTTCGGCGAGTGCCGAGCCGCAGTCGAAACACCAGTTCACCGGCTTCAGGCCGCGGAACACGTAGCCTTTCTCCATGATCTTCGCGAGCGCACGGATTTCGCCGGCTTCGTTCGTGAAGTTCATGGTCTTGTACGGATTGTCCCAGTCGCCGAGCACGCCCAGGCGGCGGAATCCGACCTTCTGCTTCTCGATCTGCTCGGTCGCGTAGGCGCGCGCCTTCTGCATGACTTCAGCGGCCGGCAGCGACTTGCCGAACTGCTTTTCGATCTGGATTTCGATCGGCATGCCGTGGCAATCCCAGCCCGGCACGTAGACCGCGTCGAAGCCCGCCAGATTGCGCGCCTTGACGATCATGTCCTTGAGGATCTTGTTCACCGCATGGCCGAGGTGGATGTCACCGTTCGCATACGGCGGGCCGTCGTGCAGGATGAACTTCTTGCGGCCCTTGGAGGCGGCGCGGATCGTTTCGTAGACCTTGCGCTCCTGCCATTCCTTGACCCATTGCGGCTCGCGCTTGGGCAGGTCGCCGCGCATCGGGAACGGCGTGTCGAGCAGGTTGACCGGGTAGCGTGACTGCGGTTTCGAATCGGCTTTCTTATTGCTCATGATGAGGTCGCGGTGAATTCTTTCTATGCGCGGTAGCGCGCGGAATGCGCACGATGCGCGAGGGCGTTGGGCGCGCCCGGCAGGCATGTCGCGTGATCCACGGACGCCCTTCGATGCGCGCGGCGAGGGTCCACACACGCGGCGCTCAGCACGCTTGCATGGACCACGGCGGCTATCTAATTCGATCAGTGGCCGAGGTGGCGAAGCCCGTGGAACGGCTGCCCGGCGTGCCGGCGCCGACTGCCGCGAACCACGCGCGGGCGTTGGCGACGTCGCGCGCGATGGCGGCGGTCAGCGTCTCGAGGTCGACGTACTTTTCCTCGTCGCGCAGCTTCTTCAGGAATTCGACGCGCACGAGTTTGCCATACGCGTCGCCGTGCCAGTCGAGCAGGTGAACTTCGAGCAGCACGCGGCCGGAGTCGTCTACCGTGGGACGCAGGCCGAGGCTCGCGACGCCCGGCAACGGTTCGTCCGCTACACCGTGCACGCGCACCACGAAAATGCCCGAGAGCGCAGGCCGCTTGTGGGCAATCGCCAGATTGAGCGTGGGGAAGCCGAGATCGCGGCCGAGCTTCATGCCGTGCACGACATGGCCGCTGATCAGATAATCGCGGCCCAGAGCGGCGCGCGCCGAGTCGAGGTCGCCCGCCACCAGCGCGGCGCGCACGCCCGAACTGGAAATGCGCGCGCCCGACGGGTCGGCCACCGTGGCCATCTGCTCGACTTCGAAACCGTATTGCTGCCCCGCGGCCTTGAGCGAGTCGAAATCGCCCGCGCGTTTCGCGCCGTAGCGGAAGTCGTCGCCGATCATCACCCAGCGCGCATGCAGCCCGTTGACGATGATCCGTTCGACGAACGTGTCCGGCGACTGGCTCGCGAACGTGTGATTGAAGTGCTCGACCACCACCCGGTCGACGCCGTTGGTGCGCAGCGCCTCGAGCTTGTCGCGCAGCATGGCGATGCGCGGCGGCGCGCCCGCCGGATTGAAGAACTCGCGCGGGTGCGGCTCGAAGGTCATCACGCAGACGGGCAGGCCGCGCGCGTCGGCAGCTGCGCGCACATGGGCGAGCAAAGCCTGATGGCCGCGGTGGACACCGTCGAAGTTGCCGATGGTCAGTGCGCAGGGCGCACGGCTTTCAGCATTGGGAAGACCGCGGAAGACTCTCACGATAGCGGGTTTGAGATGGAGCGGGCGGGGTGCCGCAAAACAATCGATTATAAACGTTCAGCGCAGTAGACGGCGGCGCGTCGCGGTTTCGGTGTCCCCGAATGATAAAATCCGCGCATGAAAAAACTCGTCATCCTGATTTCCGGACGGGGAAGCAACATGGAAGCCATCGTTCGAGCGTGCTCAAGCGAGGCCTGGCCGGCGCAAGTCGCCGCCGTGATTGCCAACCGTCCCGACGCCGCGGGCCTCGCGTTCGCGGCGTCGCACGGCATTGCCACGGCGGTGGTCGACCACCGCCAGTTTCCCGAGCGCGACAGCTTCGACGCCGCGCTCGCCAAAGAAATCGATAGTTTCGCGCCAGACCTGGTGGTGCTCGCTGGATTCATGCGGGTGCTGACAGCCGGTTTCGTCGATCGTTACGCCGGGCGCATGCTGAACGTGCATCCGTCGCTGCTGCCGAGCTTTCCGGGCCTGAAAACCCATCAGCAGGCGCTCGACGCGGGCGTGCGGCTGCACGGCGCGTCCGTGCATTTTGTCACGTCGCAGCTCGATCACGGGCCGATCGTCGCGCAAGCGGCGGTTCCGGTCGAAACAGGCGACACCCCCGCCATGCTCGCCGAACGCGTGCTGGCAACCGAACACATCATTTATCCACGCGCGGTGCGCTGGTTCGTCGAAGGGCGTCTTGCTCTGGATGGCCTGCGTGTCACGCTTACGCCGCCGGAGCCGCAATGGCTCTTTGCCGGTCACACCGCCGGAGAGGGCGCATGAGATTGCATGGTTTTCTGATTGGACAAACTGAGACTTTGCTGGCTGAAGTCCTAAAACTTACCGGCCCGGCCGATGCCACCACGAGCCGTTTCTTCCGCGCGCATCCGAAGCTCGGGCACGGCGAGCGCGGCGTGATCGCCGAGGCCGTCTTCGCGGTGCTGCGTCGCCGGATGGAATTCGCCCATCTGGCCGAAGGCGGCGCCGGCAGCCCGGCACGCCGCATGGCGTTGCTCGGCCTGATGCAGACGGCCGGGCGTAACGCGCTCAAGCCGTTCGTGTCGGAACAGGAGTTGATCTGGCTCGAACACGTGTCGAAGATCGACCCGGAAAGCTTGCCGTTGCGGATCCGCCTGAATCTGCCTGACTGGATCTATCAGGCGCTCTCAAATCGTTTCGACGCCGCGGAACTGGCGCAACTGGCCGCGGCGCTGAATTACCCGGCGCCGCTGGATCTGCGCGCGAACCCGATCAAGGCGAGCCGCGACGACGTGCTGAACGCGCTGTCGAAGGCCGGCATCGAGGGCGGCGCGACGCCGTTCGCGCCGTTCGGCGTGCGTGTGGTCGGCAAGCCGCCGCTCACCAAGCTCGACGCGTTCCAGCACGGCTGGGTCGAAGTGCAGGACGAAGGCAGCCAGTTGCTGTGCTCGCTGGTCGCGCCCAAACGCGGCGAGATGATCGTCGACTTCTGCGCGGGCGCGGGTGGCAAGACGCTGGCGCTGGGCGCCGCAATGCGCTCCACCGGCCGGTTGTACGCCTTCGACATCTCCGAGCGGCGTCTCGCCAAGCTGAAGCCGCGGCTTGCGCGCAGCGGTTTGTCGAACGTGAATCCGGTGCTGATCGACAGTGAACACGACGCCAAGATCAAGCGGCTTGCCGGCAAGATCGACCGCGTGCTGGTCGACGCGCCGTGCAGCGGCTTGGGCACGCTGCGCCGCAATCCGGACCTGAAGTGGCGTCAGTCGCCGGAATCGGTCGCCGAACTGGCGCCGAAACAGGCGTCGATTCTGGCCAGCGCGGCGCGTCTGGTGAAGAAGGGCGGCCGTCTCGTCTACGCCACCTGCTCGATTCTGGAGGCGGAAAACGAAGCCGTGGTGCAGCAATTCCTCGCCGACCATCCGGATTTCGCTCTGGTGCCCGCGCGCGACGTGCTGGCCGAGCAGCGCATCGACCTGGAAATGGGCGATTACCTTTCGCTGTGGCCGCATCGCCACGCAACCGACGGCTTTTTCGCCGCCGTGCTGGAACGCCAGAGCTAAGCGCAACAGGCTTTTGCCGGCGCGCGCGGGTTTGATTCAAGAATCTGTCCGTGCGCCGGCGATTTGCGGCGACATCATGCAAAACCGTCTCTTCCCTCATATGTTCAGCGACCTCGCGCGCGACTTCGGCCAGCCCGTGATGCTATGGCAGGTCGGCGTGCTGGTCGCGACGCTCGCGATCGCGTGGCTGCTCGCGCGCGCGTTGCGCCGCGCGCTGGATCTGCGCCGGCAGACGCGTTACCAGACGCTGCGTTTCGGCGCGGAAAGCCTGAACCGCGCGTTCTTTCCGCTGATCGGCGCGGTCCTCGTGTGGCTTGCGCGGTCGATCACCGGCCAGTTCATGCACACGGCGCTGCTCGACCTGGCTTTGGTGCCGCTCTTCGGCATCGGCTTGATTTACATCGTGTTTTTCCTCGCGCGACGGGTTTTCAGCCACGACGGCGAGACTCACCCGCTGCTTTTCCTCGTCGAGAAAATCGTCTCGCTGGTGGTCTGGGTCGGCATGGTGCTCACGGTGATGGGCATCCAGGACGACGTGATCGCGTGGATGGCCGGCGTGCATTTCAGCGTCGCCAACGCGCATCTGACGCTGCTCTCGCTTATCTCCGGTTTGCTGTGGGTGTGCGTGACGATGATCGTCGCGATGTGGCTCGGCTCCACCTTCGAAGACCGCCTGATGCGCTCGAAGACGCTCGACGCCAACCTGAAGGTCGTGGTGGCGCGGGTCGGCCGGGCGGCGTTCGTGCTGGCGGCGGTGTTGATCAGCCTGTCGCTGGTCGGCATCGATATCACCGTGCTGGGCGTGTTCGGCGGCGCGCTGGGTGTCGGACTCGGCTTCGGCCTGCAGAAGATCGCGAGCAACTATGTCTCGGGCTTCATCATCCTGATCGACCGCTCGCTGCGTATCGGCGACACGATCAGCGTGGGCGGCCTGCAGGGCATGGTCACGCAGATTCGTACGCGCTACACGGTTGTACGCGGGCTGGACGGCATCGAAACGCTGATTCCGAACGAGAAGCTGATTACGGACGTGGTGCAGAACCAGTCGTCTTATTTGACGCGCGGCCACGCGAAGGCGGCGGTGCAGGTCGCCTACACGTCCGACGTCGAGCAGGCCATGACGTTGCTCGCCGAAGCCGCACAGGGCGTGCCGCGGGTGCTGCAGGAGCCGTCGCCGACGGCTTATCTTGCCGGTTTCGGCTCGGACGGGATCAACCTCGAACTGGGCTTCTGGATCGAGGACGCGGCCACCGGCACTTCGGGTGTGCGCTCGGCTGTCAATCGCAATATCTGGCGTCTGTTCTCCGAACACGACATCACGATTCCATTCGCGCAACGCGAAGTGCGAATCGTCGGCAACGTCAGCGACGTGATGCCGCAACCGGTAACAATGACCGCCTCGGCAGTTAATCCGTCCGACAGCGCCCGCTGACGGGCACTTTGAGCGCGCCAACAGGTCTTACTCAGGCATTCGGCGCGTTCCCTCGGTTGATCCCGCACAAAAAATCCCTATTTGTTACAAACACTTGGAACGCTTCAAGTAGAATGTCGTCCAATCCCGCTGTATGCTTTCACTTTCTTGACACGCGCATTTTGCGTGTGTCTCGTGTCTCTCGTTCCACAGGTAAATTGCCTTGTTGAATTCTTTGCTCGACTTCCTTGCCCACGGTCTGCTGCACTTCTCGTGGTGGCAACTTGTGCTGTACACGGCGATCGCGACGCACATCACGATCATCGGCGTGACGGTCTACCTGCATCGCTGCCAGGCGCACCGTGCGCTGGAGCTGCATCCGGTCGTCAGTCATTTTTTCCGTTTCTGGCTGTGGATGACCACGGGCATGTTGACCGGCCAGTGGGCCGCGATTCACCGTAAGCACCACGCCAAGTGCGAGACCGAAGAAGATCCGCACAGCCCGCAGACGCGCGGCATCTGGAAGGTGCTGCTCGAAGGCGCGGAACTGTATCGCGTCGAGGCGAAAAACGAAGAAACCATGCGCAAGTTCAGTCACGGCACGCCGAACGACTGGATGGAACGCAACGTCTACACCAAGTACCCGATCCTCGGCGTGAGCCTGATGATGGTGCTGAACGTCGCGTTGTTCGGCGTCGTCGGTCTGACCATCTGGGCCGTGCAAATGGTGTGGATCCCGTTCTGGGCCGCCGGCGTGGTCAACGGCCTGGCGCACTTCTGGGGCTATCGCAACTTCAACTCGTCGGATGCGAGCACCAACATCTTCCCGTGGGGCATCATCATCGGCGGTGAAGAACTGCATAACAATCACCACACGTATGCAACGTCGGCCAAGCTGTCGAACAAGTGGTACGAGTTCGATATCGGCTGGATGTACATCCGAATCATGTCGGCATTCCGTCTGGCCAAGGTGAAGAAGGTGGCACCCACCCCGCGTCTGACTACCGGCAAGCTGGTGCTCGATCAGGATACGCTGCAAGCCGTGCTGGCCAACCGCTACGAAGTGATGGCGCGTTACGGTAAGGCGCTCAAGCGCGCCTATCGTCAGGAACTGGCGCATTTGAAGGAAGTCGGCGCGCGCGAGAAGTATCAGGTCATGCGCGGCGCGCGTAGCTGGTTCCACAAGGAAGAAGCGGGTCTCGACGAGCCGCAAAAACGCCAGCTGCCGCAAATCTTCGCGAACAGTCAGAAGCTCAAGACCTACATCGACATGCGCAATGAGCTCGCTGCCATGTGGGAGCGCTCGAATGCATCGCGCGACCAGTTGCTGATCCAGTTGCAAGATTGGTGTCATCGCGCTGAGCAGAGCGGTATTAAAGCGCTGCAAGAGTTTGCGATGCGACTGCGTCGTTATGCCTGACAGCGAAATCCATTAAAATCTCTGTACGTCACAAAACCCCGCGTTGGCGGGGTTTTGCTTTTTGGGCCGCGGAAACTGCAACGACACCGATTGACAGTCCGCGGCGGCAGAGCGAAGGCAGAGGAGATCATGGATCAGCAGGCGATCAGGACCGTCGAATACGACCGGCCGCAGGCGCAGGGCACGACCTGCGGCATCGGGCAGGCGTGGGCGAAGGTGCCCGACATGCCGTCGGCGGAAGAGAAGGTGGCGCTGAAGGCACGCATCCGCGCATTGCTCGAACGCGAGAAAGCGGTGCTTGTCGCGCACTACTATGTCGATGCGGAATTGCAGGAGCTGGCCGACGAAACCGGCGGCTGCGTGGCCGACTCGCTGGAAATGGCGCGCTTCGGGCGCGATCACGCCGCGCAAACGCTAGTCGTCGCGGGCGTGCGCTTCATGGGCGAGACGGCAAAAATCCTCAGTCCGGACAAACGCATTTTGATGCCAGATCTCGATGCGACCTGTTCGCTCGATCTCGGCTGCCCGGTCGATGAATTCTCGGCGTTCTGCGACGCGCACCCGGACCGCACGGTGGTCGTGTACGCGAACACGAGTGCGGCGGTGAAGGCGCGCGCGGACTGGATGGTGACGTCGTCGATCGGCCTGGAGATCGTTGCCGATCTGCACGCGCGCGGCGAAAAGATCATCTGGGCGCCGGACCGGCACCTCGGCAGCTATATCCAGAACAAGACCGGCGCGGACATGCTGCTATGGCAAGGTTCGTGTCTGGTGCACGACGAGTTCAAAGGTATCGAACTCGATCTGCTGCGCGCCGAATATCCGAACGCGAAAGTGTTGGTGCATCCGGAGTCGCCGGCTAACGTTGTCGCGCAAGCGGACGTGGTGGGTTCGACCACGCAATTGATCGACGCGGCGCAAAAACTCGACGCAACGCATTTCATCGTGGCGACCGATCTCGGCATTCTGCACAAGATGCAGCTCGCGGCGCCCGGCAAGACCTTGATAGCCGCGCCGACGGCCGGCAACAGCGCAACCTGCAAGAGCTGCGCGCATTGTCCGTGGATGGCGATGAACGGCCTCGCGAACCTGGCCGATGTGCTCGAGCGCGGCCACAACGAAATTTTCGTCGATCGTGCAATCGGCGAGCGTGCGCGCCTGCCGATCGACCGGATGCTGGACTTCGCGGCGCGTCACAAGAAGCGCGTGCAGGCAAGCGGCGATCTCGCGCGCGACACGCAACTCTATTCGAACGTGGGGGCGGCTTAATGGGCGCGGCAGAAGGCAACAAGCTCGAAGCGGTGTCGCCGCTGTTCGCTGAAATTTACGCGCAGTACGGCACGGCATTCGACGCCGCGCTGACGCGCAACGTAACCGACGCACTGGGCGAAGACATCGGCACGGGCGACCAGACAGGCCGCCTCGTTCCCGCGGACGACGTGCGCGAGGCCCGCATCATCGTGCGCGAAGATGCGGTGCTGTGCGGTGTGCCGTGGTTCGAAGCGGTCATGCGCCAGGTCGATCCGCGTATCGAAGTCAAGTGGCGTTATCGAGAAGGCGAGCGGATGACGGCCGACACAACGGTCTGTGAAATGCGCGGCCCCGTTCGCGCGCTGTTGACCGCGGAACGCAACGCGCTGAACTTCCTGCAATTGCTGTCGGGCGTAGCGAGCGCGACGCGCCGTTATGTCGATGCTGTCGCGCATACGCGCACGCGCATTCTCGACACGCGCAAGACCTTGCCGGGCTTGCGGCTCGCGCAGAAGTACGCGGTGCGCGTGGGTGGCGGGGCGAACCAACGGCTCGCGCTATACGACGGCATTCTCATCAAGGAAAACCACATTGCCGCGGCTGGCGGTGTGGGCGCGGCTATGGACGCGGCGCTGGCGCTGAATGCGGGCGTGTCGATCCAGATCGAAGTCGAGACGCTTGAGCAGTTGGAAACGGCGCTGGCTCATCGCGCGCAATCCATTCTGCTGGACAATTTCTCGTTCGATGCCATGCGTGACGCGGTGCGCATCACAGCGGGGCGAGCGGTGCTGGAGGTGTCGGGCGGCGTGAACTTCGACACGGTGCGTACGATTGCGGAAACCGGCGTCGATCGCGTGTCGATCGGTGCGCTGACGAAAGACGTGCGCGCAACGGATTACTCCATGCGGATCGTCTGACGCTCAAGCGCGCAATCAGTCACGTCGAATTGGACAGAAGGCCATCGCCGGATCATTTCGGCGATGGCCTTTTCGTTTTCGCTTGCCTCGATCACACGTTGCGGTTGCGTACATGCTCCGGCGAGAGCACGGTCGGCAGTGCTTTGGGCAAGGTCGCCGGCCAGTCGCGGCTAAAGTGCAGGCCGCGGCTCTCGCGCCGCGAACGCGCGCCTTCGACGATCAGCGACGCCACGTCGACCAGATTGCGCAATTCGAGCAGGTCGCGGCTCACCTTGAAGTTCGCGTAGTACTCGTGGATCTCGTCGCGCAGCAGGGCGAGCCGGTGCTTCGCTCGCGCGAGCCGCTTGTCGGTTCGTACGATGCCGACGTAGTTCCACATCAGGCGGCGCAGTTCGTCCCAGTTGTGCGCGACCACGACTTCTTCGTCGGGATCGGACACGCGGCTTTCGTCCCAGTCCGGCAGCGGAGCGTGGACGGCGGCGCTAAAGCCTTCTTCTTCGATGGCCTGCGCGGCGGAGCGCCCAATCACCAGGCACTCGAGCAACGAATTGCTGGCCAACCGGTTTGCACCATGCAGGCCCGTGCATGACGTCTCGCCAACCGCATAGAGGCCCGCGAGATCCGTGCGGCCCGCCAGATCGGTGACGACGCCGCCGCACGTGTAGTGCGCGGCCGGCACAACCGGAATCCCTTCTTTGGTGATGTCGATGCCGAATTCCTGGCAGCGCGCCAGAATCGTCGGGAAATGTTCGCGCAGGAATTCAGGCGGTTGATGGCTAATGTCGAGATACACACAGTCGATGCCGCGCTTCTTGATTTCGAAGTCGATCGCCCGCGCGACGATGTCGCGCGGCGCGAGTTCGGCGCGTTCGTCGTGATTCGGCATGAAGCGCGTGCCGTCCGGTAGTTTAAGAATGCCGCCTTCGCCGCGCACTGCCTCCGAGATCAGAAATGACTTCGCATATGGATGGAACAGGCAGGTTGGATGGAACTGGATGAACTCCATATTCGACACGCGGCAACCGGCACGCCACGCCATTGCGATGCCGTCGCCCGTCGCGGTGTCGGGATTCGTGGTGTAGAGATAGACCTTGCCCGCACCGCCGGTGGCCAGCACGGTATGCGGCGCCTCGATCGTGACCGTGCGCCCGCTTCGCAGATCTAGCGCGTACAGGCCGTGACAACGTCGACCCGGCAAACCGAGGCGGTCGGACGTGATCAGGTCGATGGCGTAGTGATCTTCGAGCAGCGTGATGTTCGGGTGGCGGCGCACCCGCTCACTGAGCGTGGCCACCACGGCATGGCCCGTTGCGTCGGCCGCGTGAATGATCCGGCGGTGACTGTGACCCCCTTCGCGTGTGAGGTGGAAGCCAAGTTCGGCGGCGTCGTCTTTGGTGAACGGCACGCCTTGCGCGATCAACCATTCGATCGCCGCACGCCCATGTTCGACGATGAAGCGCGTGGCCGCTTCGTCGCAAAGACCGCCGCCTGCGATCAGCGTATCGCGCACGTGATTTTCGATGCTGTCTGCCGAATCCAGAACTGCTGCGATGCCGCCTTGCGCCCAGTCGCTTGCGCCTTCGGTCATGGATCGCTTGGCGACCACCGCCACACGCCGTGTCTCAGCCAGATTGAGCGCGACGCTCAACCCAGCCAGACCGCTACCGACAATCGCCACATCGAATTCCATTGCCTACATCTCCGTCTTTTCGTTTTGCGGTGACGGCGTGCCATTCGCTCGCCGCTAAAACGAGAAAGGATACGCGCCGCGACGGATGAGGGAAAGCTGGCCGAACGACATAAGACTGTTTGCGTTGGCGAATAGGTAGCAACAGAAACCTTGGAGCAAAAACAAACACGCGCTGAAAACAAAAAAGCCTCGCACGAATGCGAGGCTTTTTTGCTTGTCTTTTGCCTTCGTCAGGCTGGAGCCAAGATTTATTTAATCTTGGTTTCCTTGTACTCAACGTGCTTACGGACGACCGGATCAAACTTCTTGATCAGCATCTTTTCCGGCATGTTGCGTTTGTTCTTCGTCGTCGTGTAGAAGTGACCCGTGCCTGCGGTCGATTCCAACTTGATCTTGTCGCGTGCGCCTTTTGCCATGATTTACTCCTTAGGCTTCGCCGCGTGCGCGCAGATCTGCGAGCACGGAGTCGATACCGTTCTTGTCAATCAAGCGCAGACCGGCGTTCGAAATGCGCAGACGCACGAAACGGTTTTCGCTTTCCACCCAGATACGGCGGCTTTGCAGGTTCGGCAGGAACCGGCGCTTGGTTTTGTTGTTCGCGTGGGAAACGTTGTTGCCGCTCATCGGCGCTTTCCCAGTTACTTGGCATACGCGTGCCATGAGAGCACTCCTAATACGCTAATTCTGAGTTCGAACGCCGTGAAAGTTTCCCGAAAAGACTCGCGCTGAGCTTGTGACAACTCTAGGCACGTTTCCTTTCCGGAACGCCTTGGTGGCTTCGGAACAGGGGGTTGGAAATAGGCAAACCGGAATTATAGCGGAAAAAAAGCCGCAAAATCAAACCTTATTTGCGATGCCAGACCCGGCGCAATGTCTGCGCGAGTCCGGTTCGTGTCGTCTCACGGCCAGCCGGCGCGCGCAAACGAGTAAACGCTGTCGACGCCGACCACCAGATGATCGACCAGTTGCACGTCGATCAGTGTCAGGGCGTCGCGCAGCGTATGCGTCAGACGGCAGTCGCTTGCGCTCGGCTGGACCGCGCCCGACGGGTGATTATGCGCGACGATCAGGCTGGCGGCATTCAGGCTCAGTGCGCGCCGCACGATTTCGCGCGGATACACGGCCATGCGCGTGAGCGTGCCTTGCGCGCTTTCCTCGCAGTGTATCAGTCGATGCCGCGCGTCAAGGAAGAGCGATACGAAAACCTCCAGTGGACGCCCGCCGATCCGCAAACGCAGGTAATTTTCCACGGCTTCGGGTGAATTCAGCAGCGAGCGCGAACGCAGCTTGTCGACCAACGAACGTCGCGCCATTTCCATGATGGCGAGCAGTTGCGCTTTTTTCGCCGGGCCGATGCCGCGCAGGCCGTCGAAATCCGTGTAGGTCGCGTCGAGCATGGCGCGCAGCGAGCCGAAACGGTCCAGCAACTCGCGCGCGATGCTGAAGACGTCGTGACCGGGCAGGCCGGACCCGAGTATCAACACGATCATCTCGGTATCCGATAGCACGCCGGGCCCTTGCCTCAGCAACCGCTCGCGCGGCATGTCGTCTTTAAGCCATTTGCCCCGCAGGAGCGGCGAGGGCGCGAGTGCGCCGCAAGCCGGCGCCTTAGGCGGCGGCGCCTCGCTGGTCGCCGCCTCGAGGGCGGCCTCTTCAAACAGGGTGACGTCATCTGCCATATATATAGTGTCCTCCGCTTCGGATTGGGGCGCCACGACGCAAGCCGCAGCCCGCCATGTGGCTTACAATAGACGCTTTGCGCACGGCACCCGACGGTTTGCCACACGCGTCGACCGCGCCAGCGGCGCACGCGTGCAGCGCGCTTCGACTGAGCGAGCATTGCATGAGCATCATCGACATTTCCGAAGTGAAACCCGGT
Organism: Paraburkholderia dipogonis; assembly: GCF_042680985.1. Classification (NCBI taxonomy): domain Bacteria; kingdom Pseudomonadati; phylum Pseudomonadota; class Betaproteobacteria; order Burkholderiales; family Burkholderiaceae; genus Paraburkholderia; species Paraburkholderia dipogonis. The sequence goes on along the minus strand of NZ_JBHUFR010000018.1, from coordinate 411,335 downwards.
TCACATGTGACGCTTCACTACCGGCTTTCCCTTGCCGATGGCGCCGAAGTCATCAATACGTTTAACGACAAGCCGGCCACGCTGCTGCTCGGCGCCGGCCAACTGGCGCCGCCGTTGGAAGATATTTTGCTAGGTTTGAAGGTGGGCCACCACTCGACCTTTCAGCTAGCGCCGGGCCAGGCGTTCGGTCCCCGCAATCCGGAATTGATTCAGCGCGTGTCGCTGGCCACGTTGCGGGAAAACAGCATGATCGGCGAGGATTTTTCGCCGGGCGACCTGGTCGAATTCAACGCGCCGGGTGGCGGCCGTTACGCCGGCGTCCTTAAAGAAGTCGGCGAAACCTCGGCTCTGTTCGATTTCAACCACCCGCTTGCAGGCCAGGCGCTGGCATTTGAAGTGAAAATCATCGGGATTCTGTAAACATGAGCACCACGGATACGACTCTTGCTGAAACCGAGATCCTGCTGGCGCAGCCGCGCGGGTTCTGCGCCGGCGTCGACCGGGCGATCGAGATCGTCGAGCGGGCTATCAAGCTGCACGGCTCGCCGATTTACGTGCGTCACGAGATTGTCCATAACGCATATGTCGTCGAGGATCTGCGCAAAAAAGGCGCGATCTTCATCGAGCGGCTTGAAGAGGTGCCGGCCGGCAACACGGTCATTTTCAGCGCGCATGGGGTGTCGAAGGCCGTGCGCTCGGAAGCCGAGTCGCGCGGGTTGCGCGTGTACGACGCGACGTGTCCGCTCGTAACCAAAGTACATATCGAAGTCGCAAAGATGCGCCAAGACGGCTTCGACATCGTGATGATCGGCCACAAAGGCCATCCTGAAGTCGAAGGCACGATGGGACAGGCGGGCGAGGGCATGCATCTGGTGGAAGATATCGACGACGTGCAGGCCTTGCAGCTGGCCGACCCCGAGCGGATCGCCTTCGTTACGCAAACCACGCTATCGGTCGACGACGCCGCCGAGATTATCGGCGCGTTGAAGGCCAAATACCCGTCCATCCGCGAGCCGAAGAAGCAGGACATCTGCTACGCCACGCAAAACCGTCAGGACGCTGTGAAGTTCATGGCGCCGCAATGCGACGTCGTGATCGTAGTGGGCAGCCCGAATAGTTCGAACTCCAACCGGCTGCGCGAACTGGCCGAAAAGCTCGGCGTGCCCGCCTATATGGTGGACTCGCCTGATCAGATCGATCCGGTCTGGGTCGAAGGCAAACGCCGCATCGGCGTGACGGCTGGCGCTTCGGCGCCGGAAGTGCTGGCGCAGGCGGTAATCGCCAGGCTGCGTGAACTGGGCGTGCGCAACGTGCGCGCGCTGGAGGGCATCGAGGAAAACATCGCGTTTCCGCTGCCGCGCGGGCTCGGTCTGCCGGCCTGACAATCCGCCAACTGCTGAAAGAAAAGCGCGCCCCAGGGCGCGCTTTTTTTATCTCCAGACTTCAACAAGCTCATTGAATATAAAGTGTCAGATCATAAGAAATTGCCCGTTTTGGTGTCCGCTCGCACAAATTTCTTTGAAATGTGATCTGGTTTTTTATAGATTTATAATTGATGCGTCCCCGTTTTATATGACCTAAGCCGGTCGCGCGTTTTTTTGACGCACTAAGATAGTGCGTGCGTCTCGATATCGATGGAAACGTAATATCTAAGGCGAACCGCGCTCTAACCGGGCGTCGGGGGAATTCGCTGCAACACTTGATGCCATTGGGTGCAACGCTGGTGCAACTGATGCACGAAAAACAATCGCAACCGGGTTGCGCCTTTTAGGGGATTTCGCTCTCAAAATAAGGTTGCAATGCAGGAAAACCCTGCCGGTTCAACAATATTGCCCGTCGCAAAATTGGAGTTACAATGCGCGCGTTCTCAAGGCCTTAGGGCCCCGAACAATAGTTTCTGGAAGGCGCAGGAGACCTACTTAATGCGAGTCAGATTTGCTTACGCCGTGTCCATCGCGGCCGCGGTCGCGATGTTGACCGCGTGCGGCAAGAAACAGGATGGCGAGGCGGGAGCGGGTGCGTCGGCGGCGACGGTTGCAGCGGCACCGGCGAGCGAAGCGACTGTCGTGAAGATCGGCCATGCGGCCCCATTGACTGGGCCCATTGCACATCTCGGTAAAGACAATGAAAACGGCGCGCGTTTGGCGATCGATGAAATCAACACCCAGGGTTTGACTATCGACGGCCACAAGATCCAGTTGGAGCTCGACGCGCAAGACGACGCTGCGGACCCGAAAACGGGCACGGCGGTCGCTGAAAAATTCGTCGACGATCATGTCGTCGCCGTGATCGGCCACTTGAATTCCGGCGTCTCGATTCCGGCGTCCAAGATATATAGCGATGCCGGGATCCTGGAAATCTCGCCGTCGTCCACGAACCCGGGGTACACGCAACAAGGTTTCAAGACGACTTATCGCGTGGTCGCGACCGATGCCCAGCAGGGGCCGGCGCTCGCCAACTACGCAACGAAAGTGCTTAACGCGAAACGCATCGCGATCGTCGATGACTCGAGCGTCTACGGCAAGGGCCTGGCGGACGAGTTTGCGAAGACAGTACAGGCGAGCGGGGCAAAGATCGTTGCGCGCGAAACCACGAATGACAGGGCTACGGAGTTTCAGGCCGTCCTTAGGAAGATCAAGCGTGTTCAGCCGGACGTGATCATGTTCGGCGGCATGGACGCAACGGGCGGGCCGTTTACCAAACAGGCGGCGGCGCTCGGTATCAGGGCAAAAATCCTTGGCGGCGACGGTGTGTGTACCGACAAGGTGGGTGAGCTGGCGGGAACCGCCGTGCAAAACCTGGTCTGTTCGGAGGCAGGACTTGCGCTTTCGAAAATGGACAAGGGAGCGGACTTCGAGAAGAAGTACGTGGACCGCTTCCACACACCGGTGCAGATTTACGCGCCGTTCACGTATGACGCTGTGTACGTGATTGTCGATGCAATGAAGCGCGCTAATTCGATCGAGGCGCCCAAGGTGCTGGCTGCGATGCCGTCGACCGATTACAACGGGGTAATCGGTCACATCGCGTTCGACGACAAGGGTGATTTGAAAGAGGGCGCCATTACGCTTTACGACTTCAAGGACGGCAAAAAAGCGGTTCTCGACGTCGTGAAGATGTGATGACGGAACGTTCAGCCTGACGGCACCGAAACCACCCAACGGTGCCGTTTTTGCATCCGCTCAAGGCGAGCCTGCGACCGCAACCCGGTCGTCATGGCAAACCGGCGGCGGATAACCCTTACCGGTCTTTTACATCAGTACCCGCAGTGCCGTTGAGATTGGCGTACCGCATCACCGCCCACCGGCTGATGAAGAACGCGAATCCAGTCGCACGGGCTAAGGAGCATTAAATGGATATTTTCATCCAGCAGGTCCTCAACGGGCTGGTGCTTGGCAGCGTTTACGCCATCATCGCACTGGGCTATACGATGGTTTACGGCATCTTGGGCATCATCAACTTCGCTCACGGCGATGTGTTGATGGTGGGCGCGATGGTTGCGCTCTCAGCCATAGGCGTGCTTCAGAACCACTTCCCCGGCCTCGGCAATGTGCCGACGCTCATCATCGCGCTGATCATTGCGGCCATTGTGTGCGCGGCGGTCGGCTACACGATCGAGCGCGTGGCCTACCGGCCGTTGCGCAAAGCGCCGCGTCTCGCCCCGCTGATCACCGCGATCGGCGTGTCGATCCTGCTGCAGACGCTGGCCATGATGATCTGGTCGCGCAACCCGCTGCCGTTCCCGCAGCTGTTGCCCACCGACCCGCTGAACGTGATCAAGGCCACCGACACGACGCCTGGCGCCGTGATCTCGATGACTGAAATCGTGATCATCGTGGTGGCGTTCCTCGTGATGGGCGGCCTGCTGCTGCTGGTCCACAAGACCAAGCTCGGCCGCGCGATGCGAGCCATCGCGGAAAACCCGGGCAATGCCTCGCTGATGGGCGTGAACCCGAACTTCGTGATCTCGGCCACCTTCATGATCGGCTCGGCGCTCGCCGCTCTGGCCGGCGTGATGATCGCGTCGGAATACGGCAACGCACACTTCTATATGGGCTTCATCCCCGGCCTGAAGGCCTTTACCGCGGCGGTGCTCGGCGGTATCGGCAATCTCGGCGGCGCGATGGTGGGCGGCGTGATTCTTGGCCTGATCGAACAGTTGGGCGCCGGCTATATCGGCAACCTCACTGGCGGTGTGTTCGGCAGTAACTATCAGGACGTGTTCGCTTTCATCGTGCTGATCATCGTGCTGGTGTTCCGTCCGTCGGGCCTGCTTGGCGAACGTGTTGCGGATCGCGCCTGATCCCGGGAGAAAACAGACATGACCTCAATTCAACCGATCGAGCCGTCCACGACGCTCATCCCTGAAAAGAACCTGACGAAGACGCTGACCGTCGGCATCCTCACCGCGATCTTCGTGATCGCCGCACCGATGATCATCGGCGCCGCTGGCGGCAACTACTGGGTCCGCGTGCTCGACTTCGCGATGCTGTACGTGATGCTCGCGCTCGGCCTCAATGTGGTGGTCGGCTTCGCCGGCCTGCTCGACCTGGGCTACATCGCGTTCTATGCGGTCGGCGCCTACACGTCCGCGTTGTTGAGTTCGCCGCATCTGGCCTCGCAGTTCGAGTGGATCGCGCATCTCGCACCGAACGGCCTGCACGTGCCGTTCCTGATCATCGTGCCCTGCGCGATGGCGGTTGCCGCGTTCTTCGGCGTGATTCTCGGCGCACCGACGCTGCGTCTGCGCGGCGACTACCTCGCCATCGTGACGTTGGGCTTCGGGGAAATCGTGCGGATCTTCCTGAACAACCTCGACCGTCCGGTGAACATCACCAACGGCCCGAAGGGGATCACGGGGATCGACCCGGTGCACGTCGGCGACTTCAGCCTCGCGCAAACGCACTCGCTGTTGGGCTTCCAGTTCCCGTCGGTGTACTCGTACTACTACCTGTTCGTGCTGGCCGCGCTGCTGGTGATCTGGGTGTGTACGCGCCTGCAGCACTCGCGTATCGGCCGTGCATGGGCCGCGATCCGCGAAGACGAAATCGCCGCCAAGGCGATGGGCATCAACACCCGTAACGTGAAGCTGCTGGCGTTTGCGATGGGCGCGTCGTTCGGCGGCCTGTCGGGCGCGATGTTCGGCTCCTTCCAGGGCTTCGTGTCGCCGGAATCGTTCACGCTGCCGGAGTCGATCGTGGTGCTGGCGTGCGTGGTGCTGGGCGGCATGGGCCACATTCCCGGCGTGATTCTCGGCGCGGTGCTGCTCGCGGTGCTGCCGGAATTCCTGCGCTCGACCATGGGTCCGCTGCAGAACATGGTGTTCGGTCATGAAATCGTCGATACGGAAGTGATCCGTCAGCTGGTCTACGCACTGGCCATGGTGCTGATCATGCTGTACCGCTCGGAAGGCTTGTGGCCGTCGCCCAAGCATGAAGACAAGATCGCGAAACTGTCGAAGCGTAGCGGCAAGAAGCCGGTACGGGCCTAACGGACACGAGGTGAATAACTATGAGCGATAACATTCGACTGTCCGTGAAGGGCGTGAACAAACGCTTCGGCGGTTTGCAGGCGCTGTCCGAGGTCGGGCTTGAGATCAAGTCCGGCCAGATTTACGGTTTGATCGGCCCGAACGGCGCCGGCAAGACGACCTTCTTCAACGTGATCACGGGCTTGTACACGCCGGATTCGGGCGAGTTCAAGCTGGACGGCGAGAACTACACGCCGACCGCGGTCTATCAGGTGGCGAAGGCCGGTATCGCGCGCACGTTTCAGAACATCCGTCTGTTCGGCGGCATGACCGCGCTGGAAAACGTGATGGTCGGCCGCCACGTGCGCACCAAGCACGGCCTGCTGGGCGCGGTGTTCCAGACGCCGGCAGAGCGCAAGGAAGAGCGCGAGATCAAGGAACGCGCGATCGAACTGCTGGAGTACGTCGGCATTGCGCAGTACGCGGACTACACGTCGCGCAACCTGTCGTACGGCCACCAGCGTCGTCTGGAAATCGCCCGCGCGCTGGCAACGGATCCGAAGCTGCTCGCGCTGGACGAACCGGCCGCCGGTATGAACGCGACGGAAAAGGTCGAGCTGACCAAGTTGCTCGACAAGATCCGCGCCGACGGCAAGACGATCCTGCTGATCGAGCACGACGTGAAACTCGTGATGGGTCTGTGCAACCAGATGACGGTGCTCGACTACGGCAAGGTGATTGCGCAAGGTCTGCCGCAGGACGTGCAGAAGGATCCGAAGGTGATCGAAGCTTATCTGGGTGCGGGGGTCCACTAATGGCTACAGCAATGTTGAAAATCAAGGGCCTGCAGGTCAATTACGGCGGCATCCAGGCAGTCAAGGGGATCGACCTCGAGGTTGCGCAGGGCGAGCTGGTCACGCTGATCGGCGCGAACGGCGCGGGCAAGACCACGACCATGAAGGCGATCACGGGTCTGAAGCCTTACACGATCGGCGACATCGAGTACATGGGCGAGTCGATCAAGGGCGTGCCGCCGCACCTGCTGCTCAAGAAGGGGCTCGCGATGGTGCCGGAAGGCCGCGGTATTTTCGCGCGCATGTCGATCGTCGAGAACATGCAGATGGGTGCTTATCTGCGTACGGATACGGACGGCATCAAGGCCGACGTCGATCGCATGTTCGGCTTTTTCCCGCGTCTGAAGGAGCGTGCGACGCAGTACGCGGGCACGCTTTCGGGCGGCGAACAGCAGATGCTGGCGATGGCGCGCGCGATCATCTCGCGTCCGAAGCTGTTGCTGCTGGATGAACCGTCGATGGGCCTGTCGCCGATCATGGTCGAGAAGATCTTCGAAGTGGTGCGGGCGATCTCGGCGGAAGGCATGACGGTGCTGCTGGTCGAGCAGAACGCGCGTCTGGCGCTGCAAGCAGCGAATCGCGGCTACGTGATGGACTCGGGTCTGGTCACGATGTCGGGTGACGCGAAGCAGATGCTGGATGATCCGAAGGTGCGCGCCGCGTATTTGGGTGAATAAGCCTGATTAGTTTGCTCTGCCTATAAGAAAGGCCGCATGCGTGAAAACGCATGCGGCCTTTGTCTATCTGGGGTGACTCAAGTCAGGCGGCAGGCGCGGCGTCCGCGAATTCACCCAGACGCTTGCCGAGGCTGATCACCGCATCGGTGCGATAACCGAGCGCCTCGTAAAACGCACGGATGTCGGCCTTCGCGGACAACACCTGCAGATTCAGCTTCGGACAGCCGCGCTCCGTCAGTGCGTTTTCGACATGCGCGACGAGACGCGTGCCGATCCCGTGACGACGCAGCGACTCATCCACCGCGAGCGAATACAGCCAGCCGCGATGGCCGTCGTAGCCGCCCATCACCGTGCCGACGATCCGCTCGCCGAGCACCGCGACAAAGAACAGTTCCGGCTGCGTCGCCAGCTTGTTGGCGATCGACAGATGCGGATTGCGCTGCGGCCGCGTCACGTCCCGGTACTCGGGGAAGGCTTGTTGCCACAGTGCGACCACGGCATCGGTGTCGCTCGCTTCGAAGCGGCGGATGGATAACGTTGCGCTCGTCGTCATACGCGCGGTCCTGTTCGCTTACAGTGTGTCGAGAATCGAACGCAGCATCGCCATCATCTGGTCGATTTCCTTGTTCGTCACGTTCAGCGCCGGCATGAAGCGCAGCAGGTTCGGACGTGCCGCGTTCAGCAGCAGGCCGTCGGGCTGCATGTCGCGCGCTTTTTCGACGATCTGGTTGCCGATGTCCTTGCCGAGCAGCAGTGCGCGCAGCAGCCCTTCACCGCGTTCGCCCTCGAAGCCGCGCTCTTCCGACAACTCCAGCAGCTTCGCGCGCAGATACTCGCCGCGCGCCCGCACGCCTTCGAGGAAACCCGGCGCCGTGAGTTGCGAAATCACCGAGTAGCCGACCGCGGTCATCAGCGGATTGCCGTTGTAGGTGCCGCCCTGATCGCCGGCCTCGAACACGGCGATCTCCGCTTTCGCGAGGAGCGCTGCGAGCGGCACGCCGCCGCCGATGCCCTTGCCAAGCGTCATGATGTCCGGCTCGATGCCCGACAGTTCGTACGCGAACAACGTGCCGGCACGGCCGCAGCCGCTTTGCACTTCATCGACGATCAGCAACAGGTTGTGCTTCTTCGTCAGCTCGCGCAGTTGCTGCATGAATTCGCGCGTGGCGGGAATCACGCCGCCTTCGCCCTGAATCGGTTCCAGCATCACGGCAACGGTTTTCGCGTTGATGAGTTTTTCCACCGACGCGATGTCGTTCAGATCCGCCTTCGGGAAGCCCGGCACTTGCGGTGCATAGATCGTGTCCCAACCCGGCTTGCCGCTCGCCGACATGGTGGCGAGCGTGCGGCCGTGGAAGCTGTGATCGAACGTGATGATTTCGAACGCGCCGTCCTTGAACTTCTTGCCCCACTTGCGAGCGAGCTTGATCGCGCCTTCGTTGGCCTCAGCGCCGCTGTTCGCGAAGAACACCTTGTCGAAGCAGCTATGTTGCGTGAGCAGACCGGCGAGTTGCGCCATCGGCTGGTTGTAGAAGGCCGGCGATGGGTTGATCAGCAATTGCGACTGCTTGTTCAGCGCTTCGATCATGCCGTCGTTGCAATGGCCGAGGCTGTTGACCGCCCAGCCCTGGATGAAGTCCAGATATCGCTTGCCGTTGTTGTCGTAGAGCCACGAGCCTTTGCCGTGCGTGAAAACGATTTCGGGCCGGTTCGTGATGTACATCAGCGACTCGATCGGATATTCATTGAAATTCATGACGGCAGGCTCCAGACAGCGGGGGTGAGGGGTGGATGAAGATTGGCCAACTACAAACCAGCGGCCGGAAAAACAGAAAAGCCACGGCATGCCGTGGCTTTCATGATTCGAACAGCTTGCGCCTTGGTGTGGCGCGAATCCGTGACGAAGCCAGCGGCGTCCCTAGGGGAGCGGCGAGCGGCGACGTCGAAGTTCGGACTGGATGCGGTTCATGCGCGAAAGAATACGACAAGGAAAGCGCCGGTGTAAACCATGAATTTGCGTTGGACGGCGTCGAAACAGATTTTTGTGCGCCGGCCATCATGCTGACACGTTGCTCAGGCGCGGCCTGACCGATTGCTCGATCAGGCCGCGTGTCCCATCAAACCGCGTTCGCCAGATCCGCTGCGCTTGTGAACGAATCCGCGTAGAACTCGTCTCCCGGCAAACCGTGGTGCTGCGTGAAATCGCGTTGCGCCGACTCGACCATCACCGGCGCGCCGCACGCATACACCTGATACGCCGACAGATCCGGCAGATCCTCGATCACCGCGCGATGCACGAAACCGACGCGGCCCGTCCATGCGTCGCCCGCGTCCGGTTCCGAGAGCACCGGCACGAACTTGAAGTTCGGAATCTCGCGCGCCCATTGTTCGGCCAACTCGAGCAGATACAGATCCTTCTTGCGACGTGCGCCCCAGTAGAGCGTCATGGGCCGGTTCAGGTTCTTGAACACCGCGTGCTCGACGATCGCCTTCAGCGGCGCGAAGCCCGTACCCGATGCGAGCAGTACGATCGGCTTGTCCGAATCTTCACGCAGGAAGAACGTGCCGAGCGGTGCTTCGAAGCGCAGGATGTCGCGCTCTTTCATGGTGTTGAACACGTGATCGGTGAACGCGCCGCCGGGCATGTGACGGATGTGCAATTCGATCGGACCTTCGGTGTGCGGCGCATTTGCCATCGAATAGCTGCGGCGCTTGCCGTCTTTCAGAATGAATTCGAGGTACTGGCCGGCGAGATATTGCAGACGCTCGTTGGCGGGCAATTGCAGCTTCAGCACGACGACGTCGTCGGCCTTGCGCTCGATCGCGTTCACGCGGCAGGGCAGCTTCTTGACCTGCACGTCGCCGACGCCCGCCACTTCGCGGATGTCCACTTCGAGATCGGTGCAGGCGGTCGCGCAGCAAAACAGCGCCATGCCGCGCGTCTTTTCGTCGTTCGACAAAGCCGACGACGAATGCGCACGCTGCTCGATTTCCCCGCTGACCACAGTGCCCTTGCACGAACCGCAAGCGCCGTTCTTGCAGCCGTAGGGCAGGCCGACGCCCTGGCGCAAGGCGGCGCTCAGCACCGGTTCGTCCTGTTCTACCTGAAACTGCCGGCCGCTTTGCCGGAGCGTGACGTTAAATGCCATAAAGTGTTCGAAATCGAAAAGTCGGTAATCGTTATCGGACCCGCGCGATCGGACCCGGCGTGTCAACTGCGCGGTACGTGCCGCGCTTGACGGCTACAATGCGTCCACCATGAAAGCGACACGAAACTTCCGCCGGCCGCGCGTGTTAATCGTAGGTTGCGGCGATGTCGGCATGCGCTGCGTGCCCTTGCTGCGGCCGCGCGCGCATGTCTTCGCGCTGACCAGCCACGCCGGGCGCTGCGCCGAATTGCGCGCCGCGGGCGTCACGCCGCTGGTCGGCGATCTCGACGTGCGCGGCAGCCTGAAACGGTTGGCGGGCCTCGCACCGACGGTGCTGCATCTCGCGCCGCCACAGAAAACCGGCGACGACGACCGCCGTACCGGCGCCTTGCTCGCTACTTTAGGCACGCGCCGCGCTTTAGCGCGGGCCGCCGTGGCGCCTGCGGTCCCGCCGGTGGGGCGGTTGCGCCAACTTCGTGCCTCGTGGGCGGAATCTGGAGCAGCCAATATTGTACCCGACGGGGTGCGCCGGACCGCCGCTTCGCGTGCGCCCGTGCGCCTCGTGTACGCGAGCACGACGGGCGTTTATGGCGACTGTGGCGGCGCGTGGATCGACGAGACCCGCGCGACGCAAGCCGCCAACCCGCGCGCCAAGCGGCGCGTTTCGGCCGAACGGCAATTGCGGCGCGCGACCGCGCGCGGCAGCGTCGCCGCGAGCATCGCGCGGATTCCGGGCATCTATGCGGGCAACCGCCTGCCCCTCGCGCGGCTCGAAAAGCGCACGCCGGCCCTGATCGATGCCGACGACGTCTACACCAACCACATTCACGCCGACGATCTGGCCGCGATCCTCGTGCGCCTCGCCACGCACGGACGGCCGGGGCGCGTCGTGCACGCGTCCGACGACACGTCGCTGAAAATGGGCGAGTACTTCGACGAGGTCGCGGACGCGTTCGGTCTCGCGCGCGCGCCGCGCATCACGCGAGCCGAAGCGGAGTCGCAGATCGAGCCGACCTTGCTGTCGTTCATGCGTGAATCAAGGCGGCTGATAAACCGGCGTCTTAAAGGGGAATTGCGGGTGCGCTTGCGGTATCCGAGCGTGGAAGATTTTCTGCGTGAAGGCGTGAAGGCGTGAAGGCGTGAAGGCGTGAAGGCGTGAAGGCGTGAAGGCGTAGCGCGAAGCTCGCCGTACCAAGCCGCCTCACGCACCGCAGAAACCACGAAAAAACGCGGGGAAAAGCCATCTCTCCAGGCGTCGCCTGGACAATCCAACCCGCGCCGCGCTCTACTTCATCAGCGCGACGCGGCCTCGCGAGGCCTACGTCAGCGCGGGCAATGCTTCCAGCAACAGGAAACACAGCATCGCGCCGATCAATGCGCCGATCAGGTTCGGATGATATTTGTGGCGCAGCCGCATCACGACCAGCAATCCGCCGATCAGGATCAGTCCGACGCACACGAAAGCAATCATCACGGACGAAATCTGGAAACCATCGTGGATGATCATGGCGCCCCTCCTTGAACTCTTTGTAGTCTTTGTTTAAACGAGTATAGGGCGAGGTGTAAGGAAGATCATGCTGCGACGCAGCGCGTGACCAGGCGCCGCGCGCGCTATGTGGGCAGCCGCTCATGCGTTTTCCTGCTGCATCAAGAGCTTAAAGGGGCGCTACCGGTTTACCCGCTCCGTAAAGATCCGAGGTCGGTTTCGTCGAGCCATTGCCATGCGCCCGGCGCAAGCGTGTCGGGCAACGCGAGTCCGCCGATCCGCTCGCGATGCAGCGCCTCGCAACGGTTGCCGGCCGCGGCGATCATCCGCTTGACCTGGTGATACTTGCCTTCCATCACGGTGAGCGCGAGCGTGTGAGCGCCGCGCGCCGCCGCGTCGACTGCGGCAATCGGTTTGGGCTCGCCGTGCAGCAGCACGCCGTCGCGCAGCGCGCTCAATTGCGCGTCGTCGAGCGGATGACGCGTAGTCGCGACATACACCTTCGGCACTTTGCGTTTCGGCGATGTGAAGAGGTGCACGAACTTGCCGTCGTCGGAGAGCAGCAGGAGGCCGGTGGTGTCCTGATCGAGGCGGCCCACGCATTGCACGCCGCGCTCGGCGAACTGCGGCGGCAACAGGCTGAACACGCTCAGATGATGCTGCGGATCACGCGAACATTCATAGCCCGCCGGCTTGTTCAGCAACAGATAGGCGTGCTCGCGATACGGCCAGACGACGCCGTCCACGCTGAAGGAGAAGGCGGTGTCGCCGGTGGGGAAATCGGCGTCGGCATCGGTGCAGGCAACGCCGCCGATGCTCACGCGCGCGTCGGCGATCAGCGCGCGGCATTGGCGGCGCGAGCCGAAACCTTGAGTGAAGAGGATGCTTTCGAGATTCATGGCGAGCGAAGAATAACACCGCAAGAAGCGGAGCGCCCCGCGGCACGAGTCGGACGACGATGAACTCCTTCTTGTCACATTGCAGGAGTTCATCGATGCACGCTACATCCTCAACATCTTCCGCGCCTCGACTGCCGGCCGCCTTTCAGCGGCTCGGGTGGTCGAACCTGGTCGCGCAATCCGCCGAGCAGATCAGCCTCGCCGCCGCGCCACTCGTCGCGGTCTTCGCACTCGGCGCCGACGCGCGCGATACGGGCCTGTTGCAAACCGCCCAGACGCTGCCATTCCTGTTGCTGTCGATCCCGCTCGGCGTCTGGGCCGACCGCCGCTCGCGCCGCACGTTGATGACACTCGCCGAAAGCGTGCGCGCGATCGCCATGCTGTGCGTGCTGCTGCTCGTCATGACCCATACGCTGAGCTTGCCGCTGCTCGCCGCGCTCGGCTTCATCGCCGCGACTGGCACCGTGGCCTACAACGTCGCGGCTCCGTCGCTCGTGCCCGCGCTCGTGCCGCGCGAAGCGTATGCCAGCGCGAACGGCCGGCTCGAACTCGCGCGCAGCGTGGCGTATTCCGCGGGGCCCGCGCTCGGCGGCCTGCTGGTCGGCTGGATCGGCGCGGGTTGGGCGTATGGCTGCGCGGCCGCGCTGTCGGCGCTGGCCGTCGCGTTGCTGGCGGGCTTGCGCGAGCCACCGCGCACGGCGTTGCCGCAACGTCACTTCATGCTGGAACTGCGCGACGGTACGCGTTTCGTGCTGCGCGATGCGCTGCTGCGTCCGATGCTCGCCACCGCGGTTTTTTTCAACCTCGGCTTCTTCGTGCTGCAAGCGGTGTATGTGCCGTACGCGGTGCATCGGCTGGGTCTGAGCGCGTCGGCGGTTGGCGTGACGCTCGGCGCTTACGGTGTCGGCATGGTGTGCGGTGCGCTCGCTGCACCCGCCATCGCGCGACGTCTCGCATTCGGCCGCGTGCTGATTATCGGGCCGTCGTGCGGGCTGCTCGCATCGCTCGTGATGGTGGCGACACTCGTCACGCCGTCGTTCTGGCTGGCGATGCTGAGCTTCTTCCTGCTCGGCGCCGGACCGATTCTGTGGGTGGTCGGCTCGACCACGCTGCGCCAGGCCATCACGCCCGAACGGATGATGGGCCGCGTCTCCGCGCTCAACAGCACCGCCACCTACGGAGCGCGGCCGGTGGGCGCGTTGCTCGGTGCGGCGATCAGCGCGCGCTGGGGCATGGACGCGTGTCTGGTCGCGGCGGCAGTGGCGTTCCTCGTGCAGGCGTCGATCATCGTGATGTCGCCGGCGGCGCGGCTGGCTCGCATTCCAGAGCAAAGCGCCGCGGTTTGCTGAAAACGGATTTTCATACTGCGTGTCGGTGCGTCCGACACGCGTCGTTTTTCAGCGCCGCTCGTCGGTGAAAACCCTCGAAAATGAAAATGAATTTTTTTCTACGAGATTTCCGTGTAAATATACTTTCATTCATTTTCATTACGTCTCCGGCACGCCCTCGCTCGCATGATTCATCAACCGTCCGTTGCATCCGGCTCCGCCGAGCAGGCCATTGCCGCACGCATTGCCGCGGCCATGCCGACCCTCACGCCGATTCACCGGCGCATGGGCGACTACGTGCTGGCCAATCTGTTTCGCGCGGCGACCATGCGGATCGACGAACTGGCGAGCGTGGTCGGCGCCTCGGTGGCGACGGCGAATCGCTTCGCCCGCGCGCTCGGTTTCGACGGCTACCCGCAATTTCGTGAGGCGCTGGTGCGTGGCTTCGAGGCGACGCTCGCGCCGGTCGAGCGCTTGCGCAGTGCGCAGGAGTCGCTCGCAGCCGGCGACGATGTGGTCGACGCCTCGCTCGAACAGGCCGCCAACAATCTGCAAGCCACCCGCACGGCAATCGACAGCGCCGCGGCCGAAGCCGCCGTCGAAGCGATCATCGCCGCGCGCCGCGTGTTCGTGCTCGGCTTCGGCGCCAGCGCGTTTCTCGCGGGTCTGATGGAACACGGCTTGATGCCGTATCACGACAACGTGCAGTCGCTCGCGCTGATGGGCGGACCGTCGCATGCCGCGCGGCGTCTGTTCGCTTCCAGCGAGAGCGATCTCGTGATCGGCCTCGCTTTTCCGCGCTACGTCGAAGACACGATCGAACTCGCGCATCGCGCGGCAGGCCGTGGCGCTCGCGTGCTTGCGCTCACCGACAGTCCGCGTTCACCGCTCGCGCAGTTCGCCGATATCTCGCTCTACATCCGCGCCGATCGGCGGCTCGCGGCGAACGCCGATTCGGCCGTGCTCGCCGTGATCGAAGCGCTGTGCGACGCGGTCGCGTATCGCGCGAAACGCTCGGTGAAGGCCGCCGCCGAAGTCAGCGAATTCCTGCTGCCGTGGCTCGTCGATCCACAAGCGGAGGCCGCCGGCACGAACGCGCGGCCCGCGCGCGGCGCGACCCGAGCCACCCGCACTTCCCGTACTCCTCGCACTACGAAAGCCAAACGATGAACTCCAACGCAGTCATTGCCATTCATGGCGGGGCAGGGACGATCCTGCGCTCGTCGATGTCGGCCAGCGCCGAAGCCGAATACCACGCTGCCTTGCACGCGGTGCTAAGCGCCGGGCAGCGCGTGCTCGCCGACGGCGGCAGCGCGCTCGACGCCGTCAGCGAAGCCGTGCGCCTGCTCGAAGATTGTCCGCTCTTCAACGCGGGCCACGGCGCGGTCTACACAGCGGCCGGCACGCACGAACTCGACGCAGCGATCATGGACGGCAGCACGCTCGAAGCCGGCGCGATCTGCTGCGTGAAACGCGTGCGCAATCCGATTCTTGCCGCGCGCCGTGTGCTCGAACGCAGCGAGCATGTGCTGTTCACCGGCGAAGGCGCGGAAGCGTTCGCCGCCGCGCAAGGTCTCGAATTTGCGGAGCCGCAGTATTTCCATACCGAGGCGCGTCATCGTCAATGGCTGATCGCGCGCGGTCAGCAACGCGCCATGCTCGATCACGATGGCGCGACGCTCGCCGCCGCGCCGTCTTCGAATGACGACGATCCGACGCCGCATGAACCGATCGATCCGAACCGCAAGTTCGGCACCGTCGGCGCGGTCGCGCTCGATCAGCACGGCCATGTGGCGGCGGCGACGTCGACGGGTGGCGTCACCAACAAGCAGGTCGGGCGGGTCGGCGATACGCCGCTGATCGGCGCGGGCTGCTATGCGGACGACGCGACCTGCGCGGTCTCGACCACCGGCTCGGGCGAGATGTTCATGCGCATGGTCGCGGCCTACGACGTCGCCGCGCAAATGGCCTACCGCAACGTATCGCTGCAGGAAGCAGCCGACGACGTGGTGATGAACCGCCTGCCGAAGATCGACGGACGCGGCGGCCTGATCGCCGTCGATGCGCGCGGCAACGTCACGCTGCCGTTCAACACCGAAGGCATGTACCGCGGTTTCGCGCGGCTCGGCGAAACGCCGGTCACGGCGATTTACCGCTAGTCAGTCTGGCCGCTCACAGCTTGAACCCCCGCTTGAACCCCCGTTAGCCGCGTTCGAATTCAAAGGAACCACCGTGCCGACTTCATCGCACACCGCCCGTCCGCTTATCGAAACCTTGCCGCCACAACGCGTGCTCGCGGTCGACGATCTGTCGGTCGCCTTCCGCAGCGGCGACACCACCTTTAACGCGGTGCGCAATCTGTCGCTGACGGTCGAGCGCGGCGAGACGCTGGCGATCGTCGGCGAATCGGGTTCGGGTAAGTCAGTGACCTCGCTCGCGTTGATGCGGCTGATCGAGCATGGCGGTGGGCGCCTTGCCGGCGGCAGCATCGCTTTCCGGCGCCGCGACGGCAGCGTGCTTGACCTCGCGAAAGCGTCGTCCGGCACGATGCGTTCGATTCGCGGCGCCGACATCGCGATGATTTTTCAGGAGCCGATGACCTCGCTCAATCCGGTCTTCACGGTGGGCGATCAGATCAGCGAGGCGATCGCGTTGCATCAGGGCAAGAGCCGCTCCGCCGCGCATGCTGAAACGCTGCGTCTGCTCGAACTCGTGCGCATTCCTGAGGCGCGGCGTGTGGCGGCGCGGTTTCCGCATCAACTGTCGGGCGGCATGCGTCAACGCGTGATGATCGCGATGGCTCTGTCGTGCAAACCTGCATTGCTGATCGCCGACGAGCCGACCACCGCGCTCGACGTGACGATCCAGGCGCAGATTCTGCAACTGATCCGCGGCTTGCAGGACGAGATGAACATGGGCGTGATCTTCATCACGCACGACATGGGCGTGGTCGCCGAAGTGGCGGACCGCGTGCTGGTGATGTATCGCGGCGAGAAGGTGGAAGAGGGCGCCTCCGACGCGTTGTTCGCCGCGCCGTCGCATCCTTATACGAAGGCGTTGCTCGCCGCCGTGCCGCGTCTCGGCGCGATGCAAGGCACCGATCAGCCGGCCAAGTTTCCGATCCTGACCGTCGAGCAGGCGAGCCTGAGCGGCACTGACCAGGCCGTGCGTCCCGCTGCCGCCGTCGCGGAAGAAACGCAGCCGCTGGTGCAGGAAACCACGCCGCCGATTCTGCGGGTTCGCGATCTGGTCACGCGCTTTCCGGTCAAGAGCGGGTTGTTCGGCCGCCTAACGGGCCGCGTGCATGCGGTGGAAAAAGTCAGCTTCGATTTGCGGCCCGGCGAAACGCTCGCACTGGTCGGCGAATCCGGTTGCGGCAAATCGACCACGGGCCGCTCGCTGCTGCGTCTGGTCGAAAGTCAAAGCGGGTCGATCGAATTCAACGGCAAGGAAATCAGCTCGCTGACCGGCCCCGCATTGCAGGCGCTGCGCCGCGATATCCAGTTTATTTTCCAGGACCCGTTCGCGTCGCTGAATCCGCGTTTGACGGTCGGCTTTTCAATCATGGAGCCGTTGCTCGTGCACGGCGTCGCGCAGGGCGCCGAAGCGCAGGCGCGGGTGGCGTGGCTGCTCGACAAAGTCGGCCTGCCGCCCGAAGCCGCGCGGCGCTATCCGCACGAATTCTCCGGCGGTCAACGGCAACGCATCGCGATTGCGCGCGCGCTGGCGCTGAACCCCAAAGTCGTGATCGCCGACGAATCCGTGTCGGCGCTCGACGTCTCCGTGCAAGCGCAGATCGTCAATTTGATGCTCGATCTGCAGCGTGAACTCGGCGTCGCGTATCTGTTCATTTCGCACGACATGGCCGTGGTCGAACGCGTCAGTCATCGCGTCGCGGTGATGTATCTCGGCCAGATCGTCGAAATCGGCCCGCGCCGCGCGGTGTTCGAAGCGCCGCAGCATCCGTACACGCGCAAGCTGATGGGCGCGGTGCCGGTTGCCGATCCGGCGCGCCGTCACGCAAAGCGCATGCTCGCCGCCGACGAGATTCCGAGCCCGATCCGCGCGCTGAACGATGAGCCTATCGTGGCCCCGCTCGTGGCAGTCGGCCCGGATCATTTCGTCGCCCGGCATCACGTGGGTGGCGCGTACTAAAACCAGATAGCAGAACCTCTAGCCACACGTTTCTTCTCGCAGCATCACAACCTGTTTTCATTTCGCAGCCTGGAGCCAACCTCATGAACCTGCTGGTCCCGTCTTCTCCGTTTCGTTTGCGCGCGCTGATCAGCGGCGGCGCGGTGGTGTTCGCGATGCTCGCGGGCAATGCGGCGCACGCCGACACCACGGCCGTAATGGCTGTCGCCTCAACCTTCACGACGCTCGATCCGTACGATGCCAACGACACGCTCTCGCAAGCCGTCGCGAAGTCGTTCTATCAGGGGCTGTTCGGCTTCGACAAGGACATGAAGCTGGTCAACGTGCTGGCCGACAGCTACGAAGCCAGCCCGGATGCGAAGGTCTACACGTTCAAGCTGCGCCACGGCGTCAAGTTCCAGGACGGCACGGACTTCAACGCAGCGGCGGTGAAAGCGAACTTCGACCGCGTGACCGATCCGGCGAACAAGCTCAAGCGCTACAACATGTTCAACCGCATCGAGAAGACCGAAGTGGTCGATCCGTACACGGTGAAGATCACGCTGAAGGCGCCGTTCTCGGCGTTCGTCAACGTGCTGGCGCATCCGTCGGCGGTAATGATTTCGCCGGACGCGCTGAAGAAGTATGGCAAGGACATCGCGTTCCATCCGGTCGGCACGGGTCCGTTCGAACTGGTGAAGTGGGATCCGGCGGGCGATCTGACGGTGAAGAAGTTTGCCGGTTACTGGAAGAAGGGTTACCCGAAGGTCGACGCGATCGACTGGAAGCCGGTGGTCGACAACAACACGCGTGCTGCGTTGATGCGCACCGGCGAAGCGGATTTCGCGTTCCAGGTGCCGTTCGAACAGGCCGCGCAATTGCAGTCGAGCCCGAAGGTCGATCTGATCGCGTCGCCGTCGATCATTCAGCGCTATATCAGCCTGAACGTGAATCAGAAACCGTTCGACAATCCGAAGGTGCGTGAAGCGCTGAACTATGCGGTCAACAAGGACGCGCTCACCAAGGTCGTGTTCGCCGGTTACGCGACGCCGGCTGACGGCGTGGTGCCGCAAGGCGTCGACTACGCGGTGAAGCAGGGCCCGTGGCCGTACGATCCGGCCAAGGCGCGCGCGTTGCTGAAGGAAGCCGGTTATCCGAACGGTTTCGAAACCACGCTGTGGTCCGCGTATAACTACTCGACCGCGCAGAAGGTGATCCAGTTCGTGCAGCAGCAGCTCGCGCAAGTGGGCGTCAAGGCGCAGGTCGAAGCGCTCGAAGCGGGTCAACGCGTCGCCAAGGTGGAAAGCGCGCAAGACGCCGCGACGGCGCCGGTTCGCATGTACTACGCGGGCTGGTCGTCGTCGACGGGCGAAGCGGATTGGGCGATCACGCCGCTGCTCGCGTCGGTCTCGTTCCCGCCGAAGATGGTCAACACCGCGTACTACAAGAACGATACCGTCGACAGCGATCTGAAGCAGGCGCTCGAAACCACCGACCGCACGAAGAAAGCCGAGCTCTACACGGACGCGCAAAAACGCATCTGGGCCGACGCGCCGTGGATTTTCCTCGTCAAGGAGAAGGTCGTGTACGCGCGCAGCAAGCGTCTGTCGGGTGCGTATGTGGCGCCGGACGGTTCGTTCAATTTCGACGAGATCGCGATCAAGTGATGAGCCGGCCGTGAGCGCGGGTGTGCCGTTTCATTGGCACGCCGCGTTGCACGGTCGCTGCTTTGCGCCGCTACGTGCCGCTACGCGCCGCACAAGATCTTTCGTTGCCCGCATCATTGCCGGATTGAATGTCATGCTGAATTTCCTCGTCAAACGTCTCTTTGGCCTGCTGCCGACGCTTTTCATCGTCGCCGTGCTGGTGTTCCTGTTCGTGCATATGCTGCCGGGCGATCCGGCGCGGCTCGCCGCCGGTCCCGATGCGGACGAGGCGACTGTCGCGCTGGTGCGTGCCGATCTCGGCCTGAACAAGCCGATGCCGCAGCAGTTCGCGAATTTCTTCGTGAAGATCGCGCACGGCGACTTCGGCATTTCGACGCGCAGCAAGCGCCCGGTCAGCCAGGAAATCGGCGAGCGCTTCATGCCGACGCTGCTGCTCACGCTCGCCAGCATGGTGTGGGCGGTCGTGCTGGGCATGGGCATCGGCATCGTCTCTGCCGTGTGGCGCAACCGCTGGCCGGACCGGCTCGGCATGACGCTCGCGGTATCGGGTATTTCGTTTCCCGCTTTCGCGCTCGGCATGCTGCTGATGGAGATTTTTTCGGTGAAGCTCGGCTGGCTGCCGATCGTCGGCGACGGTTCGTGGCAGAGCTATGTGTTGCCGTCGCTCACGCTCGGCGCGGCCGTCGCGGCGGTGATGGCGCGCTTCACGCGGGCGTCGTTCGTCGAAGTGATGAACGAAGACTTTGTGCGGACCGCGCGCGCCAAGGGCGTGCCCGAGCGTCTCGTGATCGTCAAACACTGCCTGCGCAACGCGATGATTCCCGTCATCACGATGATGGGTCTGCAATTCGGTTTTCTGCTGGGCGGTTCAATCGTGGTGGAAGTGGTGTTCAACTGGCCAGGCCTCGGACGCCTGCTGGTGGATGCCGTTTCGATGCGCGACTATCCGGTGATCCAGGCTGAAGTGCTGTTGTTCTCGCTGGAATTCATCATCATCAATCTGGTCGTGGACGTGCTGTACGCCGTGATCAACCCCACCATCCGTTTCAAGTGAGGCCCGCATGAGCACGACCGCCACCGAGCCGAACGCGGCCAACCCTGTCAAAACCGAACGCGCGATCCGCACGCCGTGGAGCGAGTTCTGGCGCAAATTCCGTAAGCAGCACGTGGCGCTTGGCGCCGGCATCTTCGTGCTGCTGTTGATTGCGGTCGCGATCGTCGCACCGCACATCGTGCCGTATGACCCGGAGAATTTCTTCGACTACGACGCGTTGAACGCGGGGCCGTCCGCGGCGCACTGGTTCGGCGTGGATTCGCTGGGCCGCGATATTTTCAGCCGCATTCTCGCGGGCTCGCGCATTTCGCTTGAAGCGGGCTTTCTGTCCGTTGCGATCGGCGCGGTGATCGGCACGTTCTTCGGTTTGCTGGCCGGCTATTACGAAGGCTGGTGGGACCGCATCACCATGCGCGTGGCCGACGTGCTGTTCGCGTTTCCCGGCATTTTGCTGGCCATCGGCGTGGTGGCGATTCTCGGCAACGGCATGATCAACGTGATCTGCGCGGTCGCGATCTTCAGCATCCCGGCGTTCGCGCGGCTCGTGCGCGGCAATACGCTGATGCTCAAGCAACTCACGTATATCGAGGCGGCGCGCAGCATCGGCGCGTCGGATTGGACGATCATCGTGCGGCACATTCTGCCGGGGACGATTTCCTCAGTGGTGGTGTACTTCACGATGCGTATCGGCACCTCGATCATTACCGCTGCGAGCCTCTCGTTTCTCGGTCTCGGCGCGCAACCGCCAACGCCGGAGTGGGGCGCGATGCTCAATGAAGCGCGCGCGGACATGGTCACGGCGCCGCATATCGCGTTGTTTCCGAGTCTCGCGATTTTCCTGACCGTGCTGGCGTTCAATCTGCTCGGCGACGGTTTGCGGGATGCGCTCGATCCGAAGCTCGACCGGCCATGAATTCGAGCGAGCTTCAAAACGCGCCGCATATCGGCACGTTGCCAGGCGGTCCGCTCGGCACGATCGCGGATGTACATGGCGTGACAGTCGGACATTGCACGCTCGATGCAGGCGCCGTGCAAACCGGCGTGACCGTGATCCGTCCGCATGACGGCGATCCGTTTCTCGCGAAGGTGCCGGCGGCGGCGTCGGTGATCAACGGGTTCGGCAAAAGTATCGGGCTCGTGCAAGTCGAAGAACTCGGCACGCTGGAAACGCCGATCGCGCTGACCAACACGTTCGGTGTCGGCGCCGTCGCGCAGGCGCAGATTCGTGCGGCCATTCGCGCGAATCCGCGAATTGGGCGCGAGTGGTCGACCGTCAATCCATTGGTGTTCGAATGCAATGACGGGTATCTGAACGATATCCAGGCACTGGCCGTCACCGCGCAACATTTCGACGATGCGTGTGCAGCCGCCAGCGCAAGTGTCGCAAGCGGATCGGTCGGCGCGGGGCGCGGCATGTCGTGCTTCGATATGAAGGGCGGCATTGGCAATGCGTCGCGCGTGGTGGGCGTGGCGAACCGTAGCTATACCGTCGGCGCACTCGTGCTGGCGAACTTTGGCCGCCTGCCGATGCTGACCGTCGACGGCACGCCGCTCGGCCGTATGCTCGCCGAGCGGGCGGCCAAAGCGGCCAAAGCGGCGACGGCGGCATCATCGGCCACGTCCACAATGAAGCCGGAGCAAGGCTCGATCATCGTGATCGTCGCCACCGATGCGCCGCTCGACGCACGCCAGCTCAAACGTCTCTCCTTGCGCGCGGCGGCGGGTCTCGCGCGTACGGGTTCGGTGTACGGCCACGGCAGCGGCGATATCGCGCTCGCGTTTTCAACGGCCTATACCGTGCCGCACGGCGCCGACTTCATCACGCTCCCACCGCTTCTTGCCGACGAACGTCTCGACCCGCTCTTTCGCGCATGCGCCGACAGCGTCGAGCAGGCGATTCTCGACGCCTTGTGGAGCGCCGTATCCGTAACCGGGC
The DNA here is from genome assembly GCF_042680985.1 of Paraburkholderia dipogonis. Classification (NCBI taxonomy): domain Bacteria; kingdom Pseudomonadati; phylum Pseudomonadota; class Betaproteobacteria; order Burkholderiales; family Burkholderiaceae; genus Paraburkholderia; species Paraburkholderia dipogonis. The sequence continues at coordinate 388,681 of NZ_JBHUFR010000018.1, read as the reverse complement.
GCGACGCTCACCAGCGTCTATCGCTGCGTGACTCCGTGCCCGATCTTGCCCAACTACTCGAACGCACTCGCTGATGAAAGTCCTTATTTCCGCCGACATCGAAGGCATTGCCGGCGTGTTTCACCCTGAACAGACACGCGCGGGCAACGGCGAATACGAAGCCGCGCGCCGCTGGATGACGCTCGAAGCCAACGCGGCGATCGAAGGCGCCTTCGCCGGCGGCGCGACGCAAGTGTGGGTCAACGACTCTCATGGCGGCTTTCGCAATTTGCTGCCCGACCTGCTCGACGCGCGCGCGCAGATCGTGCTCGGCAAGCCGCGCACTTTGGGCATGATGGCCGGGCTCGAATACGGCGCGGCGCTGGTCTTCATGATCGGCTATCACGCCATGTCGCAAACGCGCGGCATCCTCGCCCACACCGTCAACAGCTTTGCTTTCGCACGCGTTTCGTTGAACGGCGTCGAGGTCGGCGAGGCGGGCATCTATGGCGCGCTGGCGGAAGAATATGGTGCACAGGTAGGGCTTTTATCCGGCGACGACGTCTTCGCCGAAGAAACCGCGCCGCGTTTTCCGGGCGCGCGTTTTGTCGTCACCAAGAGCGCGACGGGGCATGCGAGCGGCGTCACGCAATCGCCGGCCAGCGCGCGCGCCGCTATCGAAGCCGCCGCGCGTGAAGTGGTCCAGCAGCATCTCGCAAGGGGACACGCGCGTCAATCGACCCGCGCCGAGGCGAAGCCGGTGGAATGCGAACTGCGTGTGCAAACCAGCGCGCTCGCCGATCTGTTCTGCCAATGGCCGACGCTCACACGTGTCGACGCAGTCACGCTGCGCTTTAGCGCGGCGTCGGCGGAACATGTGGTTCGCATGCTGAATTGCCTGTCCGCGATGTCGTTCATGCTGCGCTGAGCGCGCGGCAACGGGCCGTTTTCACACGCGGCCATTGCACCACGCTTACAGCGGCACCGTGACTGCACGTTTCGTGAGGAAGCGTTACTCTCCTGCATTCCGGAGGCGGCGTCTTTCTCACTGAGCGGGGTACAGCATGGGTAAGCAGACTATCGCGGATTATCTGGCCAAAACACTGGCGGCGGCAGACGTCGAGCGAATCTGGGGCGTGACGGGCGACAGCCTGAACGGCCTGTCGGATAGCTTGCAACGCCTCGGTTCGATTCGCTGGATGCACACGCGCCACGAAGAAGTGGCCGCCTTCGCCGCCGGCGCCGATGCCGCCGCGACCGGCAAGCTCGCCGTCTGCGCGGGCAGTTGCGGTCCCGGCAATCTGCACCTGATCAACGGCCTGTACGACTGCCATCGCAATCATCAACCTGTGCTCGCGATTGCCGCGCATATTCCGTCTTCGGAAATCGGCCTCGGCTACTTTCAGGAAACCCATCCGCAAGAGCTGTTCAAGGAGTGCAGTCACTACGTCGAACTGGTGACGAACCCGTCGCAGTTTCCGCGCGTGCTGGCGCGCGCCATGCGCACCGCGATCGAAGAGCGCGGCGTCGCCGTGATCGTGCTGCCGGGCGACGTCGCGCTGGGCGATGCGCCCGACGAGACGCCCGCATGGGCCGGCACGCTGGAACGCTCGACGATCGTGCCGTCCGAGGCGGATCTCGACCGGCTCGCCGATCTGCTCAACCAGGCGGGCGCCGTGACGCTGCTGTGCGGCAGCGGCTGCGCGGGCGCGCACGACGAAGTGGTCGCCTTCGCCGATCAGCTCGGCGCGCCGACCGTGCATGCGCTGCGCGGCAAGCAATACGTGGAATGGGACAACCCGTTCGATGTCGGCATGACCGGGCTGATCGGCTTTAGCTCCGGCTATCACGCGATGATGTCGTGCGACACGCTCGTGATGCTCGGCACCGATTTCCCGTATCGCAACTTTTATCCGTCGCACGGCAACGTGGTGCAGATCGACCGGCGCGGTTCGGCGCTCGGCAAGCGCGCGCCGTTGAAGCTCGGTCTGGTCGGCGATGTGAAGGCGACCTTGCAGGCGCTGATGCCGCGGCTCAAGCATAAGAGCGACCGGCGTTTCCTGGAGAATGCGCGCAAGCACTATGCGGATACGCGCAAAGACCTCGACGATCTAGCACGGCCGTCCGCGCCGGGTCGCGCGATACATCCGCAATACCTCACCAGCATCGTCGACAAGGTCGCCAATGAGGACGCGGTGTTTTCTGTCGACGTCGGCACGCCGACGCTCTGGGCCGCGCGTTATCTGACCATGAACGGCAAGCGCACGCTGCACGGTTCGTTCAATCACGGCTCGATGGCCAACGCGATGCCGCAGGCCTTGGGCGCGCAGGCGGTCGAGCCGGGCCGCCAGGTGATTTCGCTATCGGGCGACGGCGGGCTGTCGATGCTGCTCGGCGATCTGCTCACCGCGCGCCAGCTCGATCTGCCGATCAAGGTCGTGGTGTTCAACAACAGCGTGCTCGGCTTCGTCGCGATGGAGATGAAGGCGGGCGGTTATCTGGAGGCCGGCACCGATCTGGCGACGACCGACTTCGCGGCGATCGCGCGAGGCGCGGGAATATACGGTGTCCGAATCGAATTGTCGGAGAACATCGAGCCGGCGTTGCGCGAGGCGTTCGCGCATCCGGGTCCGGCCGTGATCGACGTGGTGACCGCGAAGCACGAACTCGCGATGCCGCCAAAGATCCAGTGGGCGCAGGCCAAGGGCTTCAGCCTGTATATGCTGAAGGCGGTGCTGAACGGTCGCGGGGATGAGGTCGTCGAACTGGCGACGACCAATCTGCGCTGAGACGAGTTTGGGAGCGACTGGCGTATGCGCGAAGGCATTCGCGCATACGCCTGACTTCGACTATTGCTGCCGGCTCAATTCACGCGCCGCGCGGTCGATCACGTCGGCGATCGCGCCCGCGTGCGACACGGGCGCCAGGTGGCTCGACGCCATCGGCACGATCTTGGCGCCCATCCGGTCGGCCATGAATTTTTCCACTTCCGGCGACACCGCACGGTCGCGAGTCGTGAGCACGTACCACGACGGTTTTTCCTTCCACGCGACCTGGCTGACCGTTTCGCTGAAAGCCGTCGCGGCGATCGGCACCTGCGCGGTGGCCAGCACACGCGTCAGATTTTCGGGGACATCCGCAGCCAGGTCGGCGTGATATTTCGTGCGGTCGAGCCAGAGGAAGCCGCTCGAATCCTTCATGATGCCGGCGCCGCCGGACGCCGGCGCGGCGCGCTTCATCAGATCCATGGCCGACTCGTGCAGGTCCGGCGCGATCGCCGCGACATACACCAGGCCGGCGACGTTCGGCGCGTTCGCGCCCGCCTCGGTAATCACGACGCCGCCCCACGAATGTCCCACCAGAATGGTCGGGCCGTTCTGACGCGCGAGGACGCGGCGGGTTGCGGCGACATCGTCGGCGAGGGAGGTGAGCGGATTCTGCACCGAGCTCACGTGATAACCCTTCTGCTGCAATTTGGCGACCACGCCGTTCCAGCTCGATCCATCGACGAACGCGCCGTGCACCAGCACGACGTTGCGCACCGGGCCGGCCATGGGTGCGGCGGGCGCTGCGGGCGGCGGTGCGGCGGCGGCTTTGGCGGCGGCTTTGGCGGGCGGCGCGGCGGGGGGCATGCTCGGTGCCATCGGTGCCATCGGTGCCATCGGTGCCGGCGTCGGCGCTTCGGGCGCGCTTGCCTCCGTGCCCGGTTCGTCGGCCGGCTCGGCCGCGGGCGCCACGCTTGGCGCCATGGCGGGCGCAGGCGCAGGCGCGGGCGCGGGCGTCGCGGCGGGCGCGTTAGTCTGGGCGAGCGCGGCGGCCCCCGTGAAGCAGAGACACACAGCAGCGGCGCAAAACAGACGTTTGGGCGACATGTTGAATCTCCGAAGGCTTAAAGCTCGACTAGGGCAACATACAGAAGCCCTGCGCCAGTGACAATCACTATCCTCGCCGTTAAGTGCGGCGCAGAACCAAGCGCGGGTTGCTCCCAGTATTTAGGCTTTATCGGCCACGGTAAAATTTCAGGTTCTGCCGGGCCGGACCACGAGTCCGATCGGGTGATCGATATCCATACACTGGGGCGCAACGTTGAATAGTGCACAACAGCAAGACGGCCTGAAGCGCGGGCTCAAGAATCGCCATATCCAGCTCATCGCGCTGGGCGGCGCGATCGGCACCGGTCTGTTTCTCGGCTCTGCCAGCGTGTTGCAGGCAGCCGGACCTTCGATGATTCTCGGCTACGCGATCGGCGGCATCATCGCTTTCATGATCATGCGGCAGTTGGGCGAAATGGTGGCGCAGGAGCCGGTGGCCGGTTCGTTTAGCCACTTCGCTTACAAGTATTGGGGCGACTTTCCCGGCTTTCTGTCCGGCTGGAACTACTGGGTGCTGTACGTGCTCGTCAGCATGGCCGAACTGACCGCTGTCGGCACTTACATTCACTACTGGTGGCCGGGCGTGCCGACGTGGGTGTCGGCGCTGGTGTGCTTCGCTCTGATCAACGCGATCAATCTTGCCAACGTCAAAGCCTACGGCGAAACCGAGTTCTGGTTCGCGATCATCAAGGTCGTGGCGGTGATCGGCATGATCGTGTTCGGCGGTTACCTGCTGATCAGCGGACACGGTGGCCCGCAAGCCTCGATCACCAACCTCTGGTCCTACGGTGGATTCTTCCCGCATGGGTTTCATGGCCTGTTCATGATGCTCGCGGTCATCATGTTTTCATTCGGCGGGCTCGAGCTGATCGGCATTACGGCGGCGGAAGCCGACCAGCCGCAGAAGAGCATTCCGAAGGCCGTGAATCAGGTGATTTACCGGATTCTGATTTTCTACATCTGCTCGCTGACGGTGCTGCTGTCGCTGTACCCATGGAACGAAGTGGCGGCCGGCGGCAGTCCGTTCGTCATGATCTTCTCGCAGATCGGTTCGACGCTGACCGCGAACGTCCTCAACGTGGTGGTGTTGACTGCCGCGCTGTCGGTGTACAACAGCGGCGTGTATGCGAATAGCCGCATGCTGTACGGCCTCGCGGAGCAGGGCAATGCGCCGCGCGCGCTGATGAAGGTCGACCGGCGCGGCGTGCCGTATATGGCGATCGGCTTGTCGGCGCTCGCCACGTTCACGTGCGTGATCGTCAACTATCTGATTCCCGCCGAAGCGCTCGGCTTGCTGATGGCGCTCGTGGTGGCCGCGCTCGTGTTGAACTGGGCGCTGATCAGCCTGACGCATCTCAAGTCGCGCAAGGCGATGGTCGCGGCCGGCGAGACGCTCGTGTTCAAGTCGTTCTGGTTTCCGGTCAGCAACTGGATCTGCCTCGCGTTCATGGCGCTGATCCTCGTGATTCTGGCGATGACGCCGGGTCTGTCGGTTTCGGTGTGGCTGGTGCCGGCGTGGCTGGTGGTGATGTGGGCTGGATATGTGTTCAAGCGCCGGCGCGCGGCTGTGCAGGGTGGGGCGCGGGTCGTGGGGCGGTAAGGTGTTTCGAATGGCGTGAGGGCGACGTTCGCGCTCGCGCCGTTTGAATCCCTTGAGGTTTTTTAGACGGGCCAGAAACGACAAACCCCGCGAGCAGCATGTGCTAGCGGGGTTCGAGGAAATACTGAAACAGCAGTCTTTCGAATTCTTTGGTGCCAGGGCCGGAATCTAGGAATCGAAGCGCAGCCTGCAAAGCCTTGCAGGTCGGCGTGTTTCTGTGGCAGGGTTTTGGAGTTACCACTAATCTTGCCACGCCGCGTTCGCCAGTGTTTATGGCATTATTACTTGGCACAAACGGGGAGCGATATGCGAAAGACCACTGGAGTAGTAATGGTTGGCTGCCGCAACATGAGCTTTGAAGAGAGTACATTTGAAGGCACAGACCGTGGTATTGACATGGTTGATTGCGAGAAGGTCACTGTCAGCTCATCTGCTTTCATAGACGTCACCGCTCCCGTCCGGGCGCTTCGGGTGGACGGCTTTACTGCCCGTGATAATCAGCATCTAGAACAGCGTCAAGCGGCAACTTCCTCAGCCGGTCGATTATCCCGCGCCGCCGGGTTGGTTCAGGAGTTTGTCCACTCCCTTAAGAAGAGGGGATGACTCGTGGCGATGTTTGAAATTGAAGATTCGAAACACCTGGAACTTGAGGGCAATTCGACAAGCAAGGATGAACTGCTCAAAGCGAAGAACGTTGATGGTCTAACCGCCGTCGCGAATGTCGCTGGAATCGCTCCCTTGCAGTCACAGCTTCCACGGTGGAAGCAATTCGTGAAGTGGCTATGGATTAACTGGCTAGCGCTGGTCATCGGCAGCGCGGCAGGATGTATGGGCACCTTGGCAGCCCAGTGGTTGACCGCACATTATCATTTGGCTCACTAGTAAGCCAAGCGTGGGCAGATGACTGGCTTTCGATGCGAACGATGTAGGCCTTCAAATGTTAGCCACAAAAATCTCTGGACCCATCTGATAAAGTCCCGCAGCGGATTCCCCCCTGTGGCCCTCCCGTTTCCACGCATGGGCATCGACGCGCGGCCCCTTAGACGCGCATCAGGTAGCGCGCGCGATACCCTGACGTGGGCGCGCGCATCTCGTTAGCGAAATCAGTAAGGCAGCCAATCAACCTGGTTGCATCTCTGCACGTGGATGAGAGCATCACCCCCGCAAGTCCTCATACATGCTGAGACATCAGGAGCGCCATTACAGGCTGCGATACATCGATCAGCCGAAGCGATGACGTTTGTTTGGTCCTGCTTCGCTTGCGCATTGGCCGTGGCAATTGGGAGCGGGTCCAGATGGCCTAGGCGTGGCAGTAGATATCGCTGAAGTCTCCCAGCCCGCTCTTGGCTACTCGCTAGTAGCTGCTGAACCATTCGCACGCCCTGTGTGGTCATTGTGGGCTTTGCTTGGTCATCGCTCAGGGCTTGCCGATACACATTGATATCTGCGTTGGCGAGCGTCAAACAATAGGCTGCTCTGAGGTCTGTATCGCTGGGCAGCTCCTGTGCTCTGGCCACGCCACACCCGATGGACAGCGCCACCGCTGTTATTGCAGCTACTCTCCGCATCGCTATCCCCAAAAGTAGAGGCTGTTTGTTTTCGCATAGGGCGGGGCGCGCTCCACTCATCCACCCGGTAACTGGTTGTCGGTAGGCTCTGCGTCAACTTGAATGTCCAAAAGCGTTCGGTTTCGTACATGGGCTGGCAAGGGTGTACGAAAGTGGGCTTGTAAACTATTCGGACATGCTCTAAGATTCGGACATCTCTTTCGTACAGGTGTCCAACATGTCCCGTGTCTTTGCCTATTGTCGAGTGTCCACCACGGACCAGACCACTGAGAACCAGCGCCTTGAGATTGAGCGTGCTGGTTTCTCCATCGACAAGCGCAGAATTGTTGAGGAGTCTATCAGCGGTTCAGTGGCTGCCTCCGAGCGCCCAGGCTTTACCCGCCTGATGGACCGCATGGAATCGGGTGACATCCTTGTGGTGACCAAGCTGGACCGTTTGGGGCGCAATGCGATGGACGTGCGCGCAACGGTTGAGGCACTGAGCGAACTAGGCGTAAAGGTGCATTGCTTGGCATTGGGTGGTGTTGACCTGACCAGTGCCGCTGGGCGGATGACCATGCAGGTATTGAACGCGGTAGCGGAGTTTGAACGGGACCTACTGATTGAACGGACCAACGCAGGCATCAGCCGCGCTAAGGCTGAGGGGAAACAGTTTGGCAGGCCATCGGCCCTGACCAGCGAACAGCAGGCGGAAGTATCCCGCAGGTTGGCTCAAGGGGATGCCGTGGCTGCGCTGGCGCGTGACTTCAATACGAGCCGTCAAACCATAATGAGACTACGCGGCAAAGCGAGTGTAATTTGAACGGTGACGCATGTGCTGCAAGAGCCAAGGCTTGATTCCTTGGCTTTTCTGTTTGCGCGCGGGGGAGAGGGCTTTAGTCATCGGATTTCGTGCCGATAAAGCAAGGTGGCTACCGGAAGTTTAGAGCTTCCGAAAACATTCATGCGACTCTAGTTATCTACCCAAAATGAATAAGATGTCATTCAGACTCCTGCTGGGACTTATCACCTCGCTAATTGTTGCCGCTCCCACGTCGGCGCAAGTCCCTGTAACGGTGTCTGAGAAGTACAGCGCGATTGACGCAGTCGGGGACCAGACAATATCGAACAAGCCGATTGCTATTCCCTTGATGGATACCCCGTACCATGACCGGTATATGCTCACGTTTAAGGCGGATCACCCCGTAGTCGTCAAGTACATTGACACGGTTGAGATTGACCGGGGTGGCGACTTCAGTAGCCGCGCATCGTTCAATCAAGTTGCGGGGAGTATGACGAATCAGCTGTTTCCCGCCGCAGCCAGCACGAAAAACGGAGTGCTTGCGATTACCTCTGCCTCAGGCGTGCCGACTCGGGTTGTTTACCAGGTGGTTCGATTCGGAATGCGGCCTGCGAAAGTCCGAGAACCCATAAAGCAAATCGTAGAGCTACCCATCCGGTCTCTGGAGCAGGTCTACGTGTTCCCAAAGTTCAGTGTTCAGGTCAAGCCCTGTGGAACGGTCAACGCGTGGTCCAATCCTGACATCGTGATTTGCTCCGAACTGGTTAATGAACTGGGCGCTCATCCCGCAGCACTCTGGGCGGTCGAGGCTCACGAAATGGCGCATACCTTGTTGAGGCTCTGGGGGCTTCCCGGCTGGGACAATGAAGATGTTGCAGATGAGTTTGCTGTCGTGATTTTAGGGGACACAGGCGGTTCGGTTCAGGAAATGACTGCGTGGCTAGAAAGCCGCAATTCCGTCGCAGAGGCGATGCAGCAACTCACGCAAGGCGACAGACATAGTATTTCTATCCAACGCGCTCGGAATATGCAGGCTGATCTCAAAAGGCTGCCGGAACTTCGCGAACGGTGGAGTCGTATGCTCGCGCCCTACACGATAGCTGCTCAACGCGCTCAATAGCCACTGCTCGGTGGGTGCAGGCGCAGTCACCGCAGAGTAAGTTCCGACGCTTCGTCAAAAGGCTGCTAGCCGGGAAGCTAGGCGGCCATCGCGCTAGACCTCGGTGGGGGTGCCCGAAGCGCCTAAATCAATACCTGTTAGCTATATCGCGAAGGCTCGTGAGAAGTATGGCATTCACGATGGTCCGGGGCCCGTATCTCGCGCAGCAGGGGCCGTGCTTGGCATTCCCGTTGAGCCTCAGCAATCCGTGGGTCTCATCTACAGCAAGGATGGCAACTACCAGCTCGCGATGTTCTTGAACGGTGCTCCGATTCACAAGCTGGAGGATGTGACTTTCGACCAGATCATGAAGCAGGCAGCCAGCGAAAAGCTCCTGAGCCAGGACGAGCGTGCGGCAATGTCAGGCCTGCAATCGAAGCTGAGCGCTGGCACTGCCACTTCGCAAGACCTCATTGATAACGCTGAGCTACTCGCCAAGGCGACAAACCTCAGGCAGCTCAATGACACCACGCGTGGGCAGATTGACAAGCTCCGTGAGAGCACCTTCAACGGTGCTTTGGATACCAATCCATGATGCTGTCCTGGTGAGGGAAGACCAGGCAGACCAGATCGAGGAAGTAATGCAGGCTGTGTTCACCCAGTACACAGGTAATACCGGGGCAGTGAGCCGGGAGTGTTGAGAGACAGCCAGCACGGAGCCCAGTGGGCAATGTTCAGCTAATCTTCAGTGGCCCACTGGTCACTCTGCTGGGTTTCTCTCTTTGTTGATGGATGTGTGGGTGAGTGGATGCTACCCCTTACCAGTACATCGCTACCAGCTCAGCTATCTATCTTAAGTATATTGATCCGGGGCTCCATAAGAGGGGCTCGTAAGCGCGCATCTTTCAATGGGGTACAAAGTTTGGAAATCAATCAGCTAGTGTTGTGTAAGCAGCTTTACGGGGAAGCAGAACGGTATCTTGCGAAGGGCGGGGCCGTGAGCCAAGGGCTGGCCGTGTCGATTGCTCAGGACGCGGCAGAGTTGTGCTTGCGTGCGATTGTAAAGAGCGTTCCCGTTCAAACAGGTAAGCTGCAAGACGAGTTCGCAAAATTGATGGACTACATCGATAGTGCGGCGGTGAACGATTCTCGAAAAAAGGTGCCGCGCCGGGCGCAGCTGCTGGAAGTCAACAAAGCCCGCGTGAATTTTAAGCACTATGGGCTCTCGCCCAATCAGATGGATGCGGTTCGTTTGGTCGAATATGTAAAACAATTTTTAGACTTGGCGATTGAGCAGTTTTTTGCATTGACGTTCGCGAACATCTCGCTAGCAAACCTAATTTCTTTTGATGTGGTGAAGTTTAAAATTAAGGCGGCCGAAGAGGCACTGCGGAGGGAGGACTTCGAAGAAGTATGTGGCCTATGCGCAGAAGCTTTTGAGATTTCCGCCGCCCGTATCCTCTCATCCGTAAAGTATCGTGGCGGGGCGCAAATGCTTATCGGTATACCCCTTTCAGTATACGATGCCATTGGAGAAGAGGCGTCAAATGATCTAAAGCGGTATGTTGAAAAGCTGACGGCATCCTCAAATCGGGTGTCATTGATGCTTGCGCTATCGCTTGATGTGAATGAGTTGCACCTTTTTGAAGGGCTGGTTCCGGGCATTGTGCAGAAGAGAGATGGCACGCTAAAGCGAACTCCTTGGCTGGGCATAGGCCCGTTCACTCCAGAGGACTTTTCTTTCGCAGTGGATTTCGCAACTCGTTTCGCCGTCGCTGTTGACGCCCGCGTTCCGATGGTGCCCAAGGAGCCAGGCGCACTGGAGCCGAACCTGTAAGGTTGGCTATCCGAGCCTCGCCGCCAAACTCCTAGGGTCCAGATGCGTGTATCGCTTGAGCATCTGAAGAGTCTTATGGCCGCTCACGGCTGACGCCTCTATCATGTTGAAGCCCTTCTCGAAGAGCCGGGAGACCGCCTCATGGCCTAGGTCGTGGAATCGGAGGTTGGGCAGTTCGCATTCGGTTCGTGCAGTGATGAACCGCTTCGTGATCCAGTTTTCATGGACGGTAAATACACGACCTGTACGGGCGGGATTCAGGGAGTGGAGAGCTGCCACGGCGCGGCTGGATATAGTGCGGAACGGCTGTAGCGTAATTGCGTTCCACTGGCGCAACACATCAGCTATAAGCGACGGCCGCCAAAATGCTATCGACCAGTCAGCAGACCAGCCGCATCTGCTTTCGATATAAGGTAATTCATAAAGGCTGAGCAAGCCACTATCATGTACTTTGCCTCATCAAAGCCCACGTTGGTTGCTTCGTCACCGAGTGAATGCCGCACTCCTTCCTCGTTGCTCGCATATCCGTAAAGCTTCACGAAGGCGTTACGTAGTGAAGGGTGAATCTCGACTTTCTTGTTCAGGTCGGCCAAGGCACCCGAAAGTCCTTGTGCTGAGGACGTGCCCAAGACCTTCGCGACGGACTCGATTGCACTGATTGCTTCTTTCGTGGCATTCCGAAAATCCGGTTCGGGTTTTTGACCGAGCAGTGCGATAGCTGTTCTCAGATGCTCGTTAGCCCCATTCAACGCAGCGCTTTCGGTTGATTGAATTGCATCTTCTACAGCGCTCATCTCTGCATTGTTTGTGATGGGCGAGAGAACTCCCGCGACAAAGCGGTAGCCGGAGCTCTCCCGCTCCAGTACGCTGTTGAACGCCTCCATTAGGAATGGGTTTTGCCCGCTCCCGCCACGGATAATCTGGTTGGCAGAGTCAACCACGAATTCCGCGAAGTTATACACCTCGTGCCATTTCATGGCGTCATAGCGCTTGCGCATCCACTGTTTCTGCTGTAAGGCATAGTGGGGTAACTCATCTATTGGCGTCTTTGTGAAACTAACGCTCGCCGCGCGCGCCAGACTCACCCACTTCTCATACGATGGCGAGTCAAATAGGGTATGGATGACATTCCAGATCGACGCCCTAAGCGGTGCGCTCATTTCATCTGTTTGAAGAATCGCAGGTGTTTTGGTAGCACCTATACGGTCAGAGAATCGCGGTCGTGCTGAGCTCACGGTTTTTCCTACTGCGAAGTTGACGCCATTATCCGATAGCCTTTTCCAGCCATTGATGCTTGATGCGCAAGCTGTAGCCCTTGATGTACAACTCTAGGGCATCGCTTAGCGAATCCGCCAAGGTTCCGGCTGCCATCTGCACGGCGGTGGATTCAACCATTGTAAGGAACTCAGCTCCACTCGCTTCCCGGTAGACCTCCTCATCGCCATTGGCGTGGGCCTCCCGCTTCTTCTCCAGATGGTCATGGAGCAACTGAAGGGCGGTCTCCGTGGTTTCATCACGGGCTGTACCGGGCACGATGCCCCATGATGCCAAGAACGCCTCAGCGTGTTTCCGTGTGGCCTTAAGGGACGACTCTGGATCAGCCCTGAGCATGCGCCAGTCATCTTCAAACTGCGCGTTAAGGGCGTCAATCTTCCGCGCCGCGAGAGCAACGTCAGATGTCTTGAGGTTGATCTTTACGAGCTTCTTGCCGTAGTGCTGTTGTAGGTCGCGGGGAATGGGCCGCTGGAAATAGAAGGTATTTCCGCGTTGGTAGCTGTGCTTCAAGATGAGCGTAAGTGCGCCGAGGCGTATCTGCATGGTTGGTAACTACCACATAAGTTACCACAGAAACACGCTCTGATAAGCCGGGGAGGCTTGCTGCGTATGGCTTTGCGAGAAAATCGTGGTGCCCAGGGCCGGAATCGAACCGGCACGCCTTGCGGCGGGGGATTTTGAGTCCCCTGCGTCTACCAATTTCACCACCTGGGCAGGTCTTGCAGCGCACGCGTCAGAAGCTGGCGCGCGGCGAAGACGCAGATTATGGCCGAAAATTCGGCGACGGGCAAGCCAGTTGCTTTCATCCGCTGCAAGGGCTTCAAACCGTGCGGGAAAATCGTTCGAGTGTCTGTTGGCCGAGATAGCGGTCGAACACCATTGCGATGTTGCGCACGAGCATGCGGCCGGCCATCCGCACTTCGAGCTTGCCCGCTTCGAGCGACACCAGACCGTCCTGCTCGAAGCCGCGCAAACGCTCCAGTTCCGGCTCGAATGTCTCGGCGAAGCGGACGCCATACGCCGCTTCGAATTCGTCGAAGCGCAATTCCAGGTTGCACATCAGTTGCGTGATCACGTCGCGGCGCAGACGGTCGTCGGCAGAGAAGCGCACGCCGCGTGCGATGGCAAGCGTGCCCGCATCGATCGCCGCGGCATAGCCCGGCAAATCCTTGGCGTTCTGCGCGTACACGTCGCCGACTTTGCCGATCGACGATGCGCCGAAGCCGATCAGATCGCATTCCGCCCGCGTGCTGTAGCCCTGAAAATTGCGATGCAAGGTGCGCTGCGCTTGCGCGCGCGCGAGTTCGTCGGTGGGCAGCGCGAAGTGATCCATGCCGATGTATACGTAGCCCGCGCCTGTCAGACGCTCGACCACACGCTCCAGGATCGCGAGTCGCACTTCAGGTGAAGGCAGCGTGGCGGGGTCCATCTGACGTTGCATCTTGAAGAGCTGCGGCATGTGCGCATAGGCGAAGACCGAGAGACGATCGGGCGCGAGCGCGAGCATCGTGTCGAGCGTGCGGCTGAAGCTCTCGACCGTTTGATGCGGCAGTCCGTAAATCAGATCGACGCCGATCGAGTGAAAGCCGGTGTCGCGTGCGGCCTGCATTACCGAGGCGGTCATTTCGAGCGGCTGAATGCGGTTGATCGCCTGCTGCACGACCGGATCGAAGTCCTGCACGCCGAGGCTCAGCCGGTTGAAACCCAGCTTGCGCAAATGCGCGATGGTATCGGGCGACGCTTCGCGCGGATCGACTTCGATCGAATATTCGGCTTCGGCGTCGGGCAACAGTTTGAAGTGCTCGCGCGTGGCGGCCATCAGTTCGGCGGTTTCGTCGTGCGACAAAAAAGTCGGCGTGCCTCCGCCCCAATGCAATTGCGATACCGGGCGCCGCGTGTCGAAACACGCCGCCTGCAACGCCATTTCACGTTTCAATCGATCGAGGTACGGACGCGCATGGGCGCGATTCTTGGTGGCGATCTTGTTGCAGCCGCAGTAGAAACACACGGTGTCGCAAAACGGAATGTGGAAGTACAGCGAGAGATCCGTGGCCGACGCGCCTGGGTCGGCGGCGGCGCGTAAATAGTCGGCGGGATCGAACTCGTCGCGGAACTGCAGGGCGGTCGGATAGGACGTATACCGTGGACCGTTCGCGCTGTATTTGGCGAGCAGGTCAGGGCGGAACAGCGTGCTGTCGATGGACATGAGGGACTCGAAGGCTGGCTGGCGGCCATCGGGAAAGAGGCGGACCGCCGCGATTCGCGCGACCAGATCGATCCGCGGGCGCCCCTTGCGCATGGCCTTTAAGATTTTTCGAGTTTACGCGAGTGACCATTCGCCCGATTGCGTAAAAAGGTCGCATGGAATGCGGTGGCACAATGCGGGTCTGATAGTGCATTGCCCGTTTTTGGGTTCAGGAAAAAATGTCGTGAGTGATGTGTCGAACAGCGCCGTGAAGCGCGAGTCTCCGTTCCACGTGGCCGGTCACGCGTGCCGCCCCGATTGCGGCGCGTGCTGTATTGCGCCGTCGATTTCGAGTCCGATTCCGGGCATGCCGAACGGCAAGCCGGCGGGCGTGCGCTGCGCGCAACTCGGCGACGATCTGCGCTGCGCGATCTTCGGTCAGCCTGAGCGGCCGGCATGCTGCTCCGGTCTGCAACCGCAGATGGAAATGTGCGGCACGAATCGCGGCGAGGCGCTCGCATGGCTCACGCAGCTCGAGATGCAGACTCGACCGAACGCACAACCGGCGGGTCAGCCCTAACGCGCAAGCAAATCGCCGTCAGGCGCAAATCGCAAACCGCAAAACCACTAGCCAAAAAACGAATACCGCAATCGCATGCCCGAACAGATTTCCACAGGAGATTTCGCATGATTCGACCCGCTGCGCCGCCCCGGCGCCGCTTCCTGCTTGCCGCGCTGACGGGCTGTAGCGCGCTCGGCATCACCTTTTCGCTGTCGGCCTGCGCAACCTCGACTTTTCCGTTCATACCTTCGCATTACACGTTCTCGCAGCAGCAGGTGCAGGACGCGGTGCAGCGCAAATTCCCGTATCAGCGCACGGTTTCGCAAGTGTTCGATGTCGCGCTGACTAATCCGGTGGTCGGTTTGTTGCCGGACGCGAACCGCGTCTCGGTGAAGCTCGATGCACGTCTCGTGAGTCCCTTCATGCCGCAGCCGGTCGACGGCGTGTTCACGCTGTCGAGCGAACTGGCCTACGACGCCGCCAGCAAATCGGTCGTGCTCAAGTCGCCGAACGTCGACAACGTCAGCGTGAGCGGACAGGCGCAGGCCTATACGCAGCAGATCAATGCGGCGGCGGCAGTGCTCGCCACGCAGCTGCTGACCAACTATCCGATCTACACATTCAAGCCCGAACAGCTGCAATTTGCCGGAGTGAATTACGAACCCGGTACAATCACCATCCTTACAAACGGCATACGCGTGCAAATCGTCGAAAAATGACGCGGCGCGCGGCCGGCAGGGCCGCGCGCTTTTCGTGCCGGCCCTGTTCGTTCCGACTAACTACAGCGATTAGGGGCAGGGATGGACTGGCTATTGGCTTGCAAGGCGCTGATTCTGGGCGTCGTCGAGGGATTGACGGAGTTTTTGCCCGTGTCGAGCACCGGGCATTTGATTGTCGCGGGCAGTCTGCTGAACTTTACCGATGAGCACGCGAAAACCTTCGATGTCGTGATCCAGCTCGGCGCGATTCTCGCCGTGTGCTGGGAATTCCGCCGCCGTATCGGCAGTGTGGTGTCCGGTCTGCCGAGCCGGCCAGATGCGCGCCGCTTCACACTGAACGTGATCATCGCCACGATTCCAGCGATCGTGCTCGGCTTGCTGTTCGAGAAATCTATTAAGGCGGCGTTGTTCTCGCCGGTGCCGGTCGCGTTCGCGCTGGTGGCGGGCGGCGTCGTGATCCTATGGGCGGAGGCGCGTCAGCGCGCGCACGGCGAGACGCAAGCGCGCGTGCAAAGCGTGGACGACCTGAGCGCGCTGGACGCGCTGAAAGTCGGCCTCGCGCAATGCTTCGCGCTGATTCCGGGCATGTCGCGCTCGGGCTCGACGATCATCGGCGGGATGCTGTTCGGTCTCGACCGGCGCGTCGCTACCGAGTTTTCGTTCTTCCTTGCGATTCCAATCATTTTCGGCGCAACCGTTTACGAGCTGTACAAAGACTGGCACCTGCTCTCCGTCGACGCGCTCGGCACCTTCGCGATCGGTTTCGCGGCGGCGTTCGTCAGCGCTTTTGCCTGCGTGCGCTGGCTGTTGCGCTACATCGCCGCGCACGATTTCACCGCGTTTGCGTGGTATCGCATCGGCTTCGGACTGCTGATCCTGCTGGTTGGTTATAGCGGCGCGTTGAGCTGGACAGAGTGAGCGCGTGCGTTTCGCTTGAGCCATGAAAAAAGGTCCGCGTTTGCGGACCTTTTTCGTTGCGTGGCAATTTCGCCGGGCGCTTATGCGGCGCCGCGCTTGCGGAAGACGAGATCCCACACGCCGTGTCCGAGCCGCAATCCACGGCGTTCGAACTTCGTGACCGGACGGTACTCCGGACGCGGCGCGTAGCTGTCGGCGGTATTTTCCAGCGCCGGATCGGCGCCCAGTACTTCGAGCATCTGTTCGGCGTAGTTCTGCCAGTCCGTCGCGCAATGCAGATAGGCGCCGGGTTTCAGGCGCGATACGAGCAGCGCGACAAACTTCGGCTGGATCAGCCGGCGCTTGTGGTGGCGCGCCTTGTGCCACGGGTCCGGAAAGAAGATGTGCACGCCGTCGAGGCTATCCGGCGCGATCATCTGCTCGAGCACCTCGACCGCGTCGTGCTGAATGATGCGGATGTTCGACAGGTTCTGTTCGCCCATCAGTTTCAGCAGCGCGCCGACGCCCGGCTCGTGGACTTCGACGCCGAGAAAATCGTCGCCGGGACGGTGCGAGGCGATCTCGGCGGTGGTTGCCCCCATGCCGAAGCCGATTTCTAGCACGCGTGGCGCCTCGCGGCCGAATACGGCGTTCCAGTCAGGCTGCTGCGGCGCGAAGGGCACCACGAAGCGCGGGCCGAGTTCGTCCATGGCGCGGCGCTGGCCGGTCGAGACGCGGCCGGCGCGCGTGACGAAGCTGCGGATGCGGCGCCGATGCAGGGCTTCTTGCGGTGCGTTGCCGTCGGCGTCCGACTGGTGTTCGGTTTCGCTGGAGGGCGTCGGGAGGTCATCCGGCAGGCCGGCGTCGTTTGGATCGTGGATCATCGTCGATGCTGCTACAAGGGTGAAGGGCTTCGCGGCTTGCCTCGCGTGCTGCGCGGTGGCCGCCGGTGCTCGCGTGGTACGGGTCGGCGAACTCCGGTAGACAAGGCTGGTGAGTGCGAGGTTGACGGGGCGCTGCGGCAAGCCGCGCTATGACAAAAAAGCCGCCTTCATGGAGGCGGCTCGTGCTGGATTCTGCTGAAGGCGTCAGCGGAAAGTGGAGCGGGCGTTGCAAGTGCGCGTAAGGTAGCACAACCGAAAAGGGTGCGTCCAGACGGACTGCGGGCCGCAAGAGCATGGATGTGGGTGGGAATATTACATTTAAATGACGCAGGTGCCCGTGCAATCGATTTAATCGGTTTGTAAGGTGTTTCCTGAGGGCAATTATCTGGCGAGTAACGATCATCAGCGAATATGCGTGTCGTCGCCGGCGGTTTTGCCGTCATTCCAACTACCTCTGGCGTGCACTTGGTTACGAGATGCCATTCGCGGCGGCGTCGTTACTCGACGTTTTTCTCTGCCCGTTTGCGCGAGCGAACCGAATGCCGGATTTGACGGTCAGGAAGGGCTTTTTACGTAGGAGCGAGAAGAGCGGTGGAGTCAGATCCTTTCGCGAATTTGCCCGGTTGCCCAAGAGCTGATCAGAAAGTATCTGGAGCGGGCGATGGGAATCGAACCCACGGCTCTAGCTTGGGAAGCTAGGGTATTACCATTATACGACGCCCGCAGAGCACGCCATTCTACGCGGGTTTCACGCGATTTGGCAAACGTGGACGTTTGAGGCCCACGTGGGCGCGTGCTCGCTGCGGGAGCGTGCGCGGTGTTCCGCGCCACGACGCGCCGACTTGCCACACCAGGTAGGCCCTATTCGGCGGTTCATTGCGTGGCTTGCCCGTTCGGTTGACTATCTCCCTTACGGTTGCTATTTGACGCGCATGGAGCGACGTCACCGTTGGCAGGCACCGCCCGCTACCGCGCACACTTCGGAACCAGCCGATTAGCGCTTCGATTGCCACCCAGATCGGGGAAATTGAATGCCGCTGGACGCCCATATAAATACAAGGCCAATCAAATAGATACGCGCTTCCTGCTTCGATTTTTTAATTCGTTATGCATGATATTTCGTCAGAATCGATTGAGCGGTTTCCCAAAAAGTTCGAATAAATACTAAAGCTTGTCGGAATGCCGCCGTTTACTTCTTTAGCGTCCTTTCAAAATGTTACAAAAATTCATTCGATTCGATTCTGTCAAGTGGATTTTTGGAATGATTCAACGAATTGGCGCTGACGGCAAACATCGAGATCAAAACGACCAAAGGCGTGACAGTGCCAATCTGATTGACGGCACACTCGCCCAAAAACAAAAATGGATATGAAAATCAAAGCTAAATTGACGTTGTCCCTGCTCGCTTCGCTCGCCCTTGCAGCGTGTGGCGGCGGTGGCGGCGACGGGGGAAATTCGGCGGCGGCGCCTTCGGCCGGCAGCGCTTCGGCGCCGGCTGTCGCTAGCGCGCCCGCTCCGGCTAGCGCGCCGGCTTCTTCGTCCTCCCTCAGCGGCGAGCAACTGCCGAGTCTGTCCAGTCCGCAGAGCGGTTCGGCTGCGGCCACGGGCAACGGTGTGGAAGGGGTCTGGACTAGCCAGTTCGGCGTCGACAAGACCACGGCGCTCGTCGATCCGCAAGGCAACATCTCTTACCTGAATACGGTAAGCGGAATCGGCTTGTCGGAATTCTTCGGCGTCGTCGCGGCCAGCGCGCCGAACTGGACGCTCACCTCGGGCACGGCTTTCATCGGGGGCTTTTATTATCCGACGACCTCCGGCTCGGGCACTTTCGTGAATAACCAGACGTTCACCGGCAGCTATGTCGAGAACAGCAACACGGTGAACCTGTCCTGGAACTACGACGCGGCGAATGCGCTCGCGGTTACCCAGTCGAGCGTCGCGGGTACGTGGGCGGAAACTGGCTCGTCGCTGACGATTGCAAACGACGGCACGCTGAGCGGGACATTGAGCAACTGCCCGGTCTCCGGCACGTTGCTGCTCGCCACGCCATCGTCGAGCAAGAATCTCTATACGTTGAGCGTGACCGGCACGACCGCATCCTGCACGTTGAAATCGGGCGCGACATATACGGGCAATGCCGCGATTACATTCCTGCCGATCACGGGCAGCAACTTGTACGTCCGCACGATTTTCTTCATGATCAAGACAGCGACCAACACCACGGTCGCCTACGGTCAGTTGACGAAACAATAAGCGACGCATGAAACAAAGCCGCCGCCTGTTTGATGGGCGGCGGCTTCTGAATGTTCGCTACCTAAGCGTTCAGATCACGAAGTAAGTCAGTTGAACGGCCGCGCGGGTGACCACCATCAGCAGCACCTGCACGATCACGAACAGCAGGATCGGCGAGAGGTCGATGCCGCCGAGTTGCGGCACCACGCGGCGCAGCGGGTTCAGAAACGGCGCCGTGAGCTGGTACAGAATCGGCATGGCCGGCGAGCGTGGATTGAGCCACGACAGCAGCGCCATCAGGATCGTCAACCAGATGATCAGATTCAGCGCCCACTTGATCAGCGTCAGCACCGCGACGATCAGCAACGTCGGCAACAGCGTGAGCGGATCGGCGCCGGTCAGCACCACCATCAGCACCACATATACGATGGCCGCAAGGAGGGCTGCGACAAGGCTTGCCCAATCGATCTTGCGCGTGCTCGGCAAGATATGCCGCAGGGGCAGCACGATCCAGTTGGTGACTTGCAGCACGGCGTTCGTGACGGGGTTGTAGGGCGGCATACGCACGACCTGCAGCCATGCGCGCAGCAACAGCGCCGCGCCGAACAGCGTGAAGACGGTATTGAGCAGAAAACGGGCGATATCGCCAAACATCTCGTGTCCTTATCCTTCGAATGACGGCCGCAGACCGGCCGCAGGGTGCCGGCGCTTTCCGAACGACGCGCCGGCGGTTTCACATGAATTTCCCGCGCCCTTTCCGCACTCGGGCGCGTTACGCGTATTTGAAGCGGACGCGTCGTGTTGCGATGCCACGATTTGCGGGCTGCTGCGCTCAACGGCTCACTGTATTAAAGGCCGCGGTTCGTCCCGCTTCCGCGTGGCATCACACGGAAATCTTGATCTCGCTGATCAGAATCGCGCCGTTGCCACCGTCCGTGTAGTTGGAAATGTCGGCCACCAATTGCTCGGAAGCCGGTTTGAAGACTTTGTAGAAGTCGTCCGCGCTGTCGAACAGGAAGTGGCCTGCGGCGACATACGGCGGCGACGTTCCAGGCGGGCCGGCATTGATGCCGACGTCGACCGACCAGCCCTTTAGCGACGGCCCGAACAGCTTCGCCGCGAGCGGCATATGCGTGACGCAGTAATAGTCCACGTCGAAGTGGCCGTTTTCCCGATACGGATAGAGGATGCTGACCTTGATCATTGTGCGTTCTCGTCTGTTGGTCCCGATGCGCGGCGCTCGCGCATTGCGCGCGGCGCCGGACGTCACATTATCACGGCTTAC
This sequence comes from Paraburkholderia dipogonis, assembly GCF_042680985.1. Taxonomy (NCBI): domain Bacteria; kingdom Pseudomonadati; phylum Pseudomonadota; class Betaproteobacteria; order Burkholderiales; family Burkholderiaceae; genus Paraburkholderia; species Paraburkholderia dipogonis. The sequence goes on along the minus strand of NZ_JBHUFR010000018.1, from coordinate 367,906 downwards.
TTGACGCTTGCACCTGCCGCGGCCTGATTCAGCGACCGGTTGAGCGATTCTTCCACGGCCTCGGAGATGGCGTCGATCGCGGCGGGCGGCGTGACGCGGCGTTCGGCCAGTCCGACCGCGCGCCGCGACATCAGCCCGTACAGCGCGGCGTGGTCGCCGCCGAGGGCTTCCAGCAGCGCCAGCTGTTTCTGAACCACGCCTGTGTCGCCGCGCGATACCGGGCCCGCGAGCGCGTTGGGCAAACCCTTGTCGCGCGCGGTTTCGATCGTGCCGGAAAGCATTGGCAGCAGCGCGCGCAGCGCGTCGTCTTCGGCAAAGCCCAGCGTGCGCCACAGCGCGACGCATTCCGCGAGGCTGCACAGCGCGAAGCTGGCGGCGTAGTGCGCGGCGGCGTGATAGAGCATGCGACCGCCCGCCGGAATCGACAGCGGATGGCAGCCCAGCGCGACGGCGAGCGCCGTCAACGTGTCCTTCAGGGCGCCTTCGGCCTCGATCGTCACGGAACAACCGGCGATGCGCTCCAGATCGGCGAGTTCGCCGCTAAAGAGGTACAGTGGATGAAAACCGCCGATCGAGGCGCCCTGATCGCGTGCCGGGGCGAGCAGTTCGACCGGCGAAGCCCCGCTGCAGTGCACGAGCGCCTTGCCGTGCGCGCCGGCCGCGTCGTCCGCGCTGAACCGGAGTGTGTGCGCTGACGTACCGATGCTGTCATCGGGAACAGCTAAAAAGACGATATCGGCGGCGTCGACAACCTGTTGTGGGTTCTCCAGTGCCGCGCAATGCTCGATTTGACTGGCGAGCCGGCCGGCGGAAGTCGCCGAGCGACTCGCCACCGCCGTGACCGGATAGCCGGCGCGTGAAAAGCTCAGCGCGAGGCAACGCGCGAGCCGGCCCGCACCGATAAAGCCGAGACGCGGCAGAGAGGACTGGGACATGGGTGCCTGCTCCAGACGGAACATTGGGAAAGCAGAAGTATCGCGCATCCGCCAGGCTCGCGGCGCGGCTGAAGGTCGGCTTTCCCTTGATCAGTGCGGCCGCGATATGGTGCGCCCTGCCGGTCATCCTGCGGCATGCGCCCCACGGGCAAGAAAACTGCTCACAATTCTTCAGAGCCGGTTTGGCAGTTGCTGTTCTGGGTATTTCGTCTCGCAGTCAGATTCGGGAGGTTCACGATGAATATTTTTTCTTACCGAAAGCACTTGCGGTTCCTGACGCATGCACAGCGCCGTCGCTGGTGGGACCAGAAAAAGCGCCTGACGCCGCGCGTGCGGATCAGCGGCGCCTATGTCCCGCCCAGCGTGTCCCGCGAGTTCGCGTATGTGAAGGTCGGCTGACGTCGCGGCCCTTGCAGGTAAGAAAATGCCCGGTCTGTCGGCCGGGCATTTTTCGTTTTAGCGCGCAATGGGACGCTGTCAGGATCGAAGCTAATTTGTAATCAAAGATTACCGTGAGACGAATGCTTCAAGCGCTCCTGTACGAATTGCGGCGCGTTGCTGGCGTTTTGTCACGCGCAAACCCTGAGTTTTCAGCGCATTGCGAAGCCCATGAGTTGCTTATGGCGTCCGTGGGAGTTGCGACGTCTTGCCGCCGATTGCAATTTGCAACAAATGCGAACAGATAGGCGCGGTCTTTTTCGATACATTGATTTCATAGCATGCAGGGCATGCGAAGTCGGCGACCTTGGTGGGCCGCGCTAGGAGAATAAAAGTGAAAAAGATCGTTCCGTTTGTCGTTGCCGCAGCACTCGGCTTGGGACTTGCGGGTGCCGCTCAGGCGCACGTTTCTGTCGGTATCGGTATCGGGGTTCCGATTGCGCCGGCTTACCCGGTTTATGCCGCGCCGCCGCCGGTGTATTACGCGCCGCAGCCGGTTTATGCGCCGCCGCCGCCCGTCGTTTATGCACCGCCGCCAGTCGTGGTGGGCGGGTACTACGGTGGTTATGGGCGCCCTTATTATCACCACGGCTATTACCGCGGTTATTACGGTCACGGCTACTATCGCCGTTAATCGCGGCACGTAGCAGTTTTGTTGACGGCGTAACGCCGGCCTGACCGCCGGGTTACGCCGTTTGTATTGGGTTGGCGGCTTTTCATGCAGTCAATCTGGAGCATTTGCCGGAGTGGCGGTTTGAATTCGCGCCCGCAAAACAGGGCGAAGAGTCGCCACCACAGCAGCTCACTGCTCACGTGACGTTCCAAACCTCGGTCGAAGCTGGGAGAATGGCTATTTCGCCACCGCTCTGGAGAGTTTCGCCGATGCAAGCGCTTCCCGCTCCCACTTTCGACGACGTACTCGACGCCGCTGCGCGTCTGGACGGCGTCGCCCACCGCACTCCCGTTCTAACCTCGAGCACGTTCAACGAGCGCACCGGGGCGTCGGTGTTCTTCAAGTGCGAGAATTTTCAGCGCATGGGCGCCTTCAAATTTCGCGGCGCCTATAACGCGATCTCGCATTTCGACGCGGAGCAGCGCAAGGCCGGCGTACTGACGTATTCGTCGGGTAACCATGCTCAGGCGATCGCCTTGTCGGCACGCCTGGCCGGCATCCACGCGACGATCGTCATGCCGCAGGACGCACCCGCGGCCAAAGTCGCGGCAACCAAGGGCTACGGCGGTGAAGTGATCACCTACGACCGCTACACGGAGAACCGCGAAGAGATCGGCAGGCGGCTCGCCGAAGAGCGCGGCATGACGCTGATTCCGCCGTATGACCATCCGCACGTGATCGCCGGGCAAGGCACGGCGGTGAAGGAGTTGATCGAGGAAACCGGCCCGCTCGACATGCTGTTCGTGTGCCTCGGCGGCGGCGGGCTGATTAGCGGCAGCGCGTTGTCCGCGGCGGCATTGAGCCCGGCGTGCACGGTGATCGGCATCGAGCCGGAGGCGGGCAACGACGGTCAGCAGTCGCTGGCGCGCGGCGAGATCGTGCATATCGACACGCCGCGCACGATCGCCGACGGCGCCGCCTCCACGCATCTCGGCGACTACACGTTCGCGATTATTCGCAAGCTGGTCGCGCAGATCGAAACGGTCAGCGACGCTCAGTTGATCGAGACGATGCGCTTTTTCGCGCAGCGCATGAAGATCGTGGTCGAGCCGACAGGCTGTCTCGCCGCAGCCGCAGTGCTCAACGGCATCGTGCCGGTGACGGGCAAGCGTGTCGGCGTGGTGGTGAGCGGCGGCAACGTCGACCTGGAAAAGCTCGCGCAGTATCTCGCCTGATACATCGTGCAGGCAGGCGCTTTCGCGCTCGCCTGGCTTGGCGCTCAATCGAAACGGCTCGCCTGCGCGAGCCGTTTTCACGTCAGCTTGCCACGTGCGCGGTTTGCACGATCAGATCGCGATATCCGTTGACTATTACGCTATACGAAAAGTACGCAAACAGCAGCGCGGACAGCACGTGACAGGCGCGCAGCAAACCGGTGCCCGCGCGTTTGCGCCCGTGGCTGCCGAGTCCGCAGATAAAGATCGTCCAGCACAGGCCGCCGAGAAAGAATCCGCCGAGAAACACCGGCGCGGTCGTCACGCTCTTGGCGCCGGCCTTCGCGATCAGCGCGCCGCCGACCGCGGCGAACCACAAAATCGCCGAAGGCGACGACATCGCCAGCAAGACGCCGCGCAAGAAACCGCGCCACACGGACAGATGCGGCGCATTCGCGTCCGCCTCGCCCGCCACGGCGGGCGCCGTCGCCGGGAACATCGCTTCACGCGCCATCTTCCAGGTCAGGAAGAGCAGGATCCCCGCGCCGCCGATCCAGACCACCCAGCGCACCGATTCGAACTGCAGCAGGGCCGCCATGCCCGCGAGCGCGAGCGCCGCATAAATCAGATCGCCGATGCATGAACCGAGGCCGAGCCAGAAGCCCGGTTTGAAGCCATGCGAGAGCGTCAGGGAAATCATGGCGACGTTCACGAGACCGATGTCCAGACACAGCGATAGCGACAGAAAAAATCCATCCGACATCATCGAAAAAGCATGCATCCGCGCAACGGCTCCGATAGCTTTGTTATTTCAGTCTCGTCGTACGGTTTGCCTCAGAGGCCCAACTCGTTCCACAAGGTGTCGATGCGCTGTTTGACCGCGTCGTCCATCACGATGGGGCGGCCCCATTCGCGATCGGTTTCGCCGGGCCACTTGTTGGTCGCGTCGAGGCCCATCTTCGATCCGAGGCCGGCCACGGGCGAGGCGAAATCCAGATAGTCGATCGGCGTGCGGTCCACAAGAACCGTGTCGCGCGCCGGATCGATGCGGGTGGTGATCGCCCAGATCACTTCCTTCCAGTCGCGGATATTCACGTCCTCGTCGACCACGACAATGAACTTCGTATACATGAACTGCCGCAGGAAGCTCCACACGCCGAACATCACGCGTTTGGCGTGGCCGGGATAGCTCTTCTTCATCTGCACGATGGCCATGCGGTAGCTGCAGCCTTCGGGCGGCAGATAGAAGTCGGTGATCTCGCTGAACTGCTTTTGCAACAGCGGCACGAACACTTCGTTGAGCGCGACGCCGAGCACGGCCGGTTCGTCGGGCGGTTTGCCGGTGTAGGTGGAGTGGTAGATCGCGTCGCGCCGCATGGTGATGCGCTCGACCGTAAAGACGGGGAACCACTCCTGCTCGTTGTAGTAGCCGGTGTGATCGCCGTAAGGGCCTTCGAGCGCATGTTCATAGGCCGCGGACGCACCCTTCACCGGACGCGGCGGCGCGCCTGTGGGAGCGGGCGAAGGCGCGCCTTCCTGCGGATAGATGAAGCCTTCGAGCACAATCTCGGCGCGCGCCGGCACCTGCAAGCCGTCGACGCCCGGCGTGATGCACTTAGCCAGTTCGGTACGGCCGCCGCGCAGCAGCCCGGCGAACTGGTATTCGGAGAGCGCATCGGGCACCGGCGTGACCGCGCCGAGGATCGTCGCCGGGTCGGCGCCCAGCACGACGGCCACCGGATACGGCTTGCCCGGGTTCTGCAGCGCGAACTCGCGAAAATCGAGCGCGCCGCCGCGATGCGCGAGCCATCGCATAATCAGTTTGTTACGTCCAATCAATTGCTGGCGATATATGCCTAAGTTTTGTCGGCTCTTGTTCGGGCCTTTTGTGACGGTCAGGCCCCATGTGATTAGCGGGCCGGCATCGCCGGGCCAGCACGTCTGAATAGGCAGCCTGGCGAGGTCGACGTCGTTGCCTTCCCAGACGATTTCCTGGCAGGGCGGCGCGCTCACCGTTTTGGGCGCCATGTCCCACACCGCCTTCGCGAGCGAGAACAGTTTGCCGGCGTCCTTGAGGCCCTTCGGCGGCTCCGGTTCCTTTAATGCGGAGAGCAACCGCCCCACGTCGCGTAGCGATTCGAGCGCGGCGCCGTCGCCTTCGCCGGCTTGCGCATCCACACCCATGCCGAGCGCGACCCGCCGAGGCGTGCCGAACAGGTTGCCGAGCACCGGGAACTCATGCTGTGCCTTGCTTTCGAACAGCAAAGCCGGACCGCCGGCGCGCAGCACGCGGTCGCACAGCTCGGTCATTTCCAGGACAGGCGAGACGTTTTGCGAGATGCGGCGCAGTTCACCGATCGTCTCGAGACGGCCAACGAAATCGCGCAGGTCTTTGTATTTCATCTGGTGCGGTTCAGTGCCGCGCAGGCGGCGGAAAGGGGGGGCGCGGATTAACGGCGCCAGAACGATTGTCGATTTTACCTGTGTTGGCAGCCGCACGTAGCTCAGCCAAACGACCTAGGTGAGGCGGAGGAATCGAGATTGCTCAAAAGGCGCGCGCCGCGCGGTTTTGGACGGTCTGAACACTGTTCATTATTACAATTAGTTATACATTTGCCTATCTATAGTGTTGACGATCTATAAAACCCTGCATAGAATCCGTCCACATTGGTTGCAGGGCGTGAACCTTTTTACCACTGCCCCCGGTCCCATCAGACGCAACGCGTCACCGCTTACCGAGTCCCTGCACGGTATCTAACGGTCTTATTGATGTCCTCGCCAGCGCCAACTGACGCTGGTTTTTCGCGTGGGAGCCACCGTCCGCATGCTTTTTGACATGCCGCGGTCCTCTTTCAGGACGGCTCCCCACAAACGGTATTTGCCGTTTTCCCGACGTCGCTGCTGCCCTAACCAGACAGAGCGCGCGATGTCTTGACTCTGCGAACGTGCCTCACCGCCTCTTCATCCGGCGGGGTTCGCGGATCATGCAACATGGGAGATCTGAATGAACGCCTGGTTATCGTGGCGTCCCGATGAGCGTATCGCGCAAATTGTGCGTGGTGCGCTGCGTCGCGGGACGCGAATGAGTCATCACCTGTTCAGCATCGTCGGCGGTATCGCGGTGGTGCTGACAGTCGCACTGTGGCTGATGCCGGCCCTGCGCGGCACGCTAGCCGCCAAGTTGATGCCGGTTATCTCCGCCGCTGTACAGGCCGGTCCCGCCCGTCTGCTGCAGGGCAATCCGCTGCCGGCTTTCGGACCGCCAGCGCGCGCGTCCTCCGACGACTCGCTGAGCGCCAACTCGAACGCCCCCGATGCCGTGAACGGCACGAACAACGGCAACACTGTCACCGCAGGCAACTCCAGCTTTGACAACGCATTCGACACCGGCGGCTCGACCGGCATGGGCGTCGCAGCGCTGAACGGCCTCGACCCGCGCACCATGCAAAGCGTTACCGCGCTGGCGAGCCTGATTCCGTCACAACGCGTATCCGCCGACGCACGCGACGACCGCGTCCTCATCTCGACCCGCGAGCAAGACCTGGTTGCATCATTTCTTGCACGGCGCTATCGCGTCGCTCAGGAGCCCGTTAGCGAGCTCGTGAAGGCGGCGTTTGACACCGGCCGCGAAGTCGGTCTCGATCCGTTGCTGTTGCTTTCAGTGATGGCAATCGAGTCGGGTTTCAACCCGTACGCCGAGAGCGGCGTCGGCGCACAAGGCCTGATGCAGGTGATGTCCAAGGTGCACTCGGACAAATTCCAGTATTTCGGCGGTCAGAGCGCGGCGCTCGAACCTGTCGCGAACATCAAGGTGGGTGCGCTGGTGCTGAAGGATTGCATCGCACGTGGCGGGTCGCTGCCGGGCGGTTTGCGTCTGTACGTCGGCTCGACCTCGCCGGACGACGGCGGCTACGGCGCCAAGGTCATGGCTGAGCGCGCCCGTCTGCGTGACGTGGCGCGTGGCCGCAAGGTGCCGATCAACGCACCGCAGGCGCCGGTTTTGACGGCGTCGACCAATACGGCTGCGCCCGCCAGCAGCAATGGCAAGCGCGTGCAGGTGACGCTCGAAGGCAGCCATCAGTTGAGCGCGGCGACACCGGTCAAGACGCCGGTTTCCGCCGAGCAGGACGATGCGAGCGCCAACGCGACGAAGCACGTGGCATCGGCGTCGGAGTTGGGCGCTTGAGGTTGGAAGCGTAGAACTGGCGGCTCCATGCAGGAGCGGCAACCAAAAAGGACACCCATCTGGCGTGTCCTTTTTTTCGTCTGGCGATTGAGAATGAGCTGCTTCGCTCAGGCTTTGCCGAACAATTTCGCCAGCCGGTCGACGGCCTCTTCCAGCTTCGGATAGGCAGTGGCATACGACAGCCGGATGTACTCCTTCGGCGCGTGCGTACCGAAATCCATGCCCGGCACCAATACCACGCCCGCGTCGTGCAGCATGGCCCTAGTAAGCGCCGCGCTGTCGCCGGCCGCGGCATGCGCGACCGTGCGGCAATCGGCGTACACGTAGAATGCGCCGTCGGGCATTACCGGCACGGAAAAACCGAGCGATTCCAACGCCGGCGCGATGAAGTCGCGGCGACGCTTGAATTCCTGGCGCCGCGCTTCGTAGATCGCGATCGTTTCCGGCTCGAAGCAGGCGAGCGCCGCGTGCTGGGCGAGCGCGGACGCGCAGATGAACAGATTTTGCGCGAGTTTTTCGAAGGCGCTGACCATGCCGGGCGGCACCACCAGCCAGCCCAGGCGCCAGCCCGTCATGTTGAAGTACTTCGAGAAGCTGTTGACGGTGATCACGTCGTCGCCGAACGAGAGCGCCGACACGGGCTTCGCGTCATAGCTCAGCCCCTGGTAGATCTCGTCGACGATGGTAAAGCCGCCACGCGCCCGCACGGCCTTGACGATGCGCTCCAGTTCAGCCGGTTCGATCGACGTGCCGGTCGGGTTCGACGGCGACGCCAGCAGCACGCCACGGGTGTGCTCGTTCCAGAGACGCTCGACGTCGGCGGCGGTGAGTTGGAAACGTTCGGCCGGGCCGCTAGGCACCATCACCGGCTTGCCTTCGGCGGCAATCACGAAATGGCGGTTGCACGGATAGCATGGATCGGGCATCAGCACTTCGTCGTCGCGATCCACGAGCGCCGCGCAAGCCAGCAGCAATGCGGCCGATGCGCCTGCGGTAACGACGATCCGCGCCGGATCCACGTCGACGCCGTAGAAGTCGGCGTAATGCGCCGAGATCGCTTCGCGCAGCGCGTGCAGACCGAGCGCGCTGGTGTATTGCGTGACGCCACGGCGCAGTGCGCTCGCCGCCGCCTCGATGACCGGCTCGGGCGCGGTGAAATCGGGTTCGCCGATGCCCATATGAATGATGTCGCGGCCGTCGCGCTCGAGAAGCGCGGCCTCCTTGGCCAGTTCCATCACATAGAAAGGCTGGATGGCGTCGACACGCGCGGCAAGCCGCACCAAGGGTTCGGTCACGGAGTTCATACGATCAAATCCAGTTCAGAAGCAAAAGCGGGACGACGTTCGACGCGAGTGCTTATGCGCAAAACGGCGCCCTTGCAGGCGATTCATTCGCGCCGCTTTCATTCAGCGAGGCGCATGACGGCAATCGAGCTGCCAGTCATCGCGCCTTGCGCTCAACGCTTGCGAGCCGCCTGCGTCTCATCCACGCGCAGTTGTGCCGACAGCTTGTCCAGCACACCGTTCACGTACTTGTAGCCGTCCGCGCCGCCGAACGTCTTGGCGAGCTCGACCGCTTCGTTGATGACCACGCGGTAAGGAATGTCGACGTGATTCTTCAGTTCAAACGCGGCTACCAGCAGCACGGCGCGTTCGACCGGCGAGAGCTGCTCGATCGGGCGGTCCAGACACGGAGCGATTGCCGCGGAGAGTGCTTCCGAATCGCGGATCACGCCGTGCAGAATGGCGTCCAGATGTTCGTGGTCGGCCTTGTCGAAGCCTTGCGCGCCGCGCAGTTGCGCGTCGATTTCACCGCCGGGCGAGCCCGACAGCAGCCACTGGTAAAGCCCCTGCGTGGCCAGTTCGCGGGAGCGTCGGCGTGCGCTCTTCATGCCTCTTCCTCTTCTTCGTCTTCTTCCTCGTCGTCGCCGCCGAGTTGTTCGAGCGCGACGGCGAGATTCGCCATTTCGACGGCCACTCGCGCTGCGTCACGACCCTTTTCGGTCATGCGCGCGACGGCTTGCTCGTCGTTTTCAGTGGTCAGCACCGCGTTCGCGACCGGAATGCCGAAGTCGAGGCCGATACGCGTGATGCCCGCGCCGCTTTCGTTCGAGACCAGTTCGAAGTGGTACGTTTCGCCGCGAATCACCGCGCCGAGCGCGATCAGAGCGTCGAATTGCGCGCTTTCGGCGAGCTTTTGCAGTGCCAGCGGGATTTCCAGCGCACCCGGCACGGTGACGAGCAGCACGTCTTCGCCGGTCACGCCGAGGCGTTCGAGTTCTTCAATGCAGGAGTCTGCGAGGCCATTGCAAACGGGCTCGTTAAAGCGCGCCTGGACGATGCCGATACGCAGTCCGTCGCCGTCGAGGTTCGGTTGGTATTGTCCGATTTCCATGTGAATTCCGTAGTGTTTTGAGTGGGCGCGAAGCGCGTGAATGGTCGGGTCAGCCGTGTTGCGGAGCTTGTGCCTCGCCGCCTGGCATCGGCACGAAGCCCGTGACTTCGAGACCGTAGCCCGACATGCTGCCCAGCTTGCGCGGGTTCGACAGCACCTGCATCTTGCCGACACCGAGCTCACGCAGAATCTGCGCGCCGATGCCGTACGTCTTGAAGTCGACCGGGCGGCGTTTGAGCGCGTCGGCTTTTTCCTTCGAGTCGAACGCCTTGAAAACGTCGATCAGATGGTCCTTCGAGTCGCCGCAGTTCAGCAGCACGATCACGCCGCAGTCGCGCGCGGCGATTTCTTTCATGGCCGCGTCCAGCGTCCATGAATGGGTAGATTCGCCGACTTCGAGCAGGTCCAGCACCGACAGCGGCTCATGCACGCGCACCAGCGTATCCTGATCCGTGCACGGCGTGCCGCGCACCAGCGCGATATGCGGCTGGCCGCTCGGCTGGTCGAGATACATGACCGCGCGGAATGCGCCGTGCGCGGTCTGCATGGTGCGTTCGCAAATCCGCTCGACGATCGACTCGGTGCGGCTGCGATAGTGGATCAGATCCGCGATCGTGCCGATTTTCAGACCGTGTTCGCTGGCGAATTCCATCAAGTCAGGCAGGCGCGCCATCGTGCCGTCGTCCTTGATGACTTCGCAGATCACCGCAGCCGGCGTGAGCCCGGCCAGCTGGGTGAAGTCGCAGCCCGCCTCGGTGTGGCCGGCGCGCACCAGCACGCCGCCGGGCTGGGCCATGATCGGGAACACATGGCCCGGCTGCACGATGTGCTCGGCCTTGGCGTCCGGCGCTACCGCGGTGGCGATCGTGCGGGCGCGGTCCGCCGCCGAAATGCCGGTGGTAACGCCTTCGGCCGCTTCGATGCTGACCGTGAACGCGGTGCCGTACTGCGTGCCGTTGCGGTAGGTCATGAGCGGCAGATTCAGCAGCTTGCAGCGTTCCTGCGTGAGCGTCAGGCAGATCAGGCCGCGGCCGTAGCGGGCCATGAAGTTGATCGCTTCCGGTGTGACGAATTCGGCGGCGATCACAAGGTCGCCCTCGTTTTCGCGGTCTTCTTCGTCGACGAGGATCACCATCCGGCCTGCTTTCAGTTCGGCAATGATCTCTAGAGTGGAGGCGAGCGTCATGTTGGCGAGAGTTTCGAAGAAAGCGCGTATTTTACGCCACGCGCGGGCCCAAGTCGCCTCCGCCGAACGGCATAGGCCATTTGGCCGACTGGCGATGAGCCGTCGGCCGTTGCTATGCTCGTTGAAAACGATGGCCGCATGAACCGGCCGAAGGCGGCGAGGCGCCGCCACCAGCCCATGCGTAGCCGGGCTTGCGGCCTGTTATTTCGGCGCGTTGAGCATGCGCTCGACGTATCGCGCAATCAGATCGATCTCCAGATTCACCTGCGTGCCTTCACGCAGGCGCTTGAGCGCGGTCACTTCGACCGTGTGCGGAATCAGGTTGATCGAGAATTCGCAGCCATCGTCGCGATCTTTAACCGAGTTGACGGTCAAGCTCACGCCGTTGACAGTGATAGAGCCTTTGAACGCCAGATAGCGGCCGATCTCGCGCGGCGCCAGCACGCGCAGTTCGTGCGATTCGCCGACCGGCGCGAAATGCGTGATCGTGCCGAGGCCGTCCACATGGCCGGAAACGATATGGCCGCCGAGCCGGTCGTGTGCGCGCAGCGCTTTCTCGAGATTGACTTCGCCGGTCTCGCCGAGGCCCGCCGTGCAGTTCAGGCTTTCGCGCGAGACGTCGACCTCGAACGAGTGGGCGGTCTTCGCGACCACGGTCATGCAGGCGCCCTGGATCGTAATGCTGTCGCCGAGCTGCACGTCGTCGAGATCGAGGCCACCGGCTTCGACGTTCAGGCGCACGCCCGCGTCGCCGTCCGTGCCGAGCGGCTTGACTGATTCAATGCGGCCCACGGCCGCGACGATTCCTGTGAACATCGTACTAATCCTCGATCATTTCGAAACGGGTGGGGTCGCGGGCTCGTTGCCGGGTCCGGGTTGGGGCATGAAGCGCGCGAGAATCCGCACATCTTCGCCGATCCGGTCGATCGCATGGAAGTTCAGTTTGACGCGGCCCTCGAGCGTTTCGGGCGCGCTCAGATTGAACATGCTCATCGAATCCATGCCGAGCAGGCTCGGCGCGAGATACACGAGCAATTCGTCGACGCAGCCTTCGCGCAGCAGCGAGCCGTTCAGCTTGTAGCCCGCCTCGACATGCAGTTCGTTGACATTGCGCTGGCCGAGCACTTTGAGCACCGCGGGCAGATCGACCTTGCCGGCCGGGTTCGCCAATTGGACGATCTCCGCGCCGCGATCGCGCAGCGCGGCGGCACGATCGGTATGTCGCCCATCCAGATTGCCGCAGAAGATCAGCGTGGATGCGCCGGCCAGAATCTGTGCATCTGGCGGCACGTCGAGCTGGCTGTCTATCAGTACGCGTTGCGGCTGGCGCGGCGTATCGACAGCCCGCACCGTCATGCGCGGATTGTCCTCCCTGACCGTGCCGATGCCCGTCAAAATCGCCGACGCGCGAGCGCGCCAGGCGTGGCCGTCGGCGCGCGCCGCTTCACCGGTGATCCATTGGCTGTCGCCCGAAGGCAAGCCGGTGCGACCATCCAGCGAGGCCGCCACTTTCATGCGCACCCACGGGCGGCCGCGTGTCATGCGCGAGACGAAGCCGATATTCAGTTCGTGCGCTTCGTGGGCCAGCAGTCCGCAGCGTACTTCGATACCGGCGTCGCGCAACATGGCGAGACCGCGTCCGGATACCTGCGGATTGGGATCTTCCATTGCCGCGACGACGCGCGCGACCTGGGCTTCGATCAAAGCATTCGCGCACGGCGGCGTGCGCCCGAAATGGCTGCATGGCTCCAGCGTCACGTAGGCCGTGGCCCCGCGCAGATCGTGACCGCGCGAGCGCGCGTCCTTCAGCGCGCGGATCTCGGCATGATCCTGACCGGCAGGTTGCGTAAAGCCTTCGCCGATCACCTCGCCGTTCTTGACGAGCACGCAGCCGACCCGCGGATTCGGGTCGGTGGTGTACATGCCGCGCTTGGCCAACGCGAGAGCGCGTTCCATATGGACGAAATCGGTTTGCGAAAACATCGGTGTCCGGTCGGGTACGGTGGCTAGGCTGTAATGGGTTCGGTTTTAGCGGTTGGTTTCTCGCGGGCTTCAGGCCGCGAGCGACGCGAACGCACCGCGCGCGGCGTCGATCGTGGCGTCGACGATTGCGTCGTCGTGAACGATCGAAACGAAGCCCGCTTCATACGCCGACGGCGCGAAGTACACGCCGGCGTCGAGCATCTTGTGGAAGAACGCGTTGAAACGCGGCACGTCGCTCTTCGTGACTTCGGCGAAGCTGGTCGGGATCGAGTCCGTGAAGTAGAGGCCGAACATGCCGCCCAGCGAATCGGCCGCGAACGGCACCTTGGCTTCGCGCGCCACGTTCGCGAGACCCTGCACGAGGCGCGTGGTGCGCGCGGCCAGCGTGTCGTAAAAGCCCGGCGCCTGGATCAGTTGCAGCGTTTTCAGGCCGGCGGCGACCGCGATCGGGTTACCCGAGAGCGTGCCCGCCTGGTAGACGCCGCCGAGCGGCGCGAGATGGGCCATGATGTCGCGCCGGCCGCCGAAAGCCGCTGCCGGCATGCCGCCGCCGATCACCTTGCCGAGGCACGTCAGATCCGGCGTGATGCCGTAGACCTCTTGCGCGCCACCCAGGGCGACGCGAAAGCCGCACATGACTTCGTCGAAAATCAGCACCGAGCCGTGCTCGGTACAGAGGCGCCGCAAGGCTTGCAGGAATTCGGGCGTAGCGCGCACGAGGTTCATGTTGCCGGCCACCGGCTCGACGATCACCGAGGCGATCTCGTTGCCGAACGCCTTGAACGCTTCTTCGAGCTCAGCGACGTTGTTGTACTCGAGCACGGTGGTGTGCCTGGCGATATCCGCCGGCACGCCCGCCGAAGTCGGATTGCCGAAGGTCAGCAGGCCCGAGCCGGCCTTGACCAGCAGACTGTCCGCGTGGCCGTGATAGCAGCCTTCGAACTTGACGATACGGCTGCGGTTCGTGAAGCCGCGCGCAAGGCGCAGCGCGCTCATGGTCGCCTCGGTGCCGCTCGACACCATGCGGACCTGTTCGATGGAGGGGACCAGCTTGCAGATTTCCTCGGCGATTTCCACTTCCGATTCGGTCGGCGCACCGAACGAGAAGCCGTTGCCCAGCACGCGCTGCACGGCTTCGAGAACTTCCGGGTGGACGTGGCCGAGGATCATCGGGCCCCATGAGCCGATGTAGTCGATATAACGCTGACCGTCCGCGTCCCAGAAGTACGGACCTTGCGCACGCTCGATAAAGCGCGGCGTGCCGCCGACCGAGCGGAAGGCCCGCACCGGCGAGTTCACGCCGCCGGGAATGGTGCGTTGCGCGCGTTCAAAAAGGGTTTCGTTTCTGGACATGGCGATGACTGGAATTGGAGTTGCGCAGCAACGCGGGTGGCCTGTCGGCGAGTCGCGCGGCGCTGGGATAGGTGGGGAAATTGTACCGGAGTCAGCGTGAACAGGTTTTCGGGGTGCGCCTGCGCAGCGCGGCGCTTGCCTGGTTTTGTGCGTGGGTCACGTCGGCGTGTCGAACTTCGGCGGCTTGCGCTTGCCGGTCAGTTCCGCCCAGCGCTTTTCCAATGCGCCTTCGGCCATCGGCTTGATCACGGTGCCTGAGCTCTGCGCGTCCCACGTCTGTACCGAGAAAGGATGCGTGCGCAACATCTCGCGCGGAATCACCACGCCTTCGTGTGCATCGACGAGCCAGTCGTACACGAAGTCGATGCACAAACGGTAGCCGCGTTTCGTGGCCGGATCGGGGACCTCGTATGGTGCGCGCGTCACGTAGCCAGAGCCGAAGATACCCTTCGGTTCCTGCGCGACGCGATGCAGGAACACGCGGTCGCCCGGCAGGATGCCGCGGGCAAATCCGCAGCCCCACGCGTCGGCCACCGCGACGCCCGCGGCCACGCGTTTGGCCACGTCGGGCAACTCGGGCCATGGCCATTTCTTGGGGCTCCAGATCAGCAGGAATGCGGTCATCGCGTGGTCGCGTACGGAATGGTCGGGAAGGGCGCCGCGCAAAGATTTGCGCAGCGCCAAAAGCGTTCAGGCGGCAGCTTAACCGATCGGAAACGTGGCTGCCGCGAGTTGTCAACTCCAAACGTGCGTCCTTACGACTTGGTTCAGAGCACGGCTGTTGCGTTAACCGTCGCGTACAATTGAGGCCGTCAAGTTGCTGTTTTCCCCGTTTCACCTGTTCCGCTGCCGATGACGGTGCGGCGCTTCATCTGGACTTCCATGTCTCACGTCACCAGAAGCCGGCCCGATGGCCGGCTGATTCTGTTGCTCGGTGCGCTTGCCGCATGCGGGCCGATTTCCATCGACATGTATCTGCCGAGCCTGCCGACCATCGCGCAGGCGTTCGCCATCGGCACCGGCGCCGCGCAGACGACGCTCACCAGCTTCATGTTCGGCTTTTCGATCGGTATGCTGCTCTATGGTCCGCTGTCGGATACCTATGGCCGCCGGCCCGTATTGCTCGGCGGCATCGTCATGTATGCGCTGGCCAGCGTCGCCTGCGCGATGTCGTTCTCGATCGGCTCGCTCGTGACGTTCCGTTTCGTGCAGGCGCTGGGCGCGGGCGCCGCCTCGGTGCTGGCGCGCGCCATCGCACGCGACGCCCACGGCCCGACCGATGCCGCTCGCGTGCTGTCGATGCTCGCCATCGTCACGTCGATCGGACCGTTGCTCGCGCCGCTCATCGGCGGACAGTTGCTGCTGCTCGGCGGCTGGCGCGTGGTGTTTATCGTGCTGACGCTGTTTGGCACGGTGTGCGCGATCACTGCGTTTCTCAAGGTGCCGGAAACGTGGCCGCGTGAGAAGCGCGCGCATTCGGCGTTGCTGAAGTCGTTCGGCGCGTATGGCAAGTTGCTGCGCGATCCGGTTGCGTGGGGGCATATGCTGTGCGGCGGCATGGCGTTCGCGTCGATGTTCGCGTACATCACCGCGACGCCGTTCGTCTACATCGAATATTTCCATGTGTCGGCGCAGCATTACGGCTTCCTGTTCGCGCTGAATATCGTCGGCATCATGTTTGGCAACTTCATGAATACGCGGCTCGTCGGCCGGCTCGGTTCGCTGCCGATCATTTCTTTTGCCGCGACCGTGAGCTGCATTGCGTCGCTGTTTGTCTGTCTCGTGTCGCTGACCGGCTGGGGTGGTCTGTGGTCGATCGTGTTCGGGCTGTTCTTCGTGGTCGGCGTGGTCGGCCTTCTGTCCGCCAACTGCACGACCGATCTGATGCATCGCTACCCGCAGAATGCCGGCGCCGCGGCCGCTGTGTTCGGCGCCGTGCAGTTGGCGCTCGGCGCGTTGTCGAGCCTTGCCGTCGGACTCTGGCAGGACGGTTCGCCCAAGGGCATGGGCGTGACGGTGGGCGTGGCGGGCTTGCTGTGTTATCTCGGCCGGATTCTGGTTGTCAGGTGGCACGGGACCAAGGTGCCTGTCGCTGCCGTGTGAGGACTGACAAAGCGCAAGCCGCGTGGCGTCTACGGAAAACACCAGGTGTTGCGTGCGCGCGACCGTGGGTTTGAATTTCCGTTGCTATGATGGACCCACTGTTCCTCGGAGCGGCATTCATGGCGATCAGAGATTTGATGAACGGCGAACGGCAACATGCTGCTTTCGCCGAAGCGCAGAAGCTGGCGGACAGCGGCGCCTATCACGATTACACAGACATCGAATACGTCTTGCGCTTTGATTTCGGGTTGTCTGATGTATCAACGCTGCTCGACAGTCAGTTGATGCATCGCGATCTGAACCGCCGTTGCGCGGATGCGCGCGAGAAGCTCGAGTTGCTTGGCGTGTGATGTGTGCGGCACATTTGTAAAAGCGTGTTGATGTGAGGTGCTGTGCTTCGCGCGGGCAGCGCTAGCGTTGCATAGCTGCTCGTGTGATCGCTCATCGCTTTTGCAAAACGGGATGCTGTCGTGCGGATGAATCGCACGCAGTGTCATGTGCCATCGTCACATCTGGAGTGATATTCATGGCTGGTAGCCAGCACGACCCGCATCTGCCGTATATGGACAATCCCGCTACGCTTTCGCAGCCGGGCGGTCATTACAGCCATGTCGCGGTCGCAAATGGTTTCGTGTTCGTCTCGGGACAATTGCCGATCACGGCGCAAGGCGACAAGCTATCCGAGGCCTCGTTCGAGGTTCAGGCCGAACAGGTGTTGACCAACGTGCAAGCCGCGCTCGAAAGCGCCGGCAGCAGCGTTGCGCAACTGGTCCAGGTGCGCGTCTACATTGTCGATGTCGAGCACTGGATGAGCTTCAATCAGATCTACGCGCGTTGGGCCGGTGAAGCACGGCCTGCACGCGCAGTAGTGCCGGTCCCGCAGCTGCATTACGGTTTCAAGATCGAGGTCGAGGCGACCGCGCTGGTTTAGCTTTTGATTACTGAGCGGGTGTCTTGAGTGTGGGCGCGTGCTCGGCAGTGGTGTGGTTTCAACGAACCGCATGAATGCCGTCGATTCCCGCAGACCGGATGAAAGCGAACGAGGTGCATCGTATCGCGCTGCCTGCGCCAGTGGTAGCGCGCAACTACACACGGCTTTAGAAGCTCGTTTCGGGGCTGGGCCAGCGAGCAGGGTTATGCGCGCGATTTGGCCGAGCGGGCGCTCGCGCATGCCGTCGCAAACAAGATTGAGGCGGCCTATCACTGCACTGACCTGTTTGGATCAGCGCCACCCGATGATGGAAGCGTGGGCAAAACATGTCGGTGCATGTTGAGGTTTTACATCCGTGGAAAAGCCCGCGACAGTCAGGCGTTTTTCCTTTTCGGGCGAAAAATTCAGGAAGGCCCCGCTTGCGCGCCGCCGACGCGACTGAACGAGCATGACGGCCTGCTCGACTTCCGGGCAGCGCGCTAGTCGACGGTTAAGTATTCGGACGGTTACACGACATCGCCTATCCACCTTGTCCGGACCGGCGATTTGTCATGGCCTGCCAGACTGCCTGGCGCGATACCTCTTTGTCACTACACCGCCGACGATTGCAAGCAGAAAGCCAAAAATTAAACCACAACGCGAGGCAAATACCAGCGCTCGCGTGCCGCATGCATCTCCGCATTCAAGGGCTTGTGAAGGTAGAGCGATATAAAGCCCCACAAGGCCGCCCCCTATGGCGCCAGCAACAAACAGGAGCGCGAATATGAACGCCGTCCTCACGTGATTTCCCAGAATAGGATCGATTTCGAGTCAGCAAGATTGGAGTAAAGATTTTCTGGGCCGACGCCTAAAACGGATAGCGGATTCCATACCTTGTTTATACCGAATGTGAACCGAAGAGTCGTTTCAGAACTGGGCGTAAGGCGATCTGCGTTCCACAAATCAATGTGATCGCCAGTCGGATTTTTTCTTTCAGATTGCGCCGCCAGTAACTCCCAAAGAAGATAACTCCCGTTTTACCCTTCACGCTATCTTGCCAGCCTGTACCTGTAACCGTTACTGTAAGCGGGCAACCGGCGAAAGGACGACGCTGAAGCCATTCCGCCACTTCCTTGGCCCGAAGCATGTGACTTGGTGCGTGACCGTGAAACCAGCACTTCTCCCCTTTGAACGACTTATTGGTGATCCCCACTTCAGCCAGACATGTGCCGAAGCGAATGGCACACTCATCCTCAAAAGCTGGTTTTCCCGTGGACGGGTCTGTGCACGGATCAGAGTGGGGATATGCTGCCCACAACTCGGCAAAGGTAACAGCGTTCAACTGCACTTCCTTAAGGGAGTTAGGCGTCGAGTTGGTTCTGACTATTGTCCTCTTGTTGGGCATTATTCAGACTTCCTGTTTTGCAAGGGCTGCATCGCCCCAATGAACGGTGTAATCGTCGGCGGCGTCACAGTGGACGCGCGGCAGGTGACCGCCTTGATCCGATCGCCCTGAGAAAGTCCGCCCGTCCGCTGTTTCGATGAAATACGGATAACCTTCGGATGCTCCGCGCCCAGTCGCTCTGATCTGCTCGTCGTATGCGTCAATTGCGACTGACGCGACACCGCCGCTGACGGTGCGGCTCGACGCCACCTCACCCAATGATTCGGCCATGTCGTCACACCACGACTCGCCGGAAAGTGTGGCGAGAATATGCGACGGAGACGGGCATTTGCAAAGGACGATATCGCGGTCAGCGGCGGTTTCACCCATGAAGTCAATACGCCGGGGGCCGCCGGCCTTCGCAATCGTGCCGGCGCTCTTGCAGGCTTCGCAGTAAGCCGTTCCTCCGATGAGGGCGACCTGGCGACCCGCATCACCCATAGTAAAGACCGGACCCGCATAGGGCAGTATCTCGCCACCGCGTTCCAGCCTGTCACCGACTACGGCGATTCGACGCATCATGATTTCGTTTCCTGTTCCATGTGGTACTAGATGCGCGCCATATCATCGCGGCGAGCGCTTTATCGCCCCAATACACCGTGTAGTCGTCGCTACTCTCGCGGGCATCAATGCGCGGTAGCTGTTGATCCGCATCAAGGCGTCACGCGTGCATCTGGCCGTCTGGTGTCTCGGTCAGATACGGATAGCCGTCGAGCCTCACGCACGCGGCGGCGCGGCCCTGTTCGTCATATATCGCTTCGTTTTTCTGCTGATCCGGCATTTTCAAGTCTCCTGTCCTGATTAAGTCACTCCGCCGCATCGCGCGGAAACCGACCCGCTGACACGGCAAGGCATTACCTCGCATGACTGGCCGACAGCCACATCGGACAACTCTGAAAACAGGTCATGGGCTGCTGTTTGTTGACGTGGCACAGTGCTTTGCCCGCTCGCGCCTCAATGGAATATTCATCGGGTATGAATTCAGGGATGCGTAGCATCCTTGTTATGCTGTCAACAAAAAAA
Source organism: Paraburkholderia dipogonis (assembly GCF_042680985.1). NCBI lineage: Bacteria > Pseudomonadati > Pseudomonadota > Betaproteobacteria > Burkholderiales > Burkholderiaceae > Paraburkholderia > Paraburkholderia dipogonis. Next base: position 348,124 of record NZ_JBHUFR010000018.1, on the reverse strand, counting down.
GCCGACCATAACGGTCGGCTTCAGGTCACTGCGGCGTTGCGAATGTGCGGCTACCTATCGCGAGCTAATACTGCGCGCACGCCGCCAAGGCCATCCTCGAACAGGTCAAAGATCGACGCCTGTCCCTGCAATGGCAGACCGGCAAACTCCTCGGCCACATCCTTAAGACTCAGCAGCCCTGCAAGGGCGCGTAACTGGTCGATGCGGATTACGGTCATATCCAGCGCGGCGGTGTTGTGACCGCAATCGGTATATAGGGAAACAGTCACGCCGCGCCTCCGTTTCTCTCAAGCGCTTCACCATAGGTAAGCACGGCGACATGCTCGCGCTTCTGACCTTCTGGAGGTCTGACGGCGCTTCGGGCGATCGTCGGCTCGCACGGACGAGACGTTCCTGTGCGGCCAGCCTGACGGCGCGCAAGGCATCAACTGTTTTTATAGAAATGGGGAATGGCGTTTGCTCAAGACCCGGCAGGTCGGGATGCCGCAAGACGGCCCGAGCGAGTTCTTTCACCTCTCCCACCGGTACAGCCGTCCACAATTCCTGTTTCACGTATTCAGGAGCGACGCCACTCCATAGCGCTGCTGCCTCGCCTATCGGATATACCGAATAACACGCGCAAACTGCCGAACAGGAATCATCTTCCTCCGGCTTGCTCAATGCGACCTCCCTTAAGGCAGCAGATACAGCCGGATTCCAGCGAACCGCTGCGGTAGTTAGGCCGGGGCTGCTAAAAGCCGCAACGCTTGACGGAACATGGGTTTGTGCTGTGTGATGGGCAATTAATGGGCCGAGAAAAACAAAAACCCCGTAAATCTTTGAATTTACGGGGCTTCAGCATTTTGTCCTGGCGGAGGCGGTGAGATTCGAACTCACGGAAAGATTGCTCCTTCGCCGGTTTTCAAGACCGGTGCCTTAAACCACTCGGCCACACCTCCAAGCCCTAAATTGTAACCTGAAAAAACGTCGCTGCGGCGCCCGGTCGATCCACAATCACTGCGGATCTTTCAGAAACAGCTCCTGCAAATCATTCAGGAACGCCTGGCCGAGCGGCGTAGGCGCGATCTTTTCGTGGTCGCGCGTGATCAGCTTGCGCCGCTCGGCTTCCTGCAAGGCCGGCTCGATCGATGTCATCGACATGCCCGTGCGCTCGATGAACCGATGCACCGGAAACCCTTCCACCAGCCGCAGCGCGTTCAGCATGAACTCGAACGGAAGATCGCGCGTTCCGACTTCGTGCTCTTCCTGCACTGCCGTGCCGGCCAACGCCCGCTCGATGAACGTGGTGGGATGCTTGTAGCGCGCCTGGCGCAGCACGCGATTCGGAAACGACAGCTTCGTATGCGCGCCCGCGCCGATGCCGAGATAGTCGCCGAAACGCCAGTAGTTCAGGTTGTGCTTGCTCTGCCGATGCGGCCGCGCATACGCCGACACCTCATAACGCTCGTAGCCCGCGGCGGAAGTGCGCTCGTGAATCCAGTCCTGCATGTCGGCGGATGCATCGTCGTCGGGCAGGGCGGGCGGGAACTTCGCGAACAACGTGTTCGGTTCGAGCGTCAGGTGGTACAGCGACAAATGCGGCGGCGCGAATGACAACGCCGTCTCGACATCGGCGTGGCATTCGGCGAGCGTCTGCCCCGGCAGCGCGAACATCAGATCGAGATTGAAGTTGTCGAAGGTAGTCGCGGCGACTTCGACTGCATGGCGCGCCTGCGCCGAGTCGTGGATGCGGCCGAGCGCCTTCAGATGCGCTTCATTGAAACTCTGGATGCCGACGGAGAGCCGGTTCACGCCGCTCGCGCGAAACTGCGCGAACTTGGCGGCTTCGAACGTGCCGGGATTGGCTTCGAGTGTGATTTCCGCGTCGGCGTCGAGCGGCAGCAGCGCGCGCACGTCCGACAGCATGCGGTCGAGCCCTGCCGCCGAAAGCAGACTCGGCGTGCCGCCGCCGATGAACACTGTGTGCACCTGCCGCCCCCACACCAGCGGCAGCGCCATCTCGAGATCGGCGCGCAAGGCGTCGAGGTACTCGTTCTCCGGGAACGTGTCGCCTTTCCATTCGTGCGAGTTGAAATCGCAATACGGACACTTGCGTACGCACCACGGAAAATGCACGTACAACGCCAACGGCGGCAGCGATGTCAGCCGGATACTGCCCGGCGACGTGAAGGCTTTGATGACGCCGTTGCCGATATCGGCGGGCGCCGGTTTGATCGGAATCACGCTTCCTCCGTCAGACGCGCGAGCAGCTGCCGCAACGCAATCGCGCGGTGGCTGCTGGCGTTCTTCACCGCCGGTTCGAGTTCGGCCGCGCTCGCGTTCAGTGACGGCAGGAAGAAGTACGGGTCGTAGCCGAATCCATTCGCGCCGCGCGGCGCGTCCAGCATTTCGCCATGCCAGCGGCCTTCGGCGATGAGCGGCTCGGGATCGTCCGCGTGACGCACCAGGGCCAGCACGCAGAAGTAATATGCGCGCCGATCGGTCTCGCCTTCCAACGCCGAGACGAGGCGGGCGTTATTCGCTGCGTCGCTCTTCTCGCCGCCGGCAAGCTGCGCGTAGCGCGCCGAATAGACGCCCGGTGCGCCGCGCAACGCGCGCACGCAAAGGCCCGAATCGTCGGCGAGCGCGGGCAGGCCGGTCAGCTTCGACGCGTGACGCGCCTTGGTCAGCGCGTTTTCGACGAAGGTCGGATGCGGCTCTGCGGCTTCCGGCACGTTCAATTCGCCTTGCGGGATCAGTTCAATGCCGGCCGCGCCGAGCAACGCCGCGAACTCGCGCAGCTTGCCCGCGTTGTTCGACGCCAGCACGACTTTTTTCAACGGCGCACCTGAATCGGCTGAGCCATTGCGTTGAAAAACCTCACTCACTCTTTTGCTCCAACGCCGCCTTCTGCTTCGCGATCAGCGTATTGATGCCGTCGCTCGCCAGATCCAGCAGCGCGTTCATTTCGTCGCGGGAAAATGCCACGCCTTCAGCGGTGCCCTGAATTTCGACAAAGCCTCCCGCGCCCGTCATTACGACGTTCATGTCGGTGTCGCATTGCGAGTCTTCGTCGTAGTCGAGGTCGAGCACCGGCAGGCCGTCGTACACGCCCACCGAAATCGCCGCGACGTAATCCGTGATCGGCGAGCTTTCGATGCGGCCCGTGGCCAGCAGTTTCGCCACCGCGTCGTGCGCCGCCACGAACGCGCCGGTGATGCTGGCCGTGCGCGTGCCGCCGTCGGCCTGGATCACGTCGCAATCGATATGCAGCGTGCGCGCGCCGAGCTTCTCCAGATCGAACACCGAGCGCAGCGCGCGGCCGATCAGCCGCTGGATTTCCTGGGTGCGGCCGGTCTGTTTGCCGCGTGCGGCTTCGCGGTCGCTGCGGGTATGCGTGGCACGCGGCAACATGCCGTATTCGGCGGTGAGCCAGCCTTGCCCGCGGTCGCGCAGAAACGACGGCACGCTCTCGGCAATGCTCGCCGTGCAGATCACTTTCGTATCGCCGAATTCGACCAGCACCGAGCCCTCCGCGTGCTTCGTGTAATGGCGCGTGATGCGCACGTCGCGCAGCTGATTGGCCTGGCGGCCGCTGGGGCGTTGGGTGTCGTTGGTCATGTTGGGATCGGTCAGGAAGAAAAGCAGGAGGGAAAGCGCGATTTTACAGCCGATCGGGCGGGGCGGCTGCCCGCGTGTGCCGGGGCTCTCCACGGGGACCTATCGCCAAAAATGGGATAATGCCGTTTCCCCGCCCCGCGTCTCGTACACGCCGGGCGATTCGACTCTCCGGCCATCGTCGAACGCATGGCCACAATCGCGAGAAATACGATGATCTACAGCATGACTGGCTATGCGAGCGCCACGCGCGAACTCGTCGCGGCCTCGGGCACAGGCGGCGTGAGCGTATCGGTCGAACTGCGCACCGTGAACTCGCGCTTTCTCGATCTGAACTTCCGCATGCCGGAAGACGTGCGCGTGTGCGAACCCACGCTGCGCGAAATGCTGATGAACAAGCTGTCGCGCGGCAAGGTCGATATCCGTATCAACCTGCAACGCAGCGAACAGTCCGCCAACGCGGGTTCGATCAATCATGACGCGCTTACGCAACTCGCGGTGCTCGAGCGCACGGTGCTCTCGACCTTTCCGGAAGCGGAGCGGCTGCGCACCGGCGAGATTCTGCGCTGGCCGGGCATTCTGGCGGAAAGCGGCGTGGCGCCCGAAGTGCTGCGCGACGCCGTGCTCGCGTGCGGCAAGCAGGCCATCACCGACCTGATCGACGTGCGCGCCCGCGAAGGCGCGCAACTGGCGACCATGCTGCTCGCCAACGTCACGGAAATGGAAGCGATCGTCACGAAGATCACGCCGCTCGTGCCGGAACTGATCGCCAAACATCAGCAGAAGATTGTCGAGCGCTTGCAGGAAGCGCTCGGCATTGCCGCGCCGGATACCGCCGCGACGATCGTCTCGCGCGAGGAAATCAACGAGCGGATTCGTCAGGAAGTGACGATGTACGGCATCCGTATCGACATCGCCGAAGAACTGTCGCGCCTCACGGCTCACCTGAACGAAACGCGTCACGTGATTCAGAAGGGCGGCAAGGTCGGCAAGCGTCTCGACTTCATGATGCAAGAGCTGAACCGCGAAGCGAACACGCTCGGTTCGAAGGCTGCCGCGAAGGAATTGGCGGATTCGTCGATGACCCTGAAGCTGCTCATCGAACAGATGCGCGAGCAAGTACAGAATCTGGAATAAGGCTGGAGCACCACCGACATGACCGACCATCACCACCCGCGCGAAACGCCGCGCAACCCGTACGCCGGTGCTTATCCCGGCAACCTGTTCATGGTCGTCGCGCCATCCGGCGCGGGCAAGTCGACGCTCGTGAACGCGCTGCTCGCCGGCGACGACGCGATCCGTCTGTCGATCTCGTACACGACGCGCCCGCCGCGTCCGAAGGAGCAGGACGGCGAGCACTATCACTTCACCACCGTCGACGATTTCATGAAGCGTCACGATGCCGGCGAGTTTCTCGAAAGCGCGGAAGTGCACGGCAACTACTACGGCACTTCGCGCGTGTGGATCGAAGACCAGATGAAGAACGGCCATGACGTGCTGCTCGAAATCGACTGGCAGGGCGCGCAGCAGGTGAAAAAGCAGTTTCATAACGCGGTCGAAATCTTCATCTTGCCGCCGTCGCTGGAAGCTCTGGAAGAGCGGCTGAGAAAGCGCGGTCAGGACGAGCCGAACGTGATCACGCGCCGTCTGCTGGCGGCCGGCAGCGAGATGGCGCACGCCGCGGAAGCGGAGTACGTGGTGATCAACGAGAAGTTCGAGCGCGCGCTCAGCGAACTGCAATGTCTGGTGGCCGCGACGCGTTCGCGCTTCGCCTCGCAATACGCGCGCCACACGCAGCTTTTCGTGCAGCTCGGCATTCACTTGCCACATGCGTGAGCGCGGCGGTCAGCCGAGCACATAAGGTAGAATAAGCAACATACTGAGAAGGAACCCAACATGGCCCGCATTACCGTCGAAGACTGCCTCAAACAGATCCCGAATCGTTTCGAACTCGCGCTTGCCGCAACCTACCGCGCGCGTCAGCTCGCGCAAGGTCACACGCCGAAGATCGAAAGCCGCGACAAGCCCACCGTCGTCGCACTGCGCGAAATCGCAGCCGGCCAGGTCGGCGTCGAAATGCTGAAGAAGGTGCCGGTTTAAGGCGCACTGTTCTGTTTTCGATTGCGCTTTTGCCGCACGCGTTTGCTTCACCGCTTTTTGCTTCACTGCTTTTTTTGCTTCACCGTTCCACCGCAAGTAATTGCATCAACGTGCAGACCGGCGTCCAACCCTAACCGCTACGGAGGCGACCATGAGTGCTACCCCGCCCACCGCCACGGAAGTGGAACACGACGCCGACTCGCCCTCGTCTGCACGGAAATACATCGACGCGGTCCTCGAACAGTCGTTTCGCCACCTGTTCGGGCCGACCGCCACGCCGGAGCAACCGCGCCGGCATGATGTCGTCTCCATCGCCAAACTGACGTCCGCCTTGTCCGGCTATCTGCAGCCGGAAGAGATCAAGGACATCAAGTCGGCCTTCCATTTCAGCGACGAAGCCCACCTCGGCCAGTACCGCCAGAGCGGCGAGCCGTACATCACGCATCCGGTTGCCGTCGCGGAAATCTGCGCCGGCTGGAATCTCGACGCCCAGGCGCTCATGGCGGCGCTGCTGCACGACGTGATGGAAGATCAGGGCGTGACCAAGGCCGAGCTCGCCGAGCGTTTCGGCGCGAAGGTCGCCGAGCTGGTCGACGGCTTGTCGAAGTTGGACAAGATGGAGTTTCGTAATCGCGAAGAAGCGCAGGCGGAAAACTTCCGCAAGATGCTGCTCGCGATGGCGCGCGACGTCCGCGTGATTCTGGTCAAGCTCGCCGACCGGCTGCACAACATGCGCACGCTGGGCGCGGTGCCGCCCGAAAAGCGCCGTCGCGTGGCGCGTGAAACGCTGGATATTTATGCGCCGATCGCTCACCGGCTCGGCCTGAACAATACGTATCGCGAACTGCAGGACCTGAGCTTCGCGAACTTCAATCCGCACCGGTACGCCACGCTCGAAAAAGCCGTCAAGGCGGCGCGCGGCAACCGGCGCGAAGTGGTCGGCAAGATTCTCGAATCGGTGCAGCGCGCCATTGCCGACGCGAAGCTCGACGCCGAGGTCACCGGCCGCGAGAAAACCATCTTCAGTATTTACAAGAAGATGCGCGACAAGCAGCTGTCGTTCTCGCAAGTGCTCGATGTGTACGGCTTCCGTGTCGTGGTCGAGAGCGCGCTGGAGTGCTACACCTGCATCGGCGCGCTGCATGCGCTGTACAAACCCGTGCCGGGCAAGTTCAAGGATTACATCGCGATCCCGAAGGTGAACGGCTATCAGTCGCTGCACACCACGCTGGTCGGCCCGTTCGGGGCGCCGATCGAGTTCCAGGTGCGCACGCGCAAGATGCACGAGATCGCCGAGGCGGGCGTGGCCGCGCATTGGCTGTACAAGAACGGCGGCGCGGACCTGAACGACGTGCAGAAGCGCGCGCACCAGTGGCTGAAATCGCTGCTCGACATTCAGAGCGAAGCGGGCGATTCGAGCGAATTCCTCGAACACGTCAAGATCGATCTGTTCCCCGACGCGGTCTACGTGTTTACGCCGAAGTCGAAGATCATGGCGCTGCCGCGCGGCGCCACGGCACTCGACTTCGCCTATTCGATTCACAGCGACCTGGGCAACCAGTGCGTCGCGGTGAAGATCAACAATGAACTGCTGCCGCTGCGCACCGAGTTGAAGAGCGGCGATATCGTCGAAGTCATCACGGCGCCGTATTCGAAGCCGAATCCGGCGTGGCTTGGGTTCGTGCGCACCGGCAAGGCGCGCTCGGCGATCCGCCATTACCTGAAGACAATGCGTCTGAACGAGTCCGTGCAGCTCGGCGAGCGCCTCGTCGATCAGGCGTTGAAGGGCTACGGGTTCGCGCTGTCCGACGTGACGCCGGAAGCGTGGGAAAAGCTCGTTCAGTGGACGGGCAACAAGAACCGTCAGGAAATTTTCGCGGACATCGGTTTGGGCCGGCGTGTCGCGGCGGTCATGGCCAAACGCATCGAAGTGCTGATGAGCGGCCGCGACGCCGACGACGACGGCTCGCGCTCGCACTCCGATCTGCCGCATGCGCCGCCGGTGGTTATCACCGGGACCGAGGGCATGTCGGTGCAGCTGTCCGCGTGCTGCCGTCCGATTCCGGGCGACGACATCATGGGCTATATCGGCATCGGCCTCGGTATGGCGATCCACACTACCGATTGCCGCGTCGCGCAACGAATCCACCGTCGCGATCCGGGCCGCTGGATCGACGTCGCCTGGGCGCCGCAGCCGGGGCGTCTGTTCGATGTCGCCGTGAAGGTGCTGGTCAAGAACACCAAGGGCGTGTTTGCTCGCGTGGCGGCGGATATCACCTCGGCGGATGCCAACATCGTCCACATTGCAATGGACGAAGACCTGTCGCAGGAATCCACGGTGTTGCGCTTCGTGATCCAGGTCAGCGACCGCGTCCATCTGGCCAACGTCATGCGTCGGGTGCGCACTAACCCGGACGTCATGCGCATCGCGCGTGAGCGGCCGAGCGAGGAAGGCCATCACCGTCACGACGGCGGGATGCGCATCGACCGTGAGCGTGCGGATTACTGATCGTCTCAGGACGCCTCGGGCTGGCCTCGGGGCGTTTTCATCCGCATCATTCAAATCTGAACGCGGCGGCTACGGGCGAGTCTCACCTGAATCTCAGGGAGAACACTCGTGAACGTATCCGACCTCAACGGCCTGGCACTCGATTACTGGGTTGCCCGCAGCCTGCACGACTTCGTGCGCGAAATCTACTTTACCGATAGCGGCGAAACCGTTGCAGTTCGCGGCAATGACCGCGGACGTCTCTGGGACGGCCGTTTTACGCCATCCACCTCGTGGGAAGCTGCGGCGGCAGTGCTGGAGCGCGCGCAGCGACTCGAGGTGCGCGAGCGGAGCTACCAGGGCGCGGCGCACTGCATCGCGGAATTCGAAGGCGGACACCGAACCGTGGAAGGGCAGGGCGACTCGTTGCGGATTGCCTTGCTGAGAGCATTCGTCGAGAGCCGTTACGGCGAAACCGTGGCGGACGTGCTGCATGAAGCGCAGGCGCTGACCGGCGATCGGGCGCAACCCATTGGCGAGCGGGAAATCGGCGGCGAGCAGGCGGCAACAGCAGCGTCTTTCGGCGATGTGCCGAACCCGGATGGGCAGATCGGAGATATTCAGTCGGCGCCGCGATAGCGGTTCGTGTCGGGCGAGCACCGACCTCGATGGCAGGGTGTTGCGTCATACGCTGAGACGCAAACCGACGAACAAAAAACAAAGGGCCTTCCGATCGGAAGGCCCTCTATAGGTGGTGCGGCTGGCAGGATTCGAACCCACGACCCCTTGGTTCGTAGCCAAGTACTCTATCCAACTGAGCTACAGCCGCACGCTAAACGGGTGATGCTTACTGCACTGAAACTGGGGTAAAACGTAAGGGCCTTCCCGGAGGAAGGCCCTCGAATAAGTGGTGCGGCTGGCAGGATTCGAACCCACGACCCCTTGGTTCGTAGCCAAGTACTCTATCCAACTGAGCTACAGCCGCACGCAGAAACGAGATTATAGCAAAGGTTTCGAAAAAGGGAAGCATGTAACTGCGATTTGTCTCATAGTCGTGATCGTGTACCCTTGATAGGCAGTCGCTTGCTGCAGTTACCGGACCATCATGAACAAGGCCTTTGTCAAAGAGTCGAGCGAAGAGAATGACGACGATCTCGACGTCGCCCAGCCGGACGTTCCCGCTGGCACGAAAAACTACATCACGCCCGCCGGCTATCGGCGCATGCGCGACGAACTGCTGCATCTGATCGACGTGGACCGGCCGGAAGTGGTCAAACTAGTGTCGTGGGCGGCCTCGAACGGCGATCGCTCCGAGAATGGCGATTACATCTATGGCAAGCGCCGGTTGCGCGAAATCGATCGGCGCATCCGTTTTCTGACCAAACGCCTGGACCTCGCGGAAGTGGTCGACAGCAGCAAGCAGGAGAATGTCGACCAGGTTTTCTTCGGTGCAACCGTCGAGTATGCAGCGGAGGACGGCGAGGCGCATATTGTGACGATTGTCGGCATCGATGAGGTCGATCTCGATATCGGCTACGTCAGCTGGATCTCGCCGATTGCGCGCGCGCTGCTCAAGGCGAAAGTCGGCGATACCGTCACGTTGTACACGCCTGCCGGCCCGCAGCCGATCGACATACTCGACGTCAAATATCCGCCGCCGGATACGGGCGGTTGAATCACCTCGCTGAAGGCTGCTCCGTCCGCTTCCTGCCATTCAACCCGGCTGCTGACGAGGCATAAAAAAAGGCGCCGCGAACGGCGCCTTCGAGCTCACGGGTGTTACCCGCAGCTTTAGAAGCGGTGACGCAGACCTGCGGTCACAGCGACTTGCTTGTTGTTGCCCGAAGCGGCCAGACCGTTGATGTCGGCATCCACGACAGCGTTTTCGTTGACTTGCTGATATTCGCCTTGCAGATATACGTCGGTACGCTTGGACAGCGCGTACGCGGTTTGCAGGTTGAACTGATTCCAGTGCGGACGGGTGCCAGCCAGGCTAGCGCGGGTGTACGTGTACGAACCGGCAATGCTGACGGCCGGCGTCAGTGCATAACGGGCGTTCGCTTCGAAGTTCTGGAAATGAGCGCTGTTGTTGCCGAAGGCGATGCCGTTGCTTTGACCCGATGCGCCGGCGCCGATACCGGCCAGGCTCGACAGGTTCGTCTGCGAATACACGAGGCCGACCGTTGCCGGGCCGAACGCGTAGTTGGCACCCGCGCCCCACGTTTGCTGGCGGCCGGCGAAGAACGTGTTGTCGCTCGACACCGCGCCGCCCGAATTGAACGCCGCCGCCGCGCCAGTCGCGCCGTTACTGTTCAATTGCAGGTAAGCGGCAGCGACGTTCAGGCCGCCCCAGTTGTACGACGCGCCCGCGCTATAAGCACGGTTGTTCGCGAAGCCGTCCGCCTGGTTCGAGAAGCCATACAACGCGCCGAATTTGAAGCCGCCGTAGTTGGCGCTCTGGTACTTGACCGAGTTGTTGACACGGAACGAGTTGTTCAGGTTGTCGTTGTCGAACGGGTGGGCGAACTGCGTGCCGCCGTATTGCGTGCCGGTCAGGGCCAGCGGGCCGACGTAGTCGACCATGCTGTCGTATTGACGGCCCAGGGTGACGGCGCCGAACTGGTCGCTCGTCAAACCCACGAACGCTTGACGGCCGAATTCGCGGCCGCCTTGCTTGAGCGTGCCATCATTGATACCGAAACCGTTTTCTAACGTAAAGATGGCCTTGAGACCGCCGCCCAGATCTTCCGACCCACGCAGGCCCCACCGGCTGCCGTTCACTGAACCGCTGGTTTCCTGCCAGTTGCTGTGGCCATGCTGGTTGTTCGTATAAGTAATGCCGGCGTCGATCAAACCGTACAGCGTGACGCTGCTTTGTGCATGCGCAGCGGTTGCGCAAACGCCCGTGAGGGCCGCGACCATGAGTGTCTTTTTCATCTTGTAACTCCGAGAGCGAGAGTGGGCATTGAACCCAGGCTTAAGGAGACCTTCACGCGGGCGCTGCGAGAGGCGTAATCCGAGTGAGATGCGCGCTGAACAAAATCGCGCTGGTTTCCGGTTAGGCAGAGTGTAGAGAGACACTTCGTGTAATAGACGTTCCGATTTCCGCAATAAAGTATTACGCGTTGAGAAATGATACGTGAACACCGTTGAAGCCTTATCAATAAAGGCTTTCAGCGATTTTCAGAAGTTATGGGCGAGATGCGGGAAGCGTTGCGTTGCTGATTCGCGACACGAATCGATGCAAAAAAACAACGTAATAAAACGTAAAATGAGATTGTTGTTATTGCCGCAACAGATGATTGTTGTTTATGCGAATAATCGAATTGGAACCGAACCGCTATACTGAAGTTTCTGCTTTCCGAAGCAGGCTTTTTCGTTGACGAAAAAGATCTCCAAACCTTTGTCGGCGCGACTTTTCCAGTCGCGCTTTTTTTTCGCCTGCGCTGCGCCGATTGACGACGCGCTCAGTGGGCGGGCGCCGCGCCGTCCACTTCGTTCCAGTCGTCCGCTATTGAGACGCTCCAGTCTTCCATCACATAGCGACGCGCGTCCATGGGGGACGACAGCAGGTTTTGCCAATGATCGCCGTGCCACATGGGATCGATTTCGAAGATCGACGGCGTGTCCGCGATTGGGGCAGATTCTTCTGAAGCTGTCTTTGCGTGCGAGTGGATCAGCCACGTAAAGAGGCTGCGGATTTGATTGAACAACATGGCAATCTCCCTAATGCGCGTTACTACCACTACCGAAATCAATCATCCCGCTATGCATGTGGTGCAGCAAGTCGGAAAAACACTTACGGAAAACATCTTTTGTTACATTTTTCGGCAATAGCCTGAAAATTTTCCCGCTAAAGCGCATCCCGGCTGCCAATTGAGTAATATTGACTCGGTCTGATTATTCAAATTCGCATATCTATATGCGATCTACATTTTCAAGCCGATAAGCTAAGGCTGATCGTGCGGCGTGATAACCGTATATCGAAAATTCGCTTGACGACAATTCTTCGTTCCCCGTATAACGGCAATGCTGAATTTCGCCCGCCAGATCGGATTACATGGCGTGGGTCCGATATTCGGTTTTCAGGGTAATGCCCGATAATTAATAAATCATCGAAGGAAACTGGAAATGGAAACCGGTATCGTCAAATGGTTCAACGATGCTAAAGGCTTTGGCTTCATCACGTCGGATTCTGGCGGCGAAGATCTGTTCGCGCACTTTTCGGAGGTTCGCGCGGAAGGCTTCAAATCGCTGAAGGAAAATCAGCGCGTTTCGTTCGACGTCAAGGCCGGCCCGAAGGGCAAGCAGGCGGCGAACATCCAGCCGCTGTAAGCCAGTCAACGCGGCTCGGCGCATGGTCGCGCGGCAGAGTGAACGAAAGCCTTCGTTAAATACGAGGGCTTTTTGATGTCTGATGTCATTTGGCCGAGGCGACTGGTTTTAAATATCCGCTGGGGAGTGATTTGAACGGCCAGCCAAAATCTCTCAAAAGCTTCACCATCCTACCTCTGTGTCCGTCGCAAAAACGAAATGACTTCGGGTTTTGCGAGAGGCCGTGGCTTATGCGGAAACAAGAGCATCGCGCCCAACTCACTTGACGTAATGCGATGCCATTCGGGTACTCGGCCGCCAACTGGTGCATACTTGCCGCAAAGCCACGCGTCCAAAGTCTCCTTTTCCATGTCTGAACAGTTTTTGCCGGAACCGGCCCTGGATGGGCCGATCGTCTTCGTCGACCTTGAAACCACGGGTGGCTCGACCGCCGAGCATCGCATCACCGAGGTGGGTGTGGTCGAAATCGGATCCGCCGGCGTGTCGCGCTGGAGCAGTCTGGTCGACCCTCAGCAGCCGATTCCCTCGTTCATCCAGCAGCTCACCGGCATCACGAATGCGATGGTGCGGGGCGCGCCGACCTTCGATGCGATCGCGCCGGAGCTTTTCGAGCGTCTGAACGGCAAACTGTTCGTCGCGCATAACGCCAGCTTCGATCGCGGATTTCTGCGCGGCGAGTTTCGCCGGGTCGGACTGGCGTTCGATCCGGACGTGCTGTGCACCGTGCGCCTGTCGCGCGCGCTGTTTCCAGCGGAAAAGCGTCACGGTCTCGACGCTCTGGTCGAGCGTCACGCGCTCGTGCCGTCCGACCGCCACCGCGCGCTCGCCGACGCCGATCTCATCTGGCAGTTCTGGCAACGTCTGCACGGCCTCGTGCCGCTCGACATATTGCGTACGCAGATCGAGCGCACCACGCGGCGCTACCGGCTTGCGGGCGAGATCACTGAAGATCTGCTCGATACCGCGCCGGCCGGTTGCGGCGTCTACGCGTTCTACGGGGAAGAGGATTTGCCGCTGTATGTCGGGCGAAGCGTGCGCGTGCGCCAGCGGCTGCGCTCACATTTAACCGGCGAGCGGCGCTCATCCAAAGATATCCGGCTTGCGCAGCAGGTGCGGCGTGTCGAATGGCGCGCGACCGGCGGAGAATTGGGCGCCATGCTCGCGGAGGCGCAGTGGATCGCGACGCTGCGCCCCGGCCATAACCGGGTGCCGCGTGTCGCGAAGGGCGATCCTCCTGACGCGCCTTGGCCGTTCGACGGGCCGATCGTATTCGAGGAGCGTGAGGAGGCGTCGCAGGCGCGCGCGTTTCATGTCGTGGACCGTTGGTGTTACGTGGGCCACGCGGCATCGCTCGCGCTGGCGGCGGAGTTGCATGCGTCGGGTGCAGTGGGTCCGTTCGAGTTGTCGACGTATCGCATCTTGCAGAGCCATCTCGCCCGCGGTTTGCGTGTGATGCCGCTGAGCGTGTCGCGTGGAGCGGCGGTGGCGAGTCTTGCCTGAAGGCGCTCACCGGTTTGGTTTTTAGCGACTTTGGTTTCAACCGATAGCCCGCTGTTCAAAGCGAGTTCAAGCGCGCGTGCCGCTTCGGCGGCCATTCACCAGTCTCAAACTGCGCGCTTCATCCCACTCGAACTAACCCGTTGCGCCCACGCCGCCCGTTTCACACACGTGTCCGAGAGCGCGCGTCAACGCGCTCGAATGAGCCGAGTCGTAGCGCGTCAGCGACTTCCAGTTAGCCAGCGATTGCGCGACGCGCGACGGACAATCCGATGTCGCGCGCAACGGCTGAACGCGCGCAAGGCCGGCCACGAGCGATTGTGTCAGCCGGTCCAACTGCGGTCTTGTACTGGTCGCCAGATCGGGCGCGGGTCCTTGCGGCGGCTGGCTGCGGCGCCACGTGGCGAACAGCGCGTTTTGTACGTCCTTGCTGGCGTCGATCTGGTCCTGAAAGAAAGCACGGGCAAACGCCGGGTCGACGTTCGCCGCGGCAGCGCGCTTCTCGACATCGGCGAGGAGGGCGTTTTCGCGCGGGGTGTCGGTGATGTCCTGGTGATTCGCCCACTTCCAGCGCGCCACGGGTTCCGCCAGCGCGAGGCGCTGCGAGGCAAGCGCGATCAGATTGGTGAGCGCGGTGTCGTCACCATCCGCGATGGCGGGAGCGGGCGCGAATGCAAGAGCAGCCAGCAGCGCGAGCATGCATGACGCGCCGAAGCGATAAGAACGATTCATGGAAAATGGCAGCAGCCGAGCGGCCGCGGAAGAAAAATCAGAAGAATAGACGATGCGCCGAACGTGCGTCTGTCTTCCGACGGAAAACCGTCGGACGTCGACCCCGGCAGGGTGAGCGAAAACGGACGAGCAAAAACAGACGTCGAGCCATACGGCCCAGCGTCATCCGAATCAGACGGACTGACCCCGCGTCACGAATCGAGCAGAAAACGAGCGGTGAAACGTATGCAAACAACCGCCGCGCGCCAGACGCGCGGACGTCAATGCTGCATTGCACCACGGCACAGTTACTTCGAATCGCACGACTTGCGTTGTTCGTCGAAAAAGGCGCGAACGTGCTCCGGCAGCTCAGCACCCAGAAACTCGACGCCAGCGGGTTCCGGATCCGGGCAAAAGACTTTATCCGGGGTCGGAACTTTCGGTGGTTTGGCATCCATGATCTCTCTCCTTTACAAACCGATTATCTGCCTCGGTCCCCGTTTTGCACGAGCGTGCTGATGCGGGTTACATGTTGTTTGTTGCTTTAACGGCACAGGTCAACAATGGAACGGAATGTTTGAATAGAATTTATCGGTTGACTGCTAATAGCCTTATTTCGCCGTCACCGTTCCAGGCAATCCAATACTCCGCGCCATTTCCCTCACGGCCTTATCCTGCGGGCCGTACAGCATCCAGTCGTTGTTTTCGCGCACTCCACATTCATATTGGCCGATAACAACCAATCGTCGCGAATCTTTGTGCGCTGCCGCACCGACAGGATTTTCTACTTAAGAGGCCGAACGTTCGTTAATTGCCATCGATCAATCCGCGCCATTCGGCCCTCTAATCTTTTGTAAACGAACGATTCTCCCGTTTCGTTGACGACTGAAAACACTTTTTAAGATTTTTTGCCTGAATAAGAAAACCCAACGTTCGGCAGCGAACGCTGGGCTTTCGTCAGACGCTATTTTTACGCCGTCGGTGCTGGGATTTTCACTGACGCGGAATATCCGGCCGGTTTGTCACTCACTTCGACCTGTCCGTGAATCCTGGCCTGATGACCGTCCGCAAACATGTAGTAGGGGAATGGGCGCGCCGGTTCGGACACGGCGTCGAGCCGCGCGATCAATTCCGATGCGAGCGTGAAGTCGAGCGAAGCGAGCGACTCCTGCAACTGCTCCGGCCGCGTCGCGCCGACGATGATGCTCGACACGCCGCGCTTCTGATGCAGCCAGTTCAGCGCGACTTGCGCCATCGGCCGGCCGGCGAGTTGGGCGACCGACTCAAGTTCCGCCACGATGCGGAAGTTGCGCTCGGTCAGTTTGTCGAATCCCGGCGGCGGCGCGCTGGCCATGCTCGCGAGGCGACCGTCACCGGAAAAACCGCCTGCCGCGCCGCTCTGCGAAGGCCGGTACTTGCCGGACAGCACGCCCATGCCGAGCGGGCTCCATGGCACGAGTCCCATGCCGAGATTGGCGGCGAGATCGGCGAATTCATTCTCCGCGTTGCGTTCGATCATCGAGTACTCAAGCTGCATGGCGGCGACCGGTTCGAAGCCGCGCCAGTCGGCGAGCGTCTGCGCGCGCCCGGCGAACCAGGCGGGCGTATCCGACAAGCCGACATAGCGGATCTTGCCGGCGCGCACGGCGTCGTCCATGGCGCGCATCACTTCGTCTACCGGCGTGACGCGATCCCACGTGTGCAGGTAGTACAGGTCGATGTAGTCGGTGCCGAGCCGCTTGAGCGAGCCGTCGAGCGCGCGCAGCAGATTCTTGCGATGGTTGCCGCCCGCGTTCGGGTTGCCGGACTCGGCGTTGTAGCCGTACTTGGTCGCGATCACCAGCCGCTCGCGCAGGCCGCGCGCCGCGACGAACTTGCCCAGCCATTTTTCGCTGGTGCCTTCCGTGTAGAGGTCGGCGGTGTCGATGAAATTGCCGCCGGCATCCACGTAGAGATCGAACAGCCGCTGCGCCGACTTTTCCTCGGCGCCCCAGCCCCATTCCGTGCCGAAAGTCATCGTGCCGAGCGCGATCGGGCTGACGCGCAAGCCTGAGCGGCCGAGCAGGGTATAGCGGTTCATCGTCATGTCAGTCTCCTTGGGCGGTGTCGTAGAAAAATTGAATCGATGGCTCCATCGTGCGCCGATTCTTTTCGTGGAAAAATGCCGCTTGTCTGCAAGGATTGTGAAGTCCGACTTAATAATGGGGGCCGCGATGGATCCTGCGCAGTTGCCGGCGTTGATGGCGTTCGTGAGCGTGGCGCGTCACGGCAGCTTTACGCATGCGGCCGCCGAGACCGGCGTGACGGCTTCGGCGCTCTCGCAAAGCATCCGTTCGCTCGAAACGCAATTGAACGTGCGTCTGTTCAACCGGACGACGCGGCGCGTGGCGCTGACCGAAGCCGGCGCGCAGTTTCTCGCGCGCGTGCGGCCTGCGCTGGGCGAACTCGAGGCCGCCTTCGAGGCGCTCGACGAAACCCGCGACCAGCCCGCGGGCAATCTGCGCATCAACTTGCCGCGGGTCGCGAGCGAGTTGCTGGTGCAGCCGCATCTTGCGGAATTCACACGCCGCTATCCGCAGATCCGTCTCGACCTGACGCTCGACGACGGCCTGGCCGATGTCGTCGGCGAAGGCTTCGACGCCGGCATCAGGCTCGGCGAACGGGTTGCGCAGGACATGGTGGCGGTGCCGTTGGGCGGCGAGATTCGCATTGCGGTGGCGGGCTCGCCGGCCTATTTCGAGCGCTATGCGCTGCCCGCGACGCCAGCCGATCTCGCCGCGCATGACTGCCTGCGCTACCGCTTTGCGTCGAGCGGCGGTATTTATCGATGGGAGTTCGCGCCGCCAGACGATCCGGCGCGCGTGTTCGAAGTCGAGACGCGCGGCGCGCTCGTCACGAACGACCTGCGCACGATGGTGCAAGCGGCAGAACAGGGCGTGGGCCTGCTGCACGTTATCGAGGACTTCATACGCGAGCAGCTCGCCGATGGCCGCCTCGTGCGGGTACTCGACGCATGGTGTCCGAGCTTTCCGGGTTTCTATCTCTACACGGCGAGTCGGGCGCAAATGCCGCTCAAACTGCGCGCGCTGATCGACTTCCTGAAAGAGAAGCGCGGCGCTCGCTAGCGCGCACGCTTCTTTCTTTCACCCTGCGAGGTGCTGCCGCAGATAGTCGGCGGTGCGGCTTTCCTTTACGCGCACGATCTCAGCCGGCGTGCCGCTCGCCACGATCTTGCCGCCGGCGTCGCCGGCGCCCGGGCCGACATCCACGACCCAGTCGCTTTGCGCGGCCACCCGCATGTCGTGTTCGACCACGACGACGGTATTGCCGGCATCCACGAGTCCCTGGAGTTGCACCATCAGCCGGTCGACATCGGCGGGATGCAGGCCGGTGGTCGGTTCGTCGAGGATATACAGCGTGTCGCCGCGTTGCGCGCGTTGCAGCTCCGTGGCGAGCTTGATGCGCTGGGCTTCGCCGCCGGACAATTCGGTGGCCGGCTGACCGAGCCGCAGATAGCCGAGGCCGATATCGCGCAGCACTTTTAGCGCGCGCATCACGCTGGCTTCGTCGGCGAAGAAATCGCAGGCGGCGTCGACGGTCAGGCCGAGCACCTCGGCGATGTTTTTATCGCGCCATGTGACTTCCAGCGTCTGCGTGTTGTAGCGCGTGCCGTGACAGGTCGAGCAGGGCGCATAGACGCTTGGCAGGAACAGTAACTCGACGCTGACGAAGCCTTCGCCTTCGCACGTCGGGCAACGGCCTTGCGCCACGTTGAACGAGAAGCGGCCCGCGCCGTAGCGGCGTTTGCGCGCGAGCGGCGTGTCGGCGAACAGCTTGCGCACGTGGTCGAAGAGGCCCGTGTAGGTGGCGAGGTTGGAGCGCGGCGTGCGCCCGATCGGTTTCTGATCGACGCGCACGAGCCGCCGCAGTGCATCCATGCCTTCGGCGATGCGGCCGCCGGTCGGCGCGCTCGCCGTGGCGAGCAACGGGTCCTGCTCGTCGTCGTCCGGGTTTTCGAAGACGCGTCCGAGGTGGCTGGCGACCAGTTCCGGCAGCGCCTGGCTCACGAGGCTCGACTTGCCCGAGCCCGACACGCCCGTGACGGCGGTCAGGCAGCCGAGCGGAAACGCGGCGTCCAGCCCGTGCAGATTGTTGCGCGTGATGCCGGCGAGCTTTAACCAGCCGGCCGGTTCGCGCGTCGCGCGCGCGACAGGCTCGGGCGGCGCGAACAGATGCCGGCGCGTATGCGAAGCCTCGACCTTCGCGAGGCCGGCGGGCGGCCCGCTATAAACCACATGGCCGCCTGCTTCACCGGCTGCGGGACCGACGTCGATGAGCCAGTCGGCGCGCCGCATCATCTGCAAATCGTGTTCGACGACGAACAGCGAATTGCCCGCGGCCTTCAGACTCTGCAACGCGCTGAAGAGCGCTTCGCCATCCGCGGGATGCAGGCCGGCCGACGGCTCGTCGAGCACATACACCACGCCGAACAACTGCGACGACAACTGCGTGGCGAGCCGCAAGCGCTGCAGTTCGCCGGATGACAGCGTGGGCGTGCTGCGCTCCAGCGCGAGATAGCCCAGACCCAGATCGACCAGAGTGCTCAGGCGTTCGAGCAACTCGGCGGCAATGCGCTGCGCGGCGACGCGTTTTTCCTCGGACAGGTTGGGCGTGCGCCGCACGTCGGGCGCGGCTTTGTGCGCCGAACCGCCTGCGGCGACCCGTTTGTCGACGGCATCGCGCATGGCGTTCTTGCTGAGCACGCTGCCTTTGCCGGCGCCTTTGCCAGAATGTGCGCCGTCCGGCTCGGGCCATTCGCCGCGCGTGATCGGTTCGAGCATCTCGGCAAGTCTGGCGAGCGGCAACTGGGCGAACTCGCCGATATCGAGCCCGGCAAACTTCACCGACAGCGCTTCCTTCTTGAGCCGCTTGCCATGACAGGTCGGACAGACGCTGCCGATCATGAATTGCGACACGCGTTTTTTCATCAGCGCGCTTTGCGTGTTCGCGAACGTGTGCAGCACGTAGCGGCGCGCACCGGTGAAGGTGCCCTGATAGCTCGGTTCGTCCTTGCGTTTGAGCGCGGCGCGGGTCTCCTTCGGCGTGAGACCGGCGTAGACGGGCGCGGTCGGCTGTTCGTCGGTGAAGAGAATCCAGTCGCGATCCTTTTTCGGCAAATCGCGCCACGGTTTATCGACGTCGTAGCCGAGCGTCACCAGAATGTCGCGCAGATTCTGTCCGTGCCACGCGGGTGGCCATGCCGCGATTGCGCGCTCGCGAATGGTCAGCGAGTCGTCCGGCACCATGGATTTTTCCGTGACCTCGTACACGCGGCCGAGTCCATGGCAAGTCGGGCAGGCGCCTTGCACCGTGTTCGGCGAGAAATCCTCGGCGAACAGCATGGGTTGCTTCGGTGGATAGTCGCCGGTGCGCGAATAGAGCATACGCACGAGACTCGACAGCGTGGTCACGCTGCCAACCGACGAGCGCGCGCTCGGCGTGCCGCGCTGCTGCTGCAACGCGACCGCGGGCGGCAGGCCTTCGATCGCGTCCACTTCAGGCACGCCGACCTGCTCGATCAGGCGCCGGGCATACGGCGCGACCGATTCGAAATAGCGCCGCTGCGCTTCGGCATACAACGTGCCGAATGCCAGCGACGATTTGCCCGATCCCGACACGCCGGTGAAGACGACCAGCGCATCGCGCGGAATCTGCACGTCGATGTTTTTCAGATTGTGTTCGCGCGCGCCGCGCACGCGCACGAAGCCGGAGAAAGCGGGTTCGTCGGAAGGCGGCGGTGTCGAGCGAGCTTTGTTGCGGATGGCGTCCATATCGATGAGTAGCGAATAAGCATGGCGCGGCGCGTCGGGCGACGCCAATGAAGTTGCACGGAGCATGCCCGATGATGAAGTGGCGATGATGCCAGTGAAAGTGTGGCGCACGCACCCCCGTCAACCCGGAAATCACCGCCTATCATTGAAGCGACTATCCGCGCGCAGAGTGCGGTGGCTAACGGACGCGCCGCTGCCGGCGCGGAAGATGGCAGTCTTTGTCCCTCAGAGAGTTCGCCATGGAAAACGCTGTGTACTGGAAAGGTCGTCAGGTCGGAATCGAGTGTGCCGGCCGGATTTTGTGGTTTTCTTCGGCGCCGCAAGAGGCGGTCGCGGCCTACGGCGCTCATCAGCCGGAGCCGGCCCGCGCGGAAAATTCCGTTTTGGCACGCAATCTCGGCGTGACAGCGCAGTTCGATCGGCCTGGTTTTCGTGGGTGAGTGGTAGGGCGGTTGATTGCGAGATGGCGGTGCGTGGACCCTGCCAAAGCACGTGCGGAAACGCAAAAAAGCCCAGTCGCGAGGACTGGGCTTTTTGCTTGAATCTTGATGGTGCCGGAAAGAGGAATCGAACCCCCGACCTTCGCATTACGAATGCGCTGCTCTACCGTCTGAGCTATTCCGGCATCAGGAGAAACGAGATTATAGGGACTTCTTTGTCAGCTTGGCAAGCCCCTCGGCTCACTTTTTTGTTTCGAGATGGTAGCGCGTAACCCGGTCCACCTCGTTCTTCGAGCCGAGGAACACGGCGACGCGTTCATGCAGGCTTTTCGGCTGGATGTCCAGAATGCGCTTTTCGCCGTTGGTCGCGGCGCCGCCCGCCTGCTCGACGATAAAGGCCATCGGATTCGCCTCGTACATCAGGCGCAGCTTGCCCGGCTTGTCCGGCGTGCGCTTGTCGGCCGGGTACATAAAGATGCCGCCGCGATTCAGGATACGGTGGACGTCCGCCACCATCGACGCGATCCAGCGCATGTTGAAGTCGCTTTGACGCGAACCGTCTTTGCCAGCCTTCAATTCGCCGATGTACTGCTCGACCGGCGGATACCAGTGGCGCTCGTTGGAAGCATTGATCGCATATTCACGCGTTTCGACCGGAATACGCATATCGCTTTGCGTGAGCACCCACGAGCCGAGTTCACGGTCGAGCGTGAAGCAGTTCACGCCGTTGCCGGTGGTCAGCACCAGCACGGTTTGCGGACCGTAGACCGCATAGCCCGCGGCGACCTGCTGCGTGCCCGGCTGCAGGAACGACTGTTCGGTGGGTTGTTGACCATCCGGGCAGCGCAGCACGGAGAAGATCGTGCCGATCGACACATTGACGTCGATGTTCGACGAGCCGTCGAGCGGATCGAACACGAGCAGATATTCGCCCTTCGGATAGTTCGCCGGGATCGGAAAGAACTGTTCCATTTCCTCGGACGCCATGCCGGCGAGATTGCCGCCCCATTCGTTCGCTTCGAGCAGGATTTCGTTCGACAGAATGTCGAGCTTTTTTTGCACTTCGCCTTGAACGTTCTCGCTGCCCGCTGTGCCAAGCGCATCGCCCAGCGCGCCCTTGCTGACGTGGTAGCTGATTGCCTTGCACGCCCGCGCGACGACTTCGATCAAAAGGCGCAGATCGGCCGGCAGATTGTTGGTTTCGCGCTGCTGTTCGATCAGGTACTTCGTGAGTGTGGTACGACGTTGCAAAGCCATGCTGTACTCCGGGAAGGCTTGAGGAATATTCTGATTTTAACCGTTCGTTGTGTCGCTTCCGCGCTTTTGCGCGCGAACCTTGCACAGCGATCGCGCAGGACATGCCGGTGCGTGGCGAAATTCAGGCTTTGCGGCGTGCCTTGCCGGTTGTGAGCTTGCCGCTCACGCTCGCCGCGAGCGCGGCGGCGCGGGCGTGTTCGGCTGAAACCTTCGGCATTTTCGGACGTTCAGCCTTCGGCATGGGTTCGATTTCCCGCTCGATCTGCTCGCCGGCCGCCGCCGTGGCGACACGCAGGTCGTAGGCGATTTGCAGATTGAGCCAGAACTGCGCGCTTGCGCCAAAGTAGCGCTCGAGCCGCAGCGCCGTGTCTGCCGAGATGGCGCGCTTGCCACGCACGACGTCGTTGATGCGCGGCGCCGGTACGCGCAGCGCAAGCGCGAGCGCGTTGACGGACATGCCGAGCGGTTCGAGGAACTCGCTGCGCAGAATTTCGCCCGGATGACCTTCCGGGATGCTGTCGCCGGTGTCGATGTCAGAGAAATCGATGCTGCCCAGATCGGAGCGTTTGATGACCATGCCGGTCTCCCAATAATCAGTGATAGTCGACAATTTCGACATTCAGCGCCTCCCCTTCGACGAAATGAAAGCAGATGCGCCATTGCGCATTGATCCGGATACTCCATTGCCCGCTGCGCTGACCCTGCAATGCTTCGAGCCGGTTGCCGGGCGGTGCATGCAGGTCGCGGATGGATTCCGCGGCGTCGATCATGAACAGCTTGCGGCGCGCGAGCGCCTGCATGTGAAGCGGCAATGAGTACACGAACTTGCCCTGAAAGATTCCCGCCGTAGCTTTGTCGCCGAATGTCGTGATCATGGGATGATATAACGCGTTGCGTTAAACGTAAACCGTTAAATGAATGCGTTTACTTTCATCCCTTTAGCGCAAGTCGAACAGTCGTCCGGATGGCTAACGTGATTGCCGCGCGCGGCCGCGTCGCGCCTTCAGAAAATCCAGGGCGAAAAAAAGCCGGCAACGCGTGCCGGCTTTTCGATGCGACAACTGTGCTTAGGCGAGCATCATGCCAACGCTTTCTCCACGATCTCGCGCACGTCGCGCGATTTCACCTGAGACGCCACTTTCTCCAGCGCCGCGCGCATGCCGTCGCGCAGCGTCGGCGTGAAGCGGCGCCACAGTTCCAGCGAGCGGGCGAGGCGCGCGGCCACTTGCGGATTGATGGCGTCAAGCGCGATCACCTGATCGGCCCAGAACGCATAGCCCGAGCCGTCTTCGGCATGGAACTGCGCCGGGTTCGCCCCGCAGAAGCTGAAAATCAGCGAGCGCGCGCGGTTCGGGTTCTTCAGGTTGAAGGCCGGATGCGTCATCAGCTTACGCACGATCTCGATCACTGGACGCTGCGCGCTGCCGCGCTGCGTGGCTTGCAAGGCGAACCATTTGTCGATGACGAGGGGCTCCTTTTCGAAGCGCCGGTAGAAGTCGTCCAGCGCCTGCTGCGCCTCGGCGCTGCCGCCATTCGCCGCCGACGCATTGAGCAACGCGGAGAGCGCCGCCGAGCGGTCGGTCATGTTATTCGCCACATCGTACTGCGCGGACGCGAGACGCACGGCCTCGGCCGGATCGTCCAGTTCCGCGAGATACGACAGCGCGAGATTCTTCAGCGCGCGATGACCCGACGCTTCGGGCGTGGCTTCGTAAGCGCCCGGCGTGCGATGTTGCTCGTACACCTTGAGCCAGTCGCTCCTGAGCGCGTTGGCGAGACGCTTGCGCACGAACTGCCGCGCGGCGTGCACGGCCGCCGGATTCGATTCGGCCATCTGCTCGGCGAGATACGCTTCCGAAGGCAGCATCAACGCGAGTTCGCGGAACGATGGCGAGAGCGTTTCGTCGGTCAGCACGCGGGCGAACGCGGCCACCACGGAGTCGTCGAGTTGCAGCGGCACGCCGGTGGCGGCGCGTCCAGCCAGGGTGAGCAATTCGCGCGTGGCGAGCCGTTGGCCGGCCTCCCAGCGGTTGAACGGGTCGCTGTCATGAGCCAGCAGGAACGCGAGCTGTTCCGCCGAGTAGTCGTATTCGACGATCACCGGCGCCGAGAAATTGCGCAGCAGCGAGGGCAGCGGCTCCTGCGTCACGTTGACGAACGTAAAAGTCTGTTCGGTCTGAGTGAATTCGAGCACGCGCGTGGTGAAGGCCGAGGCCGTGTTTTCGCCTTGCAATTGCAGCGGCAGGTCGCGGCCGTCCTTGCCGATCAAACCGATCGCGAACGGAATCAGCAGCGGGCCTTTTTGCGTTTCGCGCGCGGCCGGCGCGCCTTCGCCGTAGCCTTGCGTGAGCGTCACGCTGTAGCGTTGCTGCGCGGCATCGTATTGCGTTCGCACGGACACGCGCGGTGTGCCGGCCTGGCTGTACCAGCGCTCGAATTGCGTGAGATCGCGGCCGTTCGCGTCGGCGAGCGCGTGGCGGAAGTCGTCGCAGGTCACGGCCTGGCCGTCGTGACGCTTGAAATACAGATCCATGCCCTTGCGGAAGCCGTCGCGGCCGAACAGCGTCTGATACATGCGCACGACTTCCGAGCCTTTTTCGTAGACCGTCATCGTGTAGAAGTTGTTGATCTCGACGTAGCTTTCCGGGCGCACCGGATGCGCCATCGGGCCTGCGTCTTCGGCGAACTGCATCTGGCGCAGCACGCGCACGTCTTCAATGCGCTTGGTGGCGCGCGCGGCTTCGTCCGTTGCACCGCCTGCCATGTCGGCCGAGAACTCCTGATCGCGGAACACTGTCAGGCCTTCTTTCAGGCTCAGCTGGAACCAGTCGCGGCACGTGACGCGGTTGCCGGTCCAGTTGTGGAAATACTCATGGCCGACCACGGCCTCGATGTTCGCGAAGTCAGTGTCGGTGGCCGTTTCGGGGTTCGCCAGCACGTACTTCGTGTTGAAGATGTTGAGCCCCTTGTTCTCCATCGCGCCCATGTTGAAGTCGCTCACCGCGACGATCATGAAACGGTCCAGATCGAGTTCGAGCCCGAAGCGTTCCTCGTCCCAGCGGATCGAATGGATCAGCGAATCCATGGCGTGACGGGTCTTGTCCAGGTCGTGCGGTTCGACCCACACCTGCAGCAGCTTTTCCTTGCCCGAGCCGCTCTTCACGCGCTCTTCCAGGGCGACCAGCTTGCCCGCGACCAGTGCGAACAGATAGCTCGGCTTTCTGAACGGATCTTCCCAGCGCGCGAAGTGGCGGCCGTCGGGCAAATCGCCTTCTTCGAGCAGATTGCCGTTCGACAGCAGCACCGGATAATCGGCTTTGCTGGCACGCAGCGTGACCGTGAAGGTCGCCATCACATCCGGACGGTCGAGGAAGTACGTGATGCGGCGAAAGCCCTCGGCCTCGCACTGCGTGAAGAAGTTGCCGCCCGACACGTAAAGGCCCGACAGCGTGGTGTTTTCAGCCGGATTGCAAATGCTCGTGAGCGTCAGTTCGAACTGATCCGGCACGTTGTCGAGCCGCAAGCCGTGTTCGTGCGCGTGGGCATTGGCGAACGGCTGGCCGTCGATCTCGGCGCCGACGAACTCCAGTTGTTCGCCCATCAGCTCCAGGTGGGCGGCACGCGACGCCTCCGGATTGCGACGCACGCGCATCGTGTTCCGGACGACCGTGCGTTCGGGGACCAGATCGAACTCCAGTGCGACGGTGTCGATCAGGAAGGCGGGCGGCGCGTAGTCGGCGCGGCGAATCACATTGGGCGTTGCGGTATCGGCCATGGCGTTCTGTAGTGTTGGAACTCGAGCCGGCGAGCGCGCTTCTGGCGTGCGGGCCGGGCATGTCGAGCCATTGTACAAAGCCTCGGCGAATTGTGCGGAGCGAACTTTTTACCGAGTCGGCCGGTCAGCGTATTATCGGGCGCCCGCGTGCGGGAAAGCTTGTGCGTCGACGGGGCCGGGTTTGACGGACAATACAAAGGCAACTTGGAAGCTTCACGAGGTAGACCATGAAAATCGATCGATGGACCCGTCACGCCGCGCTGCTGCTAGGCGCACTGATGGTACTGCTGTCCGGCTGCACGACCTACGTCACCACTCAGGTCACAGCCTTCTCCGACTGGAGCGGCAACGACGCCACCCGAACTTATGCGTTCACGCGAGCGGCGGACCAGCAGAACAACCTTGAACTCACCACCTACGAGCGCCTGGTCGCGAACGAACTCGCCACGCATTCGTTCCGTCAGGTCGACAGTGCGCAGGCGCGCTATCTGGTCGGACTGGCCTACGGAATCCGTTCGGACATGGTGACGGTCTCGGAGCCGGTGTATTACAACCCGTGGCCGGCGCCGTACTGGGGCTATGGCCGGCCATTCGATCCGTGGGGCCCGTGGGGCGCATTCCCGGCCACTTACGTGAACCAGAGCTATCCGATCTTCACCCACTTGCTGGGCGTGCGGATAACCGAGCGTGCGAGCGGCAAGGAGGTTTACAACGTGACAGCGCGCAATACGGGCGGCGAGTCGTCGCTGGTTCGGGCCATGCCGTATCTGGCGCGTAGCGCGCTGGCCGATTTCCCGCTCGGCAACGGCGTGGTTCATACGGTGAAGATTCCGGTCGATAAGAGTGGCGGCCAATCGAACGAAATGGTGGCGACCGGCACGGCGCCTGCCGCCGCGCCGGTGCCGGCGTCCGGTGCGAAGGTCGTTCAGTAAAGAGTACCTTGGCTGGCGGTGCGGTCAAACGGCGGCGTCGGTGGTAGATAAACGGCCCGGCAGGTCACCCTGCTGGGCCGTTCTGCTTTTCCACGCCGGGGAGCGCAACGCGCCACGCCCCGATATCGCCATCGGGCATCTGCACGACCCCATTTGCATTGCTTGAACAGTAGCCCCGAGTCGCCGGTGCGCCACGAATTCAAAATGAGGCCGGCTAACAACGCAAGCGCCTTCCAATATGAAACACTTTTTAAGAAAGTAAATTGAAAGCATTGCCGTCTTTCGGCGAGATATTTCCCAGCCCGAATCGGCGGCAACCCGCGCCGCTGATGGGCAGAGCGGTCCGTTCACGAGGCGGAAAACGGCGCCGGAGGCCGGTGCCATGGCTTGTCATGCGGGCGTCGCCTGAGAGAGACGGATACAGATGGATACGTCTTTCGAAGCTGATTTATCCGAGAATATTCAGTATGATTCCGGCGACCATAGGACGCCCACGACAATCCTTCGGACGAATTGACAAAGGCGGCTAAATAATCAGGGCCAAGTGCCGTTAATCCGCTGAACCCTATATAAGAAGATTGGATTGACCCCGGCTGGAGATTGCCGGTCCGCGCGGCGCGTACACGCTGTGACGGTGCCGTATTCCGTCAGGCGCTTCAGCCTCTCCTCGCTTCTACGCGCGAACACCGATATGCCCGATCTGCACTGGACCATTCCGGTCGCTCGCTGGTCTAGCTGGCCTGCTGCCGCATCTGCCGCACCCGATATCGGCTTCATCGAGCCGATCGTGCGGCGTCGCCTGAGCACTCTGTCCAGAGTGGCGCTGAAGGTTGCGCACGATTGTGTCGCGAGAGATGCGGTGCGGGTCGTGTTCGCGTCGCGGCACGGCGAATTGCGGCGCACCACGGATATCTTGCGCGCTATCAGCGCGGGCGAGCCGGTCTCGCCGACCGCCTTCAGCCTCTCGGTGCTCAATGCCATGACCGGCGTGTTCGGCATTGCGCGCGGCGACCGCTCCGCGGCGAGTGCGATCTCCGCCGGTGCGGAAACGCTGGGTTACGCGCTTCTGGAAGCCCATGCGCAATATGCCACGCAGCCGGATTCGCCGACGCTGCTCGTCTACGCGGACGAACCGGCCGATCCGGCATACGGCACGATCGAAGACGAAGTGCAGGGCGGCGCGATCGCAATCCTGCTCGATAGCGAATCAGCGACGGGCGAGCTGGAGTGCTGGGTGTCGCGCGCAGGCCAGTCAGACTCCGCGCCGCTGAACGCAACCCGCGCAAGCGAAACAGGCGGGATGGAAGGGACAGACGGGACAGACGGGACAGACGGCACAAAAAGCGCCGCCCCGGAAACCCTCTTCGCGACCCAAAGCCAGGCGCTGCAGCACTGTCTGGAAACCGGCCTGCCCGCCGCCTGGCAAAACACCGGCGCCACCTGGCATTGGAGGTGGCATGACCGAGCGGCTTGATTACTTCTGGCGATTCTGCGCGACCGGCATGGCTTTCGTGGTCTTCGGCGTGTGCGGCGTGCTGTTTTCCGTGGTGGTGTTTCCGCTTGCCTGGGTCTGGCCGCACCGCGCCTCGCGCCAATTCGCGGTGACGAGCGTGATTCACTGGTTTTTCCGCGCGCTGGTCGCGGTATTGCAACGCATCGGCGTGATGGAACTGGAGGTGTCGGGCGTGCAGGCGTTGCGCGCGGGCGGCCCGGCGATCGTGGTCGCCAATCACCCGACCTATCTCGACGTGATGGTGCTGCTGTCGCTCACGCCGCATGCCTGCTGCGTGGTGAAAAACGCGCACTGGAGCAATCCGTGTTTCTGGGGCATCGTGCGCTCGGCGGAATACGTCAGCAATGCCGATCCCGCGCAACTCGTCGAGGCCGGCGCGAAGCAACTGGCCGCAGGCTATACCATGATCATTTTTCCGGAGGGCACGCGCAGCCCCGCGCCGAATCGGCTGCACGCGTTTTCTCGCGGTTTCGCGCACATGGCGCTGAAGGTCGGCGCGCCGATCGTCCCCGTGCTGATGGACTGCGACCCGCCGGCATTCACCAAGCAGATGCGCTGGTACGACGTGCCGGCGCGCGCGTTCAGAATGCGCGTGAACGTGCTTGAGCCGCTCGGCGTCGACCAGCTCGCGGCCCATGACACCCCACCGGCTCTCGCGGCGCGCAGCGTGACGAGCGCCGTCGAAGCCCACATTACCCAGCACCTGTTCGATTATGGATTCTTTAAAACTGGAAATTAAACAGCTCCTGATCGAAGCTCTCGATCTGGAAGACCTGAGCCCGGCCGATATCGACGACGATGCCCCGTTGTTCGATACCGACGGCATCGGTCTCGATTCGATCGATGCGCTCGAAATCGGCATCGTGCTGCGCAAACAATACCAACTGACCATCGCGGCGAACGACGAGCGCACGCGCGAACACTTCCGCTCGATCAGCACGCTGGCGGCGCTGGTGGCGAGCCAGCGCGAAGCGGTGCACGCCGTGAACGAAACAACCAGAAAAGGGGAATAAACCGTGTCCGAGGCAGAGATTCTGGAGCGCATCCGCGCCATCTTCAAAGAGAACTTCGCTATCGAGCCCGAGCGCGTCACGCCCGAGGCGCATCTGTTCGAAGACCTCGATCTCGACAGCATCGACGCCGTCGACCTCGCGATCAAACTGCAGGAAATGACCGGGCGCCGCATCAAGCCGGAAGAGTTCAAGTCGGTGCGCACCGTCGGCGATGTGATCGGTGCGGTCGAATCGCTGCTGGCGGCACAAGGCTGATGTCCGCCGTGCGCTCGCGAACGCAAGCGGCGGCGGACCGGGCCGCCGATGCCTCGCCCGGCACTGAGCGCCATCTGGGCAAAACCGTCGTGCAGGTGCTGTTGAAGCTCGCGTACCCCGCGCTGATTCTGTGCGCGTGGAAATGGGACACGCCGCGCTACGTCGGCTGCATGCTGTTCGCTATCCTGTGGTTGCAGCGCTGGGCCGGCAGCGGACCGGTCGCGACCTCGCTGCGGCGGCTCTCCTCCATCGACTGGACCGTGGTCGGCTTGCTGAGCTGCGCGTCGGCGGCGATCGTCTTGACCAATAGCGAGCTGCTGTTGCGTCTTTATCCGTCGCTCGTCAATCTGGGCTTGCTGATCGCGTTCGGCGCGACGCTCGTGCGCGGGCCGTCGATGATCGAAAAATTCGCGCGCCTCGGCAATCCGAATCTGCCGCCGGGCGCGGTGCGCCATACGCTGCGCGTGACCCAGGTGTGGTGCGCGTTCTTCGCGCTGAACGGCGTGTTTTCCGCGTACACGGCGCTGTATTGGAGCCGGGCGAGCTGGTCGCTCTACAACGGCGCGATCGCCTATGTGCTGATCGGCGTGCTGCTGGTGGCCGAGGTCATCTGGCGTTATCTGGTCGTGCTGCCGCGCGCGGCACGCTCGGAGGCGGCATGATCGCGTTGCATGATCTGCTGTCGGTGGCCGACGACGCCGCCGCGGTGCATGCGCCCGTATGCCGGGACGGCGCCACGCTGCTCGATCGCGCGGCGTTTCGCGCACGCGTCGCCGCCCTGATCGCGCTCGTGCAAACGCGAGACGCGCAACGCTACGCGCTGTGCATCGACGATCCGTTCGATTTCGCCTGCGCGCTCTTTGCGCTGTTCGCGTGCGGCAGGGAGCCGGTGATTCCGGCCAACTCGACGCCGGGTTATCTCGCCGATCTTGCCGATGCGTATGAAGTGGTGCTGACGGATGCGGATTTGCCGCCGTTCGCATTTGCTGCTGAAGCCTCAGCGCACACATCCCGCGCCGCTTACCCGATCGACCCTCAAGCTCCGCTCACGCTCTACACCTCAGGCAGCAGCGGCCGCCCCAAGCCGATCCGCAAGACGCTCGCTCAATTCAACGCCGAAGTGCACACGCTCGAAAGGCAGTGGGGCGCGCTGGCCGGCGACGCGACGATGCTCGCAAGCGTGCCGCATCACCACATCTACGGTTTGCTGTTCCGCGTGCTATGGCCGCTCGCAGCCGGCCGCGCATTCGATCGCGCGGTGAGCATCGAGCCGTTGCATCTGCAAACGCAGATCGGCCAATGCGGCGCGGCGGTGATCGTCTCGACCCCCGCGCAACTGTCGCGCTGGCCCGCATTGCCCGGTTTCGCGGACCTGACGCCGGCGCCGCGCGCGTTCTTTTCATCGGGCGGTCCGCTCGCGCTCGAAGCTGCACAGGAATACGCCGGCGCGTACGGCGCCGCGCCGCTTGAAATTTACGGCAGCACGGAGACCGGCGGCATCGCGTGGCGGCGCCAGGATAAGACCGACGCCTGGCAACCGGTGTCCGGCATCGAAGTGCGCCGCGACGACGACGGCGCGCTGAACGTCCGCTCGCCGCATCTCGATCACGCCGGCTGGCATCGCACCGACGACAAGATCGCCTTCGACGCCGAGGGCCGTTTCCGCCTGCAAGGCCGGCTCGACCGCGTGCTCAAGCTCGACGGCAAACGCGTCTCGCTGCCGGAACTGGAAGCGCGCCTCGCGCTACATCCGTATGTAGCGCAAGCGGCAATCGTGCCGCTTGAAGGCGCCTCGCGCGAGCGCGTCGGCGCGGTCGTGGCGCTGACCGAAGCGGGCGGCGCGGCTTTGCGCGACGAAGGCCGCGTGGCGCTCGCGAAAGTCCTGCGCCGGCATCTCGCCGAATATTTCGATGTCGTCGTGCTGCCGCGCCATTGGCGTTTTCGCGTCACGCTGCCGTTCGACGCACGCGGCAAACTGCCGGTCGCTGCCGTGGCGGCCGCGTTTGAACCGCGTAGCGAAGGCATGGAAGTGCTCGCCGAAGCGCGCAGCGGCGACACGCTGCACTACGAGTTGCGCGTGCCGCCGACGCTCGTGCATTTCGCCGGCCACTTTCCCGGCCTGCCGATTCTGCCTGGCGTCGTCCAGGTCGATTGGGCGATGCGTCTGGCCGCCGAGCGCGTGCCTGGCGTGCGCGGGCTGGCGTCGATCGATCGTCTGAAATTCATGGCGCCGGTCTCGCCGGGCGCGGTGCTCAAGCTCACGCTCGTGCACGATGCGGTGCGCCGGCGCGTGCAGTTTGCTTATCGCATGAACGGCCGTGAATGCGCGTCGGGCGTGATCGTCTACGGGGAGGCCGCGTGATGACGTTCTCCCCATGCATCGTCATTCCGATCTACAACCATAAGGACGCGATCGGCTCGACCGTCGCGCATCTGGCGGTGCACGGCCTGCCGTTTTTCGTCGTCGATGACGGCAGCGACGAGGCTACCCAGCAGGTGCTCGCCACGCTCGCGCAGCAGTACGCCGGGCGGCTCACGCTGCTGCGTCTGCCGGTGAACGGCGGCAAAGGCGCTGCCGTGATGGCGGGATTGCGCGCGGCGCGCAAGGCGGGCTACACGCACGCGTTGCAGATCGACGCCGACGGCCAGCACGACGCCACCGACGTGCCGCGTTTCATCGAAGCGGCGCGCGCCGAACCGGACGCGGTGATTCTCGGCCGTCCGGTCTACGACGAGAGCGTGCCGAAAGCGCGTCTCTACGGCCGTTATCTGACGCACGTATGGGTATGGATCGAAACGCTTTCGCTGACGATTCGCGACTCGATGTGCGGCTTTCGCCTTTATCCGCTGGCGCTGGCCTGCGATCTGATCGACAGCGTGCGGCTGCCGACGCGCATGGACTTCGACATCGAGATCCTCGTGCGTCTGTATTGGCGGCGCGCGGCATTCCGCTCGATTCCAACGCGCGTCACCTACGCGAACGACGGCGTCTCGCATTTCGACGTGCTGTGGGACAACGTGCGCATCAGCCGCAGTCATACGCGGCTCGTGTTCGGCATGCTGTGGCGTCTGCCGATGCTGCTCGCGCACAAGCTCATGCCGCGCCGCTCCGCACGTGCGGGCGAGCAGGGTCAAGAAAACGAACAGGACTGGTGGCGCATCGCCGAACGCGGCAGCCATCTGGGCATGTCGCTGCTCGCGCTGAGTTGCACGCTGTTCGGCCGGCGCTTTACCGCGTTGTGGCTGCATCCGATCGTCGCGTATTTTCTGCTGACGGGCCGCGCCGCGCGCGAAGCATCCAGCAACTATTTCAAGCATCTCGGCGAGGCTGCGCCGCACGCGGACACACCGCGTCCAGGCTGGCTGTCCGCCTATCGTCATATGCTGGCGTTCGCGCAATCGGGCTTCGACAAACTCGCGGCATGGTCAGGGCGCGTGAACAACGCCGACGTCAAATTCGAAGATCCTTCGGCGTTCGAAGCATTGGTGGCGAGCGGCAAAGGCGCGCTCGTGATCGGCGCGCATCTTGGCAATCTGGAGATGACCCGCGCGCTCGCCGCGCAGGGCGCTTATGCGAAGGTGACGGCGGTCGTCTATACGGAACACGCGCGCCGCTTCAATAGCGTCCTGGCCTCGGCCAATAGCGAGTTCGCGAAGCATCTGCTCGAAGTCAGCGACTTCGGTCCCGAGACCGCGATGATGATGCAGGAGCGCGTCGATGCCGGAGAGCTGCTGGTGATCGTCGGCGACCGCGTGCCCGCGCACGAAGCGGGCCGCACGACCGAGGCGCAATTCCTCGGCTCGGCCGCGCCGTTCGCGCAAGGTCCCTACGTGCTCGCGCATGCGCTCGGCTGCCCGGTCTACCTGTTCTTCTGCCTGAAAGAGCGCGACGGCTACCGTCTGTATTTCGAACCGTTCGCCGAACGTATCGAACTGCCACGCCGTGAACGCGCGCAGCATCTCGCCGCGTGGGCGCAGCGCTATGCCGTGCGTCTCGAACACTATTGCCGCAAGGCACCTTATCAATGGTTCAATTTCTTCGATTTCTGGGCCAGCCCCAAGCGAGGCGCGAATGGCCGAACATGATCTGATCGATGTGCCGAACGCGGGCGCCAATGTGAGCGACGCGGCGGTGGTGATCGGCGGGCGCAAGCTGACGATCGAAGAGGTCGTCGCGATTGCGCAGCATCGCGCGCCGGTCGCTTTGAGCGACGATCCGGCATGGCGCGCGCGCATCCAGCGCGGCGCGGATTTCCTGCGCCGGCATCTGGCCGCGGGCGCGACCGTGTACGGCGTCAACACCGGTTACGGCGACGCCTGCGTGGTCGACGTGCCGATGGAACTGATCGAAGCCTTGCCGCTGCAACTCACGCGCTATCACGGCTGTGGCATGGGCCAATATCTCGACGACGCGCAAACGCTCGCGGTGATCGCCGCGCGCCTTAACTCGCTCGCCTATGGATTTTCCGGCGTGCGTCCCGTGTTGCTCGAACGTCTTGCCGATCTGGTCAATCACCGTGTGCTGCCGCGCATTCCGTCGGAAGGCTCGGTCGGCGCGAGCGGCGATCTCACGCCGCTCTCGTATGTGGCCGCCGCGCTCGCGGGCGAGCGCGACGTGATGTTCGAAGGGCATCTGCGTAACGTGCGCGAAGTGTGGGCCGAACTCGGTCACGCGCCGCTCACGCTCGCGCCGAAGGAAGGACTCGCGCTGATGAACGGCACGGCCGTGATGACGGGTCTCGCCTGTCTCGCGTTCGCACGCGCCGATCATCTGACGCGGCTCACCGCGCGTCTGACCGCACTGTGCACCGTCGCGCTCGACGGCCGCGCCGCGCACTTCGACGCGATGCTCTTCGAAGTGAAGCCGCATGCCGGCCAGGCCGAAGCCGCGGCATGGATTCGCGATGACCTGTCCGGCCGCGACGACACGCCAGGCCACCGTCTGCAGGACCGTTATTCGATTCGCTGCGCGCCGCATGTGATCGGCGTGGCGCGCGATGCGCTTTCGTGGGTGCGCCGCGATGTCGAGAACGAACTCAACAGCGCGAACGACAACCCGCTGATCGATCCCGACAACGAACGCGTTATGCACGGCGGCAACTTCTACGGCGGCCATATCGCCTTCGCGATGGACTCGCTGAAGGTCGCGGTCGCCAATCTCGCCGACCTGATGGACCGGCAGCTCGCATTGCTGGTTGACGTGAACTTCAACAACGGCTTGCCGCGCAATCTGTCGGGCGCGGCGCCCGCGCGCGCCGCGATTAATCACGGCTTCAAGGCGGTGCAGATTTCGTCGTCCGCATGGACTGCCGAGGCGTTGAAGAACACGATGCCCGCGAGCGTCTTTTCGCGCTCCACCGAGGCGCACAATCAGGACAAGGTCAGCATGGGCACGATCGCCGCGCGCGACTGTCTGCGTGTGCTGGAACTGACCGAACAGGTCGCCGCCGCGCATACGCTCGCGACGGTGCAAGCGGCGCGTCTGCGCTTGAAGATCGATAGCGCGACGCCGATGCCGGCGCCGCTGCGGGCGTTCATGGACAGCGTGGGCGCGCAGTCGCCGTTCGTCGACGAAGACCGCGCGCTCGAACACGATCTGCGCGCGCTGACCGCGCGCATTGCCGCGTGCGATCTGGCGAGCGACTCTCGCGGAGGACCGAGCGCATGACCGGTTCCCGCAAAGTGTTGAGCGCGAGCGCGACGGTGGAAGTGCCGTTCCACGATGTCGACGCGATGAACGTGTGCTGGCATGGCCATTATCTGAAGTACTTCGAGATTGGCCGCGCGGCGCTGTTGCGCGCGTTCGACTACGACTATCGCGAGATGCAGGCATCGGGTTATCTGTGGCCGATCGTGGAGGCGCATCTGAAGTACGTGAAGCCGGCGACCTACGGTCAGCAGATCGAAGTCCGGACGCAAATGCTCGAACATGAGAACCGCCTGAAAATAGGCTATGAAATCGTCGATTGCGCGACCGGTACGCGGCTGACCAAGGGTTATACGATTCAGGTCGCGGTCGATGCCGCCACCCAGGAGTTGCAGTTCGTCTCGCCGCCGGTCGTGTTCGAGAAGCTGGAGCGCGTATGGGCACGATGAATTTGCGCGCTGTGATCGCGGGCGCACTGAGCGCGCTGAGCGTACTCGCCGCGACAGTCGTAGGGATGGAGCCTGCATCGGCTGCGTCGGCCGCATCGACGAAAGAAGCCGCGCCCGGCAATCCCGCGCTCGTCTCGCAGATCGCCGCGCATCTCGCGCAGGCCAGGGGCGTGCGCGCGCAATTCACGCAGACGCAAACGCTCTCCGCGATGAAGCAGCCGCTCGTGAGCACCGGCTCGCTGCTGTTCTTCCGCGAACGTGGGGTGATCTGGCAGATCGACACGCCATACAAAGCCACCTACGTGATTACCGATGCCGGCGTGAGCGAAGTCAACGCCAACGGCCAGCGCGTCACGGCTCACAGCGCGCAAGGCACGCGCGGCGTCGCGCAAGTCTCGAAGATGCTCGGCGGCGATCTATCGGCGCTGTACTCGCAATTTGACGTGCAAGCAGAAGGCAGCGCCGCGCAATGGCGTATGCAACTCACGCCGAATCAGCCGCAGATCGCGCAGTCGATCAAAGGTCTGGAGATGAACGGCGGCGACTATCTGCAGCGCTTGCGCATCACGCTCGCGAACGGTGACCTCACCCAGCTCGAATTCACGAAGAGCGCGGCCGTGACCGAACTCACCGCGGCTGAACGCGGTCTGCTCGGGGCGCCGTAATGGACATGCTGCAACAGCGATCCGCGAAACAGGCGTGGGGCATGCGCGCCGCGTGGCTGCTGCTCGCGCTCGTTGCGGCGCTGTATTGCGGCTGGCGATTCGCGGGACCGTCGCCGCTGCAAACCAATTTGCTCGCGCTGTTGCCAGCGACCGAGGCCGACCCAGTCGCCGAAAAGGCGGTCGATACACTGGCGAGCGCGCTTGGCGACCGCACCGTTTTTCTCGTCACCAGCAACGACGACGCGCATGCGAAAGCCGCGGCGAAACAACTGGGCGCGTCGTTGCAAAAGAGCGGCGCGTTCGGTTCGGTGACGGCCGAGTTGCCGCCGTTCGATTTATCGCAGATCGCGGCCTTGTACATGCCTTACCGCTTCGGCTTGCTGGTGCCGTCGGATCGCGCCGCGCTCGCGGGAGGCGCAGGCGGTGCGGTCACTACCACGCTGCACGACGCGCTCGCCCAGCGCATCTACAGCCCGCTGCGCGGCGGGCTCACCACGCCGCTCGCCGACGATCCGTTCGGCTGGCTCGAACACTGGCTCGGCGACCTGCCGCTCGCTACGTCGAATCTCGAACTCGAAGACAACATGCTGGTCGCGCATCAAGGTGCCGCCACCAGCGTGCTGATCGTCGCGACGCTACCGGGCTCCGCTTACGAAACCAAAACGCAGCACGCAGTGCTCGCGGCGCTCGCTCAAGGCGAAAGCACGTTAAAACAATCGTTCCCGGATGTCTCCGTGGCGCGAACCGGCGCCGTGTTCTACGCCGAGTCGGCACGCAGCGCGTCGGAACATGAAGTGCATCTGATCGGCGTCGCGTCGCTATGTGGCATCGCGCTGCTGATGATGTGGGTGTTCCGTTCGCCGCGTCTGTTGTTGCTCGGCTTCGTGTCCACCGCGCTTGGCATTGTCTGCGCGCTGGCGGTGACGATGCTGGTATTCGGCAAGCTGCACTTGTTGACGCTCGTGTTCGGCGCGAGCCTGATCGGCGAGGCCGTCGACTATTCGATTCAGTACTTCGTCGTGTATCTCGGCGCGCAACGCGATTGGGACGCACGGCGCGGCGCGCGCGCGGTGCGTCCCGCGTTGAGCGTGGCGCTTGCGACGAGCCTGCTCGGCTACGCGATCCTCACATGGGTGCCGTTTCCCGCGCTCAAGCAGATCGCCTGTTTCGCGATTGCCGGTATTACGACGGCGTTCGCGTCCGTGCTGTGGCTGCTGCCCGCGTTGCTCACGCGCGCACCCAAACGCAGCCCGAAGCGCGTCTTTGCAGGTGCGGCGCGCGTGCTGACGGTGTGGCATCGCACGATCGGCGGCAGGCGGGCGTGGTTCGTGGCAGCGCTGTTGCTGCTGCTGGCGATTCCCGGCTGGCTGCGCCTGACCAGCGACGACGATATCCATCTGCTGATCCAGCGCGATCCGGCGCTCGTCGCACAGGAAGACAAAGTGCGTGCGGCTGTCGGCGTGGATAACAGCGCGCAGTTTTTCGTCGTGCGCGGCGAGACGCCCGAGGTCGTGTTGCAACGCGCGGAAGCATTGGGTACGAAACTGGATGCGTTGAACGGCACCGCGAACAAGGTCGGCAGCTATCAGTCGGTTGCGCAGTTCGTGCCGTCCGCGAAGCAGCAGAATGAAGATCGCGCGTTGCTCGCGCAGCATGTTTTCAACGACCGCGCCGCATTGCGCGCCACGCTCCTGCAAGCCGGTTTCAAGGACGAAGTCGCCGACGCCTGGCTCGCCGCGTACGCGAAACCACAAGCGCCGCTCGCGATCGATACGTGGCTCGCGACGCCGTGGTCGCAACCGTACAAACACCTCTGGCTCGGCGAAGTCGATTCGTCGACGAAAGCCTATGCGGCGGTCGTCATCCCGCAGGGCGTGACGCCGCAGAACGAACCCGCGTTGATCGCGGCCGCGCAAGGCTTGCCCGGCGTCGTGTTCGTCGACAAGGCCGCCAGCGTGTCGAAGCTGTTTGGCGCGTATCGCGTGGACAGCGGCTGGTGGCTCGGCGGCGCGCTCGCACTCGTGCTCGTTCTGTTGATGCTGAAATACAAAGTACGCGGCGGCATCGCCGTGACGTTGCCGGTGCTGCTCGCGGTGGGCGTCACGCTGGCCGTATTCGGCTATGCGCATGTACCGCTCAATCTGTTCAACTGGCTCGCGCTGATGCTCGTGCTCGGCGTGGGCGCAAACTATGCCGTATTCCTACGCGAAGGCTGCCTGCGCGCGGACGCGGATCTCGGCGCGGTGTGGACGGGCGTGCTGCTGTCGGCGGCTACGACATTGTTGTCGTTCGGCATGCTCGGCATGAGCGCGATGCCCGCGCTGAAGAGTTTCGGCGCGACGCTCGCGCTCGGCATCGCGGTCTCGGTGCTGCTCGCACCGATCGGCATGCCATCGGAATCAAGGAGGGCCGCATGAAAGCGCCATCAGTTTATTTGCACGCGCTCGGCATGATCAACGCGCTCGGCGGCGACCTCGACAGCATTGTCCCGGCGCTCGCCGCCTGTCGTTCGCCGGGTATGGCGAACGCGCATACGGGGATCGGCGAGGCGTTCGTCGGCAGCGTGCTCGCGCCGCTGGAGCTCGCGCCGCCCGCCGAACTCGCCCGTTACGACTGCCGCAATAACCGCCTGCTGCTCGCCGCGCTGACGCAAATCGCGCCGGCTGTCGAGGCGGCGCGCGAACGCTACGGCGCGCATCGCATCGGCGTGGTGCTCGGCACCAGCACGTCGGGCATCGA
Organism: Paraburkholderia dipogonis; assembly: GCF_042680985.1. NCBI lineage: Bacteria > Pseudomonadati > Pseudomonadota > Betaproteobacteria > Burkholderiales > Burkholderiaceae > Paraburkholderia > Paraburkholderia dipogonis. The sequence goes on along the minus strand of NZ_JBHUFR010000018.1, from coordinate 308,880 downwards.
GGCCGCCGAAGCGGCGTTCGTCTATCAGGCGCAAGCGGGCGATCTGCCCGTGAACTTCAACTACCGGCAAATGGAAATCGGCACGGCCGCGCCGTTCGCCGCCGCCGTGCTGGGTGTGCATGGTCCGGCCTTCACCATCTCGACTGCGTGCACGTCGAGCGCGAAGGCTTTCGCGTCCGCGCGCCGGCTGCTGCAATTGCAACTGTGCGACGCCGTCGTGGTGGGCGGCGTCGATTCGTTGTGCGAGCTGACGGTGCAAGGTTTCGCATCGCTCGAATCGACCAGCAACGTGCGCAGCAATCCGATGAGCCGCAACCGCTGCGGGATCAACGTCGGTGAAGGCGCAGCCGTGTTCCTGATGAGCCGCGACGAAGCGGCGGTGCGGCTTGCGGGCGTCGGCGAATCGAGCGACGCGCATCACATTTCGTCGCCGGACCCGCAAGGCGTGGGCGGCGAACTCGCTTTGCGCGCGGCGCTGGCCGATGCGGGCATCGAGTCGTCGGCGATCGGCTATGTGAATCTGCATGCCACCGCCACGCGCAAGAACGATGAAATGGAAGCGGGTTTGATGTCGCGCGTGTTTCCACAAGGCGTGGCGACGAGCGGCACCAAGCCGTTGACCGGCCACCAGCTCGGCGCCGCGGGCGCCACCGAACTCGCCTTCACGTGGCTCTCGCTGGCGCATGACAATGTGCCGCTGCCGCGTCATCTGTGGGACGGCGAGGCGGATCCCGCGTTGCCCGCACTGGACCTGGTCGTTAGCGAACGCTTCATGCCGCGAGGCGGCGCGCAATACGCGATGAGCAATTCGTTTGCGTTCGGCGGCAGCAATGTCAGCCTCGTTCTTGCCCGATGAGTTGCACAATGAGCCACGCGATGAACCCGACGCCCACCGTTGACGAACTGCTCCGGCAGCCAATCGAAGCGATCATCCCGCATCGCGGCACCATGCTGCTGATCGATTCGGTCGATACATTCAGTGAGGAAACGCTGAGCGCGCACGCCACGGTGCGCGCCGACGCCTGGTATGCCGACGCCGACGGCGCTATGCCCGCGTGGATCGGCATCGAACTGATGGCGCAGACGATCGCCGCGCATGTCGCCTTGCTGGCCATGCGCGGCGGCGGCCGCGCGCGCCCTGGCGTGCTGCTCGGCTCGCGCAGCTACAAGGCATTGCGGCCGTCGTTCGCGGGCGGCGCGCGCTTATCGGTGCACGTCTCGGAACTGCTGCGCAGCGAAGAGGGCCATGGCGCCTACGAATGCACCATCCGGCACGGCGACGCGGTGTGCGCCGAAGCCGTCATCAAGGTTTTTCAACCGCGCGATTTTCAGTCATTCATCGAAGGGAGTTTCAGTTCATGAGCCGGCGTGTTCTCGTTACCGGCGCAAGCCGCGGCATCGGCCGCGCGATTGCGTACAAGTTGGCCGCCGACGGCTTCGCGGTGTCCGTGCATTGCCGCACGGGACGCAGCGAAGCCGATGCGGTGGCAACGGGCATCGCCGCGCAGGGCGGCACGGCGCGCGTGCTGCAATTCGACGTGCGCGAGCGCGCGGTGTGCCGCGGAATGCTCGAAGCGGACGTCGCGGCGCACGGGCCGTACTACGGCATCGTGTGCAGCGCGGGCGTGACCCGCGACGCCGCGTTCCCCGCGCTCACCGAAGAAGATTGGGACATCGTGATCGAAACCGGTCTCGACTCGTTCTACAACGTCGTCCATCCATTGACCATGCCGATGGTGCGCGCCCGCAAGGGCGGCCGCATCGTCACGATCGCTTCCGTGTCCGGCGTGATGGGCAACCGCGGCCAGGTCAACTACAGCGCGGCGAAGGCCGGCCTGATCGGCGCGAGCAAGGCGCTGGCCGTCGAACTGGCCTCGCGCAACATCACCGTCAATTGCGTGGCGCCGGGGCTGATCGAGACCGGCATGCTCGATGAAATGCCGCTCGAACAGGCGCTCAAGACGGTGCCGATGAACCGCGTCGGCCAGCCTGCCGAGGTGGCGTCCGTGGTCAGCTTCCTGATGTCGGATGCGGCCTCGTATGTCACGCGTCAGGTGATCGGCGTCAACGGCGGGATGATCTGATGAAACGCGTCGTCATAACCGGCATGGGCGGCGTCACGGCGTTGGGCGATAGCTGGGACGTGATCGAAACGCGCTTGAAGAGCGGCGTGAACGCCGTGCGCCGCATGCCCGAGTGGAATTACTTCGAATCGTTGCATACGCGGCTCGCGTGTCCGCTGCCGGATTTCACGGCGCCCGCGCACTATCCGCGCAAGAAAACCCGTTCGATGGGGCCGGTGTCGATGTACTCGGTGCGCGCCAGCGAACTGGCGCTCGCTGACGCGGGCCTCGCCGACGACGCCACCATTAAGGACGGCCGCATGGGCGTCGCCTATGGTTCGTCGTCGGGCTCGGTGCAGCCGATCCGCGCGTTCGGCACGATGCTCGAAACCGGCTCGATGGGCGACGTCACGTCGAACAGCTACGTGCAGATGATGCCGCACACCACGGCTGTCAACGTCAGCCTGTTCTGGGATCTGAAGGGACGGATCATTCCGACCTCGTGCGCGTGCGCGTCGGGCAGCCAGGCAATCGGCTACGCGTATGAAGCGATCCAGAGCGGCAAGCAGACACTCATGCTCGCGGGCGGCGCCGAGGAATTGTCGGGTCCGGCTGTAGCCGTGTTCGACACGCTGTACGCCACCAGCACGCGCAACGACGAGCCGCATCTGACGCCGCGTCCGTTCGACGCCGCGCGCGACGGCCTCGTGGTCGGCGAAGGCGCGGCTACGCTGGTGCTCGAAGAATACGAACATGCGGTGGCGCGCGGCGCGCGGATTCACGCGGAGATTGTCGGCTTCGGCTGCAATTCGGACGGCGCGCATATGACCCAGCCGACCGCCGAAACCATGGCGTTCGCAATGCGGCTCGCGCTCGACGACGCCCAACTGCCGCCCGAAGCGATCGAGTATGTGAACGCGCACGGCACCTCGACGGATCGAGGCGACATTGCCGAAAGCCATGCGACCGCGCAGACCTTCGGCGCGCGCATGCCGATCAGTTCGCTCAAGAGTTATGTCGGCCACACGCTCGGCGCGTGCGGCGCTTTGGAAGCGTGGTGGACCATCGAGATGATGAAACGCAACTGGTATGCGCCCACCTTGAACTTGACAAATATTGACCCGGCTTGCGCGCCGCTCGACTACATTGTCGGCGCGGGCCGCGAGATCGACGCCGAATACGTGATGAGCAACAACTTCGCGTTCGGCGGCATCAACACGTCGCTGATTTTCAGGCGCGTTCGATGAGCGTGGCGTTGCAACGCGTGGTCGTGACCGGCATGGGAATCGTGTCGTGTCTCGGCAATACGCTCGACGAAGTGTCCGCTGCCTTGCGCACGGGCCGCTCGCGGATCGAGCGGATCGACGCGTGGCGCGAGCGGGGTTTCGGCTCACAGGTGGCGGGCGTCGCCTCGGTCGCGCACGAGCCGCCGTTCGAGCGCAAGCTCGAACGCTTCATGGGCGACACCGCGCGCTTCGCCTGTCATGCCGCGCGCAAGGCGATCGGCGACGCCGGGCTCGACGCTCAGGCGCTACGTTCGCCGCGCGTGGGCACAGTGATTGGCTCGGGCGTCGGCAACATGCTGAGCTACGACGCGGCCATGGCGGTCGCCAATTCGCGCGGCGTCGAGAAAGTACCGCCCTATGTCGTGCCGCACGCGATGAGCAGCACCGCGTCGGCCAATGTCGCGCAGGTGTTCGGGCTCGAAGGCGTGAGCTATTCGCCGTCGTCGGCGTGCACGACTTCGGCGCTCGCCATCGGCCAGGCGATGCAGCTGATTCAGACCGGCCGTCAGCAGATCGTCTTGGCCGGCGGCAGCGAGTCGCTGCACGACAACATGACGCTGATGTTCGACGCCATGGGCGCGTTGTCGCGCCGCTTCAACGACACGCCACAGCGTGCCTCGCGTCCGTACGACACCGAGCGCGACGGCTTCGTGATCGCGTCGGGCGGCGGCGTGCTGGTGCTCGAGTCGCTCGATCATGCGCTCGCGCGCGGCGCGCGCATCTACGCGGAGTTGACTGGTTTCGGCGACTGCACGGACAGCAGCGGCATGGTCACGCCGCGCGCGGCGGGCATTGCGCGGGCCATGCGCGGCGCGCTGAACGAAGCGGGCAAGCGTCCCGACTACATCAACACGCACGCACCGTCGACGCCGCTCGGCGACCTCGAAGAACTGCACGCGGTGAACGAAGTGTTCGGCACGGCGTTCGATCATCGTGTGCCGGCGTTTTCGTCGACCAAGGGCATGACCGGCCATCCGCTTGGCGCGTGCGGCGCGCACGAGGCGATCTACACGCTGCTGATGATGCGCGACGGCTTTATCGCGGGCACGGCGGATATCCACACGCCGGAGCCCGCGCTCGACGGTATGCCGCTCGTGCGCACGGCGCGCGAGGCGCGCATCGGCACGGCGATGTCGGTGTCATACGGGTTCGGCGGAAGTTGCGCGAGTTTGGTGTTCCGGGCATGGCAGGGCGGCTGAAACGGCCGCGACTTTTTCAAAAACGAAGGCGAGAAAAATGAAAAGAACAGGTGTACTGGGCGCATTGGCAGTCATGGCGTTGACATTGGCGGGTTGCGCGACGCAGGTGAAGTCGCTGCCGCTCGCCGCGGCCGGCGGCGAATCGCGCGGCAACGTGCCGGTGTATTTCGGGCAACAGGACCACCCGGCGGTCAGGAACCGGCTGGGCGACGTGTCGTATTCCGTGCGGATCGCGCGCAAGGTCGCCGGCCCCGACGACGCCTGTCACGCAGCGCTCGCCGAAGCCGTGCAAAAACTGCGCGCGGCGGCCAGCGAACGCCACGCCAATGCCGTAATCGATGTGTCGACGCGTTTTCATAGCACCGAGAGCAGCTCGTCGACCGAATTCACCTGCGGCGTTAGTCCGAGCGCCGCCGCGATTGCGGTAAGCGGTCAACTCGTCGTGCTGGAATCGAACTGAGCCGAACCAGGCTGATTGAAAAAGAACTCACAGAGCAACAACAACCACCAAGGAGTCTCAATGAAACGTCATCTGCTGTTTGCCGCATTGTTTGCTTCGTTTGCCACGCTGAGCGCTGCACCGGCCTTCGCTCGCGATACGGTCAGCTACTTTCCGGTCGAGCAGGCCCTGCAAAGCGAACCGGGCAAAGTGAGCGAAGACATCGGGCTGTATTTCGCCGGCCAGCGTCATCCGGCAGTCGTGAAGACGATGGGTGAATTCGCCACCAACAAGAAGACCAACGCGTTCGGCAAGAGCGATCTGCAAGCCTGCCAGCACGTTTTCCTCTCGGCGGTGATCGAGTTGCAGGAACGCGCGCGCAAGGAAGGCGGCAACGCGGTGATCAACATCAAGAGCAACTACAAGAACGAGTTGCGTGAAAGCGCCACCGAGTACACGTGCGGCGCGGGCGCCGTGGTTGCCGGCGTCGCGTTGACGGGTGAAGTGGTGACGTTGCGCAAGTAAGCGTGGGTTCGCGCGAGCCGGCGCGGAGTAGCACGCATGCGCGCGAGGCAAGCGGGAAGGCGGTGTGTACGCCGCCTCGCGCTGTTTTATCGCATCAGGCGCGTGTTTTGCTGCGTGCCTTGCTACGCGCCCTGATACGTATTAACCGGCTTTGACCGCGGCGACGTTGACCAGCGTTTCGCGACGCTTGCCAGGTTGCGGATGAGACAGGCCGAGCCGTTCGAGAAGACCGAAGTCTTTTGCGCGGCTCCACCAGAGGTAGGGCAGCGACACGTTGCGCTCGCTGAAGTTGAAGCCGCCGCGGCGGATCATGTCGAGGTAGCCGCTGGCGCTCTTTTGCACGTGCATCGGATGACGGAACAGCAGCCGGATTACCCACGATTTGATGTACGCATCGGTGGATTCGGCGAACAGCAGCACGCCGCCCGGCTTGAGCACGCGGTGGAACTCGGCGAGCGCGCGGTCCTGCTCGACGAGGTGATGAAAAGTTTGATGGCACAACACGATATCGGCGCTCGCGTCGGGCAGCGGCAGTTTCGCGCAGTCGCCGTGCAGCAATTCGATATCCGCCAGCTTGTCGCGGCAGGCGTTTGCCGCCTGCGCGGCGAGCGTCAACGAAGGCTCGTGGAAGTCGATGCCGACAAGGCGGCGCGGCTTGAACGCATCGGCGAGCAAACGGAAGGAAATGCCCTGGCCGCAGCCGACGTCGACGATCACCGGCGCCTCGGGCAAGGGTGTGTCGATCAGGCGTTTAAGGTCGTTGATCGCGACCCGCAGCACATGATGTTCCCAGGTATAGGTACGCAGGAACCAGATCCCGAACGCCGTTTCCGGCACGAAAGGCACACTGGATGTTTCGGATGGCGACACGCTGGGCTCCCGGCGAAATAGCGTTCTTGTTGTGCCCGCCCCGAAGACATCCTTCGGGGCCTTGAAGCGAAGTTGTAACGAGACGTAAGGATGCAGCGAAACGCTGCTCCGGGCAAGCCAAACGATTGAGGCAAATTTGAGTACACATTCGTCAAAGCGCACGACCGTCGACGTCGTGATCATCGGTGCTGGGCCGGCAGGCGCGGTTGCGGCAGCGTTGTTGCGCAAAGCCGGGCGCTCCGTGCTGGTGCTGGAACGCCAGCATTTTCCGCGCTTTTCCATCGGCGAGAGTTTGTTGCCGCAAAGCATGGCTTACCTCGAAGAGGCCGGCATGCTGCGGGCCGTGGTCGAAGCGGGCTTTCAGTACAAGAACGGTGCGCATTTCGTGTATCGCGACCAGTCGTCCGCGTTCGACTTTCGCGACAAGCATTCGCCCGGTTGGGGCACCACGTATCAGGTCGAACGCGCGGTATTCGACGACATACTGATTCGCTGCGCGGCGGAGCAGGGCGCCGATGTGCGCTTCGGCCATACGGTGCGCGCGGTTCACACGGGCGCCACGCCTTTGGTCGATGTGATCGACGAAGCGGATCACGCTTATCAGATCGAAGCGCGTTTCGTGTTCGACGCAAGCGGCTTCGGCCGTGTGCTGCCGCGCTTGCTGAACCTCGAAGCGCCGACGCGCATGCCGACGCGCGCCGCGATCTTCACGCACGTGCAGGACGGCATTCCGGCGGGCATGACGGACCGCAACAAGATCTGCGTGGCGACGCATCCGGAACATCGCGACGTGTGGTTCTGGATGATTCCGCTGGCGGGTGGCCGTTCGTCGGTGGGGTGTGTCGCCGAGGCGAGTTTCCTCGACGTGCCGGACGCGGGGCGCGACGCGAAGCTGCGCGGGCTGATCCAGCAGGAGCCGACGCTGAACCGCCTGATCGGCAACGCGCCGTTCCTGATGCCGGTGCGCCACATCGGCGGCTATGCGGCGAATGTGGAGCGTCTGCATGGGCCGGGTTACACGCTGCTGGGCAATGCGGGCGAGTTTCTCGATCCGGTGTTTTCGTCCGGCGTGACGATCGCGCTGCGCTCGGCGCATCTCGCGGTGCAGACCTTGAACCGGCAACTGGACGGGGAGCAGGTCGACTGGTCGGCCGCTTACGACGTGCCGTTGCGCAAGGGGATCGATACGTTCCGCGCTTTTGTCGAGCGCTGGTATTCAGGTGCGTTGCAGGACATCATTTTTTATCCGGACCAGACGCCGTCGATTCGTCGCATGATCAGCGCGGTGCTGGCGGGCTATGCGTGGGACGAGACAAATCCGTATGTGGCTGATCCGGTGCGTCGGTTGAATGCGTTGCATGAGGTGTGCATGCAGCGGTGAGTTGGACGCGCGGTGAGCATCAAAGGAAAACGGCGCTTCGGGATCGAAGCGCCGCTCTCTATTCATCCGCGTAACTCACCAGTTCAAGCAGCGATCCTCGCCGCGCCCGACGCACTCTGCCGCGCATCATCGCGACGATGCACGCGCTTGCCGGCCGCATACGTCTCATAGATCGCGCGATCGTCGCCGAGCAGCGCGAATGCAAACAACAGTTCCTCCAGCGTTTCAGTGCGCGCGGTGCGGCGTGCGAGCAGCGGCGTCGCGCGCGGATCGAGCACGACGAAGTCCGCTTCCGACTTCGGCTTCAGCGTCCCGACCTTGTCTGCCAGATCGAGCGCTTCTGCGGCGCCGGCGGTAGCCAGATAGAACATGCGCGTGGCCGTCAGATGATGGCCGCCCAGACGCGCGACCTTGTGCGCCTCATTCATGGTTTGCAGCATCGAGAACGAGGTCCCGCCGCCGACGTCCGTCGCCAACGCGATCGGCATGCCGGCCTCATCGGCCTTGTCGAAGTCGAACAGGCCGCTGCCGAGGAACAGGTTCGAGGTCGGGCAATGCGAGGCGACCGTGCCGGTTTGCGCCATGCGTTGCCGGTCTTCCGCGTCGAGGTGAATGCAATGGCCGTACACGGCGCGGCGGCGCAGCAGGCCGTAGTGATCGTAGATGTCCAGATAGCTGCGGTGGCCGGGGAACAGATCGGCCACCCACTTCACTTCGTCGTGATTTTCCGCGACGTGGCTCTGGATGAAGATGTCCGGATGCTTGCCCGCCAGCACGCCGCACGCTTCGAGTTGCGCTTCGGTCGAAGTCGGCGCGAAACGCGGCGTCAGCGCATACATCTGGCGGCCGCGATTGTGCCAGCGGCCGATCAGCTCGGCGCTGTCGTCGTAGCCCGATTGCGCGGTGTCGCGCAGGAACTCGGGACAGTTGCGGTCCATCAGCACCTTGCCGGCCACCATGCGCAGATTGCGCGCTTCGCTTTCGGTGAAGAGCGCATCCGCCGATTCCTTATGAACCGTGCAATACACGAGCGCGGTCGTCGTGCCGCAGGCCAGCAGTTCGTCGACGAAAAAGCTCGCGGTGTCGCGCGCGTAAGCCGGATCCGTGAAGCGGCGCTCGGTCGGGAACGTGTAGGTTTCGAGCCACGGCAGCAAACCCGGCGCCGGCGACGCGATCATGTCCGTCTGCGGATAGTGAATGTGCGTATCGATGAAACCCGGCACGATCAGCTTGTCGCGCATTTCCTGCACTTGCGTACCAGGCGCGAGTTGCGATGCGAGCGCGGCATACGCGCCGGCCGCGACGACGTGGCCGTCTTCGACGATCAGCAGTCCGTCCTCGTTGAAGACCGCCGCGTCAGGCGATTGCGCGGGATCGCCGTTAAAGGTCAGCAGTTGCGCGCGGAATGCCGCTTGGGCCGGTTTGGCTGCTTTGGCCGGGTTGGCAGATTGAGTCATGGAAAAACCGTCTCCGATTGTGAGAAGCTGCACAGTCCGGACGACGGTTCGGTCATGGGCTCTCAAGTGAACCCCTGCCGCCGCCGGCTGCGATACATCGGCCCGTCAGTGCGGACCGCTTGGGTGCCAGTGCGCGTCGAGCTTCGCGATCAGTTCGCTGCGTTGCTCGGGCGTGACGAACGACGCTTCGAAGCTGTTGCGGATGATCGTGTAGACCTCGGCATCGTTGAGCTTCAACGCGTCGATGGTGGCGAAATAGTTGGCATTCACGTAGCCGCCGAAATACGCGGGATCGTCGGAATTCACCGTTACGGCGACGCCGCGATCCAGCAGGTCCTTCAGCGTGTGCTTGGTCAGGTCGTCGAATACGCAGAGCTTCAGGTTCGACAGCGGACACACGGTCAGCGCGACGCGCGAATCCGCGAGACGCGCGACGAGCGCCGGATCTTCGATACTGCGCACGCCGTGATCGACGCGGTCCACTTTCAGCAGATCGAGCGCTTCGTAGATATACGACGGCGGCCCTTCTTCGCCGGCATGCGCGACGAGTTTGAGGCCGAGTGCGCGCGCCTTGGCGAAGACACGTTCGAACTTCGAAGGCGGATGGCCGCGTTCCGACGAATCGAGACCAACGCCGATCAGGCGATGCTTGTACTGCTCGAACAAAGGCAGCGCTTCTTCGAACGTGGCGAGCGCGTCTTCTTCGGATAGATGACGCAGGAAGCACAGAATCAGCTTGCTCGTCATGCCGCGCTTTTCGGCGTCGGCGAGCGCGCGTTCGATGCCGGCCACGACGGTCGCGATCGGCACGCCGCGTTCGGTGTGCGTCTGCGGATCGAAGAAGATTTCGCTGTGAATCACGTTGTCGGCGAGGCAGCGCTCGACGTACGCCATCGTCATGTCGTAAAAGTCCTGCTCGTGCAGCAGCACGCTTGCGCCCGCGTAGTAGATGTCGAGAAACGATTGCAGATCGGTGAATGCGTACGCGGCGCGCAAGGCGTCGATCGAGTCGTAGGCGAGCTTGACGCCGTTGCGCTCGGCGAGCGCGAAGATCAGTTCGGGTTCGAGCGAGCCTTCAATGTGGATGTGCAATTCGGCCTTCGGTGCCAGCGCGGTTTTTTCGGCCAGCGTCGTGGTGGTAACAGTCGTTGTAGTCATGGTCGGTCAGGATTTCGTTGGAGTCGCTTGTGGAGTCATCGCGCGCCGGATGCGTAGGCGTTCTGTCGACGACATGCCGTGCATCAAACCGTCTGCGTGGCGTGATGCACGCCCGCGTTCGCTTCGACGGCCTGAAGCACCTGCGCCGCCGCCGAGATCGCGATGATCTCCGGCGACTTGTCGACGATGCCGTCCACGCCGAGCGGGCACTTCATCCGCGCGATCAGCGACGGATCGAGACCGCGCGCGGCCAGCCGGTGTTCGAACTGCTTGCGTTTGCTATGCGAGCCGATCATGCCGAAAAACGCGAAGTCGCCACGCCGCAGAATGCGCTCGGCCAACTCGAGATCGAGCGCATGGTTGTGCGTCATCACGATGAAGTACGTATTCGGCGCGGCCTGGTCGATGGCTTCGTCGGGGGCGTCGTTCGGATCGATCTTCACGTTTGGCGCATGCAGCGTTTCCGCAGGCGGAAATTGCGCGTCGCGTTCGTCGACCCAGCGAACCGCGCACGGCAGCGTGGCCAGCACGCGAACCAGCGCGGCGCCCACGTGACCGGCGCCGAACAGCACGACCGAAAAGTCGCCAGGCGCGACGGTTTCGGTGAGCAGCGCGCCGCTGTCGTCGAAACCGGCGCCGTCCCACAGCAGGCAGTCAGCGGCGTCGACGCCCGGCTCGGGGTCGGACAGCATCACCGCATCCGGTGCGGGGCCGAATGATACGCTACGCACCGTCGACTGGCCCGCGGCCACGCGTTTCGCCAGCGTCGTAATCCAGCCGAGGTCGCCCACATCGAGCCGCTCGAAGGCGAGAATCACCGCGCCGCCGCAGCATTGACCGAGACTCGGGCCGAGCGCGAAACGCTCCAGACGACGCATATGCGGTGAGCGCATGCCGTCGCGCAACACCTGGCGCGCGGTCTCGATGGCTTTCCATTCGAGGTGTCCGCCGCCGATGGTGTGCTTCGCCGAATCGCGCGTGACGATCATCTTGGTGCCGGCTTCGCGGGGCGCCGAACCTTCGACGCGCGCGACCGTCACCAGCACGGCGGCGTCGCCGTGCGCGAGCAGTTGTTGCAGGTCAGGTAGCCAGGCTTGCATCCGGCGTTCTCCATACGTGGCCGCGCGGGGTGTCCGTGCGGCCGGTTGAGTGTGGTCTCACGCGTTCGTGTCGCATCAGACCTTGAGGTTATATTTTCACGCGGTCGTGTCGGTGGTCGAGGGCTCCGTTGCCGGTTGCGGCTGCAAGGCGTCCAGTGCGTCGAGAATCGCTTCGGGCGTGGCCGGCGCGCGCAACTGCGGCGCTTCTTGCGCATCCGGCACCGCGGCCGCGATCGCGTCGCGAATCGCGAGGAACACCGAGAACGGCAACAGCAACGGCGGCTCACCGACGGCCTTCGAGCGGAACACCGTCGACTCGGCGTTGCGGTTCTGATAGAGCTGCACGTGGAACGCGGCGGGCGTGTCGCTGACCGCAGGAATCTTGTAGGTGGATGGCGCGTGCGTCATCAGACGGCCATCGCGGTTCCACCAGAGTTCCTCGGTGGTGAGCCAGCCCATGCCCTGAATAAAGCCGCCTTCCACCTGGCCGATGTCGATGGCTGGATTGATCGACTGACCGGCGTCGTGCAGCACGTCTGCGCGCACGAGCTTCCACTCGCCCGTCAGCGTGTCGATCACGACTTCGGACACCGCCGCGCCATACGCGAAGTAATAAAACGGGTGACCGGTCAGCGTTTTCGCATCCCAATGCACTTTCGGCGTGCTGTAGAAACCGTCCGACCACAACTGCACGCGCGCCAGATACGCAGCGCCGACCAGCTGTTCGAACGGCATCGCGCCGCCGTTCACCGATACCTCGCCGTTGGCAAATTGCACGTCGTTCGCCGTGCCACCGAGTTGTTTGGCGACGAGTTCAGCGAGCCGCGCGCGAATGGTTTTTGCCGCGGCTTCGGCCGCTTTGCCGTTCAGATCGCTGCCGGTGGACGCGGCCGTTGCCGACGTGTTCGCGATCTTGGAAGTATCGGTTGCCGTGACCCGCACGCGCGAAAGCGGCAAGCCGAACTCGTTGGCGACCACCTGCGCGACTTTGGTGTTGAGCCCCTGGCCCATTTCCGTGCCGCCGTGATTGACGAGCACAGAACCGTCTTTGTACACGTGCACGAGCGCGCCGGCCTGATTCAGAAACGGCACGTTAAACGAAATGCCGAACTTCACCGGCGAAAACGCGAGGGCGCGCTTGAGCACCGGACTGCCTGCATTGAACGCCGCGATCGCTTTGCGGCGCGCGCGATAGTCGCTGGTGCCGAGCAGTTCGTCTGTCAGCGGCGCGATGATGTTGTCCTCGACGCGCTGTCCGTACGGCGTCGTGTCGCGCTCGCCGATGCCGTAGTAGTTGGCGAGGCGCACCTCGAGCGGATCGCAGTTCAACTGACGCGCGATGCTGTCGAGCATCACTTCCATCACGAGCGCGCCTTGCGGACCGCCGAAGCCGCGGAACGCGGTGTTCGATTGCGTGTTGGTCTTGCAGCACAGCGCGACGATATCGACATCGGACAGGTAGTACGCGTTGTCGAAGTGGCAGACAGCGCGCGTGGCGACAGCGCCGGACAAATCCGCGGAATAGCCTGCACGCAACGCGATTTCGACGCGTGCGCCGAGAATGCGGCCGCTGTCGTCGAAGCCCGCTTCGTATGCGTAGACCGCGTCGTGACGCTTGCCGGTGATCATGAAATCGTCGTCGCGGTCGGCGCGCAGTTTGACCGGGCGGCGCAGCAATTTTGCGGCGAGTGCGGCCACGCAGGCGAACACGGCCGATTGCGATTCCTTGCCGCCGAAGCCGCCGCCCATGCGCCGGCATTCGCACAATACATTGTGCTGCGGCCAGTCGAGCATATGCGCGACCACCTGCTGCATTTCGCTCGGATGCTGCGTCGAACTGTAGACGAGCATGCCGTCCATTTCCTTCGGCACCGCGTAGGCGATCTGGCCTTCCAGATAGAACTGTTCCTGGCCGCCGACTTCGAACGTGCCGCTGATCCGGTTCGGCGCTGCGGCGATCTTTGCATCCGGCTCGCCGCGTTTCAGATGCAGCGGCGGCAGGACGAACTGCTTCGCGGCTTTGGCATCGGCGGGTGTGAGGATGGCTTCGAGCGGTTCGTAGCGGATCACGTCGTCGCTCTTTGCGAGCGCGGCGGCGCGGCGTGCGAGCTCGTGGCTTTCGGCGATCACGGCGAACACCGGCTGGCCGAGATAGAGCACCTCATTGACCGCGAGGATCGGATCGTCGTGCAGTACGGGACCGCAATTGTTTTCACCTGGGATGTCTTCGGCGGTCAGCACGGCGATCACGCCCGGCGCTTCTCTGACCGCGTCGAGATCCATCGATACGATCCGCGCATGCGCATGGCGCGACAGGCCGAGCGCCGCGTGCAGCGTGCCTTGCAACTCGGGCACGTCGTCCGTGTAGGTGGCTTCGCCGCTCACATGCAGCGCGGCCGATTCATGCGGCAGCGAGACGCCGATGGCCGCGTCGCTCTCGTGAGCGACCTGTCTGGCAGCGTGTTCGACAAAAGCATCGGTCCGGTTCATCACGACGGCTCCTTTGCAACGGCGGCGTCGGGCGCGCCGGCTTCGAACGCGAACGCATTCACGTCGAAGAGGGCGAGCGGCGCGTCATCGCGCGTTTCGAGGTGAAAGCGCCACAGCAGATTGCGCGCTACCTTCAATCGATACGCGCTCGACGCGCGCATGTCGGTGAGCGGCTGGTAATCGGCGACGAGCGCATTCATGGCCTGCCGCGCGGTGCTTTCGTCCCAGCTTGCGCCGTTCAGGACGGCTTCGGTTTGCGCGGCCCGCTTCGGCGTGGCCGCCATGCCGCCGAACGCGATGCGCGCTTGCTCGATGACCCCGTGTTCGCCGAGGTGCAGCGCGAACGCCGCGCACACGGCGGAGATGTCCTGGTCGTAACGCTTCGACACTTTGTAGGTGCGAAAACGCAGGTTGCCGACCGGCCGCGGCACGCGCAGCGACGCGACGAATTCGCCGGCCGCGAGCGCCGTTTTCTGGTAGCCGAGGTAGAACGCGTCGAGCGGCAGCGTGCGCGTTTTCGGACCGTGACGCAGCACGACTTCGGCGCCGAGCGCGAGCAGCGCCGGCATCGAATCGCCGATCGGCGAGCCGTTCGCGACGTTGCCGCCGAGCGTGCCTGCATTGCGGATCGGCAGCGACGCGAAACGCGTCCACAGTTCGGCGAGTTCGGGGTAGTCGACGGCGAGTGCCGCATACGCATCTTCGAGCGTGACGGCGGCGCCGATCGTCAGCGTCTGCGCGTCGCGCTCGATCGTCTTCAATTCGGCGACGTTGCCGATATACAGAATGTCGCCGAGATCGCGGAATTGCTTGGTGACCCACAGGCCGACATCGGTGCTGCCGGCGAGCAGCCGCGCTTGCGGATGATCGGCGCGGAGCTTGGCGAATGCGTCGAGCGAGACGGGTGCATGAAAGGTGGGTGAGCCGAACGCCGCGCCGCGCGTGTCGGGCGCACGGTATTCGAAGGTGTCGCGCCGTTGCAGTTCGCGCAACTGATCCACGACGGCCTTGCGGTCGAGCGTTACGCGCGGGTATTTCGGATAGTCGAACATCTTCTGCGAAGCTTCGACGATCGGCCGGTAGCCGGTGCAGCGGCACAGATTGCCGGAGAGGGCGGCGTTGATTTCATCGCGGGTGGGCAGACCGGCGGCGGCCGGCTGATTTTCATACAGCGCCCACATCGACATGACGAAACCGGGCGTGCAGAAGCCGCATTGCGAACCATGGCAGTCGACCATGGCCTGTTGCACGGGGTGTAGGGCGCCGTCGGCGGCGCGCAGGTCTTCGACGGTGAAGAGCGCCTTGCCATCTAGCGTCGGCAGAAACTGGATGCAGGCATTGACCGCTTTCAGAGCGAGGCCGCCGTGCGCGTCCAGTTCGCCGACGACGACCGTGCAGGCGCCGCAGTCGCCCTCCGCGCAGCCTTCCTTCGTGCCGGTGCAATGCAGATCTTCGCGCAGGTGCTGGAGCACGGTGCGCGACGCAGGAACGCCCGCGACCTCACGGACGGCTCCCTGGTGATAAAAGCGGATGGTTTGCGTTGTCATGGCGAATCCAGAAGACACTGCGGACCGGGCGCGCGTTACGCATGGGGTCGCGCCAAAGCCGGCCTCGCGCACGTAGATCGCCATCCAGTTCCGAAGATAGCATTACCTTGTCCCAAAAAGATTTCCCGTGTCGCATGAAGCTTATTCGGAAGCGGTCATGAGATAAGTACGATTCGCGCTACGGCGGGAAGTTGCGTGAATCGGGACGGAAGAGGAGAAGCCAGACGGGGCCGGGCGCTACGGGGGAGATGGATGGTCTGGCGGACCAGAAACCAGCAACGGCGGGGCTTCGGGACGAAAAAACACCGGATTTTGCGCCGCCGCACTCGGCGGGACGAAATCCGGCGTTTCTTGTTCAGCGTGGCGAACGCGGGGCGGCAGAACCCCGTCAGGCGATCCGGCGACGGTTGCGAACCAGCGTCAGCACCAGCGGGATGAAAGCGACCACGAATGCGACCAGCGACCATTGCGGCAGCGTCAGACCCAGAATCGGCGGATAGGCCGTTTCGCACAGGCCGGCGACCTTGAACACGCCCGGCAGCCAATGCGCGGGCGGCAAGCTGTCGACCAACGGCTGCAGTGCGTCGAAGCCACAGCTAAAGCCCGGATTGGCCTGAACATACACGTGACGCACGGCCGTGACGATACCGGCCAGCGCCGACAAGGCCGCCAGCACTTCCAGCAGACGCACGCCGCGCCAGTTGTTAAAACGCGCGCCGAGGAACGCGAAGATCGCGACCAGCAGGAAGAAATACCGCTGGATGATGCACAACGGGCACGGGTCTTCGTGCAGAAAATACTGCAGATACAGCGCGCCACCCACGAGGGCGACGCAGATCAGGCCAAGCAGAACCAGCAGGGAGCGCTCGCGGCGCAGCATTGCAGTGTCGTTATTCATGGATCGTGTGGCTGTCTCGAAACGGAAAGGGCGGGTGCCCGCGATTCTAGCGCGAACCCCCGCCCCGCCGCTTATCCTGCTTTTACGGCGTATTTCCCGATCTAGCGCGTTGGCGTCCCTTGATCAGCGAATCGCCTTGAGCACCGCTTCGGCGCCGCGGCCGATGGCCAGCAGGGCGTCGTCGGCGTGCGGCGCGCCGGCCAGCATCAGGCCGACCGGCGCGTCGCCGCGCAGATGGCACGGCAGCGACAGCGCGCAGGTGTCGAGGAAGTTGAACACGCTCGGGTTGCGCAGGATCAACGCGTTGGTGCGGCCGAAGGCGTCGTCGTCGACCAGGTCGGCGACGCGCGGCGGCACAACCGGCACCGTAGGCGCCACGACCGCGTCGAAACGTTGCCACAGCGTGCGGGCGGCTTCGGCCAACATCGCCTCGCGTTCGGCGAGCAGGTCGAGATAGTCGGCGGCGCTGGCCGGCTGGCCCTTCAGAATGCGCACCAGCACGCGCGGATCGTATTGGTCGCGATGCTTTTCCAGCAGCGGACGATGCCACGCGTACGCCTCGATCGGCGAGAACCCGAAGCGGTTGATCTCAGGCAAACGGTCGAGCGGTGCGAAACGCACTTCGGTGACAATCGCGCCGGCCGCTTCCAGATGCTTGAGCGCCGTGTCGATTGCCGCGGCGACCGCCGGTTCGACGCCGTCCGTGACGAAATTGGTCAGCACGCCGAGGCGCACGCCTTCCAGCGGACGGGCGGCCGGAATACGCGGCTCGAGCCCGGCCAGCATACGGTCGACCAACGCGCAGCAGGCCACGGAAACGCCGATCGGCCCGAACGAATCGAGCGTCGACGAAAGCGGCACGCCACCCTGTTTGGGAATCCGGTCGGCGGTCGGTTTGAAGCCGGTCAGGCCGCACAGCGCCGCCGGAATGCGGATCGAGCCGCCGGTGTCGGTGCCGAGCGCGATGGCCGCCATGCCATCCGCGACGGAAGCGGCGGCGCCCGACGACGAGCCGCCCGAGATCCGCTCGTCGCCTTTCACGCCGCGCTGGTACGGCGACAGCGGATTGCCGTAGTGCGGGTTTAGACCCAGTCCGGAAAACGCGAACTCGCTCATATTGGTCCGGCCGACGAGCACTGCGCCCGCGCGCTTCAAACGCGCGACCGCGACGGCGTCCGCCTTGGCGGCGGGGGCGTCGGCGAGCACGGTGGAACCGGCGCGAGTCGGCTGGCCCTCGATATCGAACAGGTCTTTCACCGACACCGGAATGCCGGCGAGCGGCGAAAGCACAGTGCCGGCGGCGCGCAGACGGTCGTGAGCGTCGGCGGCGCTGCGGGCGCTGTCGGCGTCGACGTGCATGAAGACGGCCGCGCCCTGGCCGGCCGGATCGGCGATCCGTTCGAGCGCGGTCTCGACGAGCGCACGGCTCGTGGTGCGTCCGGCGGCGAGGTCGGCGGCAAGTTGGGCTAGTGGCGGAAAGGGCGTGAGTTCAGTGGCCATGATGTCGGTAGAAGTCCGGTTGAACCCGGCGAAGCCGGTCGGTGAGCTGAATGCGTGAGCCTGGATGGGCGGGCTTGAATGCGGTCGATCAGATACGATTGAAGAGTGTGGCGCGGAACGCTTCGATATGTTTTTGCACGGATTGGCGCGCGCCTTCGGCGTCACGTTCGCGCAGCAGGCCGAACAGTTCGAGATGTTCCTCGTGCACGTCTTCCAGATGATGCGGCTCGGACAGCGAAATGAACCAGAAGCGCAGCGAGCGCTCGTGCAGCCCGCGCAGAATGTCGGCGAGCACCGGGTTGCGCGACGCGGCCGAGATCGCCAGATGAAACTCGCGGTCGATATCCATCATGCCTTCGATATCGTGTGCCGCGACGCACACGGCCGAGCGGTCCAGCAGCGCCTGCATCGCGTCGTAGTCGTGCTGTTGCGCGTGGCGCGCGGCCAGTTCGACGCAATAGCTTTCGTTGACGAGACGCACGTCGATGATCGCCAGCACGTCGTCGAGCGAAACCGGGCGGACCATGATGCCCTTGCGCGGCATGATGGTCAGCATGCCTTCGTGTACCAGGCGGTGCAGCGCCTGATGAACCGGCGTCCTGCCGATGCCGGTCAGCGCCATCAGTTCCGCTTCGTTGAGCACCTCGCTCGGCCGCAGGCGCATGGTGATGATCTCGCGCTTGACGAACGCATACGCCTGCTCGGCGAGACTCGCGGCGGCGGTCGCGCGGGCGGGCGGGGAAGGGCGGGCGGTCTGCAAAAGCGTCATGTGAAGTGGCAGCGGACGATGTCGTCCGCATTGTAGAGCAAGGTTTTGCGCACATAGCGGCGCGGGTCGGGCAGGCAGCGGGTGATCGACCCGCATCGGCTCCGGCTCGCGCACCGTGCGGCGCGTTGCGTCACTGTCGCCGTCCGTCAGGCGCGGCTCGGCGCGGCCGCCGCCGCATGCTGCACCTTCACGCGCGGCATCATCAGCGTGACCAGCCCGCCGACGATCAGCGCTCCCGCGATCAGCACGAGCCCGAACGTCACGCTATGCGTCGCGTCCTTGACGATGCCGAGCACATACGGGCTCACATAGCCGGCGAGGTTCGCGATCGAGTTGATCACCGCTATTCCGGCGACGGCGGCCGTGCCTTGCAGGAAGGTGGTCGACATCGACCAGAAAATGCCGAAGCCCGCGAGGATGCCGATATACGCGATCGACAAACCGGTGACGGCGAGCGGAATCGAGTTGGTCACCGAGGCGCTGCCGAGCAGGCCCGCTGCGCCGATGAAGCAGCACACGGCATAGTGCCAGCGCCGCTCGCCGGTGATGTCCGACGAACGCCCGATCAGGATCATGCCGATGCCCGCCGCCAGATACGGAATCGCGGTAACGAACCCATTGGTGACGAGGTTCGTCACGCCGAGATCCTTGACGATTTGCGGCAACCAGAACGAGAAACCCGCATTGCCGGTAACGAGGCAGAAATAGATCAGCGTGAGCAGCCAGAAGCGGCCCGAGCGCAACGCCACGGCCAGGCTATGTTCAGCGCCGGCCGCCGCGGCCGCGGTGTTTTCTCGCGCAAGACGGCCGAGGATCACGCGCTTCTCGTCGTCGGTGAGCCAGGCGGCTTCGGCGGGCGTGTTGCGCAGCACGGCGAGCGCCCAGAAGCCGGCGAGAATCGACGGAATGCCTTCGATCAGGAACATCCACTGCCAGCCGCGCAAACCGTGCGCTTCGTGCAGCGCCGACATCAGAAAACCCGACAACGGCGCGCCGATAATGCCGGCCACCGGAATCGCCGCCATGAACACGGCCACCATGCGCGCGCGGCGGTCCGACGGAAACCAGAAGGTCAAATAGAGCACCACGCCCGGCACCAGGCCGGCTTCGGCGACGCCCAGGAAAAAGCGCAGCACGTAGAACGTCGTTTCCGTGCGCACGAACATCATCAGACACGACAGCAGGCCCCACAGCATCGTAATGCGGGCAATCGTGGCGCGCGCGCCGAACTTTTTGAGCAATAGGTTGCTCGGCACTTCGAACACGAAGTAGCCGAAGAAAAAGATCCCCGCGCCGAGTCCGTACGCCGCGTTCGTCAGGCCGAGGTCGCCGGTGAACTGCAACTTCGCGTAACCGATGTTGACGCGGTCCAGATACGACAGCACGTAGACGAGAAACAGGAACGGCATGATGCGCCACGTGATCTTGCGCAAGGCGGCGGCTTCGAGCCACGCGTCGGAAGACGCGTCGGCGGCGGATAGCGAAGGGGAGTTCATGGATGCCTCATTCGACGATAGGTAGCGCGCGCACGCGATAGGCGTGGCGCAGCGTGCGGTTCAGGATGGGATCGTGCAATTCGAGTTCGAGCGCGTCGCCGTCGGCCATGCCGACGATGCCGCCCTGTACCGCCAGCGTGCCGCAGAACATTGCCGCGCCCGGCGCGAGCGGCGCGCGTGTCAGCAGATCGGCGGCCGGCAGCAGCGATGCCACGCTGCCTTGCTGATAGACACGCCGCTCGCCGTTGCTGGCGACGGTGAAAGCGCGTAGCTCGAGCTGATCCCAGTGGCCGGCGACATCGTCGAAACGCCAGGCGTCGCGGGCCAAGGGTTTCGGGCAGACCTGTTTGGAAACAGTCACGCCGTAGGCCTCGACTTCGCGGTCGGTGTGATCCGAGCCCACAGTGACGAGCAAGCCCTCCTTTGTCTGCACCAGCACGCATTCAGCTTCACCACTCGACTTCACGCCGACCACGTCGATCTGCTCGGCCTGCGTCAGCAGTTCCGCGCCGAGGCGGTAGAACAACGGCGTGGTGGAGGGCCGTTTCACGCCGAGTTCGGCCAATTCGGCGATGTGATGCTCGATCGCGGCCTGATCGCGGCCGGCCCAGCCGGCAATGGTCAGGCGATTCACCTCGGCGATCTCGGCGCGGCTGCCGCCGGAACGGTCTACAACGTTGAAGGACACCTGCTGCATTGCTCGACTCCAAAGAAAATATGCAACAAATATTATTGTGATATTTCACATGAGTCCAGCGTGTCAAAAACATTCTTCCGGAAGGCGCGCGGGAGATGCGCGGCTTGGCGGCAGCGCCATGTCCTCCGAACGTCGACGCGAGGCGGGTTGTCGCGTTCGTTTGCTAAACTGCGTTTTCAAGATTACTTTTTGTAAGGGACGTATTCATGCACCATGGCATCGGCTTCATTCAGGACCTGGCGGTCGTGATGGCGCTCGCCGGCGTCGTCACCGTGCTGTTCCATCGCCTGAAACAGCCGGTGGTGCTCGGCTACATCGCGGCCGGTGTGATCATCGGGCCATACACGCCGCCGTTCCAGTTGATCCACGACGAGCAGACCATCCAGACACTCGGCGAACTCGGCGTGGTGTTCCTGATGTTTTCGCTCGGCCTCGAATTCAGCCTGCGCAAGCTCTTCAAGGTCGGCGCGACGGCGATCGTCGCGGCGCTCTCGGAGATCGTGCTGATGCTATGGATCGGCTACGAGATCGGCAGCGCGTTTGGCTGGAGTTCGATGGATTCGCTGTTCCTCGGCGCGATCCTCGCGATCTCGTCGACCACCATCATCGTCAAGGCGCTCTCCGAACTGGGCCTGAAGCGCGAGAGCTTCGCGCAGTTGGTGTTCGGCATTCTGATCGTCGAGGACATTCTCGCCATCGCGATGCTGGTGCTGCTGTCGGGCATCGCGCAGACGGGGCAGTTGAGCGCGGGCGTCGCCATGGTCACGCTCGGCAAGCTGCTGCTGTTCATGACGGTGTCGCTGGTGGTCGGCATTTTGCTCGTCCCGCGCGCCTTGAACTATGTGGCGCGGGCGAAGAGCGACGAGATGCTGCTCGTCTCCGTGCTCGGCTTCTGCTTTGGCTTCTGTCTGCTGGTCGTGAAGCTCGATTACAGCATCGCGCTCGGCGCCTTTCTGATCGGCGCGATCATGGCCGAATCGCGCCATCTGCATCGGATCGAGCATCTGATCGCGCCGCTGCGCGACGCGTTTTCCGCGATCTTCTTCGTGACGATCGGTTTGATGCTGAACCCGGCCGTGCTGGTCGACTACGCGTGGCCGATCGCGGTGATCACGGTGGCGGTGATCGTCGGCAAGATCGTGTCGTGCGGGCTCGGCACCTTCCTCGCAGGCAAGGACGGGCGCACGGCGATGCGCGTCGGCATGACCGTTTCGCAGATCGGCGAGTTTTCGTTCATCATCGCGTCGCTCGGCTTGACGCTGAAGGTGACGAGCGCGTTTCTGTATCCGATCGCGGTGGCGGTGTCCGCTTTGACCACGCTGTTCACGCCATATCTGATTCGCGCCGCCGACCCGCTGACGCAGCGCCTCGGTCACGCGATGCCGCGCACGCTCGCAAACGTATTCGGCATGTACGGGCAATGGTTGCGCAGCCTGAGCACGGGAAGCGGCGAACCCACGCTGTTCAGCATGACGCGGCGGATCATTCTGCAGATCGCCGTCAATCTGGCGCTGGTCGCCGCGATTTTTCTGATCGTGTCGTATAGCGCGCCTTATACCAGCGCGTGGCTCGCTCACTGGTTGAGTTCCGAGCCGATGCAGCGCGTGGTGTTATGGAGCGCCGCGCTGGTCGTGTCGCTGCCGTTTCTCGTCGCCGTGTATCGCAAGCTCAAGTCGCTTGCCTTGCTGCTCGCCGAAGTCAGCGTGCAGCCGGCGACGGCCGGGCGCTTCACGAGCGCGATCCGCTACGCGATTTCCGATCTGGTGCCGGTGGTCTCGATGGTCGGCGTGTTTCTGCTGGTCGCGGCGCTTTCCGGCGGCATCCTGCCGCCGACCGGCCTGCTCGCCGCGGTGCTGGTTTGCGCCGCGTTGCTGCTGGCGCTGGTGTGGCGCTGGTGCGTGAAAATCCACGCGGCCATGCAGATCGCCTTGCGTGAAACTTTCGAAGAGCAGCCGGATCCTTGAGTCGGACTTGCCGCGCAGTACGCCGAATCGAGTTCCGCGCGACGCCCGCAACAATGTGAGCAATTGTGTGCGGGTTTGCGGCGCTTGGCCCGCTAGCGGATAATCAGGGCATATTCATTCGTTCGCGTGGAAGGCGCCTGTCTGACTGTCATGAGCGAAAACAAACCTGAAAATGCCGGCAAGCCCGGCAACTCCACGCCGCCTTCGGCGTCGCCCGCGCCGTCCGGCACTCCGCCCGGCGCGTCGATAGCCGGCTCCGTGCCGCCCGATCCGGCGGCCTCGCTACCCCTCTCGCACGAAGATGCCATCCAGTCGCCGATCAAGGACGTGACGCCGCCGGATGTTGCTTCCACCTCGACGTCCGCTGCGTCCACCGCAACGCCGGCTGCGGAAGAAGCCGCCGTGCGATCGTCGACGGACGATCCCGACAGCGCGTCGGCGGTCACGCCCACCGATCCGCAAAAGGCGCGGCAGCGCGATGCCGCCGAAGCACGCACCTCCGCCGCCGCATCCACCGCGAAGCAGGAAGCGGAGGTTCATGAACGGGACGCGCGCCGCGCCGGCGTCCATGCAATGAGACCGTCGCCGACTGTCGGCGGCAGCGAACCTGTGGACGGCGAACTGGTCGGCGCCGTCGAAGACGTGACAGTGAACGAAGAGATCCCGGCTTCCACCGAGCGCCGGGCGGGCTCGCCGCCACCCGGGTTCGGCGCGGCGCCTGACTTCACGGCCTCGAACCCGCCGCCGCCCAACGCCTTGCCGCCGTCGCCGCCGCGCTATCTGAAGCACAACGATTCGGCGTGGACCGTGTTTGGCCGCATCGTCGCGGCGCGCGCGCGCCAGATTTTCGATCGCGCGGGCCAGCGGATCACGCAACGCACGCTGCGCATCGGCGTATCGGCGCGTATTTTCCATCCCGAGCCGGGCGCGAAGGGACTGCGCGGCAAGACCTTGCAGTATCTCGAGGAATCGATCGCGCACTGGGTGATGTCGCGCGACGTGCTGGTGTTCATGATTCCGACGGTCGGTCATCAGGGCATGCTGCATCCGAGCAATATCCGCTTGCGCGACTACGCGAAGCATCTCGACGGCCTGCTGCTGCAAGGCGGCGCCGACGTCTCGCCGCAGTCCTACGCGGAACAGGCTACCAGTCACGAATGGCCTGGCGACCGCGTGCGCGACATGTACGAGCTCGAACTGCTGCATGAGTTCGTCGAGTCGGGCAAGCCGGTGCTCGGCGTGTGCCGCGGCTGTCAACTGATCAACGTGGCGTTCGGCGGGACCTTGTATCAGGACATCGCCACCGACGTGCCGACCGCGGCCACGCACGTCAACGAGAACTACGATCAGCATCGGCACGGCATTCATTTCCCCGACGGTTCGACGCTCGCCAACATGTTCCCAGGCCGGCGAGATGCGATCGTCAACTCGATTCACCACCAGGCGGTCAAGACGCTCGGCCGCGATCTCAATATCGAAGCGGTGTCGGCGTCGGACGGCATCATCGAAGCCGTGCGCTACCGGCGCGCGCCGTTCGTGATGGGCGTGCAGTGGCACCCGGAGTTTCATCGCGCGGGCGGGCCGGAGTTGCTCGACTGCACGCCGTTGCTCGATACGTTCCTGCGTGTCGCGCGCGAGACGCGGTTCTAACACGCGCTGGCTGGCAAGTCGGGATTGGATGGCCGGGCAGGCAGTTTGTTGGAGGCGCACCGTTGTGGTTTGCAACGGTGCGCCTCTTGCGTTTTTCTCTTGCTGTTTTCCGATTCGTTTCTCGCTCGACTTTCGCATCGGCTTGCCGATCCATGCGGCAGCACCAGTTTTTGAAGTCGGAAACAGCTCGTTATCGAGATGGATAATCAGGAATGCGAGTTTTTTCTTGACCGAACTGCGCGTATCTCACTGCACGGCGCTCTATCTCCATATTGCGAATCTGCTTACGGCTGAGTTCGCATAACCCGCACCTAAATTCAAAGCCATCCGCACGAGACGGAACATCGCGTTTTCGTCTCATCCGCACGCGTTTATTTCGCGATGACGCGCCGGCTTGGTCAAATCAATCGTCAGCTATTTATCTCGATTTAAAGTCTGTCAGCGTGACATTGGAATGCTTCGCTTAAAGGCGAATCCGCGCGATAATCTGCGGCTGTTTTGGATTTGCATGGAGCATGCGCGTATGAAGTATCCCTTATTAATACGGCGCGCCATGCTGCTCGCGACCTCGTGTGCGCTATTGCAGCAGGGCGGGTTCGTGGTGGCCGCACAAGCCGACGAGGCCGCGCCGCTGGTTGGCACACGGCCGGCCATCAATACCCTGACGCCGCAACCCGTCGCCGACGCGCTGCGCAACGCTGCATCAGGAGCGTCGACGACGTCGCCCACCTCGCCCACGGCCAGCGATGCGCAAGGCAATGTCGCCGAACTGATGCAGATGATTCACGACGCGAAGCTGAGCGAACTGCGCACCACGTATAACGGCAGTTACGGCGCCAGTCTGTTTTTCCATCCGCGGGAAATGACGTACTACATCGCGTTATTTCAGGACAAGCATTTCTGGCGTGTGATCAAGACCGAGGACATGGCGCGCGCAGAAGCGATCTATGCGGGCTTTGCCCAGCAGACAGCGCAACTCGCGGATGTCGAGATTCGCCGCACGCAGTTGCAGGCGCAGAAGGCGTATATCGAAGACGTGATTGCAATGTCCGAAGATCGCGCGAAACGCCTGCAAGCCGATCTTGACGTGGCTCGCACGCAAGAGGCCAAGGTCAACGACTATCAACGTCAAACGCAAGGCGAAGCGGTTGCGCTGCATGCTGAGAAGGAAAGAGCGCAAGCGCAGTTGCGCCAGGTGCAGGGCGAAGTGATGCAACTGCAGCGGCAAACTGAAATTGGATTGCCGGTTCAGAAGTAAATGCATGAACGCAAAAAGCGCGGCCATTCGTGGGTGAATGGCCGCGCTTTTTTTGTACTACGCCACGTCTATGTGATCGTGTCGTGCTTACTTCGCAAACTGATCCGGAACATCGGTCAGGCGTCGTTGTGAAAGATGGTTCATCCATTCAGTCCCGCTGGCGCTGGACGAATTGTTTGACGAACTGGTGCGCGGCATTGGCGCAATGTCGCGGACGTGTGTCGCGGCGAACATGGATACGCCCGCGTATTCGTCGACGCCGAGTCGAGCCGGAGCGACCGGCGAATAGGCTCCGGCAGCCGAAAGCTTTGGCGACGCATTTACTGCAACCTCTGGGGGCGCGCTGCGTTGCACCTGAGTGCCACTGGTCGTCGCGTGCGGCGATTGGCTTGCGACGGCTAACCGCGCCGTGCGCGGATGAATTTGTTCGACCTGCTTGCGGCTTTCCTCGCGGACGGGCTGGCGGCGATGTGAGACGGTTTTATCGGCGACGACATGGGCCGAAGCGAAGCGCAATGTGGTCGCTGAATTCGAAGCAGGCACCGGCACCGATGCCGCCGCGGGACGAGACGCACGCGCAAACTCAGGCGCCGCATTCGAGAACGCGGGCGTTGATGCCGCGACTGCCGCAGACGTGCGTGCCGCTGCGTTATCCACCGTGCGGGCGGTGACTGCGGCCAGCGGCAGAGCCTTCGCCGACCGCGAATCTTGTTCGTACGAGACCTTGCCCGCGAAGTCCATATGAGTGGCGGTGTCGCGATGCATCAGATGATCGAACCCGATCCATCCAAGCATCGCAGTGCCGCCGAGTACGCAGGCGCCGCCTGCCAACGCACTCCAATGATGGCCCGGCCCGCGTACCCCGGTTGCGGGTACACGCGGCAGAATCGGCGGTACGGCCGCAGCGGCTGCGGCGATTTGCGCGGCCGCGTCGACGCGCTTTTCAAACACGGGAGCCGGTGCCTCGGTCGCGCGCCGTTCTACCGACGGCGACCATCGGCAAAGCGAGCGAATGGCCTGATCGCTCATGCAAAACGTGCGCAGCATGGCTGCGTAAAGTGCCTTGAGTTCCGCCCGCAAACTATAACCTGGCGGGAGCAGTGCCCAGTCCCGGCCGAAGGACGCCGGCACATGACCCAGCGGACGCAGGCGCGGCATGGCCAGGTAGCCCTGGATCGGGGTGAAAGGAATGGTGGACATCGGTTTCCAGCGCCTCTTAAAGGGGCCGCCGTTCGGCGGTCCCGGAATCTGCGGGGCCACGGGCCTCGGTGCGATGCGCGTGAAACGCCAGACATGCACGCCGTATGTCGCCGCCGAACACCGCGTTGTACTCTGGAAAAGCACACGGGCG
Organism: Paraburkholderia dipogonis; assembly: GCF_042680985.1. Lineage (NCBI taxonomy): Bacteria > Pseudomonadati > Pseudomonadota > Betaproteobacteria > Burkholderiales > Burkholderiaceae > Paraburkholderia > Paraburkholderia dipogonis. The sequence continues at coordinate 281,782 of NZ_JBHUFR010000018.1, read as the reverse complement.
CATGGGCGGGTCACTGTGAAGCCAGCAGGGTGCGGGGATGATGCCAGGACGCCGCCGACCTCGGGATCGGACGGTTCCGAAAAGACATGTCGATAGGTCCAGGATCGGTCAACCCTGGACAACGATCAGGCAGATGGCACTTATCCTATCGATCGAGCCTGTAGACGTAGCGCAACGCTGTAATATCCACGCCGCCCATATGGTCCGGTTCGGCGCCGACGAACCGCCAACCTTGCCGCTCATAGAAGCCGATCGCGGGTGCATTCCCTTCGAGCACATACAAATAGAGTTGCGCTTCGCCCTGCGCGCGAGTCCAGTCTTTGGCGGCCTGCATGAGCAGCTTGCCGACGCCGATGCCCTGATAGTCCGGCAGCGTGTGCAGGTTATCGAGCAGCACGCCCCACGCGGACTCCGGCTGACGTTCGACGCACACAAAACCCGTCGGCTCGCCCGCAAGTTCGGCGATCAGTACGATGCGGCGTTCCCCGCCGGGCGCGCTCAGGCGTGCTTCCCAATAGGCTGCGCGTTCGCGCGTGACTTCGCCGTCGAGAAATGCGTCGGGTAACAGGCTGCGATAGGTGGCCTGCCAACTGGTGCTGTGGATCGAAGCAATGAGCGCGGCATCCACGAAAGTGGCGGGGCGCAGCGAAAGAGCGGGGGTGGTTCGCATCGGGGTAGTAATCAACGGAATGCCTGACTGCAAATGTTATCGCGACGACTGGCCATTCTATGTAAGGAAACTGTATGCATTTCGCGACAGCGACTTCATCGGTAACATTACGTGGAGCGGCCACCGCGTGAGTCCCAACGTTTACCCTGATACCGCGAGAATGCGTTCAGCATGAAAATGCAGCGCCCCCGGGCGCGTTCTCTTGCAGCCGTCCGAGGCATCCGCCTGCCAAAACGTGGTGGATCGTTTCAACTGCCTGCCGTCGCCGATTCCCGCGTGGCGACAGGCTCATCAGAGAATGTCATGTCTACAGCGACACACGCTACTTCCACATCGCAAGAATCCAAAGTCAAGACAGTCTTCCGCGTCGTCAGCGGCAACTTCCTTGAGATGTACGACTTCATGGTTTATGGCTATTACGCTTCGGCGATCGCCAAGACCTACTTTCCAAGCGGCAACGAATTCGCCTCGCTTATGCTGTCGCTGTCGGTATTCGGCGCGGGCTTCCTGATGCGGCCGCTCGGCGCGATCGTCCTCGGCGCGTACATCGATCATCACGGCCGGCGCAAAGGCCTGATCCTCACGCTCGGCTTGATGGCGCTCGGCACGCTCACGGTCGCATCGATTCCAGGTTACGCGACGATCGGCTTGCTCGCACCAGTGCTCGTTCTGGGCGGCCGGCTGTTGCAAGGTTTCTCCGCTGGGGTCGAACTGGGCGGCGTGTCGGTGTATCTGTCGGAGATCGCCACCAAGGGCAACAAGGGCTTCTATTGCTCGTGGCAGTCGGGCAGCCAGCAGGTCGCGGTGGTGTTCGCCGCGCTGATCGGCGTGTTCCTGAACAAGCTGTTGCCGGCTGATCAGATGACCGCCTGGGGCTGGCGCGTGCCGTTCCTGATCGGCTGCCTGATCGTGCCGTTCCTGTTCCTGATCCGCCGTTCGTTGCAGGAGACCGAAGAATTCAAGGCACGCAAGCACCATCCGAAGATGAGCGAGATCATGAAGACGATGGCCGCGAACTGGGGCATCGTGCTCGGCGGCATGGGCATGGTGATCATGACCACCGTGTCGTTCTACATGATCACTGCGTACACGCCGACCTTCGGCAAGGAAGTGTTGAAGCTGTCGTCGATCGATACGTTGATCGTTACGGTCTGCATCGGTCTGTCGAACCTGATCTGGCTGCCGCTCGCGGGGGCGTTGTCCGACCGTATCGGCCGCCGTCCGGTGCTGCTGGCCTTCACTATCCTGACCATCGTCACCGCGTATCCGGCGCTGCAGTGGCTGGTGGCGGACCCGTCGTTCGCGCGTCTGCTGGAAGTCGAACTGTGGCTGTCGTTCCTGTACGGCAGCTATAACGGCGGGATGGTCGTGGCGCTGACCGAAGTCATGCCGGTCGAAGTGCGGACCGCGGGTTTCTCGCTTGCCTATAGCCTCGCCACGACGATCGGCGGCTTCACGCCGGCAATCTCGACGCTGTTGATTCACTCGACCGGCAACAAGGCGGCACCGGGTCTGTTCCTGGGTGCGGCGGCGATTTGCGGGTTGATCGCGACGTTGGTGCTGTATCGCACGCCGGAATCGCGCAATCAATATCGGACGGCCTGAGCTTCACCGTTTTCGGGTCATTCGGGCAAGTAAAAAACCCCGCGTTCTCGGGAACGCGGGGTTTTTGTTTTGTGCCCGGCGGCAACGGCTGACATCGCCGGGCGGCCTGTGCGCTAGCCCTTGCGCAACGCGTTCGCCACGGCGCCGACGACATCGCCCCACGCGCCGGGTTGCGGCTGACGCACCAGCGTTGCGCCCGGATACCAGGGGCTGCGCGATTCGCCGGCAAACCAGCGCCAATCCGCCGCGAACGGCAGCATCAACCACAGCGGCTTGCGCAGCGCGCCGGCAACGTGCGCGATAGACGTATCGATCGACACCACCGCGTCGAGCCGTTCGATGATCGCCGCCGTGTCCGCGAAGTCGCCGATCCGCTTGTCGAAGCGATGAATCGACGCCACGCGCGGATGCGCGTCGAGCGCCATGCGTTCCTCGGCGCTCAACTCGGGCTGCAGCACGATCCAGTCGATGCCTTCGAGTGCGAACAACGGATCGAGCGCGGCGAGCGGCATCGAACGCGTTTCGTTTTGCTGGATGCGTCCCGACCACGCGATGCCGATCTTGCGCTTGGCCTGGCCGCCGAGCGAGCCGCGCCATTTGCGGCCGTAGGCGGGTGGCACGCTGAGGTAGGGCGTGCGCTGCGGAATGGTGTCGAAGGTCGTGCCGAGTGCGAGCGGCAGGCTCAGCAGCGGACATTGCAGATCGGCGGCGGGACGCGGCGCGCCTTGGGCGATCAGCGTCACGCGCCAGGCTTGCGCGGCCGGAGTCAGCAAGGGCAGCAGTTGCGGCTGCACTTCGAGCACGACGCGCGCCGCTCGCTGCGCGACCAGCGGAACGAAGCGCACGAATTGCACCGTATCGCCGAAACCCTGCTCGGCGTGAACCAGCAGCGTACGTTCAGCGATCGGCTCGCCGTGCCAACGCGGCAGCGTCTGGATCACCGGCTGCGCCATGGTTTGCAGGCGCCACTCGTATTCCGGCAGCCCGCGCGCGAAATCGCGCAGCGCGAGCCACGCGAGCGCGCGGTTCATATGCGCGGAGGCGAGATCGGGACGAAGACGCAGCGCCTGATCCAGCGCACGCACGGCGGGGCCATGCGCGCCCAGCGCCTGATGCGCGGTGCCCAGACTCAGCCACGCGAGCGCGAATTGCGGATCGAGACCGACGGCGCGTTCGAGATACGGCAGCGCCTCGGCGTGGCGTCCCAATGCCGCGAGCGCGTTACCCATGCCGAAGATCGCCGGCGGCAGGTTCGGCTGCAACCCCAGCGCCGCCTTGAACGACGCGACGGCTTCGGCATGGCGGCCGGTGGCGTCGAAGGTGTTGGCGAGATTGAAGTGCGCGGCGACGAAGCGCGGTTCGGCCGCCAACGCCGTCTGGAAACACGGGATCGCTTCTTCCGCGCGACCGAGCGCGTTCAGCGACATGCCCATGTTATTGAGCGCGCCGGCGTGACCGGGACGCAGTTCGAGCGTGCGCCGGAACGCGGCGATGGCTTCCGTGTGGCGCCCGAGCGCGTGCAGTGCGTTGCCGAAATTGTTGTGCGACGAAGCGTCGTCCGGTTGCAGCCGCAACGACTTTTCGAACGCATCGGCGGCGTCTTCATGACGGCCCGCGGCGGCGTAGGCATTGCCGAGGTTGTAGTGCGCCATCGGGAACGACGGCGCGAGCGTCAGCGCGTTGCGGAACTGTTCGATGGCGTCGTCGATCTGGCCCAGCGCTTTCAGCGCGTTGCCCAGATTCAGTTGCAGCGCGGCGTCTTCCGGACGCAGGTTCACCGCGCGCCGCACGAGCTCGGCGGCTTCGGCGTGCTGGCCCTGCTGGTGGCGCAGGACGCCCAGCAGGTGCAACGCGTCGACGTGCGCGGGATTGCCGTCGAGCGTCGCGCGGTAGCCGCGCTCGGCGTCGTCGAGGCGGCCGTCACGATGCGCCGCGAAAGCGCGGTCAAATACAGGTTGCATGACGCGGGATGGCATTCAGGTGAGGCAGAGGCCGCATTTTCCCACACTCGCCGGACCGCGCTCCGATTTGACCGGTTGTCTCGATATCTGTAACATATGAATACATATTCATATGTTCTTCCGCAGCGCCGCCCGCCATGGCTTCTTCCCTTGCTTCCACCTCGTTGTTTGCGAGCTTTGACGATCGCTCGGTCGACACGATCGTGCCGCTGGCCGATCTGTTTCGTCTGCTCGGCGACCCCACGCGCTTGCGCATCGTGCTGGCTTGCCGCGACGAGCGGCGCGCCGTCGGGGCGATTGCTGAGGCGTTGGGTTTGTCGTCGTCGCTCGTAAGCCATCATTTGCGGCTGCTGCGCGCGGCGCGGATCGTGCGCGCGGAGCGGCAGGGCAAGCAGGTCTTCTATCTCGCCGCCGACCGCCACATCAGCGCGATGCTGGCCGGCATGCTCGAACACGTGGCCGAACCGGCCGGCGATGATTCACTGGAACCGTCATGAAGAAACCGGAAACTCCAAACGCACTCGCGGCAGACCGCCACGATTGCACTTCGGGCCACGCTGACCAGGTTGGTCAGGCGCAAGGCGTACACAGCCACAGCGAAAGCAGCCACGGTGACAGCCACAGCCACGGTGGGCACAACCACACGCACAGCGGCCACAGTCACAGCGGCCACGGCCACAGCCACGGCCACGCCGGCCACCACCACGCCCATGCTCCCGTCGCAGGCCACGGCCGTGCGTTCGCGCTCGCGGTCGTGTTGAACATCGCCATCGTGATCGCGCAAGCCGTCTACGGCGTTCTCGCGCATTCCACCGCGTTGCTCGCCGATGCCGGCCACAATCTCTCCGATGTGCTCGGGCTGCTGCTCGCCTGGGGCGCGTCGTGGCTCGCCACGCGCCGTCCGTCGGCGCGTTACACGTTCGGTTACGGCAGCTCGTCGATCCTCGCCTCGCTCGTCAATGCCGGGCTGCTGCTGTTCGCGTGCGGCGTGATCGTCGCCGAAGCCATCGGGCGGCTGATGAATCCCGCGCCAGTGGCGGGACTCGCGGTGTTCGTCGTCGCGACGGTCGGCGTGGTGGTCAATGGTATTTCCGCGTGGCTCTTCATGCGCGGGCAGAAGGAAGACCTGAACATTCGCGGCGCCTTCCTGCATATGGCGGCGGATGCCGGCATCTCGGCGGCGGTCGCGGTGAGCGGTCTCGTGATTCTCTACACCAACTGGACGTGGCTCGACCCGATCATGAGCCTGCTCGTGGTGGCGGTCGTGGTGGTCGGCACGTGGGGCCTGTTGCGCGATTCGGTGCGCCTCGCGCTCGACGCCGTGCCGCCCGGCGTCGATCTGCAAAGTATCCGCGATTATCTGGCGGGGCAGCCCGGCGTCGTCGATGTGCACGATCTGCACGTGTGGGCCCTGTCGACCACCGGCAATGCGCTCAGCGCGCATCTGGTGATGCCGGCCGGCCACCCCGGCGACGAGTCGCTCGACGCCATCGTCGTCATACTGCGCGAGCGCTTTTCGATGCAGCACGCGACGCTGCAAGTCGACCTTGGCACCACGAACCATCGGTGCGCAATGGATCATGCGCCGCACGCGCATTGAGGCAAACTGGCACGCGCAGCAAGCGTGGGGCAAGCGCAAGCCAATCGCATGATTGATGCAGCGCACCGTCAGCGGCTTGCCGGCGGCGCTCCAAGGCGAGTTCCTGCGGGCGTACACTAGAACGCATTGTTGTTTCCGGAGTTCCGCATGGACGCTGCCGCAAACGATGCGTCGCCGGTGCTGATCGTCGGTGCCGGCCCCACCGGGCTCGCCGCGGCCATGAGTCTGGCGCGTGCCCACATCCCCGTGCGTCTGATCGACAAAGCCATGCAACCGAACCCGTGTTCGCGGGCGATCGGCATCCAGGCGCGCACGCTCGAGTTGCTCGAGCAGCATCGGCTGGTCGAACCGTTTCTCGAACTCGGCCATCGCGCGCGCATCGCCAATCTGTTTTCGAACGGCATGCGTCTTGCGCAACTCGATTTCGATCCGCTCCACACGCGCTATCCGTATCTGCTGTTTGTCGATCAGTCCGTGACCGAGCGCTTGCTGACGGAGCATCTTGCGACGCTCGGCGTGACGGTCGAACGCGGCGTCGAACTGACCATGTTCGCGCAAGGCTCCGCCAGCATTCAGGCGACGCTGCGCCGCGCGGACGGTCACACGGAGACGATGCGGCCGTCGTACATGATCGCCGCCGACGGCGCGCATAGCGCGATCCGCCACCGGCTGGGTCTGGGCTTCGAAGGCAAGACCTTCGAGCAGACGTTCCTGCTCGCCGACCTGCACGCCGAAACCGATTGGCCCGAAGACGAGTTTCATATCTTCGCGTCTGGCGAAGGATTGGTGGCGCTGTTTCCGATGGGCCACGGCCGGCATCGCCTGATTGCGGATCATGCGGTCGAGCCTGCCGCGCTCGCGCCTGCCGCGACGCCTGCGGTGTTGGGCGAACCGCCGTTGAACAAGGTGCCGGCGCCGTCGCTCGAAGAGTGCAAGGCGCTGATCGCGCGGCGCGTGCGCGAGCGCGTCGACGTGTCGGATCTGGCGTGGTCCGCGTATTTCCATGTGAACAGTCGCATGGTGGACCGGCTGCGCGTGGGCCGCATCTTTCTCGCGGGCGACGCCGCGCATGTGCACAGTCCGGCCGGCGCGCAAGGCATGAACACCGGCATTCAGGAGGCGTTCAATCTCGGCTGGAAGCTGGCGCGCGTCATGAAGAGCGCGGCGCCGGATCGGCTGCTCGACACCTATCACACCGAGCGTCATCCGATCGAACGTGACGTGTTGCGGCAGACCGGCTTCATCACCCAGATGGCCGAGGCCGATCACGGACCGCTCAAGCTTTTGCGCGAACGCGTGATGCCGGTGCTCGCCGCGCTGGGTCCGCTGCGCGATGCGGCACGCGCCACGATCAGCGAACTGTCGATCCAGTACCGGCGCAGTCCGCTGACGCTCGAACGCGTGCTCGATGGCGGACCGCGCGCCGGTGAGCGCGCGCCCGATGCGCTGGTGCATGTGGTGGACGGACCGCTTGGCCGCGCGCCCGGCGTCGGCTGCATTTTCGATCTGCACGATCCGGCGTTCTTCTCGCTGTTCCTGCTGGTGCCGCCGCTGCCCGTCGACGAAACGCCGCTCGATCCCGCAGCGAAGCATGCGCCGCCGCCGGACCCGGAAATGGAACGCGTGGCGGCCGAGGTCGAGCGATTGCTGCCGGGCGCGGTGCGCATCTGGCGCATCACGGATACCAACGGCGATGGCGGCCCGGCGCTTTCCGAATCGTATGGGCGCACGCGGCCGTCGTTTTATCTGGTGCGCCCGGATGGCTACATCAGCGCGCGCGGACGCACCGGCTCCGATTTGCACGGCCTGTTGCGGCATTGCGAAGCGTGGTTCACGGTGAATGGCGAGCTGCCGGAACAGGCGGCGTTGTGATGCGGCTGCGGCTGCGCAGCCGCGCCCTGGCTACACTGTCGTCGGCGCCGCCGGCGTCAATTGCTCGCGGTGTTTAACAAGCGCCTCCGTGACGATGGCCGACATCTCGATGCCGCCCGCATCCGGCTCATCGAGCGAAGCCAGCAACGCGCGTCGCATACGCGGCTCCCAGAAACGGCGGATATGGTCGGCGATGCCGGCGAGCGCTTCCTCGCGGTCCGGCATCGAATCGAAAAAGTCGCCGATCCGGTTGGCCATGTCGATCAGGTTCTGATTGTCCATGGCCGCCCTCACTTGCCCGATGTCGCGTTGGCCAGCTCGCGCTGCTTCAGCAGATCGAGCTGTTCGGTGTTGAAACGCGAATAGTCTTGCTGCCATTGCGACGGCTGTTCGACCGGCATCACCTGCACCGCGGTCACCTTGTACTCCGGACAGTTGGTCGCCCAGTCCGAGCTATCGGTGGTGATCACGTTCGCGCCCGACTCAGGGAAGTGGAACGTCGTATAAACGACGCCCGGTTGCATGCGCTCCGTCACCTTCGCGCGCAACACGGTTTGTCCCGCGCGCGATTCAATGCCGACCCAGTCGTCGGTCTTGATGCCGCGTTCTTCGGCGTCATGCGGATGGATTTCCAGCCGGTCCTCGTCGTGCCAGCGCGAGTTCTCGGTGCGGCGCGTCTGCGCGCCCACGTTGTACTGCGACAGGATACGGCCCGTCGTGAGCAGCATCGGAAATTTGCGCGTGACTTTCTCGGGCGTCGCGATGAACTTCGTGATCACGAACTTGCCCTTGCCGCGCACGAAACTGTCGATGTGCATGGTCGGCGTGCCGTCCGGCGCATCTTCGTTGCAAGGCCACTGAATGCTGCCCATCTCGTCGAGCTTTTTGTACGAAACGCCGTGGAAAGTGGGCGTGAGGCGCGCGATCTCGTCCATGATCTGCGACGGGTGCGTGTAGTCCATCTCGTAGCCGAGAGCGCGCGAGAGCAGTACCGTGACTTCCCAGTCGGCGTAGCCCGGCACCGGCGGCATGACCTTGCGTACGCGCGAGATGCGGCGCTCCGCGTTGGTGAACGTGCCGTCCTTTTCGAGGAACGACGAACCCGGCAGCAGCACGTGCGCATACTTGGCGGTCTCGTTCAGGAAAATGTCCTGCACGACGATGCATTCCATCGACGACAACGCCGCCGACACATGATGCGTATTCGGATCCGACTGCACGATGTCTTCGCCCTGGCAGTACAGGCCCTTGAAGGTGCCGTGCACGGCGGCGTCGAACATGTTCGGAATGCGCAGGCCCGGTTCCGGCTGCAGCGTGACGTTCCAGGCGTCTTCGAACAGCGTGCGCGTGACCGTGTCGCTGATGTGACGATAGCCCGGCAGTTCGTGCGGGAACGAGCCCATGTCGCACGAACCTTGTACGTTGTTCTGGCCGCGCAGCGGATTCACGCCGACGCCTTCGCGACCGATGTTGCCCGTCGCCATCGCGAGGTTGGCGATGCCCATCACCATCGTCGAACCTTGCGCGTGTTCGGTGACGCCGAGGCCGTAGTAGATCGCGGCGTTGCCGCCGGTCGCATAGATGCGGGCGGCTTCGCGCACGAATTGAGCCGGCACGCCGGTCACGGCCTCGGTTGCCTCCGGCGCGTTCTCCGGCAGCGCGACGAAGTCGCGCCATTGCTCGAACGCGCGCGCTTCGCAGCGCTCGGCGACGAACGCTTCGTTCACGAGGCCTTCGGTGACGATCACGTGCGCCAGCGCATTCACGACGGCCACGTTGGTGCCCGGCCGCAATTGCAGATGATGAGACGCCTTCACATGCGGCGTATCGACGATATCGATGCGGCGCGGATCCACGACGATCAGCTTCGCACCCTCACGCACGCGGCGCTTCAGACGCGAGCCGAACACCGGATGGCCGTCGGTCGGATTCGCGCCGATCACCATGATCACGTCGGCTTTATCCACGGACGCGAAAGTCTGCGTGCCCGCCGATTCGCCGAGCGTGGTCTTCAGTCCATACCCAGTCGGCGAGTGACAAACGCGCGCGCAGGTGTCGACGTTGTTGTTGCCGAACGCGGCGCGCACGAGCTTTTGCACCAGATACGTTTCTTCGTTCGTGCAACGCGACGACGTAATGCCGCCAATCGAATCGCGCCCGTGTTTGGCCTGAATGCGGCGGAATTCCGAGGCCGCATACGTGAGCGCTTCTTCCCAGCTGACTTCGCGCCACGGATCGGTGATCTTCGCGCGGATCATCGGCTTGGTGATGCGGTCCTTGTGCGTCGCGTAGCCCCAGGCAAAGCGGCCCTTCACGCACGCGTGGCCCTCATTGGCCTGGCCGTTCTTGTGCGGCACCATCCGCACGACCTCGTTGCCTTTCATCTCCGCCTTGAACGAGCAGCCGACGCCGCAATACGCGCAGGTGGTGACGACCGAATGCTCGGCCTGGCCGAGCATGATGACGGTCTTTTCCTGCAAGGTAGCGGTCGGGCACGCGGCCACACACGCGCCGCACGACACGCATTCCGATTCCATGAACGGCACGTTCTCGCTGGCCGCCACGCGCGATTCGAAACCGCGTCCTGCAATGGTCAGCGCGAACGTGCCTTGCGTTTCCTCGCACGCGCGCACGCAGCGATTGCAGACGATGCACTTGGACGCGTCGTAGGTGAAGTACGGATTCGATTCGTCTTTCCTGTCCTTCAGGTGATTCGCGCCGTCAAAGCCGTAGCGAACTTCGCGCAGGCCCGTGACGCCGGCCATGTCCTGCAGTTCGCAGTCGCCGTTGGCGGGGCAGGTGAGGCAGTCGAGCGGGTGATCGGAGATATACAGCTCCATCACATTGCGGCGCAGCGACTGCAGACGATCGGTTTGCGTGCGGACTTTCATGCCGGCTTCGACCGGCGTCGTGCACGAAGCGGGATAGCCGCGCTTGCCTTCGATTTCCACCAGACACAAACGGCACGAGCCGAACGGTTCCAGCGAATCCGTCGCGCAGAGCTTCGGTACGTTGACGCCCGCTTCGACGGTGGCGCGCATCACCGAGGTGCCGGCGGGAACGGTGACGGACTGGCCGTCGATTTCCAGCGTGATGTCGATATCGGCGTGACGCTCGGGCGTGCCGAAATCGGTGTCGTCGAAGAAGGAGCGGGGCGCGCGCTGTTGCTGCGCCTGCGATTTACACGCGCAGTTGCCGGAGCCGCAGCCGCCAGTGGGAGAGTTGAGCACGTCGGACATGGTGGGCTCCTGGGTCAGGCCGCTTTCGGCGTGTGATGAGATACGTCGGCGAGACCGAAGTCTTCGGGGAAATGATCGAGCGCGGACAACACCGGGAACGGCGTCATGCCGCCCATCGCGCACAGCGAACCGGACACCATCGTGTCGCACAGATCGCGCAGCAACTGCACCTGTCGTGTGGACGTATCGCCATTGCGAATCCGTCCGATCACTTCGACGCCGCGCGTCGAGCCGATCCGGCACGGCGTGCATTTGCCGCACGATTCGAGCGCGCAAAAGTGCATGGCGTACTGCGCGAGTTCGGCGAGATTCGAGGTGTCGTCATGCACGACGAGGCCGCCGTGGCCCACCACTGCGCCGACTGCCGCGTACGCCTCGTAGTCCATCGGAATGTCCCATTGGCTTTCCGGCAGATACGTACCGAGCGGACCGCCCACTTGCACCGCGCGCGCCGGCCGGCCGCTCGCCGTGCCGCCGCCGTAGTCGTAGAGCAGTTCGCGCAGCGTCACGCCGAACGCCAGTTCGACGAGTCCGCCTTGCTTCACATTGCCCGCGAGTTGGAACGGCAGCGTGCCGCGCGAGCGGCCCATGCCGAAGTCTTTGTAGAACGCCGCGCCGCGCGCGAAGATGATCGGCACCGTAGCGAGCGTGATGACGTTGTTAATCACCGTCGGCTGACCGAACAGGCCGACGAGCGCCGGCACCGGCGGCTTGGCGCGCACGATGCCGCGCTTGCCTTCCAGCGATTCGAGCAGTGCCGTTTCCTCGCCGCATACGTAAGCGCCGGCGCCTTTCGCGACGAACAGTTCAAAGTGATGCGTCGAGCCGAGGACGCTGTCGCCGAGCCAGCCGGCGGCACGCGCTTTGGCGATGGCGGCTTCGAGCATGGCGATCGAATGCGGATACTCGCTGCGCACGTAGATATGGCCGACCGTCGCGCCCGTCACGACACCCGCGATGATCATGCCTTCGATCAGCACGTACGGATCGCTTTCCATCACGAGGCGATCGGAGAATGTGCCGGAATCGCCTTCGTCCGCGTTGCAGACGATGTACTTCTGCGCCGCCTTGGCGCCGCGCACCGTGCGCCATTTGATGCCGGCGGGGAAGGCCGCGCCGCCGCGGCCGCGCAGACCGGATTCGATCAACGCTTCGCAGGCGGCGTCGCCGTCGGTTTGCAGCGCGTTGCGCAAGCCTTCGAGGCCGCTGTGGGCGATGTAGTCGTCGATGGAAAGCGGATCCGTGATGCCGATGCGGGCGAACGTGAGGCGCTGCTGTTTCTTCAGATACGGAATCTCGTCGACCACGCCGACGCGGTTTGCGTGCGCGCCCCCTTCCAGGAAACCGGCGTCGAACAGCGCACAGACATCGCCGGCTTCGATATTGGCGTAGCCGATGCGGCCTTCAGAGGTCTGAACTTCGACGAGCGGTTCGAGCCACAGCAAGCCGCGCGAACCGTTGCGAACCAGTTCGATGGCGAGGCCGCGGCGTGCTGCTTCGTTTTCAATTGCTTGTGCGAGCGCGTCAGCGCCAAGCGCCAACGCCGACGAATCGCGGGGAACGTAGATGCGTGTCATGCCGTCACCTCCACGCACTTGCTGGCGGCCGCGAAGATCGCGTCGAACTTTTGCGGCGTGACTCTGGCGTGCAGCGTGCCGTTGAGCATCAGCGCCGGCGACAGCGCGCATTGGCCGAGGCAGTACACCGATTCCAGTTCCACCGCCGCGCCGTGCTGATGTTCGCCGTCGAAGCGGCAACCCGTGTGCGCCTCGATATGTTGCGCGAGCGCTTCGGTGCCCATGCTGCGGCAGGCTTCCGCGCGGCACAGTTGCACCGTGACGGGCGCGGGCGGCTGGGTGCGGAAATGGTGGTAGTAGGTGATGACGCCGTGCACTTCCGCGCGCGACAGATTCATGGCGCGCGCGAGCGGCGCGACCGCGGCGGGTGGCACGTAGCCAACTTCGTCCTGGATCGCGTGCAAGACCGCTAGCAGCGACACGCCCGGTTGCGCGTGACGCTCAACGAGTTGATCCGGCGCGATGGCGATGGAATCGTCCAAGTGGGGGCTCCTCCAAAGTCATATATGCACTTGTTATTCATAATGCGTGCACTTATGCTTCGTTTATTCGATATGGGATAGCCGAACAATAGGCGGGCAATTCGGCCGATGCAATAGGAAAGAGTTCAACATATATGGTCAGAATCGAGTGTCAGGTGCAACTGGTGGTGAAGGGTCCGGACGGCCGGGAGGCAAGCCTGTCGGACGTGGTGCCGCTGCTCGCGCTAGTGGACGAGTCCGGCAGCATCGCGCAGGCGGCGACGCTTAAGGGTTTGTCCTACCGTCACGCGTGGGGTTTGCTGCGCAGCATCGAGGAGCGCTTAGGCGGTCCGCTGATCGCAAAGGAGCGTGGCCGCGGCTCGGTTCTCTCCGAACTCGGGCAAGCGGTGTTGCGCGCGCAGCGTCTGTGCGGCGAGCGGCTCGACGGCAATATGCAGGCACTCGCCAGCGAAGTGGCGAGCGATCTGAACCGCTGGCTCGCGCCGCCCGCCGACGACGTGCGCATCTTCGCGTCGCACGGCTATGCCGTGGCCGCGCTCGTGACGGCGCTGGTCGCCAACGAACTGCCGGTCGACATCAAGTATCGCGACAGCGCGGACGCCGTCAGCGCGCTTGCGCGCGGCGAATGCGATCTGGCCGGCTTCCATTTGCCGCTCGGCGAGTTTCGCTCGGCTTGTGCCGATGCGTATCGGCGCTGGCTCGACCCGCAGCGTCACGTGCTCGTGCATCTCACGCGACGCAAGCAAGGGCTTTTTCTCGGCAAGGGCAATCCGAAGGGAATTGCCGGCCTGGGCGATCTCGCGCGCGACGATATCCGCTTCGTGAATCGGCAGCCTGGTTCTGGCACCCGTATGTTGCTCGATCTCGCGCTACGGAAAGTCGGAGTCGATCCGGATCGGGTCAATGGCTATGCGTCGGCCGAACTCACGCATTCGGCGATTGCGGCGTTTGTCGCGAGTGGCATGGCGGATGTGGGTTTCGGCGTGGAGCCGGCGGCGCACCATTTCGGTCTGGACTTCATCCCGATTGTCGACGAAGACTATTATTTCGCCTGCGACCGCGCGCGCCTCGAACGTATGCCGCTGGCGACGGTGCTCGGATTGCTGCGCGGCAGCGCGTTTCGCCGTAGCGTCGATCAGCTCGAAGGCTATGACCCGCAAGACTGCGGCAAGGTGGTCGATCTCGAAGAGGGCTTGGGCGAAGCGGGGGCGTAAGCGGCGGTAAACATTCGCGTGTGTCTGGCGCTGCGTCTGGCGTCCGTTTGGGATACTCTCTAAGCTTCCGCTTCCGCCTAAACCGCGCGCTACGTCGCGCCGATCCCTATGAAAGTCATTCTTCACGCATGTGCTGCCGTTGCGACGGCTGGTGTGCTCCTCGCGACCGCATCGGTTGCTTTCGCACAGAATTCGCCGGGTGTTCCGGGCGGCATTCTGCAAGATCAGTTTCGTCTCGCGGAGCATCCGCAAATGCCGTTTGCGGCGTCGGCTCCTTCGGGCAAATACCAGACTGGCAAAAAATCGGCCATGCGCAAACGCGGCGATATGGGCGATCCGAATGGCTGCAATCTGCAGTGTCCTAAAGACGAATAAGCGGACGCGCGTGTTCGTTGTTAGTGCGACGCCGGCGTTCTGCCGGCGTCTTCCGTTCGGCTCCCAGGTTCAGTCTGGCGTAGTTGTTGTTGGCTCGCGGCGCGCGCTTAAGGTTTTGCCGTGTGCCACATGTCCTTGAAGCCTTCTCCTTTCATGTCTCCCGCCTGTTTGTCCGCTGCGTAGCGATAGAGCGGATGGCCTTTGTACGCCCATTGCGGCTTGCCGTCCGCGCCAGTGATCACGGTCCAGTCGCCCGACGGTTTGTCTGAGGCGCTCGCCGTGGCCGCGGGCCAGTAGTTCATGCAGCCGCCCGTGCAGGCGCTCACGCCGGGTGTGGTGTCCTTGTCGAAGGTGTAGAGCGTCATGCCGTCTGCACTGACGAAACGCCCGTCGACGATTTTCGGTGCTTCGGCGAAAGCGCTTTGTTGCAGGGCGAGAAGGGCGAGGCAGAAGAGAGTCTTGCGCATGATGTCGGCTCCTGATTTTGGTGTTGGTCTCACGCGAGGCACGGCGTGCGCGCGTGAGGATCAAACGACTGAGCGGATGCGTTTATTCCAATCCACTTCTTCGCAAGACGATCGGAATAGATCCGTCAGAGAACGGCGCGTGGATGAGATAGGAAAAGGATAGTGCGCGAAAGCGCGCAGCGGGAGGGCGCGAGGGATAAGAAAAAACCCGCAAGCAGCAGGCCGCTTACGGGTTTCCGGTGAGACTTGATGGTGCAGCGTGAAACATGCTCTGGTGGAGGCGGCGGGAATCGAACCCGCGTCCAGAAGCACTCTACGACTAGTTCTACATGTGTAGTTCTGTCTTTTGATTTAACCATAGTGACGCGGACGAACACGCTGCACTACGGCGATTCACTAGGTTTTCGACCCGGATGTCGTGACACCACCAAGGCTTAACTGACGTATATGACCTCTGTCGGTATTGCTACCGGTCTTGCGACTCTAGCCCGTCAGTGAACTAGGCAGAGGACGGCGGCCCTTAGGCTGCCAGTGCGAACGTTTCGTCGTTTGCAGTTACGTTTTTCCCGCTGATTTACGAGGTGACGGGGCCTCGACATGCCCTAGCCGCTTCGCAACCCCTGTCGAAACCAGGTCGCCCCCGCGGTTCGTTGCTCAAGTTTCTGAGCCAGACGGAGATTTTACAATAGATCGACGGCCACGTCCTGACTCATTGGCGCGGCCGGCGCGGCGGCTCGGCTTTTGCCGCCTGCGCTTCAGCCTATGTCGCGCAGCAGCCTCTGCAATTCCGTCGGCGATTGGACAACGTGTTGCGCATGCCATTGCGTCGGCGGGATGTCGTTGCCGCAGTAACCGTATGCCGCCGCGACCGTCTTCATGCCGGCGGCGAAACCAGCCTGCACGTCGCGCAAATCATCGCCGACGTAGACGATGCGCTCCGGCATCACGTCCAGTTCGCGCGCCGCATGCAGCAACGGCGCCGGGTGCGGTTTCGAATGCGGCGTAGTGTCGCCACTCACGACACAACCCGCGCGCTCTTCGAGGCCGAGTTGCGCGATCAGCGGCTCGGTGAGCCGCGCCACCTTGTTCGTGACGATGCCCCAGCGCACGCCGCGCGCGTCCAGCTCGTCGAGCATCTCGGGAATGCCTGGAAACAGCGTGGTCTCGATGCATAGGTCCGCCTCGTAGTTGGCGAGGAACTCCTCGCGCATCGACGCGAACTCGTGGCTATCGGGGCCGATCCCGAACGCGCCGCCAATCAGCCCGCGCGCGCCCGCGGACGCAAGCGGGCGCAGATTTTCGAGCGGCACCATCTCGAGCCCGCGATCGTGGCGCATCTTGTTGACGGCCGCCGCGAGGTCGGGCGCCGTGTCGGCTAGCGTGCCGTCGAGGTCGAACAGGACGGCATGGCAAAGACCGAGTGCATCTTCGTTGTCTTCGCGTTGAGGCAGGGGCGTGGGATCGCTCATTGGTTCGATAGGTCCGGCAGGTCGGGGCGGATCAAACGTCGCGGCGGCAGGCGAGCATGTAGTTCACGCTCGTGTCGGCGGACAGCATGAAATGCTTGCTGAGCGGGTTGTACACGATGCCTTTGATGTCGGCCGTACGCAGATCGGCGCCGCGCACGAAGCTCGCCAGTTCAGACGGGCGAATGAAGCGCGCGTAGTCGTGCGTGCCCTTGGGCAGCATGCGCGCGATGTATTCGGCGCCGATCACGGCGAACAGGTATGACTTCACGTTGCGGTTCAGGGTGGAAAAGAACACCCAGCCGCCGGGTTTCACCAGCGTCTTGCACGCCTCGACGATGGCGGCAGGCTGAGGCACGTGCTCGAGCATTTCCATGCAGGTCACGACGTCGTACTTCGCGGGTTCGCGGGCGGCGAGCGCCTCGGCGGCGATTTCTTCGTAATCGACGGTTACACCACTTTCAAGGCTGTGAAGATCGGCCACGCCCAAAGCTTGGGTCGACAGGTCGATGCCCTTCACATGCGCTCCCAAACCGGCCATCGACTCGGACAGAATGCCGCCGCCGCAGCCGATATCCAGCACGGTCTTGCCCGCGAGATGCGCGTGCGCGTCGATCCAGTTCAGGCGAATCGGATTGAGCTCATGTAACGGCTTGAATTCGGCATTCGGGTCCCACCAACGATGCGCAAGATCGCTGAATTTCTGGAGTTCGTGGGGATCGGCGTTGGTCATGGCGGAAACTGCCTCGAAGAGAGCGGTGAGCGGGCGCTCGAGGATAAACCCCGAGTATATAGGGCGCGGGACGGAGCGGCAAAATGCCTCCCGCTCGAGGGTCGGCGCGGTGCCCGAAGTGGCGTCGCACTTTTGGCCGGGCATAAAAAAAGCCCCGCCGAAGCGGGGCTTTGATACTGCGGTATTTTGTAGCTTACTGCTTCGAAGTACCGACAACTTCGACTTCCACGCGACGATCCGGTGCGAGGCAGGCGATGAGTTGCTTGCGGTTCTTCTGGTTGCAACCGGTCGTGACCGGGTTGCGCTTGCCCTTGCCTTCCGTGTAGATACGGTTGGATTCGATACCCTTGCTGACCAGGTATGCCTTCACAGCTTGAGCGCGACGCAGCGACAGACGGTCGTTGTACTTGTCCGAACCGATGCGGTCCGTGTAACCCGTTGCGACGACGACTTCCAGGTTCAGCGCGCCGATCTTCGATGCCAGATCGTCCAGCTTTTCCTTGCCAGCCGGCTTCAGGATTGCCTTGTCAAAGTCGAACAGTGCGTCAGCTTGATACGTAATCTTCTGGCTAGTAATAGCCGGTGCAGGTGCGACCGGAGCCGGCGGAGTCGGAGCTTGAGCAACCAGAGCGCCGTCGCACTTTGCGTTGGCCGTTGCCGGAGTCCAGAATGCATCGCGCCAGCACAGCTCGTTCGTGCCGTTCATCCACACGTATTCGCCGGTACCATTCACCCAGTTGTCGTTCGTAGCTTGTCGCGACGCCGGCACCGACTGTGCCATGGCGGATGCAGCCATAACCGCGGTAGCTGCAATGAACGCGAGCTTTGAAAGTTTATTCATATTTCTCCTCTCGAAATTGAGATTACCGCAGGTTTACTGCGAGCCTGTTGACGAAGACAAGTCATACATTGCTCGAAGTATAACATCGGTGTAGAACAAAAAACGTGCTGTGTAGACTTCGAGCAGTGTCTAACTCTTTGTGCGTTGGCATTTTGCCATATCGTTCCCTTCCAACGATAAAAAAATCTGCCCCCCATCAAATCACCCTCCAAATGTGGTGCATGCGCAACAAAAGCAATTCCCTGGAGGCTCCGCCAGTCATGGCTGAGCGGCGAATTGCCCCACGCACGAATCGAGCCTGACCGGTTCCAAAAATGAGTGCCCAGGAGCGCTTCGCGCGTGTCTCACTAATAGGTATACGTACCTTCGTCGGGAGCGGATTCGCGGCATGTTAGAATCGCGTGATGCGTTGCGCTGCAATGCTTACGCGAAGGCGCGGCGAATTGAAGTTAAGCCGTCGTCTTGGCACGTAAAAGATACGGATAATGGATCAATTCGCCAAAGAGACTCTGCCAATCTCCCTAGAGGAGGAAATGCGCCGTTCGTATCTCGATTACGCGATGAGCGTGATCGTGGGGCGTGCGCTTCCCGATGTTCGCGATGGTTTGAAGCCGGTGCACCGGCGCGTGCTGTACGCGATGCACGAACTGAACAACGACTGGAACCGGGCGTACAAGAAGTCGGCGCGTATTGTCGGCGACGTCATCGGTAAATATCACCCGCACGGCGATACGGCTGTTTACGACACCATCGTCCGGATGGCGCAAGACTTCTCGCTGCGCTACATGCTGGTGGACGGTCAGGGCAACTTCGGCTCGGTCGACGGCGACAATGCCGCGGCGATGCGGTACACCGAAATCCGCATGGCGAAGATTGGTCACGAGCTGCTGGCCGACATCGACAAGGAAACGGTCGATTTCACGCCGAACTACGACGGCAGCGAAAACGAACCGGCCATTCTGCCGGCGCGCATCCCCAATCTGCTGATCAATGGCTCGTCCGGCATCGCGGTCGGCATGGCGACCAACATCCCGCCGCACAACCTCAACGAGGTTGTCGACGCCTGCCAGCATCTGCTCAAGAACCCGGAAGCCACGATCGACGAACTGATCGAGATCATTCCGGCGCCCGACTTCCCAACCGCCGGCATCATCTACGGCGTGGCCGGCGTGCGCGACGGCTATCGCACCGGCCGCGGCCGCGTGGTGATGCGCGCGCTCACGCACTTCGAGGAAATCGACCGCGGTCAGCGCATGTCGATCATCGTCGACGAACTGCCGTACCAAGTGAACAAGCGCTCACTTCTGGAGCGCATCGCCGAGCTGGTCAACGAGAAGAAGCTCGAAGGCATTTCCGACATCCGCGACGAGTCGGACAAGAGCGGCATGCGCGTTGTGATCGAGCTCAAGCGCGGCGAAGTGCCGGAAGTCGTTCTGAACAATCTGTACAAGGCGACCCAGCTTCAGGACACCTTCGGCATGAACATGGTCGCGCTGGTCGACGGCCAACCGAAGCTGCTGAACCTGAAGGAAATGCTGTCGTGCTTCCTGTCGCATCGCCGGGAAGTGCTGACGCGGCGCACTGTATACGAACTGCGTAAAGCGCGCGAACGCGGCCACGTGCTCGAAGGTCTGGCGGTTGCGCTCGCCAATATCGACGAGTTCATCGCGATCATCAAAGCCGCTCCGACTCCGCCGATCGCCAAGCAGGAATTGATGGCGCGTCCGTGGGATTCGTCGCTGGTGCGCGAAATGTTGTCGCGCGCCGAGACGGAAAACGCGACGGCGGGCGGTCGCGATGCCTACCGTCCTGACGGACTGAATCCGTCGTTCGGCATGCAGTCCGACGGCCTTTACCGTCTGTCCGACACCCAGGCTCAGGAAATTCTGCAGATGCGTCTGCAGCGCCTGACTGGCCTGGAGCAGGACAAGATCATCGGCGAGTACCGCGAAGTGATGGCGCAAATCGCCGACCTGCTGGACATTCTGGCTCGCCCGGAGCGCATTACGGCGATCATCGTCGACGAACTCACGTCGATCAAAGCCGAATTCGGCGACGCGCGCCGCTCGAAGATCGAGCTGAACGCCACCGAACTGAACACCGAAGACCTGATCACGCCGCAAGAGATGGTCGTGACCATGTCGCACGCGGGCTACGTGAAATCGCAGCCGTTGTCCGAGTACAGCGCGCAGAAGCGCGGCGGCCGCGGCAAGCAGGCCACGGCAATGAAGGAAGACGACTGGATCGACACGCTGTTCATCGCGAACACGCACGATCACATTCTGTGCTTCTCGAATCGCGGCCGCGTCTATAGCGTGAAGGTCTACGAAGTGCCGCAAGGCTCGCGGAACTCGCGCGGCCGTCCGATCATCAATATCTTCCCGCTTCAGGAAGGCGAGAAGATCACGGTCGTCCTGCCGGTCAAGGAATTTTCGGCTGACAAATTCGTCTTCATGGGCACCGCGTTAGGAACCGTAAAAAAGACGCCGCTGGAAGCCTTTGGCCGCGTGCTGCGCAAGGGTATTATTGCGGTCGGCCTGGATGACGGCGATTACCTGATCGGCGCCGCCATTACTGACGGTCAGCACGACGTGATGCTGTTCTCGGATTCGGGCAAGGCGGTGCGCTTCGACGAGAACGACGTGCGTCCGATGGGCCGGGAAGCACGCGGCGTGCGCGGCATGCAGCTCGAAGATGGTCAGAACGTGATCGCGCTGCTGGTGGCCGGCGACGAGCAGCAGTCGGTGCTGACCGCAACGGAAAACGGTTTTGGCAAGCGCACGCCGATCACCGAGTACACCCGCCATGGTCGCGGCACGAAGGGCATGATCGCGATCCAGACGTCGGAGCGTAACGGCAAGGTCGTGGCCGCCACGCTGGTGGATCAGGAAGCGCAGATCATGCTGATCACCAATACGGGCGTGCTGATCCGTACGCGCGTCTCGGAAATTCGAGAAATGGGACGTGCAACCCAAGGTGTTACACTCATCAGCCTTGACGAAGGGACCAAGCTTTCAGGTCTGCAACAGGTTGCTGAGGCCGAGGCAGAAAGTGACGTGGAAGGCGACGCCGAAGGTCCCGCAGAAGGCGACAACGGTGGCGAAGAAGGCGGTGCGGCCTGATTCGCGTCAGCGTCTCGCAGTCTCAGTGATTAGTTGAAAGCTGCGCCGGGAATAATGGCGTGTCGGGCTGATACGTGTCCCGCGCGGCTTGCTGCTCAAGTTCATTTCTATTAGGGAGTAATGATGCAAAAACGATTCAAACAACTGGTGTTGCTGGCTGCCCTCGTGCCGACCTTTGCCATGGCTCAAGCGCTTCAGAGCTCGGCTCCGGCGGCTCCGGCTGCTGCCGCGGCACCGGTTGATCCGGCCAAGCAGGCTGCAATCAAGGACCTGTTGGACGCAATCGACGCGCAGAAGCTCGTCGGCGCGATCGGCAACAGCGCCCAGATGCAAGCCAAGCAGCTGGTGCCGGCCATCCTGTCGGACGCGCTGAGCGAAAACAAGACGATGACGGACAAGCAGAAGCAGGCTTCCGTGCCGACGCTGCAAAAGAACGCCGTGCCGAAGCTGGTTGACGGCGCAGGCCAGGTGTTCGCAACGGATTCGTTCCGTCAGGACGCCATGCAAGCTCAGTACGACGCTTACGCGAAGTACTACAGCACGTCGGAAATCAAGGATCTGACCACGTTCTACAAGAGCCCGACCGGCCGCAAGTTCATCCAGGTGCAAGACCAGGTTGGCCGCGACGTCGTGAATGGCTTGATGCAAAAGTACATGCCGCAATCGATCAAGGCAACGCGTGACCAGGCTGACAAGGAAGTCGCTTCGGTCAAGCCGGCCAAGTAAAGCTAAGGTCGAGAGGCTGCGCTGACATCGCGCCAGCCGCCGCCCCGCAGGTCCGCCTCATAGGTTGAATGGCGCGCCGGGTTTGGCGGCTTGGCGATGACAATGCGATAATGGCCGTTTGCGCACGCGCGCAGACGGCCATTATCTTTTTTCGGCGCGAAATGGTCCGAATCCGCGTCAGAAAATCGCGCCGGCAAAATTGCGTTGCTAGCGTCACCGGCGTTGTTTGCACGGCTGCCAGCTTCGCCGATCTTTGCGCGTTCTTCCTTTTTTGCGCCTGCTTCCAGGATCTCACGATGCGCGTCTTTAATTTCTCCGCCGGCCCCGCGGCCATGCCCGAAGAAGTGCTGCGTCAAGCCGCCGACGAAATGCTCGATTGGCAAGGCAGCGGCATGAGCGTGATGGAGATGAGCCATCGCGGGAAAGAATTCATGTCGATCCACGAGGAAGCGCTCGTCGATCTGCGCGATCTGCTCGAGGTGCCGGCGAGCCATCGCATCCTGTTCCTGCAAGGCGGCGGACTCGGCGAGAACGCAATCGTGCCGATGAACCTGATGGGCGCGAAGCCGCGCGCGGATTTCGTCGTAACGGGTTCGTGGTCGCAGAAGTCGTTCAAGGAAGCGCAGAAGTACGGTACGGTGCATCTGGCGGCGAGCGGTCAGACGGCTGACGGTTTCACGCGCGCACCCGCCCGCTCTGAATGGCAACTGTCGGACGACCCGGCTTACGTGCATCTGTGCACGAACGAGACGATCCACGGCGTCGAGACATTCGAGATTCCCGATCTCGGCGATATTCCGCTCGTGGCCGACGCCTCATCGCACATCCTGTCGCGTCCCATGGACATCGCCAAATATGGCGTGCTGTTCGGCGGCGCGCAGAAGAACATCGGCATGGCCGGCGTAACGGTGGTGATCGTGCGCGAAGACATGCTGGATCGCGCGCAGTCGATCTGCCCTTCGGCGTTCGAATGGAAGACCGTCGCCGAGAACAATTCGATGTACAACACGCCGCCCACTTATGCGATCTACATCGCCGGGCTGGTGTTCAAGTGGTTGAAAAAGCAGGGTGGCCTTGCCGCGATGGAAGCGCGTAATGTCGAAAAGTCGAAACTGCTGTACGACGCCATCGACTCGAGCAGCTTCTATCTGAACAGGGTCGAGCGTGGCTCGCGCTCGCGGATGAACGTCCCGTTTTTCCTCGCCGACGAGTCGCGCAACGAAGATTTCCTGGCCGGCGCGAAAGCGCGGGGAATGGTGCAGCTAAAGGGCCACAAGTCCGTCGGCGGCATGCGGGCGTCGATTTATAACGCCGTCCCGCTCGAGGGCGTCAAAGCGCTTGTCGAATACATGAAGGAATTCGAACAGTGCAGCGCCTAAGTATTACGGCGCGCGCATCCTTTCCAGCACGCATTTGTGCAGCAGCTACCGGCAGGGCCGTTTTCACGCATGGACGACGAACTCAATACCCGACTCAAACCCCTTCGCGAACGCATCGACGCGCTCGACGCGCAATTGATCGCGCTTCTCAATCAGCGCGCCGCCGTGGCGCTCGAAGTGGGCGAAGTCAAGAAGCATTTCAACGCGCCGGTGTTTCGGCCCGAGCGTGAACAGCAAGTGATCGCGCGTTTGCAGGACATGAGCGAAGGGCCGCTCGCGAGCGAGCATATCAGCGCGATCTGGCGCGAGATCATGGCCGCGAGCCGCGCGCTCGAGAAAACCATCAAGGCCGCGTATCTCGGGCCGGTTGGCACGTATAGCGAACAGGCGATGCACGAGTACTTCGGTCAGTCGATCGAAGGCCTGCCCTGTCCGTCGATCGACGAAGTGTTCCGTTCGGTCGAAGCCGGCGCTGCGGAATTCGGCGTTGTGCCCGTCGAGAATTCGACCGAAGGCGCGGTGTCGCGCACGCTCGACCTGCTGCTGCAAACGCAACTTACGATCGGCGGCGAACTGGCTTTGCCGATTCATCACAATCTCTTGACGCTGAACGGCGGCCTCACCGGCGTGACGCGCGTGTGCGCGCATGCGCAGGCGCTTGCGCAGTGCCAACGCTGGCTGTCGACCAACGCGCCGCATCTCGAGCGCCAGGCGGTGTCGAGCAACGCCGAAGCGGCACGCATGGCGGCGGAAGATCCCACCGTGGCGGCGATCGCGGGCGATCGCGCTGCGACCCATTACGGCCTGCAAGTGGCGTATGCGCTGATCCAGGACGATCCGCACAACCGCACGCGCTTCGTGATGATCGGCAAGCAGCCGGCCGGCCCGAGCGGTTACGACCAGACGTCGCTGATCGTGTCGGTGGTGAACGAACCGGGCGCGATGGTCAAGCTGCTGGAGCCGCTGGCGCGTCACAGCGTGTCCATGACGCGTTTCGAATCGCGTCCGGCGCGCGTCGGCACGTGGGAGTACTACTTCTACATCGACGTCGAAGGCCATCGCGACGATCCGGCGGTTGCCGCCGCGCTCACCGAACTCGGCGAGAAGGCCGCGTTCCTGAAGATTCTGGGCTCGTATCCGCGCGCCCGGTAACGAAATTCAAGCGGCGGCGCGTGGCATCTTGCCGTGGCCGCCGCCATTCAATTACTCATAGTCGTTCGGAGATTCTCATGACAGCGTCTTTCGGTCCTTCCTACGTGCGCGCGATTGCGCCTTACATCGCAGGCAAACCGATTTCGGAAGTGGCCCGCGAGTTCGGTCTGGACGAAGCGACCATCGTGAAACTCGCGTCGAACGAAAATCCGCTCGGCATGCCGGAGTCGGCGCAACGCGCCATGGCGCAGGCCGCGAGCGAACTGGGCCGTTACCCGGACGCGAATGCGTTCGAGTTGAAGGCGGCGCTGAGCGAGCGCTACGGCGTGCCGGCCGAGTGGGTCACACTTGGTAACGGCAGCAACGACATCCTCGAAATCGCTGCCCACGCGTTTGTCGAAAAAGGCCAGTCAATCGTTTATGCGCAGTACTCATTCGCGGTTTACGCGCTGGCCACGCAAG
This sequence comes from Paraburkholderia dipogonis, assembly GCF_042680985.1. NCBI lineage: Bacteria > Pseudomonadati > Pseudomonadota > Betaproteobacteria > Burkholderiales > Burkholderiaceae > Paraburkholderia > Paraburkholderia dipogonis. The sequence continues at coordinate 256,839 of NZ_JBHUFR010000018.1, read as the reverse complement.
GCTTGGGTGCACGCGCGATCGTCGTGCCGGCCGTTAAATATGGTCACGACCTCGACGCAATGCTTGCCGCCGTTACGGACGACACACGCCTGATTTTCGTCGCGAATCCGAACAACCCGACCGGCACGTTTATCGAAGGGTCCAGGCTCGAGGCGTTTCTCGACAAGGTGCCGCGCCACGTGGTCGTGGTGCTGGACGAGGCGTACACGGAATATCTGCCGCAAGAGAAGCGCTACGACTCGATCGCGTGGGTGCGTCGCTATCCGAATCTGCTGGTGTCGCGCACGTTCTCGAAGGCTTTCGGTCTTGCCGGTTTGCGCGTGGGTTTCGCGATCGCGCAACCTGAGCTGACCGATTTGCTGAATCGTGTGCGTCAGCCGTTCAACGTGAACACGCTCGCGCAAGCCGCGGCGATCGCCGCGCTGAACGACAAGGCGTTCCTGGAAAAGAGCGCCGCGCTGAACGCGCAGGGCTATCGCCGACTGACCGAAGCGTTCGACAAGCTCGGCCTGGAGTATGTACCGTCGGACGGCAACTTCGTGCTGGTGCGTGTCGGCAACGACGACGCGGCCGGCAACCGCGTCAACCTCGAATTGCTGAAGCAAGGTGTGATCGTGCGTCCGGTCGGCAACTACGGTTTGCTGCAGTGGCTGCGCATCACGATCGGCCTGCCGGAAGAAAACGAAGCATTTATCGCGGCGCTCGAAAAAACGCTCGCCGCCGCATAAGCGGTAACCCTTGACCCGCGCGCCTCGTCGGCATGAAAGGCGCGCTTTATCTGTGACCGACGTGGCCGCGTTCTCATTTAACAAGCTGGTAATTTTCGGTGTCGGCCTGATCGGCGGATCGCTTGCGCGCGCGTTGCGCGAACGTCGCGAGGCCGATGGCGCGCGCAAGGTGATCGGTGTGGGACGTTCAGCCGCATCGACTGAGCGCGCGCTGGAACTCGGCGTGATCGACGGTGCGGCGGCGCTGAACGACGACGCCGCGCTCAGTGACGCGCTTAAGGGCGCCGACTTCGTCCTGCTGGCTGCGCCGGTCGCGCAGACGCAGCCGCTGCTCGAACGCATCGCGCCGTTTCTCGATGCCGCGACGATCGTCACCGACGCCGGCAGCACCAAATCGGACGTGGTCGCCGCAGCCCGCGCAGCGCTCGGCGCGCGCATCGCCCAGTTCGTGCCGGGGCATCCGATTGCCGGCCGCGAGGCCAGCGGCGTGGAAGCGGCGCTGCCCGATCTGTATGTCGGCCGCAACGTGGTGTTGTGCCCGCTGCCTGAAAATGCGCCGGCAGACGTGGAACGCGTCGCGGCGATGTGGCGCGCTACCGGCGCGCTCGTGCGCGACATGGCGCCCGAGCAGCATGACCGCGTGCTTGCGTCGGTCAGCCATTTGCCGCACGTGCTCTCATTCGCGCTGGTCGAGCAGATTCTCAATTCGCCCGACGCCGCGCTGAAATTCTCGTTCGCCGCGGGCGGTTTCCGCGACTTCACGCGGATCGCCGCGTCGAGCCCGGAAATGTGGCGCGACGTGTGCGTCGCCAATCGCGTCGCGCTGCTCGACGAACTCGACGCCTACACGGCGGTGCTGGCGCGCTTGCGCGCCGCCATCGAAGCGGCCGACGGCGCCGCCCTCGAAGCCGTGTTCGCGCGCTCGCGCGTGGCGCGCACCGAATGGCAGGAACAGCGCGCGGCCGGCGTCGCGAACAGCGACGCGTCGAAATAACCGGAAACTGGACTCAATCATGGAATTCCTCGATCTCGGACCGTTTTCCCGCGCGTCCGGCACGATTCGTCTGCCTGGCTCGAAGAGCATTTCGAACCGGGTGCTGCTGCTCGCCGCGCTTGCCGAAGGCGAAACGACGATCACGAATCTGCTCGACTCCGACGACACCCGCGTGATGCTCGACGCGCTCGAAAAACTCGGCGTGCGTCTGAAGCGTGACGGCGACACCTGCGTCGTGACCGGCACGCGCGGCGCATTCACGGCGCGCACGGCCGATCTGTTTCTCGGCAACGCCGGCACGGCGGTGCGTCCGTTGACGGCAGCGCTGGCGGTCAACGGCGGCGACTACCGCATTCACGGCGTGCCGCGCATGCACGAGCGGCCGATCGGCGACTTGGTCGACGGCCTGCGCCAACTCGGCGCCAGGATCGACTACGAAGAGAACGAAGGCTATCCGCCGCTGCGCATCCGCCCCGGGCAAATCAACGCGGACGCGCCGATCACCGTGCGCGGCGACGTGTCGAGCCAGTTCCTGACCTCGCTGCTCATGACGCTGCCGCTTTTGCGCACCGAAAGCGGCGTAAGCACCGTGCAGGTGGACGGCGAGCTCATCTCGAAGCCCTACATCGAGATCACCATCAAGCTGATGGAGCGCTTTGGCATCAAGGTCGAGCGCCATGGCTGGCATCAGTTCGTGGTGCCGGCGGGGCAGCGGTATCAGTCGCCGGGCACGATCATGGTGGAAGGCGATGCGTCGTCCGCGTCGTATTTCCTCGCGGCCGGCGCGCTCGGCGGCGGGCCGCTGAGGGTGGAAGGCGTCGGCCGGGCCAGCATCCAGGGCGACGTCGGCTTTGCCGATGCGCTCATCAAGATGGGCGCGAACCTGCAGATGGGCGAAGACTGGATTGAAGTGCGCGGCGTCGGCCACGACAGCGGCAAGCTCGAGCCGATCGACATGGACTGCAACCTGATTCCCGATGCCGCCATGACGATCGCCGTCGCGGCGCTGTTCGCGGGCGGTGCGACCACGCTGCGCAATATCGCCAGCTGGCGCGTGAAGGAAACCGACCGGCTCGCCGCGATGGCGACCGAGCTTCGCAAGGTCGGCGCCAAGGTGCAGGAAGGCGAGGATTACCTCGTGATCGAACCGCCCGAAAAGCTGACTCCGAACGCCGCTATCGACACCTACGACGATCACCGTATGGCCATGTGCTTTTCGCTGGTGAGCCTCGGCGGCGTGCCGGTACGGATCAACGACCCGAAGTGCGTCGGCAAGACGTTTCCCGATTATTTCGAGCGCTTCACGGCGCTCGCTCAACCCTGATTCGATCCCGAATCGACTGACGTGCGACTTTTTCGATGAAACCGACCCGTCCCTTTCACCAGACGCCCGTCATTACGATCGACGGCCCGAGTGCCTCCGGCAAAGGCACCGTGGCCGCGCTGGTTGCCGCGAGCCTCGGCTTCCACTTGCTGGATAGCGGCGCGCTGTACCGTCTCGCTGCGCTCGCCAGCCTGCGCTACGACATTGCGGCGGACGATGCCGATGCCCTGACGAAGCTGATCGACGATCTGCACATCACGTTTCGCGAGGGATTGGCGCAGCTGGACGGCGTCGACGTATCGGCCGAAATTCGCGCCGAGGAAGTCGGCAGCCGCGCCTCCGCGATCGCCGTGCACGCGCCGGTGCGCACCGCGCTGGTGGCGCGTCAGCGGGCTTTCCGCAAGGAACCGGGACTGGTCGCCGACGGCCGCGACATGGGCACGGTGATCTTCCAGGACGCCGTGCTCAAGGTGTTCATGACCGCCAGCGTCGAGGCCCGCGCGGCGCGCCGGCATAAGCAATTGATCCAAAAAGGATTTTCTGCTAATATAGATGACTTGCTCCGGGATTTGCGTGAGCGCGATGAGCGTGACAGTCAGCGCGTAGCCGCGCCGCTCAAGCCCGCAGCGGATGCAAAGCTGCTTGATACCTCCGCATTGTCGGTCGACCAGGCGGTCGAGCAAGTGGTGCAGTGGTATGAAGCTTTAGTCCCGCATGCCTGACGAAAGTACGCGTTGTGCTTCAGGTGTGGGCGCAGTAGAAGTCGGTTGTCAGTAGGTGCTTTGCGATGGTCGCAAAGCGTTGTTTTAACCCTTTAACCCCGCGTGGCATTCGCTTTCTTGGCCGTTGTTGCTGACCATCCGGCCAGCCTGGCACCGCGAGAACCATGCAAATTTTGATTTTTATGTCCGACCTGCAAACCTCTACCCCGAATACCGAATCTTTTGCGGCTCTGTTCGAAGAGTCGCTGACCAAGCAAGACATGCGCGCCGGCGAAGTGATCTCCGCCGAAGTCGTGCGTGTTGACCACAACTTCGTGGTCGTCAACGCTGGTCTCAAGTCCGAAGCCTACATCCCGCTCGAAGAGTTCCTGAACGACGCGGGCGAGGTAGAAGTGCAGGCGGGCGACTTCGTTTCCGTCGCGATCGACGCGCTGGAAAACGGCTATGGCGACACGATCCTGTCGCGCGACAAGGCAAAGCGTCTGGCTTCGTGGCTGTCGCTGGAAAAGGCTCTCGACAACAACGAACTCGTGACCGGCACGATCACGGGCAAGGTCAAGGGCGGCATGACCGTCATGGTCAACGGCATCCGCGCATTCCTGCCGGGTTCGCTGGTCGACACGCGTCCGGTCAAGGACACGACCCCGTACGAAGGCAAGACGCTGGAATTCCGCGTCATCAAGCTCGACCGCAAGCGTAACAACGTCGTGCTGTCGCGCCGTGCCGTGATCGAAGCGACCCAAGGCGAAGAGCGCGCAAAGCTGCTCGAAACGCTGAAGGAAGGCGCGATCGTGGAAGGCGTGGTGAAGAACATCACCGATTACGGCGCGTTCGTGGACCTCGGCGGTATCGACGGCCTGCTGCACATCACCGACATCGCATGGCGTCGTGTGCGTCACCCGTCGGAAGTGCTGTCGGTTGGCCAGGAAGTCACCGCGAAGATCCTCAAGTTCGATCAAGAGAAGAACCGCGTTTCGCTGGGCATCAAGCAACTGGGCGACGATCCGTGGGAAGGCATTTCGCGCCGTTACCCGTCGGGCACGCGCCTGTTCGGTAAGGTCACCAACATCACCGACTACGGCGCATTCGTCGAAGTGGAATCGGGCATCGAAGGCCTGGTTCACGTGTCGGAAATGGACTGGACGAACAAGAACGTTGCACCGTCGAAGGTTGTGCAACTGGGCGACGAAGTCGAAGTCATGGTTCTGGAAATCGACGAAGACCGCCGCCGTATCAGCCTCGGCATGAAGCAATGCAAGCCGAACCCGTGGGACGACTTCAGCCGCAACTTCAAGAAGGGCGACAAGCTGCAAGGCGCAATCAAGTCGATCACCGACTTCGGCGTCTTCATCGGTCTGCCGGGCGGCATCGACGGTCTGGTTCACCTGTCGGACCTGTCGTGGTCGGAAACGGGCGAAGAAGCCGTTCGCAAGTACAAGAAGGGCGACGAAGTGGAAGCGATCGTTCTCGGCATCGACGTCGAGAAGGAACGCATTTCGCTGGGCATCAAGCAGCTCGAAGGCGACCCGTTCAGCAACTTCGTTGCAATGAACGACAAGGGTTCGATCGTCGACGGCGTGGTCAAGACGGTGGACGCGAAGGGTGCTGTGGTTCAGCTGTCGGCGGAAGTCGAAGGCTACCTGCGCGCTTCGGAAATCGCACAAGACCGCGTGGAAGATGCTCGCAACGTGCTGAAGGACGGCGACAAGGTCAACGCGATGATCATCAACATCGATCGCAAGTCGCGTGGCATCAACCTGTCGATCAAGGCCAAGGATTCGGCTGAGCAACAGGAAGCGATCCGCGGCCTGGCTTCGTCGGACTCGAGCTCGGCTGCCACCGGCACGACGAACCTCGGCGCGCTGTTGAAGGCCAAGCTCGACGGCCAGAACCAGTAAGCCTGAGAGGTCTGCTGCAGTATGACCAAATCGGAATTGGTCGCCCAGCTGGCTGCGCGATTTCCGCAACTTGTCCTTAAAGATGCGGATTTCGCGGTGAAGACGATGCTTGATGCGATGTCGGAGGCACTTGCCAACGGTCACCGTATCGAAATTCGCGGCTTCGGCAGCTTCGGCCTTAACCGCCGTCCCTCCCGCGTGGGGCGCAATCCCAAGTCGGGCGAGAAGGTGCTGGTACCTGAGAAGTACGTGCCGCACTTCAAGCCTGGCAAGGAATTGCGCGAACGGGTAGATCGTCGCGCGGGTGAGCCGTTGAAGGCCGAAGAGCCGGATGACGACCTGTAAATGCTTCGCTGTGCTGTTTGCAGCGTGGCATTGGCAGCGTCAGCGGCCAAAGCCAGTCGGCAAAAGACCAGAAAAAGCGCCTTCGGGCGCTTTTTTTTCGCCCATATGTTTGGCGTTTTGCGCCGCGGCGTTTTGCCCGGGGTCGACGCGTGGCCAGCAAGCGTGGCGTGCGAGCAGGCCGCCACGGCGATCCGCAGACAACCAGAATCAACGCTGTTCGCCAGCACCACCCACAAACAAATCCGCCGAACGCTAACCCGCCGCCGCCCCCGCCCACCACCCGCCCAAAACAAGCCAACCTCGCATAACCCGGAATCCCCCACTTCCTGCCCAGCCGCGAGGGCTTCAATTACAATACGGGTCACTTCGGCGCGGGCAACACCGTGGCGCGACGCGTCATCAAGCCGGCGTCACCCCGCAACTGCCGTCAAGAGACCTATTCATGAAATTTATCGTCTGGCTGATCCGTGTGCTGGTGTTCGTGCTGCTGCTGGTGCTGGCGCTCGCCAATACACAACCTGCTACGCTGAATTTCCTCGCCGGCTACGCATGGTCGGCGCCGTTGATCCTGATCGGCCTCGCGTTTTTCGTGGTGGGGCTGCTGGCCGGGCTGGTGTCGTCGATGCCGGCCATGCTGCGCTTGCGCATGGAAAATGGCCGGCTTAAGCGCGAGTTGCGGGTCGCGCGCGAAACCCCGGTCGTGGTCGAACAACCACCCATGCCGCCGTTGATCTGAATGCCTTCCGCCGCGCGCCTTGAGCGCGGCTTTCCGTTTTCGCTTTCCCGCACATTTGCATTAATCGCATGGATCTAGACTTCTGGTGGCTGCTCGTCATACCCGTCGCGTTCGCGTTCGGCTGGATGGCCGCGCGCTACGACCTCAAGACGCTGCTGTCCGAAAGCGCCAACCTGCCGCGTTCGTATTTTCGCGGCCTGAACTTCCTGCTTAACGAGCAACCCGACCAGGCAATCGACGCGTTCATCGAAGTGGTCAAGCTCGATCCGGAAACGGTCGAGTTGCACTTCGCGCTGGGCAATCTGTTCCGGCGCCGCGGCGAAACGGACCGCGCGATTCGCGTGCATCAGAACCTGTTGAGCCGCGCCGACCTGCCGGTCAGCGAGCGTGACCACGCACTCTACGAATTGGGGCAAGACTTCCTGAAAGCGGGCCTGCTCGATCGCGCGGAAGAAACATTCCGCTCGCTCGAAACCGGCGACTACGCGCTGGGCGCGCAGCGCGCGCTGCTCACCATCTACGAGATCGAGAAGGACTGGGTCAAGTCGATCGACACGGCCCGCCATCTGGAAACGATGGGCGCCGAGTCGCTGGACAAGGAAATCGCGCAGTTCCACTGCGAACTCGCGCAGGAAGCGCTACAACAGAAAAAGCCGGACGAAGCCCGCCGCCAGCTCGGCTTCGCGCTGAAGGCGAACCCGACCAACGTACGCGCCACGATCCTGTTCGGCGACGTCGATGCGGCTGGCGGCGCGCAGGAAGCGGCCATCGCCCAATGGCGCCGGGTGGAGGAGCAGAATCCGGCCTATCTGCCGCTGGTCGCGGAAAAGTTGATGAAGGCCTACGAGGCGCTCGGCCGCCCGCAAGATGGCGCCGATTTGCTCACCACGTGGGTGGACCGCTATCCGACCAACGACCTGCTCGACGTTGCCTATCAGCACGTCGCATCATTGCGCGGACCTGACGCCGCCCACGCGCTGGCGCGTTCGCAAATGCAGAAGTCGCCGAATCTGGCGGGCATGACGCGGCTGCTCGAAGCGCAGGAAGCCGTCGCGGAAGAACCGCGGCGCAGCGAACTTGAGCTGATGCGCACGCTGATCCGCCAGCGCACCAAAAATCTGCCACGGTATACATGCCAGAATTGCGGTTTCAGGGCGCGGCTTTTCTACTGGCAGTGCCCGGGTTGCAGCGGTTGGGAAACCTATGCGCCGCGCCGCGTCGAGCCGATTACCGCATCGAACTGATGCTCGGGCGGCCACGCTGGCTCCGGCCGTGCGGCTTGGCCGTCGCCGGGCGCGGCAGGGCAAGTGCGCATGTGCGCATGCCTATCGCAAGATGTTCATGACCGGCTTCATCGCCGGGAATCCTCACCGGAACCTTCTACCGGAAAGCGTATGAAAATCACCATTATCGGCACGGGCTATGTGGGTCTCGTCACTGGCGCGTGTCTCGCCGAGATCGGTCACGACGTTTTCTGTCTGGACGTCGATCCGCGCAAGATCGAAATCCTCAACAACGGTGGCGTGCCTATTCACGAGCCGGGCCTGCAGGAAATGATCGCCCGCACGCGCGCAGCGCGCCGCATCACGTTTTCCACGGATGTCGAAGCCAGCGTCGCGCACGGCGACGTGCAGTTCATCGCCGTCGGCACGCCGCCGGACGAAGACGGCTCGGCCGATCTGCAATACGTGCTCGAAGCGGCCCGCAACATCGGCCGCACGATGAACGGCTTCAAGGTAATCGTCGACAAGTCGACGGTGCCGGTCGGTACCGCGCAGCGCGTACGCACGGTGGTCGAGGAAGAACTGGCTAAACGCGGGCTCGCCGCCAGCGCGCAGCATCGCTTCTCGGTGGTATCCAACCCCGAGTTCCTGAAGGAAGGCGCGGCGGTCGACGACTTCATGCGCCCCGACCGCATCGTGATCGGCATCGACGAAGACGAACCCGGCATGCGCGCGCGCGAATTGATGAAGCGTCTATACGCGCCGTTCAACCGCAATCACGAACGCACGCTGTACATGGACGTGCGCTCGGCCGAATTCACGAAATATGCCGCCAACGCCATGTTGGCCACGCGCATTTCGTTCATGAACGAGATGTCGAATCTGGCGGACCGCGTCGGTGCGGATATTGAAGCGGTGCGCCGCGGGATCGGCTCGGATCCGCGAATCGGCTATCACTTCCTGTACGCCGGCTGCGGCTACGGCGGTTCATGCTTCCCGAAAGACGTGCAGGCGCTGATCCGCACGGCTAGCGAGAGCGGCCACAATCTGCGCATCCTCGAAGCGGTCGAGGAAGTGAACCACAAGCAGAAAGACGTGCTGGTACACAAGATCACCGGCAAGCTCGGCGACGACCTGAGCGGCCGCACGTTCGCCGTATGGGGCCTCGCCTTCAAGCCGAATACCGATGACATGCGCGAGGCGCCGAGCCGTCGTCTGATTGCGGAACTGCTGGCGCGCGGCGCCCAGGTGCGCGCGTACGATCCGGTTGCGGTGACCGAGGCACGCCGCGTGTTCGCCATGGATCTGCACGACGCGCCGGACCAGTTCGCGCGTCTGACCTTCACGACCACGCAGGACGAAACGCTCACGGGCGCCGACGCCCTCGTGATCGTGACCGAATGGAAAGAATTCAAGAGCCCGGATTTCGTTCATTTGAAATCGGTGCTGAAGTCGCCGCTGATTTTCGACGGCCGCAACCTGTATGAACCGGACGCGATGACCGAGCTCGGCATCGACTACCACTCGATTGGACGCCCTTATGCCCAACCCTCTGAACTTCCGGCCGTTGCCTGAGACCGTGCCCGGCGCCACGCCGGCCACGCCCGCGCCACAACTCACGGTGGTCCCGCGCGAACAGCTCGCCGCGGCACGCGTGCTGGTGGTGGGCGACGTCATGCTCGATCGCTACTGGTTCGGCGACGTGAACCGCATCTCGCCGGAAGCGCCCGTGCCGGTCGTGCACGTGCAGCGTCAGGAAGACCGTCTCGGCGGCGCGGCGAACGTTGCGCGCAATGCGGTCGCGCTCGGCGCGCAAGCCGGCTTGCTGTGCGTGGTCGGCCATGACGAACCCGGCGAGCGCATCGTGCAGCTGCTCGACGAAAGCGGCGTGAAGCCGCATCTCGAACGCGATCCGGCGCTGCTCACCACGATCAAGCTGCGTGTGCTGTCGCGCCAGCAACAGTTGCTGCGCGTCGACTTCGAAAACTCGCCGGCGCACGAAGTGCTGCTCGCGGGTCTCGCCCGGTTCGACGAACTGCTGCCGTCGCACGACGTGATTCTCATGTCCGACTACGCGAAGGGCGGCCTGACCCACGTCACGCAGATGATCGCGAAAGCGCACGCGGCGGGCAAGCCGGTGCTGGTCGATCCGAAGGGCGACGACTGGGAACGCTATCGCGGCGCGACGCTGATCACGCCGAACCGCGCCGAGTTGCGGGAAGTGGTCGGCCAGTGGAAATCCGAAGAAGATCTGATCGCGCGCGTGACGAAGCTGCGCGCCGATCTGCAGTTCAAGGCGCTGCTGCTGACGCGTTCGGAAGAGGGCATGACGCTCTTCTCGGACGACGGCATCCTGCACGCGTCGGCGGTTGCGCGCGAAGTGTATGATGTCTCGGGCGCGGGCGACACCGTGATCGCCACGCTCGCCGCCATGCTCGGCGCGGGTCTCACGCTGGTCGAGGCGGTCGGGCTCGCGAATCGCGCGGCCGGCATCGTGGTCGGCAAACTCGGCACCGCCACCGTCGATTACGACGAACTTTTTCACTGATGCGGCGCGCCGGGTCCCTCGCTGTGCCTCTGTGAACGGCGTGCAAAAGGGATTCGCGCGGCGTCGACTGAACCTGTCGATCGGAGCGGGCGCCACGCGCTGACTCCGATCCAATGCCAAGCTCACTATCGCAGGATCATCAATCATGACCCTCATCGTCACCGGCGCGGCCGGTTTTATCGGCAGCAATCTCGTGAAGGCGCTCAACGAGCGCGGTGAACAACGCATCATCGCCGTGGACAATCTCACGCGCGCGGACAAGTTCAAGAACCTCGTCGACTGCGAGATCGACGACTACCTCGACAAGACCGAGTTCGTCGAGCGCCTCAAGCGCGGCGACTTCGGCAAGGTACGCGCTATTTTCCACGAAGGCGCCTGTTCGGACACGATGGAAACCGACGGCCGCTACATGATGGACAACAACTTCCGCTACAGCCGCGAGGTGCTCGACGTCTGCCTCGCGCAGAACATCCAGTTCCTGTACGCGTCCTCGGCGGCGACGTACGGCGGGTCGAGCCGCTTCGTCGAAGAGCGCGAAGTCGAGCAGCCGCTGAACGTGTACGGCTACTCGAAGTTCCTGTTCGACCAGGTGATCCGCCGCGTGCTGCCTACCGCGAAGAGCCAGATCGCGGGCTTTCGTTACTTCAACGTCTACGGGCCGCGTGAAACGCATAAGGCGCGCATGGCGTCGGTGGCGTTTCACAACTTCAACCAGTTCCGCGCCGAGGGCAAGGTCAAGCTGTTCGGCGAATACAACGGCTACGCCGCGGGCGAGCAGACGCGCGATTTCGTTTCGGTGGAAGACGTGGTCAAGGTCAACCTTTTCTTCTTCGATAATCCGGACAAGTCGGGCATCTTCAATCTGGGCAGCGGCCGCGCGCAACCGTTCAACGACATCGCCAGCACGGTGGTCAACACGCTGCGCTCGCTGAACAACGAACCGGCGCTCTCGCTCGCGGATCAGGTGCAGCGCGGGCTGATCGAATACATTCCGTTCCCCGACGCGCTGCGCGGCAAGTACCAGTGCTTTACGCAGGCCGATCAGTCGAAGCTGCGCGCGGCCGGCTACGACGCGCCGTTCCTGAGCGTGCAGGAAGGTGTCGACCGTTACGTGCGTTGGCTATTCGGCCAGGTGTAAATAATTCGGATCCCTCTTTAAACTGGAATCTCCCGGTTGGTGATGGTCGCCAACCGGTTGTACGAGGGAGATTCCATATGTTTCGAAAAATTCTGGTTACCGCGGCCATGCTCGCCGCTTTTGGCCACGCTTATGCGGCGGTCGACGTCAACACGGCTAATGAGGACGCGCTGCGCGGCATCAAGGGCATCGGTCCTGCCAAAGCGAAAGCCATTCTCGAGGAGCGTTCAGCGCATGGTCCGTTCAAGGACCCGGCCGACCTCGGCAAGCGCGTCAAAGGCATGGGCGGGCATACCTTCGAGCGCCTGCAGGCGGAGGGTCTCGCTGTCGGTCCGGCTGGCGCGGCTGCTAACCCGCAGGCTGCGGCGTCTGCACAGACCAAAGGCGCGGCCGTTCCGGCCGCCACGCCAAAGAGCGGTGCCACGGTGGCAGTGAAGAAATAGCCTGACACGGACTGGGCGCGCGCGGCCTTATGAGCCGCGCGCGGGTTGGTCCGCATCGTTTTCCCTTCATGGTCGGAGTTGGCAGGAACGCTCCTTCAGCTGTCATGCAAATGACTGGCTCCCGCGGTACTCAGCCGCGGGCTTTTTGCGTTGCGGGCGCTCGCATGCGGGCGCCTGCATCCATGCGGGCAGAAGGGCCGCACGGCAGCCGCGGGCACGGTGGTTTAGAATCGATGGATCGAAGACTCCGCGCATCGACAGCACCAGAACCGATATGGCTTACAAAACGATTGAAGACACGATCGGCAATACGCCGCTCGTACAACTCGTCCGGCTTCCCGACGACGAGATCCGCAGCCGCAATAACGTGGTCCTTGCCAAGCTCGAGGGCAACAACCCGGCGGGCTCGGTAAAGGATCGCCCGGCGTTGTCGATGATCAAGAAAGCGGAAGCGCGCGGACGTATCAAACCGGGCGACACGCTGATCGAATCGACCAGCGGTAACACGGGCATTGCGCTCGCCATGGCGGCCGCGATCCGTGGCTACAAGATGGTGTTGATCATGCCGGAAGACCTGTCGGTGGAACGCCGTCAGAGCATGGCCGCATATGGCGCGCAGATCGTGCTCACGCCGGTCACGGGCGGCATGGAGTACGCACGCGATCTGGCCGAGCAGATGCAGCGCGAAGGCAAGGGCATCATCCTCGACCAGTTTGCCAACCCGGACAATCCGGCCGCGCACGTCGAAGGCACGGGCCCGGAAATCTGGCGCGACACAGACGGGCGCATCACCCACTTCGTGTCGTCGATGGGCACGACCGGCACGATCATGGGCGTGTCCAGTTTTCTGAAAGAACAGAATCAGGCTATCGAAATCATCGGTGCGCAACCCGAAGAGGGTTCGCGTATTCCGGGCATCCGCAAATGGCCGGAAGCCTATCTGCCGAAGATTTTCGATCGCAGCCGCGTGGACCGCGTCGAGAACGTGGGCCAGGCGGCCGCGGAAGCGATGGCGCGCCGCATGGCGTCGGTGGAAGGGATTTTTGCGGGCATCTCGTCGGGCGGCGCGTGCGAAGTGGCGCTGCGCATCGCGCGGCAGGTCGAGAATGCGACGATCGTGTTCATCGTTTGCGATCGCGGCGACCGCTATCTGTCGACGGGTGTGTTTCCCGCTTAAGCGCGTCGCTTATAGTCTCGCTCGCCAATGAAAAAAGCGCCGGTTCAAGACCGGCGCTTTTTTCGTCTCGTCGACTTGGGAGGCGCACCCGGCGCCCGCACGACAGGTTACTGCGAGGCCGCAACCGGCGGCGCCGCGTTGTTGACGGCGTTGGTTGCGTCGCCGGCTTCCATTTGCGCCTTGACCCGCTGGCCTAACTGATACACCGCCAGCGCATAAAAGAAACTGCGGTTGTAGCGCGTCAGCACGTAGAAGTTCTTCAGGCCCAGCATGAACTCGGTGCCGCGTCCCGGCGAGGGCAGGTCCACCACCGTCACCGGCGTGCCGGCTTCCGACGCCACATCCACACCCGGTTCGTTCAGCAGCAGGCCGGCGCGCAGCAATTGCTCAAGCGGCCAGTGCGGCTCCGGCTGGCCGTCGGCGGCGGCTTGCGCGACACCCAGACTGCCGGCGTCCGAGCCGATCTTCCACACCACCGGCCGGCCGTTTTCCCAGCCGTTCTGACGCAGATAATTCGCCACGCTGCCGATCGCATCCGCCTGGCTCGTGCGAAGGTCGATCTGCTTCCTGCCGTCGTAACTCACCGCGTATTGCACGATGCTGCTCGGCAGGAACTGCGGAATGCCGATCGCGCCGGTGTACGACCCGAGCACCGTGGTCGGATCGATCTGCGAGTCGCGCGTCCACACCAGATAGTCTTCGAGATTCTTGCGGAAGGTCGCCTGGCGATCCGCGCGATTGGCGGTGTTCGGGTAATCGAAGCTGAGCGTGGTCAGCGCATCGAGCACGCGGAAGTTGCCCATGAAGCGCCCATAAATCGTCTCGACGCCGATGATGCCGACGATCACTTCCGGCGGCACGCCGAACTCTTCATAGGCGCGTTGCAGCGTGGCCTGGTTCGCGCGCCAGAAGCGCACGCCGGCATTGATGCGCACCTGGTCGAGAAAGCGCGACTGATACACGCGCCAGTTCTTGACCGACGGCGACGGCGATGGCGTCACGAGCTTGACCGCGGTGGCCGAATAACTCACGCCGGCAAAGAGCGAGTGCAGCGTGGATTCGTCGAAGTCGTAGCGCGCGACCATGTCGTTGATGAACGCGTTGACGTCGGCATTGTTCGCGTAGCGCTGCGGGATGATCTCTTCTTCAAACGTTTGCCCTTGCGGCACCGCGGGTTGCGGCTGACTTTGCGCGAGCAGCACCGGCGGCTTCTTGGCGGCGTTTTGCGCGCTCGCCGGACTGGTTGCCATGAACATGCACGATGCGACGGACAGTGCGGCGGCCATGGTTCTGGTGCGTAGCCGGTTTCGTGCAGACAGAGCAAGCTTGACGGTCATAGTGAGCTAAAGGCGCGTGGCGCAGGAGACAAGTGAAAGACGGGGAAAAGCGATCGGGGCAGTATACCCGACGCCTCCCGCAAAACTGTGCCTGACGCGTCACAGCCGCATCGTGTGGTAACTTGGTGAATGTTGGCGCGCCGAGGGCGCGCACCCCTGGATGGAGACATGCCGCGCGCGCCTCGAAGGCGTGACGCCGCAGAAAGATAATCATGGCAACAGGCTTCTATTCCCACGCCGACTGTCTGCTGCACGATATGGGGCAATGGCATCCCGAATGCCCCGCACGTCTGCAGGCAATCGAAGATCAGTTGATCGCGAGCCGCATCGACTCCTTGATCGAGCGCGAGTCGCCGCCGCTCGCCGACGATGCCGCGCTGCTGCGCGTGCATACGCAAGCTCACGTCGACTATATCCGCAGCCGCTCGCCGGCTGAAGGCGTCGCCGAAATCGATCCCGACACGACGATGTGCCCGCACACGTTGCAAGCCGCGTTGCGCGCGGCCGGCGCCGCGGTCGCCGCGACCGATGCGGTGATCGAAGGCCGTTACGACAACGCCTTCTGCAGCGTGCGGCCGCCCGGCCACCACGCGGAGCCGGCACGCGCCATGGGCTTCTGCTTCTTCAACAACGTCGCGATCGCCGCGCGTCATGCGCTCGAAGTGCATGGGCTCGCGCGCGTCGCCATTATCGATTTCGACGTGCATCACGGCAACGGCACAGAAGCGGCTTTCTCGGGCGACTCGCGCGTGCTGATGTGCAGCATCTTCCAGCATCCGTTTTACCCGTTCACCGGCGCCGACAATCAGGCGCCCAACATGTGCAACGTGCCGATGCCGGCGCGCTCGAAAGGCATGGCGGTGCGCGAAGCGGTGGACATGCTGTGGTTGCCGCGCCTGCATGAGTTCAAGCCGGAGATGCTGTTCATCTCGGCAGGCTTCGACGCGCATCGCGAGGACGACCTCGGCAACATGGGCCTCGTCGAAGACGATTACGCCTGGATCACCGATCAGATGCGCGAGATCGCCAAGCGTTATGCGCGCGGACGGATCGTCAGCTGTCTCGAAGGCGGCTACAACCTGTCCGCGCTCGGGCGCAGCGTAGTCGCGCATGTGCGCTCGCTGGCGGGGATCTGAGCCGCTAAGCCGCCAAGCCACTAAGCCACCGAGTCGCGCGGCGTCATCCACTCAAAACGCATTAGGACCGAGCCATGAATGCCGATGCGGGCAACGCTTCACTGGTTGAGATCGAACACGGCGCGTACGGCGTGCCGGGCGTCGTGCGCGTGACGATGAACCGGCCCGATGCCTTCAACGCGCTCTCGGAAGCTTTGCTCGACGAGCTGCAGACCGCATTGAGCGAAATCGGGCGGTCGGATGCTCGCGTGGTCGTGATCGCCGGCGCGGGCCGGGCATTCTGCGCGGGACACGATCTGAAGGAAATGCGCGCGGCGCCGTCGCTCGCTTACTACCAGGCGCTGTTCGCCCGCTGCACGAAGCTCATGATGACGATCCAGCGTTTGCCGCAACCGGTGATCGCTCGGGTGCAAGGCATTGCCACGGCGGCCGGCTGTCAACTCGTCGCGATGTGCGATCTGGCGGTCGCCGCCGACACGGCGCGTTTTGCGGTGTCGGGCGTGAACCTTGGACTCTTCTGCGCGACGCCTTCCGTACCGCTGTCGCGCAACCTGTCACGCAAGGCGGCGCTTGAAATGCTGCTCACGGGCGACTTCATCGATGCCGCCGCAGCAAAGCAGCAAGGTCTCGTCAACCGCGTAGTCCCAGCGGATGCGCTCGACGCGGAAATCGCGCGGCTCGCCACCAGTATTTGCGCGAAGCCCGTCGAAGCCGTGAGCGCCGGCAAAGGCCTCTTCTATCGTCAGTTGGAGATGGGTATCGAGGCGGCTTACCAACTCGCCGGCCAGACCATGGCCTGCAACATGATGGACGAGTCGGCGCTCGAAGGCGTGCAGGCTTTCATCGACAAACGGCCGCCTGACTGGAAGTCGTGACGCGGGCTAACCGCGCCTGACTCAGGCTCTATCGGATCACCAGCCGTCTTTCAATCCACTCGATCAACGCCCCGATCACTCGATCGCGATCGAGGTCGTTCATCGTCTCGTGATAGCTGCCTTCATGCAGCGTGAGCGTCTTGTCCGGCGAGCCCGCGTGCTGGCCGAATTCACGGCTGCCCTCGGGTTCGGTGAGCTTGTCGGCGGTGCCGTGATAAACCAGCAGCGGTACCCGCAAGCCCGCCCGGCCGCGTTCGATGCGCGCCATCGCCAGCAGCAGTTCCGCGCCGGTGCGGGCGGGAATCGCGCCGTGATGGACGAGCGGATCGTTGCGATTGGCGTTCACCACGGGCTGAAGGCGCGAGAGCAAGGCGGCGTCGATATTCATCGCCGGGAAGCTCGGGTAGAGACGGCTGATCACCTGGCTCAGCTTGAGCATCCAGCGCGGCACGTCGCGGCCGGGTGCAAGCGCCGGGCTCGACAGGATCAGGCCGTTCAAACGGCGGCCGCTCGATTCGGGCCGTTCAATCGCATACAGCGCGGCCACGGCGCCGCCCATGCTGTGGCCCATCAGGAAGAGCGGGGCGCAACTTTGCGCGGCGGCGTCGAGTAAGGCTTGCGCGTCGAGCAGATAGTCGTCGAAGCGTTTTACGTAGGAGCGCTTGCCGGGCGCGTGACCGTGGCCGCGCAGGTCGATCGCCACCAGTTCGATGCCGGCGGCGTTCAGCCGCGCGGCCAATGCCGCGTAGCGTCCGGCGTGCTCGGCGAGGCCGTGCAGCAGCGCGACTGTGGCACGCATTGGCGTGGTTGCCGGCCAACGGTATAGCGGCAAGTCGACGCCGTCGGCAGTCGTCACCGAGGCGCGTCGAGGCTCGCCGGCGGTGTTGCCGCCGCTGTTGCCCGCGACGGGCCGTACGTTGCTGCTTTGCGATGTCTCCATGCCTGCGCGCCTCTCCCGTTTTTGTTCCGCCGATCATAGTCGCAGCGACCGTGCGCGCGCGAGTCCCCCGCCCGGAGCGAGCCTCTAATGCTTTCAGGTTATGAAAAGATCGTAATTGATTATTAAAGGGAATGACGACGCTGCGGTAGAATTGCGGGCTCAAATCCCAATAAAAGTAACGGCGGCCGCTTGTCGGGAGCACACAACGCTCGCTGACAGACTCCGCCGTTTCGTTTTTCCATGATCGAAATACGCAATATCTCCCAGCGGTTTGCCGGGCCCCGGGGCTGGGTCGAGGCGCTGCACAACGTCAATCTGTCGATTCCGGCGGGCGAGGTGTTCGGCATCATCGGCCGCAGCGGTGCGGGCAAGAGTACGCTCGTGCGCACCCTCAACCTGCTGACGCGCCCAAGCGAAGGCAATATCGTCGTCAATGGCCGCGATCTGACGACGCTGCCCGCCGCGCAATTGCGCGAGGCGCGCCGCGAGATCGGCATGATCTTCCAGCACTTCAATTTGCTGTCCTCGCGCACGGTGTATGAGAACGTCGCGCTGCCGCTCGAACTGGCCGGCATGAAGCGCGACGAGATCGAAGCGAACGTGTTGCCGTTGCTCGAACTGGTCGGACTTTCAGCGCAGAAGGATCGGTATCCGGCACAGATCAGCGGCGGACAGAAGCAGCGCGTCGGCATCGCGCGCGCTCTGGCCAGCAAGCCGAAAGTGCTGCTCTCCGACGAAGCGACCTCCGCGCTCGATCCCGAAACCACGCGCGCGATTCTCGACTTGCTCAAGCGCATCAATCGCGAACTGAACCTGACGATCGTGCTGATCACGCACCAGATGGACGTGATCAAGCAGGTCTGCGATCGCGTCGCCGTGCTGGACGCGGGCCGCGTGGTCGAAGAAGGCAAGGTCATCGACGTGTTCCTGCAACCGCATCACGAAGTCACGCGCGCTTTGATCGGCGACGTGATCGCGCAGGAGTTGCCGCCCGCCATGAAGGCGCGCGTCGCCGAGCGGCTAAAGACCGGCAGCGGCCACTTGCTGCGCCTCGCCTTCACCGGCTCGGGCGTCGATCAACCGATTCTCTCCGAAACGATTCGCCGCTACGAACTCGACTTCAACATCCTGCACGGCCAGATCGACGAAATCCAGGGGCAGGCGTTCGGCTCGCTCGCGGTGCTCGCGGGCGGCGAACCGGCGAAGGTGGCGCAGGCGCTGACGTATCTGCGTGAACAGGGCGTGGTGGTGGAGGAGCTCTCGTATGTTGAGTGAAATGTTCGATATGTTCGTCCAGTCGTTCTGGGAAACGCTCGTCATGGTGGGCATTTCCGGACTGGTCGGCGCTTTGGTTGGCTTGCCGCTCGGCGTGCTGCTGTATCTCACGGATCGCCAGGGCGTGCTGCAGAACATCGCCGTGAATCGCGTGATGGGCGTGATCGTCAATGCAGTCCGTTCGACGCCGTTCATCATTCTGCTGGTCGCCGTGATTCCGTTCACGCGCCTGGTGGTCGGTTCCTCGATCGGCACGGCGGCAGCTGTCGTGCCGCTGACGATCGCCGCCGCGCCGTTCATCGCGCGTCTGGTCGAGACCGCGCTGCGCGAAGTGGATCGCGGTCTGATCGAAGCGGCCCAGGCGATGGGCGCGACCACCAGCCAGATCGTCTTCAAGGTGTTGTTGCCGGAGTCGCTGCCGGGCGTGGTCGCCGGCTTGACGATCACCTTCGTCTCGCTGGTCGGCTATTCGGCGATGGCGGGCGCGATCGGCGGCGGCGGTCTCGGCGATCTCGGCATTCGCTATGGGTATCAGCGGTTCCTGCCGGAAGTGATGCTGACGGTCGTGGTGATTCTGATCGTCTTCGTGCAGTTGGTGCAGTCGTTCGGGGATTGGCTCGTGCGTCGTTTGAGCCATAAGTAAAACAACAAAGTCGACAGGTTTGGAAAGGTCCATCATGCAACGTCGTTTCATTCTCAAGCTGGCTGCCGCGCTCGGCGCCGCATCGCTCATCGCCGCCAACGCGGCTTACGCTGAAGACACGATCAAGGTCGGCGTCACCGGCGGTCCGCACGCGCAGATCATGGAAGTCGTGAAGACGGTCGCGGCCAAGAACGGTCTGAACATCAAGATCGTCGAATTCTCCGACTACGTGCAACCGAACGCCGCGCTCGCCGGCGGCGATCTGGACGCGAACAGCTACCAGCACGACCCGTATCTGCAAGCGCAGGTGAAGGACCGCGGCTACAAGCTGATCCGTATCGCGGATACGGTCACGTACCCGATGGGCATCTATTCGAAGAAAGTGAAGACGCTCGCCGAACTGCAGCCGGGCGCGAAGATCGCGGTGCCGAACGATCCGACCAACGGCGGCCGCGCGCTGCTGTTGCTGCAAAAGCAGGGTCTGCTGAAACTGCGCGCCGACGCGGGCCTGAAGGCGACGCCGCTCGATATCGTCGACAATCCGAAGAAGCTGAAGATCGTCGAACTCGACGCCGCGCAGATTCCGCGCTCGCTGAACGACGTGGACGCGGCCGCGATCAACACGAACTTCGCGATGGAAGCGGGTCTGAAGCCCAAGCAGGACGCCATCGCGATCGAAGACCCGAAGGGTCCTTATGTGAACATCATCGCAATCCGCGAGGCGGACAAAAATAAGCCGTGGGTTGCCAAGCTGGTCGCGGCGTATCATTCGCCGGAAGTGAAGCAGTTCGTGGAAAGCAAATTCGGCGGGTCGGTCATCACCGCGTGGTAAGCGGGCGGCCTGCAAAGCAAGCAAGTTACGACGGCAATGGAAAGTTTAGAGTCGTAGGTCTTAACCCGGGGTTGTCGCCCGGGTTTTTTCGAGTTTAAAATAGAACGACCGTTCGATATTACCGTCACGCCGCTGAGGAGCGATATCCTCCTGCTAAAGCACCCGCGACCGGGCTGCCGTGAGGGCAGTCGTTATAATGTTCGTTGGGTTGACGTATTCGTAACTTTGGAGCGTGTGCATGAAAATCCTGGTGCCAGTCAAAAGAGTGGTCGATTACAACGTGAAAGTTCGAGTCAAGTCGGACGGCACGGGCGTCGACATCGCGAACGTGAAGATGTCGATGAATCCGTTCGACGAAATCGCGGTTGAAGAAGCCGTGCGTCTGAAGGAAGCGGGCGTGGCGACGGAAGTGATCGCTGTGTCGTGCGGCGTGACGCAATCGCAGGAAACGTTGCGCACGGCGCTGGCTATCGGCGCGGATCGCGCGATCCTGATCGAGTCTTCGCAAGAACTGCAGCCGCTGGCCGTGGCCAAGCTGCTGAAGGCGCTGGTCGACAAGGAGCAGCCTTCGCTGGTCATTCTCGGCAAGCAGGCTATCGACGACGATTCGAACCAGACTGGTCAGATGCTCGCTGCGTTGGCTAGCCTTCCGCAAGCGACGTTTGCTTCGAAAGTTGTGGTCGCTGACGGCAAGGCAACCGTGTCGCGTGAAGTGGACGGTGGCGCTGAAACGCTGTCTTTAAAGTTGCCCGCTGTCGTCACCACCGACCTGCGCCTGAACGAGCCGCGCTACGTCACGCTGCCGAACATCATGAAGGCCAAGAAGAAGCCGCTGGAAGTTCTCAAGCCGGAAGACCTCGGCGTTGATGTCACGCCGCGCCTGAAAACGCTGAAGGTTGTCGAGCCGCCCAAGCGCTCCGCCGGTGTGAAGGTGCCGGATGTGAAGACGCTGGTCGAGAAGCTGAAGACCGAAGCCAAGGTGCTGTGAGGGAGACAGAGCAAATGACGAATCTGGTAATTGCAGAACACGACAACGCGTCGATCAAGGCCGCGACGCTGAACACGATTGCCGCCGCGCAGAAGATTGGTGGCGACGTCCACGTGCTGGTGGCGGGTCACAACGCGCAAGCCGCAGCAGATGCAGCAGCGAAGATTGCAGGCGTTAGCAAAGTACTGCTGGCCGACGCACCGCAACTCGAAGCAGGCCTCGCGGAAAACGTCGAGGCAACAGTGCTGAATATCGCGAAGGACTACACGCATATCCTCGCGCCGGCGACGGCCTATGGCAAGAACATCACGCCGCGTATCGCCGCGAAGCTCGATGTCGCGCAGATCAGCGATATCACGGCAGTGGATTCGGCTGATACTTTTGAACGCCCGATCTACGCCGGCAACGCGATCGCTACCGTTCAGTCCCAAGACCCGATCAAGGTCATCACGGTCCGCACAACCGGTTTCGACGCAGTCGCAGCCGAAGGCGGCAGCGCATCGGTCGAGAAAATCGAGGCGGCAGCGGACAGCGGCATCTCGTCGTTCGTGAGCCGTGAAGTGACGAAGCTGGACCGTCCGGAACTGACGTCGGCGAAGGTCATCGTCTCGGGTGGCCGCGGTCTGGGCAACGGCGAGAACTACACCAAGGTACTCGAACCGCTGGCCGACAAGCTGAACGCCGCGCTCGGCGCGTCGCGTGCAGCCGTCGACGCGGGCTTCGTACCGAACGACTATCAAGTGGGGCAAACCGGCAAGATCGTCGCACCGCAGCTGTACATCGCAGTCGGCATCTCGGGCGCGATCCAGCATCTGGCCGGCATGAAAGACAGCAAGGTGATCGTCGCGATCAATAAAGACGAAGAAGCGCCGATCTTCAGCGTCGCCGATTACGGTCTGGTGGGCGATCTGTTCACGCTCGTGCCGGAACTCGTCGGCGAACTTGGCTAAGCGCCGTAGCGCCGCATAAAAGGCGTCTGGCAGCACAGGAAGGGCGCGGGACCGATCAAGTCCAGCGCCCTTTTTTTATATCCGAAGCGGGGGGAGAACTGAAATGAGCTATACGGCGCCCATCAAAGACATGCTGTTCGTCATGAAAGAGCTGGCGGGTCTCGAAGACATCGCGACCTTGCCGGGCTTCGAAGACGCGAACCTCGAAACGGCGCAGGCCGTCCTCGAAGAATCGGCGAAACTGTGCGGTGGCGTGCTGGCGCCGCTGAATGTCGAAGGCGATCGCAATCCGAGCAGCTGGAAAGACGGTGTGGTCACCGCGACGCCCGGCTTCAAGGAAGCGTTTCGCCAGTTCGGCGAAGGCGGCTGGCAAGGCGTGCAACATCCCGTCGACTACGAAGGCCAGGGCCTGCCGAAGCTGATCGCGACGCCGTGCGTCGAAATGCTCAACGCGTCGAACCTGTCGTTCGCGCTGTGTCCTTTGCTGACCGACGGCGCGATCGAAGCGCTGCTCACCGCCGGCACGGAAGCGCAAAAACAAACCTATGTGCCCAAGCTGATTTCCGGCGAGTGGACCGGCACGATGAACCTGACCGAGCCGCAGGCCGGTTCCGATCTCGCGCTGGTGCGTACGCGCGCCGAGCCGCAGGGCGACGGTTCGTTCAAGCTGTTCGGCACGAAGATTTTCATTACGTGGGGCGAGCACGACATGGCGAAGAATATCGCGCATCTCGTGCTGGCGCGCACACCGAATGCACCGGAAGGCGTGAAAGGCATTTCACTCTTTATCGTGCCGAAGTTTCTCGTCAACGAAGACGGGTCGCTCGGCGAGCGCAACGACGTGCATTGCGTGTCGATCGAACACAAGCTCGGTATCAAGGCGAGCCCGACCGCGGTGCTGCAATTCGGCGATCACGGCGGCGCGATCGGTCATCTGATTGGCGAGGAGAATCGCGGCCTCGAGTACATGTTCATCATGATGAACGCGGCGCGTTTTGCTGTCGGCATGCAGGGCGTCGGCATTTCGGATCGTGCGTATCAGAAGGCGGTCGCGTACGCGAAAGATCGCGTGCAAAGCCGTCCCGTGGATGGCTCCGCGAAACAATCGGTCGCGATCATTCAGCATCCGGACGTGCGCCGTATGCTCGCGACCATGCGCGGCCTCACCGAAGCATCGCGCGCACTGGCTTACGTGGCCGCGGCGCATTGCGACATCGCGCATCGTCATCCGGACGAAACAAAGCGTGCCGAGCATCAGGCGATCTATGAATACCTCGTGCCGATCGTGAAGGGCTGGAGCACGGAGCTGTCGATCGACGTCACGAGCCTCGGCGTGCAGGTGCACGGCGGCATGGGCTTCATCGAAGAAACCGGCGCCGCGCAGTACTACCGTGACGCACGCATCCTGCCGATCTACGAAGGCACCACCGCGATTCAGGCGAACGACCTGATCGGCCGCAAGACCGTGCGCGACGGCGGCAAGGTGGCGAAGTCGCTGCTCGCCGGGGTGGCTGCAACGATCGAGGCACTCGGCGCGCAGCAAGGTCCGGCGTTCGAGTCGATGAAGAAGTATCTCGCGCAGGGTCATCGATCGTTGGGCGCGGCGGTGGATTTCGTCGTCGCCAATACGAAGGGCGATCCGAACGCGGTGTTCGCCGGCAGCGTGCCGTATCTGAAGCTCGCGGGCGTTGTGCTGGGCGGCTGGCAGATGGCGCGTGCGTTGCTGGTGGCGGCGCAAAAGCGCGACGAAGATCCGTCGTTCTACGGCGCCAAGATCGCGACCGCGCAGTTCTACGCGGAGCATGTGCTGCCGCTGGCGTCGGCACTTGAAGCGTCGATTGTCAGCGCGAAGGGCGGAGAGAGTGTGCTGGCTTTGTCGGAAGATCAGTTCTGAGATTGCTTCGGCTTCTGCTTTTGCATTGCTTGAAAAAACAAACGGCGCCTTGTTAGGCGCCGTTTGTTTTTGCGACGCGGGCCCGTGAGATCACAAACCAGCGCTGCCGCTCTCGCGAAGCGTAATCGTTAAACCTTAGGCATAAGCCGGGCGATGCGCACCGCCAATCTCGCCGAGATAGCGATGCACCGACAGATCGTCCGCCTTGATGGCCGGTTGCTTGCCCGACATCACGTCGGCGAGCAGTTGGCCCGAGCCGCACGACATCGTCCAGCCCAGCGTGCCGTGGCCCGTGTTAAGGAATAGGTTCGGCACGGGAGTGCGGCCGACGATCGGCGTGCCATCCGGCGTCATCGGGCGCAGACCGGTCCAGAAGGTGGCCTTCGACGTATCGCCGCCGCCCGGGAACAGATCGTTCACGCACAGTTCCAGCGTTTCGCGACGCGCCTGGCGCAGCGATTTGTCGAAGCCGACGATCTCCGCCATGCCGCCCACACGAATCCGGTCGTCGAAACGCGTGATCGCGATCTTGTACGTTTCGTCGAGCACGGTCGATACCGGCGCCGACGCTTCGTTGACGATCGGCGCGGTGATCGAATAACCCTTGAGCGGATAGACCGGAATCTTCACCAGGCCGGACAGAAACTGCGTCGAGTACGAACCCAGCGCGACGACGAACGAATCCGCACGCACCAGTTCTTCCCCGCACTTCACGCCGGCGATGCGGTCGCCGGCCATCGCGAGCGCGTCGATCGGCGTGTTGTAGCGAAATTTGACGCCCAGTTCTTCAGCCAGCGCGGCGAGGCGCGTGGTGAACATCTGGCAGTCGCCGGTTTCGTCGCCCGGCAGGCGCAGACCGCCGGTCAGCTTGTGCGACACCGCGGCGAGCGCCGGTTCGGCCCGCGCGAGCTCGGCCGGCGACAGCAGTTCGTACGGCACATTGGCTTCCTGCAGCACGGCGATGTCTTTCGCGGCGCCATCGAATTGCTGCTGCGTGCGGAACACCTGGAGCGTGCCGCCCGTGCGGCCTTCATATTGAATGCCGGTTTCGGCGCGTAGCGCTTGCAGGCAGTCGCGGCTGTATTCGGCGAGGCGAACCATGCGGCCCTTGTTCACCGCATAGCGCGACGACGTGCAGTTCTGCAGCATTTGCCACATCCACTGCAACTGGAATTGGGTGCCGTCGAGGCGGATCGCCAGCGGCGCGTGTTTCTGGAACATCCACTTGACCGCCTTCAGCGGCACGCCCGGTGCAGCCCACGGCGACGCGTAGCCCGGCGAGATCTGGCCGGCGTTGGCGAAACTGGTTTCGAGCGCAGGGCCGGCCTCGCGATCGATAACGGTCACTTCGTGTCCCGCGCGCGCCAGGTAATACGCGCTGGTCACGCCGACAACGCCACTGCCCAAAACGACGACTCGCATAGATGCTCCAGGTATTCAAATGAGGTCTGTGGACGGTGCGTTTGTCGATTCGTTGGAATTCGTTCGATTAACGAGGTGTTTCGCGGATCGTCCAGTGTTAACCGCTATACTATTAACAGTCAGGCAGGTTTTGTTATTGTATTTTCAAGATTTTCAGCAAAAACACCATGCGTACACAGCGCCAGCCGGTCCGGGCCCTCGACAAACTCGATCGCAAGATCCTGCGGCTGCTGCAGCAGGACGGCCGCATGGCCATGAAAGATCTGGCCGAACAGGTGGGACTGTCGGTCACGCCGTGCATCGAGCGCGTCAAGCGTATGGAGCGCGACGGCGTGATCACCGGCTACCACGCGCGCGTGAATCCGGCGGAATTGGGCGCGGCGCTGCTGGTGTTCGTCGAGATCACGCTGGATCACAAGAGTGGCAACATGTTCGACCAGTTCCGCCGCGAGGTGCAGAAGATCCCCGAGGTGCTGGAATGTCACCTGGTGTCGGGCGATTTCGACTATCTGATCAAGGCGCGCATCGGTGAAATGGCCGATTACCGGAAGCTTCTGGGCGACATCCTGCTGCAGCTGCCCGGCGCGGTGCAGTCGAAAAGCTATGTCGTGATGGAGGAAATCAAGGAAACGCTGATGATTCCGGTAGGGGATTGAACGGCACGACGGCGCTCGGCGGGGGCTCGACAAACGGCGTAAACACTGTATATTTGTACAGGTGTTTTGCGCCGTTTTCTGTTTTTACGTGTTCCAGCCGTGACCGACTCCGACTCCCACTTCGTCAACGAATTTCCGATCGCGCCGCCCGCGCCTCGCAAGGGCCGTGGCGCGGTGACGAATCTGCAAGGCCGCTACGAAGTCGACCAGCGCGAAGCGGTGGACGACGGCTGGCTGTCGGCGCCGCAAGACGATGACGAGCCCAAGGTCTTGCGCACGCAGGTCTTCGAAGAACGGGCCAAGACCATTCTTACGCGCAACGCGTCGCCGGATATTCCGTTCAGCGTGTCGCTGAACCCGTATCGCGGCTGCGAGCACGGCTGCATTTATTGTTTCGCGCGGCCCACGCACGCTTATCTAGGGCTGTCGCCGGGGCTCGACTTCGAAAGTCGGATCTACGCCAAGATTAATGCGCCGGAATTGCTCGAGCGGGAATTGTCGAAGAAGTCCTACGTGCCGGAGCCGATCGCACTGGGCGTCAATACGGACGCCTGGCAGCCCGTCGAGCGTGACCTGCGGCTCACGCGCAGGGTGATCGAAGTGCTCAGCGAACGTCAGCATCCGTTTGCGGCGATCACCAAGTCGTCGCTGATCGAACGCGATCTCGATCTGCTGGCGCCCATGGCGGCGCGCGGGCAATTCATGGCGGCCATCACGATCACCACGCTGGACGCTGAGATCGCTCGCACGCTGGAACCGCGCGCCGCCACGCCGTCACGGCGGCTGCGCGCCATCCGCACGTTGAGCGAGGCGGGCATTCCGGTCGGCGTCAGCATCGCGCCGGTGATTCCGTTCGTCACCGAACCGGACATGGAGCGCGTGCTGGAAGCCTGCGCGGAGGCGGGTGCGAGCAACGCGAGCTACATCGTGCTGCGTCTGCCGTGGGAAGTCGCGCCGCTGTTCAAGGATTGGCTCGCGGCGCATTTTCCAGATCGTGCCGATCGGGTGATGAGTCGCGTGCGGGACATGCGGGGTGGGAAGGACTACGACTCGTCGTTCTCCACGCGCATGAAGGGCGAAGGCTTGTGGGCCGATCTGCTCAAACAGCGATTCCACAAGGCGGTGCGCCGTCTGGGCCTGAATCGGCGTGACCGCGGCATTCTGGATATGTCGCACTTTCGCCCGGCAGACGTGCCGCGTGCCGATAAACCGGCACGCGACGATCCTCAACTGAATCTTTTCTAGCGCGACGCGCAAAGGCTCATTGCGACAGCGCTTTGGCCGCCTGCACCTGGCTTTCGAAGTACGTCTGGAACGAAATGGCGAGGCCTGTCATCAGCAGGAAGGCGCCGATCAGCAGCGAAAAGATCACGACGAAAATGACCGTCCAGCCGGAGCGGCTTTTGCGCTGGGTCTGAGCGTTGAACTGCGCGTCCCACTTTTCGTCCGGACGCAGCCCGTAGACGATCGCGGCGAGAAACGCCGCGAGCAGCGAAACCGCGCCGGGAAAGGCCAGCGCCCAGCCGAGCATCGAAGACCGTTCGCTCGCTACCAGCAGCATGGCGCCCGGAATGCCGATCAGCGTGCCGATCACGTGTGCCCATCCGTAGATGTCGCGCATGCCGTACAGATAGAACCGGTGAGCGCCGAGGCTGCCGAAGAAGAACGCCAGTGCGGCGGTAATCGTCTTGGATCTGAAACGCGAGGAAGTCGAGACAAGGGTGGACATGTAGGCCAGAGCAGAGTGACAGGCGGTCGAAAGGAGCAACGCGCGGCGCGCGGACCGACGCGCATTCTACGCCCGCCACGGGCTGCCGGTCACGTGATGGGAGGCCGCGGCAGGGCCGAAGGCGCGCTCAGCCGCGGGGCGAAGGGTGGGTGGTTGCGGCGGCGGTGAAGCGGGCGATCATGGCAGCTTGGCGAGTGGTGCGAGAAGCGCCGGATCTGGTCGGACCGGCGGCGCGGGTGCCGGCGCGCGATTGACCGGCCAAGCCTTGGGAGCGCACGGCGTTTGACGCCGCTTGCCGCGGAAGGCGCCCTACGGCGCCGAATAAGTCACGCGATAGATAGCGCCGGCGTAGTCGTCGCTGATCAGCAGCGAGCCGTCGGGCAGCGGCAGCACGTCGGCCGGGCGTCCCCACTCGGTTTCGCCGGATTGGAGCCAGCCTTCGGCAAACACTTCCTGGCGGGCATTGCTGCCATCCGGGTCTGTAGTCACGTGCACGACGCGATAGCCGACCTTCTTGCTGCGATTCCACGAACCGTGCTCGGCGATAAAAATACTGTTCCGATACGCGGCCGGAAACATCGGGCCGTCGTAAAAGCGCATGCCGAGCGCCGCGACATGCGCGCCGAGTTTGACCGCGGGCGGTGTGAAAGCGCTGCACGGATGGTCCTTGCCGAACTCGGGGTCGGGTGTGTCGCCGCCATGGCAGTACGGAAAGCCGAAATCCATTCCGGAGCGTGGCGCGCGGTTGAGCTTGTCGTCCGGCACGTCGTCGCCGAGCAGGTCGCGGCCGTTATCCGTGAACCACAGATCATGCGTCACGGGGTGCCACGCGAAGCCGACCGAATTGCGGATGCCGTGCGCCACGACCTCGTAGTGACTGCCGTCCGGGTCCATGCGGCCGATCAACCCGAAGCGGTTCCGATCTTTCAGGCAGACATTGCAGGGCGCGCCTTGCGGCACGTAGAGCTTGCCGTCCGGGCCGAACGCGATGAATTTCCAGCCGTGGTGCGTCTCCGTGGGCAATGTGTCGATCACGACGACGGGTTTGGGCGGATCGTTCAGGTGAGTGTCGATCGCATCGAAGCGTACAATTTTCGATACCGCGGACACATAGAGCGCGCCATCGTGCCAAGCCACGCCCGCCGGCGTTTCCAGGCCGGAGGCGATCACGTGGCGGGCCGTCACGCGTCCGTTTTGCAATTCGAGCGCGTAGACGTGGCCGTCGAGGCTGCCTATATAGAGAACGCCTTTCGGCGAGAGAGTCATGGCTCGCGCGCTCGGCACGGCGTTCGACAAGACCTCGATATGGAAGCCCGGCGGCAGTTTGATGCGGTCCACCTGCAGCGCGGCGAGCGCAGGCAGGGCAGTGGCGGCGAGCAGCGCGGCCGTGCCTATGCGAAGGAGGGCCCGGCTTTGCAAATCGCGCGCCGAGGAGGCGAACCGTATGGCGGCGGTACAGAAAGCGCGTAAAAACACGATTGGCGGCAGGAGTTTCACGGGCGCTCCGTCAGGTAATTCGGGCGTTTCGACGCGGTTCCGGGCTCCCGCCCGTATGTCCGGCGCAACCCCGTCGCTCAGTTTATCCGGGTAAGTGTTTGTTATGGCGTTGGTTTCCCGCTATAATCGCGTGTTTCAGTCGTTCCGAACCCCGGTTTTCAAGGATTCTAGTATGGTCATCATCCGCTTGGCTCGTGGCGGCTCCAAGAAGCGCCCGTTCTACAACATCGTCGCAACCGATTCGCGTAACCGTCGTGACGGCCGCTTCATCGAGCGCGTTGGCTTCTACAACCCGGTCGCTACGAAGGGTGAATCCCTCCGTATCGCTCAGGACCGCCTGACGTACTGGCAAGGCGTTGGCGCACAACTGTCGCCGACCGTCGAGCGCCTCGTGAAGGAAGCTGCAAAGGCGCAGCCGGCTGCTTAATGGTAGCTAGCATGCGTATCGTCGTCGGTTCGACCGGCGGCTCGCGCGGTGTGCGTGAGCAGTCCGATGCGCGAGTTGTTTTGCTGAAGCAGGCGTCGAAGCTGGCAGCGAGGTTCTCTTCGAGGTGTTCTTATGTCTGAGCGTGATTCCGGCAGTTCAGGTCGCGTAAAGGCAGTAGCAGCAGCCCCGCGCGCGAAGACGTCTGGTCAGGCGCCGTTCGGTGCATTCGTCCGCAAGCCGGTCGAAAAAGCCGAAGGCAGGGCGAAAGCCCAAGTTGCTAACGCCGGTTCCGGTGCGGCAGAAATGCGCACGGAAACGGTGGAAAGCTGGCCGGCCGATGCGGTCGAGGTCGGCGCAATCGTCGACGCTTACGGCCTTAAAGGCTGGGTCAAGGTGGCCGCGCACGCGGATGCCGGCCACGGTGGCGATGCGTTGCTGAGCGCGAAGCGCTGGTGGCTGATCAAAGGCCAGGAGCGCAAATCGGCGCCGTCGTTGCAGGCGAAAATGCATAGCGACAGCGTGGTTGCCCATCTGGGCGGCGTCACTGACCGCGATGTGGCTCTGGCACTGCGCGGCTCCCGCGTCTATATCAGCCGCAGCGAATTTCCGGCTCTCGAAGCCGACGAATTCTACTGGGTCGACCTGCTCGGCCTGGATGTGGTGAACGTTGCCGGGGTCAATCTCGGCAAGGTTGCAGACATGATCGACAACGGTGCGCACTCGGTGTTGCGCATCGAATACCCGGCTACCGACAAAAGCGGCAAGCCGGTCACCGGCGAGCGTTTGATCCCGTTCGTCGGCGTCTTTGTCAAAACGGTGGACCAGGCGGCGAAGCAGATCACTGTCGACTGGGAAGCCGATTACTAAATAATTTCGCTGAATGGAGAGGGCGATGCAGTTCGATGTCGTTACGCTCTTTCCTGACATGTTTCGCGCGCTGACCGACTGGGGTATCACCAGCCGGGCGGCGAAGCAGGAGCGCTACGGGTTGCGTACGTGGAATCCGCGCGATTTCACGACCGACAACTACCGCACGATCGACGATCGCCCATATGGCGGCGGCCCCGGCATGGTGATGCTGGCCAAACCGCTGGAAGACGCGATCGGCGCGGCGAAAGCGGCGCAGGCGGAGCAGGGTATCAGCGCGTCGCGTGTCGTGATGATGTCGCCGCAAGGTGCCACGTTGAATCACGACCGCGTCATGCAGTTTGCTGCAGAACCCGGGCTGATCCTGTTGTGCGGGCGCTATGAAGCGATCGATCAGCGTTTGCTCGACCGTGTCGTCGACGAAGAAGTCAGCCTGGGCGACTTCGTGCTGTCGGGCGGCGAACTGCCGGCCATGGCCTTGATGGACGCTGTGGTGCGTCAGTTGCCCGGCGTGCTCAACGACTCGCAGTCGGCGGTGCAGGATAGTTTTGTCGACGTGCTGCTGGATTGCCCGCATTACACGCGTCCCGAGGAATACGACGGCGTGCGCGTGCCTGATGTGCTGCTCGGTGGCCATCATGCGGAGATCGAAGCGTGGCGCCGGCGTGAAGCCTTGCGTAACACGTCGAACAAACGGCCCGATCTGATCGTGAAGGCCAGAAAGAACAAGATGTTGAGCCGTGCCGACGAGGCATGGCTTGCGAGTCTCGCAAAGGAAGAGTCGAAGGCGTAAAGCCTTCGGTCTTTCGAGCGGACATTAGGCGGCGCCGCGCATGCGTGCACGGCGCCAGATGTGAACCCATCCTCTATCGGGGCCGTAGCCAAGTGTTTTCACGAGGCAGGTACGAACGCCGACAAGATGGACCTAGGAGTCAGTGATGAATCTGATTGCAATACTCGAGCAGGAAGAAATCGGCCGCGCCCTCGGCGAGAAGACCATCCCCGAATTCGCCCCCGGCGATACGGTGATCGTCAGCGTGAACGTGGTCGAAGGTACGCGTAAGCGTGTTCAGGCTTACGAAGGCGTCGTGATCGCCAAGCGTAACCGTGGTCTGAATTCGTCGTTCATCGTCCGCAAGATTTCGTCGGGCGAAGGCGTCGAGCGTACGTTCCAGACGTACTCGCCGCTGCTGGCAAGCATCGTCGTGAAGCGTCGTGGCGATGTGCGTCGTGCGAAGCTGTACTACCTGCGCGACCGTTCGGGCAAGTCGGCCCGGATCAAGGAAAAGCTGGTCGCGAAGAAAGACCGCGCTGCTCCGGAAGCGTAAAAGCTGTAAGAAAAAGCACCCCTCGCGGGTGCTTTTTTGTTTGCCAGGTCAAAATAGCGGCATGTCCCCTATCCGCTCATTTCGAGAGACCCGTTGACCCGCCCCGTCTTTGAGCCTGAAACCTTGCCTGTCGAAGCAACAGGCACCGATCTGCCGCCGGTGGCAGGCGACCGTCTCACGCCTGACGGCCTGCGCGCGCGCTTCGAGCAACGCCTGGCCTGGACCCCCGAACTCGTCGTCGATGCGCCCTGGCGCGATACGCATGCCGATCCGCGAGTCGCGGCGGTGCTGGTGCCGCTGGTGGTCCGCGAACACGGCCTGACCGTGCTGCTGACTCAGCGTGCCGACCATCTGAACGATCATGCAGGCCAGGTGAGCTTTCCCGGCGGCCGTCATGAACCCTTTGACCCCGACGCGACGGCCACCGCGCTGCGGGAAGCGGAGGAGGAGGTCGGTCTCGATCCATCGCGTGTGGAAATTCTGGGCGCGTTGCCCGACTACCTGACGGGCACCGGTTTTCGCGTGACGCCGGTGATCGGCCTCGTGCATCCGCCGTTCACGGTAAAGGCGGACGCGCTCGAAGTGGCCGAAGTCTTCGAGGTGCCGCTCGCCTTTCTGATGAACCCCGTGCACCACGAAGTCCGCGTGTTCCGCTATGAAGGCGGCGAACGGCGCTTTTTCGCGATGCCGTATCCGCGCGCCGCATTGGCTGAGGCCGATCCTGAAGTTGACGAGAGCAGCAGCGAAGTCGGCAGCCACTATTTCATCTGGGGCGCGACGGCCGCCATGCTGCGCAACTTCTATCGCTTCCTCGCGGCATGAGCCGCATGGACTGTGCAGTTGTCAGGTGTTTGTCGAGGTCCGCGCTCAGTGGCATCCGACCCTGTGCTATCGTTATAAAACAATCGTAAAACTCGAAAAGCACGGCGCACCGCATGACTTTTTTCTCCGTATTGCTGGCTCTAATCATTGAACAGGTACGCGCGCTGTCGCCGAACAATCCGGTGTCCGCGTTGCTTCAATACCATGCGGAGTCGGCGGCGCACGGATTCGATGCCGGCAAGCCGAGGCACGGCTTGCTCGCCTGGCTCGTGGTGGTGGTGCCGTGGACGCTGGTCGTTGCGCTCGTCTATTACGTGCTGTATCACATTCACTTTGCGCTGGCGTTCCTGTGGAACGTCGCGGTGCTGTATTTCACGCTGGGCTTCCGCCAGTTCAGCCACTATTTCACGGACATCCACCTCGCGTTGAATAACGACGACGTGCCGCGCGCGCGAGAGATCCTGAACGAATGGACCGGGCTCGATACGGTCGACATGCCTGTCAGCGAGATCGTGCGTCACACGCTGATTCATGCGGTGGTCGCTTCGCATCGGCACGTGTTCGGCGTGTTCTTCTGGTTCCTGATTCCGGTCGGTCCGGCGGGTGCGGTGCTGTATCGGATCGCCGAATACCTGGCGCGCACGTGGGCGCGGCCGGTCGACGATCGCACTGTCGCGTTTTCGAGCTTTGCGCAGCGTGCTTTCTTCGTGATCGACTGGGTGCCGGCGCGGCTGACGTCGCTGGGCTTTGCGATCGTCGGTAATTTTGAAGACGCGATTTATGCATGGCGCAACCATGCGCGCCAATGGCCGGACGCGAACGACGGCGTGTTGCTGGCCGCGGGCAGCGGCGCCTTGGGCGCACGTCTGAGCGGGCCGCTGGCTGAACCATCGAGCCTCGACGCGCTCGCCACTGGTGACGGCGGCCCGATGCAGGTCGGCGACGACTGCACGCCGCGCACGCTGCAATCGGCCGTGGGCCTGGTGTGGCGCGCGGTGGTGCTGTGGATGATTTTGCTGCTGATGCTGACGATCGCGGTGTGGCTCGCTTGACGCCATCAAGCTAGCGCTATTTGCTGTAGAGAAACAAAGCCGCGCGCCGGTATCAGTCCGCCGACAAACCCTACGCTTCGAAGAAACGTAGGGTTTTGTTTTTAAGCGCCGGAAATCGCATCGTGGAGTGCATCGCCCACGGCCTTTTCCATTCGTGCCGCGACACCGTACGCAATGCACCGGTCAGCGATAAGCCGCTTCACCCGTCCAGTGGATCGCGTGCCGTCCCACACTGCCAGCAAACCGTAAACTGCGCCTCGAGCGCCTCGCCGCACTGACGGCACTTCCACCCAGGCGACCCCGCCGCCGGTCCATGCGAAGCTGCGTCGATCAACCTCCGCGCCATCGCCTCATCACGTTCATCGACGAGCCAAAGTTCCGGCGAGCACTGATCCGCCGGAATATCACCGAGCGCGCCGTTCAGATAACGGTTGTGCAACTCGCAAGCAATGCCAGCGGTAGCCAGCACGTTGACCCAATGCTGTCCGATGATGAGATTCGGCGCGCGCATCAGTTTCATGTCAGCGGACGATCTGGCTGGCTTCGTGCACGAGTTGCGCATACAGCGCATGCCGTTCGCGGCGGATGCGTCCATCGGCCACGGCTTCGAGAATCGCGCAACCGGGTTCCTGCAAATGATGGCAGTTGTAAAACCGGCAGTTCGGCAGCAGCGGCCGGAACTCCGGAAACGCGCGCTCGAGCCGGCCTTCGGTCAAATGATGCAGGCCGAATTCCTGGAAGCCCGGCGAGTCGATCAACGCGCCGCCTTCGCCGTCCGCGCTATCAGGCAGCGGATAGAGACGCGTGAAGGTCGTCGTATGGCGCCCGCTGTTCAATGCGGTCGAAATCTCGCGCGTGGCGACCTCGGCATCGGGAATCAACAGATTGACGAGCGTCGATTTGCCCATGCCGGATTGGCCGAGCAGCAGCGTCGAATGGCCCTGCAGATGTTCGATCAACGCTGCGCGCGCGGCCTCGGGTTGCATCTTGATCGACACTTCCACGACCGTATAACCCAGCGCGCGGTACGGCTCGAGCCGCTTGCGCGCGCCTTCGAGCGCATCGGTGACGTCGGTCTTGTTCAGCACGATCAGCGGCTTCAACTCGTTCGCCTCTGCCGCGACGAGCGCGCGCCCGAGCAGGTCTTCGCTGAAATGCGGTTCGGTGGCCAACACGACCAACAGCTGATCGAGGTTGGCAGCGAACAGCTTGGACTTGTACTGATCTGAGCGATACAGCAGATTGCGCCGTTCACCGATCTCGACGATCACGCCTTGATCCGCCGAAGCCAGCTCATAAACCACGCGATCGCCGACGGCCACCTCGCTGCGCTTGCCGCGCGGGAAGCACTGGAGCATGGCGCCGCCGTCATCCGGCGCGACCAGATAGTGGCGGCCATGCGCGGCCACCACGAGGCCGCCTACGCGCGTGCTGGAGGGCGCGCGCGGCGCTTTCGGGGAGCGGCCGCTCATGCGTGCCGCAGCAAGCGGTCGATCCGCTGCGATGCCGGCGGATGCGAGTAGTAGAACGCGGTGTAGAGCGGGTCGGGCGTCAGAGTCGACGCGTTGTCCTCGTACAGTTTGACGAGCGCGTTGACGAGGTCTTGCGCATCGGTCTGCGTCGCCGCAAACGCGTCGGCTTCGAACTCGTGCTTGCGCGAGCTGAGACTGCCCAGCGGCGTCACGAAAAACAGGAACACCGGCAGCGCGAGGAAGAACAGCACCAGCGCGAGGCCGCTATTGCCGCCGATCAGCGAGGGCCGCACGCCCAGCCCTTCATAGAACCACACGCACTGCGTAAGCCAGCCGAGCAGGGCGAGCATTGCGAGACTGATCGCGAACGTGACGAGCATGCGCTTGATGACGTGACGGCGCTTGAAGTGGCCGAGTTCATGCGCGAGCACGGCTTCGATCTCGTTGCCCGACAGACGCGCGAGCAGTGTGTCGAAGAACACGATCCGCTTGGCCGCGCCGAAGCCGGTGAAGTAGGCGTTGCCGTGCGCCGAACGGCGGCTGCCGTCCATCACGAAGAGGCCCTTGGCAGCGAAGCCGCAGCGCTGCATCAGCGCCTCGATGCGGCTTTTCAGCGCTTCGTCCTTGAGCGGCTCGAACTTGTTGAAAAGCGGCGCGATAAACGACGGATACAGCACCAGCACGAGCATCTGGAACGCGACCCAGACGATCCACGTCCACAGCCACCACAGACTGCCGGCCTGGTTCATTAGCCACAGCACGACGAACAGCAGCGGCAGGCCGAAAGCGGCGCCAAGCAGCACGCCCTTGATCCGGTCGACGAAGAAAATGCCCTTGCTCATGCGGTTGAAGCCGAAGCGCTGCTCGACCACGAACTGCCGGTAGTAGTCGAACGGCAGGTCGATCACGCTGGTGATCGCGATCACCGCGGCGACCAGCGCGATCTGGCCGATGTAACCGCGGCCGAGCCAGTCGGAGATGCCGAGATCGAGCGCCTGCACGCCGCCGAGCAGCGTGAGCCCGATCAGCACGGCCGCGCTGACGACGATTTCGATCATGGTCAGACGCGTGCGCTCGACCGTGTAGTCGGCGGCGCGCTGGTGCGCGGTGAGCGCGATGGTGCCGACGAACTGGCTCGGCACCTGCTCGCGATGGCCGGCCACGAAGCGGATTTGCCGCGACGCGAGCCACAGTTTGGTGCCGACCATCGCCACGACGGCGACGACGAACAGAACGGTGAAGTACAGGGTAGGCATCCGGGGATTCCGTGGTATCTATGCGAGAATTATATGTTTCTTCCCGCCGCGCGGCGGGAACACGCTTAAACCAATCTCAAACGAACCAGCGCCGTGGCAGGCGGGCTTGCAGAGCCGCTGTTTGCCCGGCCATCAGGGCTGCCTTCATGACTGACATCCTCGCATCCACCGAACAGCCGCCGCTCGTGCGCAGCGATATGAATCTCGTCTGGCTGGACATGGAAATGACTGGGCTCGAGCCCGATTCCGACCGCATCATCGAAATCGCGGTGGTGGTGACGAATTCGACGCTCGACAGGCTGGTCGAAGGTCCGGTTCTGGCGATTCATCAGAGCGACGAGACGCTCGCCAAAATGGATCAGTGGAATCAGAACACGCATGGCCGCTCGGGACTGATCGACCGCGTGAAGGCGTCTACAGTCAGCGAGGCCGATGCCACCGAACAGATTCGCGATTTCCTGAGCGTTTTCGTGCCACCCGGCAAATCGCCGATGTGCGGCAACTCGATCTGCCAGGACCGCCGCTTCATGGCGCGCTGGATGCCGGATCTGGAACGCTTCTTCCACTACCGCAATCTCGACGTCAGCACGCTGAAGGAACTGTGCCGCCGCTGGCAGCCGGCCATCTACAAGGGCTTCCAGAAGCGCGCGATGCACACGGCGCTGGCCGATATCCACGAGTCGATCGACGAACTGAAGTACTACCGCGAGCACTTCCTGATTCCGTCGGCGCCGGATGCCGCTAACGGCGCGCAATAAAGCTAAGCCGGCCGGGGCGCGCGCTGCGCGTTCTTCGGCCGGAACGCCTTCACCACGTCGGCGTTGGTTTCCACGTACGGTCCGCCGATCAGGTCGATACAGTACGGCACCGCGGCGAAAATGCCCGGCACCTTCACCGCGCCGCCTGCTTCGGCGTCGCGCAAACCTTCCAGCGTTTCCTTGATCGACTTCGGCTGACCCGGCAGATTGATGATCAACGCCGCGTGCTCCGCCGTTTCGCGAATCACCGCGACCTGGCGCGACAGAATCGCGGTCGGCACGAAATTCAGGCTGATCTGCCGCATCTGCTCGCCGAAACCCGGCATTTCCTTGGTGGCGACCGCAAGCGTCGCCTCGGGCGTCACGTCACGGCGCGACGGGCCAGTGCCGCCGGTGGTCAGCACCAGATCGCAGCCCACTTCGTCGACCAGTTCGGTCAGCGTGGCGGAAATGGTTGGCGCGTCGTCCTGAATCAGGCGCGTGACCACTTGCCACGGCGAGCTCAGCGCCGCGCCGAGCCACTCCTGCAAGGCCGGAATGCCCTTGTCCTCGTACACGCCGGTGGACGCACGGTCGCTGATCGACACGAGGCCGATCACGATTTCGTCGGGGTGCTTGCGTACCGCCTTAGGCGTCGCGGTCGTCATCGTCGTCTTCGTCCAGGGCGTTGTCGGCGTCGGAATCGGTTTGCGCGGACGGTCCGTCCGCGTTCTTGATCCACTGGAACAGTTCGCGGAAGTAGCGCGGCGGCTTGCTCTGCTGCGCTTCCTTGCGGGCGTTGCGGATCAGCGTGCGGCCTTGCTGCGGGTCGGCGTTCGGGTGCTGGCGGATGAAATCGGTCAGCGCGGCGTCGTCAGCGAGCAGTTTTTCGCGGGTGCGCTCGATCCAGTGAAGCTTGGCAGTTTCCGCCTTGTTGACGCCGTTATAGGTGTCGAGCGCGGTGCGCAGCGCGGCGGTTTCCTCGTCCAGCAGCGAGCGCATCACGCGGCCGACATATTGCACCTGGCGGCGTTTGCCTTCGTGGTCGGTGATGCGGCGCGCTTCGCGCACGGCGTCGTCGAGCTTTTCGGGCATCGGCATGCGCTTGAGCGCGTCTTTGGGCAGCGCGATCAGCGCCGAGCCCAGTTCCTGCAGCTCGTGCATTTCGCGCTTGAGCTGGGACTTGCTGGGACGGTCGTAGCCGTTCTCGTCGACTTCCGGCTCGGCGGATTCGATAGGTTGAATGCGGGTTTTGCGTGTCATGCCGATATTGTAACGTGCCGCGCCCGCCGAACCCGCGGTGCCGCCGCGCGCAAGATCTCGTACATGGCAAAGCGATGACAACGCGGCGCCGCGGGCGGCGCCTGGCCGACGCGACGCGAGGCGCCGCGAATGCCAGGTACGGCGTCGCGTACCTTGCTATGATCGCGGGATAGGTAACGGAGACACGCGCCGGACACACGCGCCAGACACATGCGCAGGCGTCTGGCATCGGCGTGACCGGTGCGAACACAGCGAATACAGCGAACATAGCGAACCCACCCAGGGCCGCTCGGCCCCGAACAGGACGGCAACGACAATGGCAGCAGACATGGACGTCAAGCAGCGCTTCTTTCCGCACACCCAGGATGAACTGAAGGAAATCGCCTCGGACATCCTTCGTCACGCGAAGTCGCTCGGGGGAACCGATGCGGCGACCGAGATTTCCGAAGGCGACGGCCTGTCCGTCTCCGTGCGGCGCGGCGAAGTCGAGACGATCGAACACAACCGCGACAAGATGGTCGGCGTGACGGTGTTCATCGGCAACAAGCGCGGCAATGCGAGCACTTCGGACTTTTCATCGCAGGCGTTGAAGGACACGGTCGCGGCGGCCTACAACATCGCCCGCTTCACGGCGGAAGACGACTGCGCGGGTCTTGCTGAAGCCGAACTGCTGGAAACGGCGCCGCGCGACCTCGATCTTTATCACCCGTGGAATCTGTCCGCGGACGAAGCGGTGGAAATTGCCCGCCGCGCGGAAGACGCCGCATTCGCGACCGATCCGCAGATCAAGAATTCGGAAGGCGCGAGCGTCTCGGCGCAGCACTCGCAGTTCGTACTGGCCACCTCGCGCGGCTTCCTGGCGGGCTATCCGTACTCGCGTCACTACATTGCGTGCGCGCCGATCGCCGGCAGCGCCCGCAACATGCAGCGCGACGACTGGTACACGTCCACTCGCAGTGCGGAAGAACTCGCCGATCCGGAAGCGGTCGGCCGTTACGCGGCGCAACGCGCGCTGGCGCGCATCGGCGCGCGCGGTCTGGATACGCGCAAGGTGCCGGTGCTGTTCGAAGCGCCGCTCGCCGCGGGCATTCTCGGCGCATTCGTGCAGGCCACAAGCGGCGGCGCGCTGTATCGCAAGACCTCGTTCCTCGTCGACAGTCTCGGCAAGCCGGTGTTCGCGCCGCACGTGCAAGTGGTCGAAGACCCGCATATCGCGCGCGCCATGGGCAGCGCGCCGTTCGACGAAGAAGGCGTGCGTACCAAACAGCGTTCGGTGGTGAAAGACGGCGTGGTGGAAGGCTATTTCCTGTCCACGTACTCGGCGCGCAAGCTCGGCATGCAGACCACGGGCAATGCCGGCGGCTCGCACAACCTGTCGCTGCGCAGCTCGAACACGCGTCCCGAAGACGACTTCGAAGAAATGCTGCGCAAGCTCGGCACGGGCCTGTTGCTGACCGAACTGATGGGGCAGGGCGTGAACTACGTGACGGGCGATTATTCGCGCGGCGCGTCGGGCTTCTGGGTCGAGAACGGCAAGATCCAGTACCCGGTCGAGGAGATCACGGTGGCGAGCACGCTGCAGGAGATGTTCCACCACATCGTCGCGATCGGCGCGGATACGATCACGCGCGGCACCAAGCAGACCGGCTCGGTGCTGATCGAACGGATGACGATCGCGGGGCAGTAAGTGGGTTTAGCCGCTGTCCGGTTGCGGTTTCAGTTGGCCCGTAAAAAGCAGAACGCCACGCAAGTCACTGCGTGGCGTTTTTTTATGCATGATCGGGAAGCCAGCGCCGACCGTTTGCTTTGCGCGCCGGCGTTGGCGTCTCAAGCCAAAAAACCTTTTAAGCACCTTTGCGCTTATACGTCACGAACGCGTAGTCGAAATCGTTCGGCGCATCCGCGCGATGCGTTTCATGCGCGACTTCTTCCCACTCGTTTTCGTCGAGCGCCGGGAATGTGGCGTCGCCGTCGAAGTCGGCGGAAATCTCGGTGATGATCAGCTTGTCCGCCTGCCGCAAACCTTCCGCATACAACTGCGCGCCACCGATCAGAAACGCTTCCGGCGCCTGGTCCTGAGCGGCGAGCTTGAGCGCGTCTTCGAGCGTGGTGGCCGCGTCGCAGCCCTGGAAACGCCGCGTGGCATCCCGTGTCACGACAATGTTGCGGCGTCCCGGCAAAGGCCGGCCGATCGACTCGTGCGTCTTGCGTCCCATGATGATGGGCGCGCCCATGGTGGTGCGCTTGAAGAACGCGAGGTCTTCGGGAAGTCGCCAGGGCAACTGGTTATCGCGGCCGATCACGCCATTGTTGGCGCGAGCGACGATCAGGGTGAGCGTCGTCATCGAATGGAAAGGGGAACGTAACCGGACTGATTCTACCTGACGCGCAGGTTCGGACCGCGGCGGCGGGTTTCGGTGCGTGGCCGCGCAGCCGGCCGGGACGCGTCCGGCCAAGCCATGCGCTATCCGCAGCGCGGCTGCGCGATCTCGCTGCGTGACAGGCACCACGCGCACCACGCGCACCACGCGGCATCACGCAGCGTCACGCAGCGTCACGCAGCGTCACGCCGCTTCACGAGACCCCACCGATCGCATCCAACGCACGCCGCCTCATACCGGCGCGCCATCGGCCGCGCCGAACGCCGCCTTCTCGTCGGCGGCGCTCAATTCGCGCAAACCATGCTGGCCCATCAAGCGATACAGCGTCACACGCGAAATACTCAGATCCGCCGCTGCCTCGTTCAGCCGATGACGATGACGCAGCAGCGCCGCTTCGATCGCGCGCTTCTCGGCGGCCTCGCGCGCTTGCGTGAGCGTCATGGTCTGCTGCGCGGTGAAGTGCGCGAGATCGAGGTCGTCGGCGGAAATCAGCTTGTTCTCCGCCATCACGATCGCGCGGCGCACGCGGTTGATCAGCTCGCGCACGTTGCCGGGCCAGTTGTAGTTATAGAGCGCCTCGATCGCGGACGGCGTGAAGCCGCGGATCTTGCGCGCGCTGTCGGTCTTGAACTTGTGCAGAATGTGCTGCGCGAGAATTTCGATGTCCTTGCCGCGCGCGCGCAGCGGCGGCTCGTCCACTCGCAGCACGCAGAGCCGGTGAAACAGGTCGGCGCGGAACTGGCCGTCACGCATCGCGCCTTCCAGATCGACGTGGGTGGCGGAAATGATCCGCACGTCGACGGGAATCGATTCGCGTCCGCCGAGCCGCTCGATCTTGCCTTCCTGCAAAAAGCGCAACAGGCTCGCCTGGCTTTCGAGCGGCAGATCGCCGATTTCGTCGAGCAGCAGCGTGCCGCCGTCGGCGGCCTCGACGCGGCCGATCTTGCGCTGATTCGCGCCGGTAAATGCGCCGCGCTCATAGCCGAACAATTCGGATTGGAGCAGATGGTGCGGAATCGCGCCGCAGTTGATCGCGATGAACGGCGCCTTGCGGCGGGGCGAACGCTCGTGAATCGCGAGCGCGGTCAGCTCCTTGCCGGTGCCCGACTCGCCGGAGATGAACACGCTCGCGTCGGTGTTCGCCACCTTGCGGATGGTGCGAAAGAGCTGCTGCATGGCTTCGCAGGTGCCGACCATTTCCTCGTCGCCCGACTCGCTCGCGGGCGGCGCGAGTTCGGGATCGCACAGCGTCACCATGCCGTATGCGTGGCCGACCAGATAGTCGATCGTGGCGTTGGCCACCGGCACCTTGACGAAGTCGAAACAGTAGTGGCGCACGAGGCGCCGCACCACCGGATCGTTGAGCCGTTCGCTGGTGGCAAGCGCGATCCAGCCGACCTGCTGCTGGCGCAAGCTCGCTTCGAGTCTGGCGAGGTCGCGCGGCGGAAAGCTCGCCAGATCGACGATGCCGGCGCAGGCCATATCGGGTTTCACCAGCCGGCCGAGTTCGTGCGCCGAACGCGCCGCCAGGACGTGCCAACCACGGCTTTTCAGATGCGCGATCAACGTATCGTCCGGCGTGCGCGCCACGTAAAGCAGCAGGCGCTCGACGCCGGCATTGGCCACCGCGGCCGACGGCGCCGCGCCGCCTATCGTCGACACTGCCGCCGAAGGCCGGCCTGTCGCGACATCGGCGGGACAGCCCGCCGCCGTCTCGTTCGGCAGCGCCCGTGCCCGCTGCGCCCCCGATCCCGCTCCGGCGGCGGCCGGAGCAACACTGGTCAGATGAGGTGATTCACGCACGTTCGACCTCGTTTCGTTGACACGTCAGAATGTGTAGGGAAACCGCATGCCGACCACGAAGTTCGGCGCGTCGGGCGTCAAGCCCACGGAGACCGAGCCGTTGATGGTCAGATGCTTGTTCACGACGTGGTTCAGGCCAAAATTCAGCGCCGCGGCGGTCGTCTCGCTGCCCGGCACTTTTTCGTATGAGCCCCCGGGGGCGCGCGTCTTCGATTCGGGTGCGAGCGCCATCGTGTAGGAGATGCTGGCCGAGTCCTTGTCGGAGAATGCGAGCGCCACGCCGCCGCCGAACTGCACGATGTCGCCGAGCTTGACGGTGGCCGGCTGGGTTTGCCCCTGCACGGAGGAGATATCCGCGAACGAGCGCGCGACGTTGTAGGTATAAGAGAGGCTGCCGAACAGCACCACCGGGTCATAGGTCTTCAACAGCGAAACGCCGGCCGTGATGTTCCAGAAGCCCGTGCCGGTGGGCAGCTTGCCCGGCGCCACCAGATTGGTGTTGTTGGCGTCCAGCTGCACCAGCTTCTCGCCGAAAGGCGAGGTGCCGGTCGGCGCCTTGATGCGCAGGCTGCCGACCACGTCCGGCAGGCTGTTGGTCTCTTTCAGGAACTGGTAGTAGATCCCGAAGTTGACGTCGCCGATATTGCTGCCGTTCACCGAGGCATCCGACATCGTGCTCGCCGCTCCGCCCGCTCCGCCCACAATGAAGTTGCTATGCCGGTAGATGTACGGCACGTCGACGTCGACACTCATGCGGTCGGTCAGGCCGTAGCGCGTATCGAGATCCGCCATCACCTGGTGCGACTTGGTCTCGCCCAGGTTGATGTTGCCGAGGAAAATCGCGTCGAGCGCGAGGAAGCCCGACAACTGCAACTGGCGGCGATCGTAGTAGGTGTCGCTGATGCCCCAGTCCATTGTCAGCTTGTGGTCGAAGAGCGGAGCATGTTCGCGCTGCACGACCGCTTCTTCGGCCTGCGTGCGCACCGGCTCGGCCGCTTTCTGCGTCTGGCCGACCGCGCCGCTGCCGTCGCTCGCCGGCGGCAG